>JBIOGB010000044.1:0-34170 GCA_044447665.1 Candidatus Acidiferrales bacterium | reverse complement strand
TGACGTCCGCCGTGAGCCGGAGCAGCTCGCGCGTTTGCGCCGGGCTCCACTCCGAGCCAGTGAGCAAATCGTTCGACAATAAGATGGACGTTGAGATTGTGGTTGCCGTCATTTTCACCTCGCTGCGACATGAGCCGCGCGGGGAGGAATTCCGGCCGGCTGGGACTCCGCTGCGGCGGCTACACGCGGGGTTGCCGCAAAAACGAGTTCCAGCGCGTGAAGGAATTCGCGCACCTGCGCTCGGGCCACGATAAAGGGCGGGAGCAGACGCAGGGTATGGTCGTGAGTGCAGTTGATGAGCAGGCCGCGATTCATCGCTTCCGTCACGAAGGGAGCGCCTTCCACGGAGAGCTCGATACCGAGCATCAAGCCTTCGCCACGGATTTCGCGAATGAAATCGAATTTTGCGGCGAGCTTCGCGAGCCCATCGCGCAATTCCGCGCCGCGCGCGCGAATATTTTCCAGAAGTTTTTCTTCCTCGATGATTTTCAGAAATTCCAGCGCCGTCGCGCAGACCAGAGGTCCCCCTCCGAACGTTGTTCCGTGCATGCCGGGGGAAACACGGGATGCGACGGCTTCGGTGGTGAGAATCGCGCCGAGGGGGAGTCCGGCAGCGAGAGGTTTCGCTATGACAGTGATGTCCGGCTTCGAAGCAAATTTCTGATAGGCAAAATAGCGGCCGGTGCGGCCGAGTCCACACTGGATTTCATCGGCGATGAGAAGAGCGCCACGCTCCGTGGCGAGAGCGCGGGCGCGATTCCAGAACGCATCGCTGACGGGATAGATCCCACCTTCGCCTTGAATAGTTTCCAAGAGGATGGCGCAGACATTGTCGTCAAATTTCGCTTCGAGATCAGGAATGTCGTTGAAGCGCACAAACTCCACGCCGGGAACGACGGGCGCGAACGGGAGACGATATTTTTCCGTGGCGGTCACGCTGATGGCGCCAAAGGTCCGGCCATGGAAAGAATTCTCCATGGCGAGAAAGCGATGTTTTTTCGGCACGGCGCCGGGCGCATCCTTTGGAGTGCGGGCGCAGAGCCGGGCGAGTTTCATCGCGCCGTCGATGGCCTCCGTGCCGCTGTTGGTGAAAAAGACGCGGTCGAGGCCCGACCATTCGGAGAGCTTGCGAGCCAAGGGGCCCTGGTAGGCGTTATGAAAAAGATTGGAAATATGAATGGCGCGGGCCGCTTCGCGGCGAACTACTTTTACGATGCGGGGATGCGCGTGGCCAAGGGCGTTGACGGCGATCCCGCCGAGGAAATCGAGATATTTCTTGCCGTTCGCATCGTAGACAGTGCATCCGCGGCCGTGCGTGAAAACCACGGGCGGCCGCTTGTAGGTGGGGAGAAGAAACTGCCCGGCATCGCGCAGCCGCAAGTCTATCTTCGCCGCGGGCGCGACTTTATTCGGCGTCGAACTCGCGAAGATTGCTTTCCGTTTTGTTGTTGGTTTGCGCATCAAGCCGCCGAGAACGCCGCCTGCGCGGTGGACAGAGGCTCGCGTAACACGCGGGTACCGAGATTCGAAGAAACATTTTCTTCGTCCGCCGTTTCCGCAGGACGCACGGCGCGCAGCAGCGCTTCCGGTGAGGCGCCACCCACGATGCGCACTTCGCGGACACCCCCTTCAAGCGCCCGCTTGGCCGCCTCGAGCTTCAGCACCATGCCGCCCGAAACAACGCGGCTCTGCACCAACTGCTCGATCTCTTCACAGGTAATGGTGGAGAGAACTTTTTCCCCATCGAGCACTCCGGCAACGTCGGTGAGATAAATCAACTGGTCCGCATTCAGAAATTCGGCGCAGGCAGCCGCCATATGGTCGGCGTTGATGTTGTAGAGCTCGTTGCCGGGGCCGAGGCCGAGACACGAGGCGACGGGAACGAGGTTTTCACGCCAGAGCGAAATGATAAAGGGAGCGTTCAGGCCGGTGAGATAGCCGACAAAGCCGAGGCCGCCTTCGACTTCATTGTGCACGAGGGGTTCCGCACGGAAGCACTGTGAGTCGGCCGCAGAGATTCCCACGGCGGGCCGGCCTTCCGCAGAAATCGCGGCGGCGAGACACTTGTTGAGCAGGCCCGCGAAAACCATCACGGCCACGTCGCGCGTTTCCCGGTCCGTCACACGCAGCCCGGCAACAAACTTGCTTTCGATGCCCATGCGCTTGAGCGTCGCGGTAAAGAGACGGCCGCCGCCATGCACGACGAGCAATTCGTGGCCCTCGTTCGCCAGCGCGGCAACCTGGCGCGCCAAGGTGCGAAGGACGGCGTCGTCTTCGAGCAAAGCCCCGGCAAACTTAATGACAATTTTCATTGCAGTGCGGTCTGCTCCTTGATTCCCAACATGAGATTGAAATTTTGCACGGCCTGTCCGGCCGCGCCTTTTCCGAGATTGTCCAGGCAAGAGACGATCACCAAGCGGCGGCCCGTCTTGTCCAGCGCGAAGCCGATGTCGCAGAAGTTCGTGTGTGCGACGTGCTGCAATTCGGGCAGGGTGCCCGCCGCCCAGATTCGCATCATCGGGCGTCCCGCATAGAAAATACGGTAAAGCGCTTCAATGGCTTCGGGAGCCTGAGGCGAATCCAGCGTGACGTAGATCGTGGAAAGGATTCCGCGCGCGAGCGGCAACAAATGCGTTGAGAAGACGACCCTCTCCTCGCTCAAGTCGGTTTGTTCGAGAATTTCCGGCGTGTGGCGGTGCGAGAAAAGATTGTAGGCCTTGAAATTTTCATCCAGCTCGACGAAATGCAGATCGCGCCGGGGGTCTTTTCCGGCGCCGCTCGCGCCGGATTTGCAATCGCAGACGACAGTGCTGTCGGCGCGGAGAAGATTCGCCTCCGTCAGGGGCCGCAGCGCGAGAATCACGCTCGTCGCGTAGCAACCGGGATTGGCAACGAGACGCGCAGTGGCAATCTCCTTCGAATACAGCTCCGGGAGACCGTACACGGATTCGGCGAGCCAATTTGCAGGAGGCGCGGGGTGCTTGTACCAGGAGGTGAACGTATCCGCGGAACGGAAACGGAAAGCGCCGCTTAAATCCACAACACGCATACCGGCTTCGAGGAGCGCGGGAGCGATTTCGGCGGAGACTTCATGCGGAGTCGCCAAGAAGGCGGTGGCCGCTTTACTTGCCGTGACAGCGCCGGTAGAAAGCGGCCGCAGGGGCGCTTCGCCCCAACCGCGGAGCTGGGGAAAGAGTTCGGAGAGGCACTTCGCGCCGTTGGTCTCGCGGACGTAGAAGACGGGTGTCTCGACGGAGGGGTGGCGCAAGAGAATCTTTGCCAGCTCAAAGCCCGTGTAGCCGGTGACACCCACGACTGCGATGTGGCGGGAGTCTCTCATTTCACGAGGGCTTCGATCTTTTTTTGGAGCGAGTCGCGCGACTTGTTCGTCGGAGTGATGATCAGGACGGTGTCATCGCCGGCGATGGTTCCGGCGATTTCGGGGAACTTCGCGCCGTCGACGGCAGCGGCCAAGGGCTGCGCGCCGCTGGGCGGCGTTTTCAGGACAAGAAGATTTTCGGCGGGGCGAATATCCAGCAGAAATTCGCCAAAGGCGCGGGTGAGGGGCAGTAGATGCGCAGCTTCCTCCGGAGGCGCGGAGGTCTGTTTGTAGCCTTCCTGTGTCTTGACGAGTTTCAACTCCTGCAGATCGCGCGAGAGCGTGGCCTGAGTGACGCGCAGCTTCTGGCGTGCGAGGCGACGGCGGAGATCTTCCTGGCTGGCGATGCGGGCACCTTCGACGAGCCTGAGGATCTGTCCGTGGCGAAATGTTTTCCCGGTATTCATAAGACATCCACAATATGCATCGGTCTGTATTTTTATACATGCGTTGGCAAGGGGGTGTCAAATGATTTCTGAAGTTATTCGTCCTGGATTGATGTTCGCTTACGAAGGAAGGGGGGAAACCGCTCATGCGGCATTCGCCGCACCCTCCAAGACGCGCACTGGATTTTCCCGGCCAAGAATGTAACCTATCAGCATGCGCCCCGCGCGCCCCCATGCCGACACTTTGCCAAGTTGCAGGCTGTAAGAACGACGCACCACCGGCTCTCGCGGACCAGAAGCTTTGCGTCCTGCACTTCACTCTTTCGTTGGAAGCCAGCTGCGCGGCGATGAGGCGAGAGACGGCGCTTGGAAATGCGCCGCACGAGCGGCAGCGCGAGATCATGGGCTTCATCACAGAACACGGTGAGAAACTGGCGAGAGTGGCCACCAGCGGGTTGCACCTGACCGACGATCTGAAGGCGCGAATTTTGAGCACGTTTCTTACGCTGATGAACCTGCGCGAAAACCTCGACCGCTCCAATATGCGTAGCTCGTTCGGCCGATCGGGCCAGCACCGCTCCAGTTGACAGTCCGGAATCTTTTTGAAGAATCACGCGCCAATGTAGCGGGCGTAAAGCGTGCGCGCAACGGCGGGGTCTTTCGTTCCTTTGAGGATGGCGCGACCGTCGGCGAAGACCGTCATTTCGTAAGGCGGGACGCGGAAACGGAGAAGAAATTCGTTGTGGCGCACGTCGGCAACGGTGGGAGCGAGCCGTTTGCGCAAGGCGTCGAGATCGAGAATGCGATTGCGCTCGTGGATTTGCACGGAGTCCCGTCCGCACATGGTGATGTGGGGCTGCGCTTCGCCTTGTAAATAAGAATAATCGCGGCGAACGCAGGCCCGGCATTCCGGATTGCGCGACACGCGAACAGACTGGAAGCGGCCGCTCCACACATCGCAGGAGACCAAGCGTCCGTGGAGCATATCTTCACGGCCCGCCAAGAGTTTCATGGCTTCCGCAACTTCAAGCGAAGCGATGAGGTTGACAATGGGGCCGAGAACGCCGATGGTGTCGCAAGTCTCTTCCAAGCCCTGCCCAAGACCGCCGGTTTCGAGGAGGCAGGCGAGGCACGGTGTAAGACCTGGACGGATGGTCATCGTCAGGCCGTAGCTGGCGACCGCGGCGGCGTAGATCCAGGGACGGCCCGCCTTCACGGCAGCGTCGTTGATCAAGAAGCGGGTTTCAAAATTGTCGGTACCGTCCAGGATGAGGTCGAAGCCAAGGAGCAGTTCTTCCACGTTTTCCGGATCGGCATCCGCCACGACGCCCTCGACGGCGACGCTGGAGTTGATAGCCCTGAGCTTGCGCTCCGCCGCCACCGCCTTCGGCAGGGCTGCGCGCGCGTCGCCCTCATCAAACAGAGTCTGGCGCTGCAGATTCGACGGCTCGACGAAGTCGCGATCGACGATGCGCAGATGTCCGACGCCCGCGCGAACCAGTAGATTGGCGGCCGCAGCGCCGATCGCGCCACATCCGACGATGACGGCGCGGGCAGAGGTCAAGCGTCTCTGGCCCTCTTCGCCAATTCCTGCGAAGAGAATCTGACGCGAGTATCTCTCGTGGATGAAATCGCTCACGTGCGGCGTGGCCCTGGCAAAACTTTCCGTGTCCTTTCCGTCATTTATCATAGCGCCAAAGAGCGCGAGCAAGGCAACGCGCGTGTGCTACGCTTCGTCTGAGCGAATGAGGGAATGAAAGTGGGCTGGGCAAATGGGATTAGGCGCATTGCCGTCTTCGCACTCCTCTCCGGAGCAACGTGGGTGCATGCCCAAGCGCAGCAAGATGCCCCGCAGGTAGGAGCACCGAGCGGGCCAATAGCGACGCTTTCCCCAACGAACGGCGCTCCGGTTTTGGCGGTGCGCGTGGTCACCGAAGACGGCCGCGTGCTCTCCGAGTCACCAGCCGGGATAGCCGTGGAAACCGGCAAACCTCTGGACCCAGCCCGCGTCGGCGAAAGCCTGCGAGCCCTCTACCGCACCGGCGATTATGACGACCTCCGGGCAGTGGCGACACCCGTGGAGGGCGGCGTGCGGCTCGATTTCGTCGTGCACGAAAATCTGTTTTTCAACCAAGTGCTGATCCGTGGCTTGATTGCTCCGCCCACGGAGGCTTCAGCAGCAGCGGCGATGCAGCTTTCTCTCGGACAGGTCTACCGCCGGAGCGCGGTCGACGAAGCGCTGGAGCGCTTGAGGGACACACTCCACGACGAAGGCCTGTACACCGCCGAAGCTTCCGCAGAAACCGTGCCGCATACGGACACCCATCAGATGGACATAATAGTGCACGTAAAGCCGGGGCTGCGGGCGCGCGCAGGCGAAATCCAGCTCAGGAATGGCACGGAATACCGGGACACCGAGATTCTTTCCCGGCTGAAAATGAAAAGCGGGAGCGAGTTGACGTCGGCGCGAGTTCATCGGGGCACCGATGGCATTCACAAATTTCTGGTGAAAAAAGGACACCTCAGCGCGCGCGCAACCGTGCGCCGCGGCGCATACGACGCCGCGAAAAATACTGTCCCATTACAAATTGAAGTAACCGAAGGCCCGCGGGTCCAGATGGCCGTGGTGGGAGCGAAATTTTCCGGGGGGGAGCTGAAGAAACTCATACCGATCTATCAAGAAGGCGCTGTGGACGCCGACCTGCTTGAGGAAGGCAAGCGAAATCTCAGCGAGCGGCTCGAGCGCCAGGCGTATTTTGACGCGGAAGTGAAATACACCATCGAGGCGCGCAAAGTGAAGCGCAGCGGCGGCGGAGAGGGTACCGAGCAGGTGATCACCTACCGGGTCGAACGGGGCGAGCGCCACAAGCTCGTGGGAATCGAGATCACCGGCAATAAGTATTTCGGCACAGAGCTGCTGCGCAGCCGATTGCAGATTTTTGGAGGGGCCTTCGGATCACGCGGGAGATTCAGCCGGCGGCTGGTTGATTCCGACGCGCAGTCCATGCGCGGCCTGTATCAGGCCAACGGCTTTCTGGACGCCAAAGTGGAAGGACAGATCCAGGACAATTATCAAGGCAAAGAGGGCAATGTCTATGTCCGGTTTCTAGTGGTGGAAGGAGCGCAGACTCGCGTCGCATCGCTCACGATTGAAGGTAACCGCGCTTTCAAGGAAGACGTGTTGCGCGGTGTGATTGGCTCAACCCCGGGCCAGGCTTATTCTGAATTCAACGTGACATCGGACCGCGACAACATTCTCGCGCTCTATTTCAACGAAGGTTATCCCGAAGCGCAATTCACAGCCACAGCTGAGCGCGTCCCGCAGGGATCGACGGCGGCGAAATCGGGAAATGCAAACGGCGGCGCGAACGGGAAGAAAGAAAAACAGAAAAGTGAAGAAAAATCCGAAGAGGAGACCAAGCCGACGATCGCGCAGGCGCCACCCGTCCGCCTGGTGTATCACATCGAAGAAGGGCCGCAGACGCGGGTACGGCGGATTTATGTGAGCGGCTACGATCACACGCGACCGGGCGTGATTCGCCGCGAGGTACGCATGAAGCCGAATGAACCGCTGCGCGAAGGCGACGTGGTGGAATCGCAGCGCCGGCTCTACAACCTTGGAATTTTTAACCGCGTTACGGTCCTGCCGCAGAACCCAGCGGGCAGCGATCCCGACAAGGACATTGTCGTCCTGGTCGAAGAAGCGAAGAGGTATACGGTGGCGTACGGCGGGGGGTTCGAAGTGCAGCGCCTGGCGAGCACCACCAACCCGACGGGCGGTGAGGTGCGCGCGGCCCCGCGTGGAATCTTGGAACTGACTAAAAACAATTTGACGGGGCGCGGCGATTCGCTCTCGCTCAAGTTGCGCGGCAGCACGCTGCAGTGGCGCGCGCTGCTGGGTTATTCCGCGCCGAACACGTTCGGCGATTCTCACTTGAGTTTTCAGACGACCGCTTTTGTTGAAAAAGCGCAAGACATCAACACGTTTACGGTGACGCGCTATGAAGGTTCGGTGCAGCTGACGGATCAAATCAGCCGGCTGACGACGCTGCTCTACCGGTACACGTTTAGGAAAGTGTTCGTAACGAATCTGAACATACCTTCGGATGAGATCCCGTTGTTCAACCAGCCGACGCTGGTATCAGAGGTTGGAACAACATGGATCCGCGACGCCCGGGACAATCCGGCTGACCCGTCGAAGGGCAGCTTTAACAGCGCCGATTTCAGTATTGCGGATACCAGCATCGGCTCGAGCGCAAGTTTTCTGCGTTTCTTCTATCAAAATTCCACGTACCACCCCCTCAAGAGGCGTTTCAGTTTTGCGCGTTCCCTGCGGTTCGGCATACTGCAGCCGTATCGCGAGACCGTTTCACTTACATTCCCGGCGCCGACCGCGCCGCCTTTTCCGACCGTCATCCCGCTGCCGGAGCGCTTCTTCGCGGGAGGAGGTACGTCGCTCCGAGGGTTTGCGCTGAACCAGGCGGGACCGCGCGATGCGCAGACAGGATTTCCCGTGGGCGGCCAAGCGCTTCTGGTCCTCAACCAAGAATTTCGATTTCCGATGCGTTTGCCCTTTATCGGCACGCAACTGGGAGGCACGATCTTTTATGATGGAGGCAACGTCTACAGCCAACTGAGCCGCATCTCCTTTCGCGCGACGCTGCCGAAGCCGACGTTCACGTTTGCGCCCAATCCGGCAAATCCGACAGGTCCGCCTCTGACGACCTGCGTGACGAACTGCAGCAACGAGCTGAATTATTTTGCGCATACGATAGGTTTCGGCATCCGATACGCAACACCCGTCGGGCCGATCCGCGTTGATCTGGGCTACCAGGTCAATCGCCCGTTTTTTGTGGTGCCGTGCGTGAGCGCCACCTCGACTACGCCCGCTTCAACGAATTGCTTCAGAGGCACGCAGCTGCCGAGGCTGCAAATTTTCTTCAACCTGGGGTCGAGCTTCTAATGCGCAGCCGCTTGACACCAACGCTGTTGGTTTCTGTTGCCACACTTCTCGGTCTGGTCTTTTCCGGGCTGCTGGCCGCGCAAGAAATTATCGACCGCATCGCAGCGCGCGTCGAAAATGACGTCATCCTGATGAGCGATCTCCGAGAGCTCAGCCACTACCAACAGCTCCTGGACGGCAAAGCGGAACCGGATGGGCAACTGCTTGACCGGCTGATTGACCAGTGGATTGTGCGGACCGAGGCGGAGGCTTCGCGTTTCCCGCAGCCGTCAGACGCGGATGTCAATCGAGGGATGGAACGGCTACAGAAGTCATTTGCTTCACCGGAGGAGTATGAGTCGCGGAAGAAACAAAGCGGGTTGAGCGACGCCGAAGTGCACCGGATGGTGGCGTCACAACTCTATCTGAGCAATTATCTCGATTCGAGGTTTCGCCCGTCGGTGCAGATTGACGCGAAGGCCATCGAGGATTTTTATCAAAACGGAGTAATCCCGCGAGCACAAGCGCGCGGGCAAACGCCGCCGACGCTCGAAGCCGCGCGCGACTTCATTCAGGAAGCGCTGGTGCAACAAGGCATAAACGAGCAAGCGAATCGCTGGCTGAAAGAGAGCCGCGCGCGTCTGCACGTGGACAAACTTCCCGGCGAAGAAACGAAATGACGCAAGAAACGCGAAAACGGAAATGGAGATGGCTGCGCCACGTGGCCTGGGTGCTGGGCGCGAAAATTTTCTTGATTACCGCAGGGCTGACGTTTTTTTTCGGCAGCGGGCTGGGCAATCCGATTCTCCAGCGCTTTCTGGTGCGGCGTCTCTCGGCCGTTACCGGAGGGCGAGTCGAGCTGCAGAGTCTTTCGGTTCAATGGCTCTCGCTGCGCGCCACGCTGAAGGGCCTGGTGGTTCATGGCCGCGAGCCCGCCGGCACCGAGCCGCTGTTCGCGGCTGAAGAAGTGCAGGCCGGCTTGCGCATCGATTCATTCTGGGGCCGCAAGATCTCACTGAACGAAGTTTTCATTCAGCAGCCGCACATCCACATCCGGATCGAGAAGAACGGAACAACGAATATTCCTTCGGCGCCGCGCTCGCCCGCAGCCGGCAGGCCGCTTCGCGAGACGCTGCTCAATTTGCATCTTCGCGGGGTAAAACTCAAAGGCGGTTGGATTCTCTACAATGATGTGAAGACCCCCATTGCTATCGAGGGCGGTGAGCTGCTTTTTGCACTCGACGCCGGCGGCACGCTCGAGCATCCACTGTACCTAGGCACAGTCGACTGGCAATCCATCCGTTTGACGGCGGAGCGGTTTCTGCCTGTTTCGGCCAATGTATCGGCAAAGTTTACGTTCTGGCGCGACGGTTTTACGCTGGAACAAGGAGTGATCAGCGCCGGGCGCTCGCATATTGATGCGGAAGCGGAGATGGCCGGGTTCACAGATCCGAAGTGGACATTCCGATACCGTGGATGGCTGAACCTGCTCGATTTTCGCGAAACGTTTCGTTCGCCCTTGACGCCCGCCGGGCAAGTCGATGTGCGCGGCGAAGGCGGATTCGCCGGAGACCAGGTGAGCGGCACGGGAGAATATTCCGGCCATGACATCACCCTGAGCTACGATATTTTCCGCGCTGCCGGACTTACGAGCCGGGGCAGCTACCGGATGGACAGCCACGGCCTCGAGGTGCCGGACTTTTCCGCGCAGGCATTCGGGGGCAGCGTCAAAGGCCGCGTGACACTGCGTTTCGAAGGGCTGCTCTTCCGCGCCACCACCCATGTGCAGGACATGCAACTTGCCGGGGTGCTGCCCTCGATCGAGCGACGGGACTTTCCTGTTGACGAACTGCATTGGGACGCGCTTATCTCCGCCGACACCGTGGAAACCTGGACCGGAGCCTTCTCCCACTTCGAAATTTCCGGGCAAAGCGACTGGTCGGAGCCGGACTCGCTCGCGGCGAAGCACATCCCCGTCAATGCCTACTGGGAATTCCGCTATCGGCATGACCTGCGCACATTGAACGTGGAAGCGGGCGAATTCGACACGCCTTCGTCGCGTATTCTCGTCTCCGGCGTGCTGGCTCCGCGCAATTCCGCGCTGGACGTGAAATTCGATACCGGCGCGCTGGAAGCTTACAACGACTTCATCCACGCCATCTCCGGCGCCGCTCCTGGTTCGCGGGAGGCGGCGCAACGCGTCGCCGGCAGTGCGCGCTGGGACGGAAAGATTACCGGCCCAGACGGAGAGCCAACGTTCACCGGCCATGTGAGAGGCGAACACGTGAGTTATGACGGGCTCGCGTTTGATTCCATCGATGGCGACCTCACCTATTCCCCAACTGAGCTGACGCTGGCGCGCGGACAGTTGCGCCGCGGCGGGCTGCAATCCGACCTGGACGGTTCGCTGGTGTTGGCCGGGTGGAACTTCCTGCCCACGAACGAATGGGCTGCCGATGCTAATTTCGAAAAGATTCCGGTGGAAAGCTTGCAGACGCTGGTTGGCTGGTCGTACCCGGTCAGTGGCCTGCTCACGGGCCAACTTCACGGAGGTGGAACGCGCGAAAAGCCGGGCGTCACAGGCCTTTTTGATCTCGCTGATGCCAATGTTTACGGCGTGTCGTTCAACCGCTTGCGGGGCCAGCTGAATGCCGCGCCGGATGAAGTGCGTATTGCCAACGCCGAATTGCGTGTGTTCGCACCTGGGAAGGAGATTGGGCGGGGCGCTGGAATCGTCACTGGTACGGCAGGCTACCGCTTCGCCGACCGCACAATTTCCTTGGACTTAGTCGGAGCCTCGCTCCCGCTCGAGAATTTCGAGAAGTTGCAGACGCCGCGCATCCGGGTCGGAGGGCAAGTCAGTTTCCGGCTGAAGGCCAATGGTCCGGCCAGCGCACCGACGGGGGAAGGCACTTTTCGCGTTGTTGATCTGCGCGTTGGGCAAGAAGTGATCGGAAGTTTCGACGGCGGGCTGATCTCCGATGGCCAAGCCGCGAAGCTCGAACTCGGTTCAGCGATGAGCACGGGGGCTATTTCCGGGGGTTACACGCTCGGGCTTGCCGATCCTTATCCGATCAACGGAAAAGTCTCCATCACGAATATCAACCTTGATCCCTACCTGCTCGCCGCGCTGCATCTGGAATCGTTGAACGGACACGGCACGGCGGATGGCGACATTAGCGTGAACGGCACGCTGAAACAGCCCGAAAAAATCGCCGTGGATGCAAATTTTTCGCGCCTGGTGTTGAACTATGCGAACGTGCAGCTCGAAAATGTGGGTCCCGTTCATTTCCGCTCTACGCGTGATGACCTGCAGATCGAGTCAGCCACATTGCGCGGCGCTGACACGAATATTCAAGTCGAAGGGTCTCTGCAATTTTCCGGGCGTCGTGCAGTGAATCTAAAGCTGAACGGCACCCTGGACCTGCGCCTTCTGAGCGGTTATGCGCCGGCGCTGGACGCGCGCGGGCCTGCGCAGATTAACGCATCGTTTGAAGGCACGCTTGACCGGCCGCGCATCATGGGCAAAGTGCACATCGAAAATGCTTCCGCGCGCGTGGTTGACTTCCCGACCGGACTCAGCGCCATAAGGGGCGATTTAGTTTTCGACGCCACCCGGCTTTTCTTCGATAACGTGGCTGCCGAAGCCGGTGGCGGGGCGCTGCGGCTGTCCGGCAGCGTCAACTATCTCGAGAGACCCTTGCGCTATGACATTACTGCGCACACGGACCGCACGCGGATACGCTATCCCGAGGGCATGAGCTGGCTGGCGGGCGGATCCCTGCGGCTTACCGGCACTTTGAACGCAGCAGTTCTCTCCGGCCGTGTAGCTATCGAGCGCGTCACACTGACGCAGGGAATCGAAGTTGCGGGCATGCTCGTCTCTGCCAAGGAAGGCATATCTGGCCCGTCGACGAGTTCACCATTTCTACGCAACTTGCAGTTCGACGTTGAGGCGGTGTCGGCGCCCGGCGCACGCATGGAATGGCCCGGCGCAGAACTTGAGGCAGAGGCCAATCTACGCGTCCGGGGAACTTGGGAACATCCGATCATCCTCGGACACCTCCACATCCTTTCCGGAGACCTTTATTTTCACGGCAACCGTTACCGGGTGGCGCGCGGCGACTTGAATTTTGCGAATCCGTTTCGTCTCGACCCGGTTGTAAACGTCGAAGCTTCGACGACCATCCAGCAATACGAAATCACGCTGAATTTCACCGGGCCCGCAAGCAAGCTGGCGCTTGCTTACCGATCCGACCCGCCGCTCCCCGCCAACGATATCGTTACGCTCCTGGCGCTGGGGCAGACTAGCTCGGAAGCGGAGATTCGCGGCGGCGGAACGGGCGCTTCGCAGAGCGCCACCTCGGGAGCATCGGCGATTTTGTCCGAAGCGATTTCGAGCCAGCTCGGAGGACGCTTGGAGAAACTATTCGGGATAACGCGCTTTCGTGTGGATCCGGGGCTCGCAGGCGTCGGCTCGACCGGGTTGGAGCAGAACGCCGCGGCGCGAATTACGGTGGAGCAACAGGTTACGCGGGAGTTGACGATCACCTACGTATCAAATGTGAGTTCGACTCAGGAGCAGGTGATTCAGGTGGAATACAACGTGAACCGCAATGTTTCCATAGTAGCGTTGCGCGACCAGAACGGCACGTTCGGCATCGACATCAAGATCAAGAAGCGCTTTGAGTAACCGCCCGACTTACTGTGGATTTTGTTGTGGCAGCTGTCCCGTACGGGCCTGGGCTTGTTGGGGATTCCGCCGCTGGCCGATCCCGAGGCGGGCCGATTGTCCAATTTCCGGATTCTGAGCTCTGAGCGCTTGCAAAGCTTCTTTCGCGGCGCGGTTGCTCGCGACGCGGCTCGCGGCCTGAACTTCCCGGGTAATTTTCGGCATTTCCGATGCGACTTTCTGCCCGAGCGGTGATCCGTAGAATTGCAGGAGTGCTTTGATTTCTTCTTCGGTGAAATGTTTGTCGTAGATGCCGACTAGTTGGCCGGTCAATTGATTCGCATCGAATTTTTTTTGATAGCTGGCGAGGAATGCGTCCACGAACGCCTGACCCTTGTCGTTATTCGGCACGGTCTCGAGCAGGTTTTGGCGAAACTGTTCCGTCGCATTGTTGACACCATCCTGGACTTGATCCCGCGCGCCCACAAGCTCCAGCAGAGAACGAATGTCGGCGTCTTTTGCGGCATCAATCGGCTTGGCTTGGATCTGTCCAGAGGTGTCTTGCGCTGAAGGTGTCGCCTGCGGGGACGCCTGCACAGGGTTTTGCGACGCGCCCTGGATGGCAACAAAAAATGTGCCGATGTAAATGATGATCAGCGCGAGAACCGCCTTCATGACTTCCTCCATGGCGGCGTATCCATGATTCCCGCCATACCGATGATTGTAGAAAAGGCTGTGCGCTTCTGAGCGGCCTGCAGAGGCCAGTCGTGCTTGGCGAGAAACTGTCCGGTCGTTCAGGTGCTTTGAAGAATGGGGGCGTGCTTTCTGATACGATGCCCGGCCATGGCCGAATCCCAAGCTTCGCGCATAGCCTCGACAAACGAGACTGCCGGCAACGCCGTCCTCGAGCGCGAGGCCGGGCTGCACCGCAACCTCACGCCGCGGCAACTTTCCATGATCGCCATCGGAGGCGCGATCGGTACCGGTCTGTTCCTCGGCAGCGCCATCTCCGTGAAGGTCGCTGGACCCGGCGTGATCCTGAGTTACATCGGTGCTGCCGGCATCGCTCTGTGCCTAATGTGGGCGCTTGGAGAAATGACGGTCGCACATCCGGTGGCGGGCTCCTTCGGGGTCCACTCCGAAATGTATTTGCATCCTTGGGCGGGTTTCGCGATGCGCTATTCCTATTGGCTAGCGCAAGTGATCGCCATTGGCAGCGAAATGATCGCCGCGTCTATTTACTGCAAGCACTGGTTTCCGCACGTTCCGGCATGGTGGTGGATCGCGGGCTTTTCTGCGGCACTCGTTTATGTGAATGCGCGAAGCGTTGCAAGTTTCGGTAAATTTGAATACTGGTTCGCAATGCTCAAGGTCGTTACCATCACGATGTTCCTCGTACTCGGCGGCGCTCTCCTGTTCGGCATCGGCTCAACGCGCATCGGAACCGCGAATTACATTTCGCATGGCGGTTTTCTGCCGAATGGCTGGACGGGGGTCGGATTGGGCGTGGCCATGGCAGTGTTCAGTTACCTGGGGCTGGAAATTGTCGCCGTCACGTCCGGCGAAGCGAAAGATCCCGCCACAGCGTTGCCCCGCGCAATGCACTGGACGCTGGCGCGTTTGGGGATTTTTTATATCGGCGGGCTGGCTATCGTCGTCGGAGTGGTGCCGTGGAATCAAGTGGGCCTCGGCGAGAGCCCCTTCGTGCGCGTGTTCGAAACTGCCGGAATTCCCGCCGCCGCCGGCGTCATGAACTTTGTAGTGCTCAGCGCCGCGCTTTCGAGCGTCAATTGCAACCTGTATCTCACATCGCGGATGCTGTTTTCCCTCGCGCGCGGCGGCTATGCGCCGCCGCTGCTGGGCCACTTGAGCAAGCGTGGCACTCCCGTGGCGGCTCTTTTGGTCTCCAGTGCGGGAATGATCGCGGCACTTTTCCTGGAGCACTGGTTTCAAGCGACGACGTTCGTATACATGCTCGGGGCGGCTTTTTTCGGCGGGATTTTCGTATGGCTGATGATTTTCGTGACGCATCTCGCGTTTCGACGGCGTACGGCGCGGTGGCCGCAACCTCCGAAGCGCTTTGCGCCGCGCGGCCCGTGGAGCTCCCTCTTCGGCTTGGTGGCGCTCACGGCCGTTTTAGTGTCCACCTGGTGGGTTCCCGGTCTGCGCATCACGTTGACGGCGGGCCTCCCCTGGCTCGCATTCATTTCGCTGTGTTACCTTGTCTGGAGAACACTCCAATCCCGCAAGCTCGTTGAGGGAGCTCCGTTTCATGGATGAATTGCTCAAGTGGCGCGGCGAATTCCCCATCCTCGGCCGCACCACGTACATGATCAGCAATTCGCTTGGCGCGATGCCGCGCGGAGTCTATGAGAGCATGCGCGCCTACGCGGATTCCTGGGCGGAGCGCGGAGTCCGCGCGTGGGAAGAGGGCTGGTGGGAGATGGCCGTGGGCGTCGGCGACAAGATTGCGCCGCTGATCGGCGCCGGACCTGGAGAAATTTCCCTGCATCAAAACGTTACGCTCACGCAGGCGGTCATTTCTTCCTGCTTTGATTTTAACGGCCCCCGCAACAAAGTGGTGATGACGGATCTGGAGTTTCCTTCGATCCAGTACTTTTATCATGAGCAACGCCGCAAGGGCGCCCGCGTCGAGCTTGTCGCTTCGTCCGATCCCGTCCGCATTGACCTCGATGAATTTCTTGCCGCCATCGACGAAACTACTTTGCTTGTGCCCATCTCTCACGTTCTCTTTCGCAGCTCTTCCATCGTGGATGCCCGCGCGATTATCGAACGTGCTCACCGTGCGGGTGCCTACGTCATCCTGGATACTTTTCAAGCAGCGGGCACGATCCCGGTCGACGTTCGCGCCCTTGGAGCCGATTTCGCGGTTGGCGGCGTTCTTAAATGGCTCTGCGGCGGGCCCGGGGTCGCCTATCTTTACGTGCGTGAAGACTTGCGCGCAAAGCTGAAGCCCGCACTCACCGGATGGATCGCGCACCAGCGGCCATTCGCCTTCGAAACCGGCGCGATCGATCCGCGCGGCGATTCATTCCGGTACCTCAACGGGACGCCGCACATTCCGGCGCTGTATGCCTGCCGGCCAGGACTCGATATCTTGAACGCCGTGGGCATCGCCGCGATCCGTGAAAAATCGATCCGCATGACCACGCGCCTCCTCGAGGGCGCAAAGGCGCGTGGCTGGCGAGTGAATACGCCGGAAAAACCCGCTGAGAGAGCCGGCACGGTTTCCATCGAGTGTCCCCATGCCGCCGAGGTCTGCCGCGAACTCCTGGCGCGAGAAATCCTCGTGGACTACCGGCCCAAAGCGGGGGTGCGCCTGTCGCCGCACTTCTACAATCGCGAAGAGGAATGCGATTTCGCACTCGCGCAAATGGAAGAAATCCTTTGCACACAGGCCTGGGAAAAACACGCAGTGGCCGTAGCGCCGGCATAGAGCCATGAACGACACCAGAGAGACGCGCGCAAAACCCAAGTCCGGCTCATCCGGTCAGGCTACAAGCGAAGGTCACGACGAATTCGAGGCCACGCGCCACGCGATGGTCGAAACCCAGCTTCGCCGCCGGGGAATTGTTGACAAAAAGGTCCTTGCGGCCATGGACGAGGTTCCGCGTCACGAATTTGTGCCTGCCGATTTTCGAAACCGCGCCTACGAGGATTCGCCGCTCCCCATCGGGGAAGGCCAGACGATTTCGCAACCCTACATTGTTGCTTCCATGACCGCTGCGCTGCACCTTTCAGGTTCCGCACGCGTCCTCGAAATCGGCGCCGGGTGCGGCTATCAAGCGGCTGTATTGTCGCTTCTTGCAAAGCAGGTTTACACGGTGGAATGCCGGGGCGCGCTGGCCACGGCGACAGCCCAACGGCTTTCGCGCCTGGGCTATAGCAACGTTCATGTGCATTGTGGAGATGGAACGCTGGGTCTGCAGGACTGCGCGCCGTTTGACGCCATCCTGGTCGCAGCGGCGGCGCATTCCGTGCCCCCACCGCTTCTCGCCCAATTGGGGGAAGAAGGCCGCCTGATTATTCCGATCGGCGATACGGAGAACCAGGAATTGCAAATCATCGAGCGGCGCGGCAGTGCGTTTCGAACGAGGACGCTGGAAGGCTGCCGCTTCGTTCCACTGGTGGGATTCCACGGCTGGAAGGATTCTCCCGCGCGATGAGCCCCGGCGCTCCTGACATTTCCATCATCGTTCCTTCCTACAACGAGGAGCGCCGGCTTCCGGAAACGCTCGAGAGAATTGCGGCGTATGTCCGCGCCTCCGGCCGGGAAGTGGAAATCCTGGTGGTCGATGACGGCTCGACGGACGGCACCGCTGCCGTTGCCGAGTCCTTTAGAAGCAAATTCGGAGCGCTTCGTGTGCTATCCAATGGAGTGAACCGCGGCAAAGGCTACAGCGTTCGCCACGGCATGCTGGAAGCCCGCGGGCGAATCGTTCTTTTCACCGATGCCGACCTCTCCGCGCCGATTGAAGAAGCCGACAAGCTGTTCGCCGCTATGGAAACGTACGATGTAGCCATCGGGTCGCGCGCGCTCGACCGCGGGCTGATTTCCGTCCATCAATCGAAGTTTCGTGAATTCGCCGGCATCATTTTCAATACGATCGTGCGGCTGTGCTTGCGCCTTCCCTTTGTGGATACACAATGCGGCTTCAAAGCGTTTCGCCGCGAGCCGTGCCGGATCATCTTTGAGCAGCAACGCATCGAGCGTTTCGGCTTCGACCCGGAGCTGCTCTACCTCGCGCGTCGTCATGGGTTGCGGGCCGTGGAAATTCCTGTACGTTGGGGACACTCGCCGACAACCAAAGTGAGCATGTTCCGCGACAGCCTGCAGATGTTCCTCGACGTGCTGGTCATCCGATGGAACGCGATTGCCGGGCGGTATCCCCGCTCGGCGTAGTCCTGGAAAAGTGGTTTCACTTTGCGATGCAAAGTACTTGACACACTCCCGCGCCACTGCTAGTCTGCATCTTCATGGCAACCGTCAGCCCATTGCGTTCCCCCAAGCGTCAGCCTATCCCTATTGACGCCCGCGCTGCCGATCATCTCCGCTACATCCGGGAGACGATGGAGCGCGCCGCCGAGTTCACTGCCGTCCCCGGCTGGGGCGGCATGGCCATGGGCATCACTGCGTTGGCGGCGGCGTTCTTCGCCTCCCGCCAGACTACGTCCCGTGCGTGGCTCACGGTTTGGCTCGTGGAGGCTTTTGTGGCGGTGTCCATCGCCGCGCCGGCCGCTGCCACCAAGGCGCACCGCGCAAATTCGAGGCTTTTCTCCGGCCCAGGCCGCAAGTTTCTTCTTAGCTTCGCGCCGCCCATTGCTGTAGGCGGATTGCTGACCTTCGTTCTCTTCCACGCCGGCGTCGCAGCCGCAATACCAGGCGTCTGGCTGTTGCTCTACGGCACGGCAGTCGTGACCGGCGGCGCTTTTTCGGTTCGCGTTGTGCCCGTGATGGGACTCTGTTTGATGGCCCTGGGCGCGGCGGCGCTTTTTGCGCCCCCGGCATGGGGTGACGCTTTCATGGCAGTGGGATTCGGCGCCCTGCAAATCTTCTTCGGCGCGTGGATCGCCAAGTATTACGGAGGATAGGCAGACTGTTCCGCGGCTGCGGTTAAGAAAGGAAACGAATGGCCAAGTCTTCCACAGCACAGCAGGAGCGTCTTCAGCGCACGCGGGATCGAGATGCTTCCCTCGCCGCCCTGCGCGGCCAGGCTCGCGAAGCGGTTCCTGCGGAGCTCGACCGCCTGATCCACGAGCGCATTCGTCTGGGGATCGTGAGCGCGCTGGCCGTCAACCGCTCGCTGACGTTTAACGAGCTGAAAGCCCTGCTGAAGACGACGGACGGCAACCTCAGCGTGCATGCACGCAAGCTCGAGGAAGCGGACTACATTCTGTGCACGAAATCGTTTGACGGGCGCCTGCCGAAGACGCAGTACCGGCTGACCGCGTCTGGCCGGCGGGCGCTGGAGCGTTACCTCAATCACATGGAGGCGCTGATCCGCGCGACGCGCGAGCGCTGAACAGTAAAATTTTTTGCGGCTTTACTTTACATCATAGAGTAGTTTGCAGCGCTTTCCCCGCGGCGGAGAAAGAGCATGTTCATGCAACCCGTAATCCTGCAGCCGGTCCCCGCGGCGAACCCCGCGCCTCACCTGCCCCAGCGTCTCCATGTAGCCATTATCTCCGACGGAAACGGCCGCTGGGCCACTTCGCGGGGTCTTCCGCGGTCCGCCGGCCACCGTGCCGGAGCCGAAACCGCCCGCCGCGTGATCCGAGCCGCGCCGCGCTTGGGGATTCATACCCTTACTCTCTTCGCGCTTTCTTCCGCGAATTGGAAGCGCCCGGCCCCGGAAGTGAACGGGATTTTGCGCCTCCTCCATGAATACCTATTGACCGAAACTTCGCACTGCGTTGAAGAGGGCGTCCGCCTCAGCATTGTCGGCCGCCGTGACCGCTTGCCAGCCACCCTTCGGGAAGCCGTCGCAGATTCGGAAGCGGTCACCGCCCGCGGAAGCCGCTTGCATTTGCGCCTGGCCGTGGATTACTCCGCGCGCGAAGCTATTTACCATGCAGCTTGCCGCTTCTACAAAGTTACCGAGCTTTCGCCCGAATCTTTTTCGAGCGTTCTCGCCGAAGTTCAACGCGGCTGCTCGACCGATGTAGATTTGCTTATCCGCACCGGCGGCGAGCAGCGCCTCTCCGATTTTCTGCTTTGGGAATGCGCCTTCGCCGAGTTCGTTTTTCTCCCGAAGCGCTGGCCGGACTTCACCGCCGCTGATCTCGAAACTGCCGTGGAAGAATTCTACAAGCGGGAGCGCACGCGCGGCGCCTTGCCGGACGCCGTTGCGGGATAGCCTCGTTCGCGAATAGGAAGGGAACGGAACCATACCGTTCAGGCGGGTGCCAGCTTCAATTGACGACTTCGAATGGAAACATTGAAATCCCGAAGGCACGATGAGCGCAGGAAAATTCAGGGCGCGGCGCGAAGTGCGCGGTCCATGGCAAAGGCTTTGCGCAGGATGCGCAGGGCCGTTTCCGTCAGGTGAAATTTGTCCAGTTCGTCCTCGCGAGCAAACGCAACATCGGTGACGTCGCTCCCGGCGCGTGCCTCCCCACGCTGGCATTCGCAAAGATAATCCACGATCACGTAGTGAAAACGCGGCCGCTTTCTCTTCTTGCTTGCCCCGCCGCTCTTCTCTGGATAAATCCGCTCGAACACTTCGATCTGCCCGAGCACGCGCACGACAAGCCCGGTCTCTTCCAGTAATTCGCGCGCCACGCCTTCCGTCAGCGTTTCGCCGAGCTCCAGAGTGCCGCCGGGAATAGACCATTCGCCGAGAAGCGGTTCGCTACCCCGCCGAATCAACAGGGCGCGTCCCTTGTGGATGATTACGCCGCCGACACCAACAACCGGCCGATCGGGGTACTCGCGGGAAGAGGCCATAGTTCCGTTTGGATCGCAACGCAGGTTACACTCGGAACAGCGAAGCCGCGCGCGAGAGTTGACTTCAACCAACGCGGTATATAATACGCCGTACGGCGGCAGTTGCGAGGTTCGTGGCGCCCGCCGCGTGAAGAGCCCTACGGAGGATGGAGCCGTGATCCGCTGCCCCGAATGTTCCGCCGAAATGGATGTCGATGAAGACGAAATCGAAGAGGGCGAGATCCTCAGCTGTCCCGAGTGCGAATCCGAGCTCGAAGTTTCGCAGACGCATCCTGTTCATCTAAACGTCATCTCCGATGATCTGGATGAAGAAGAAGAGGACGAAGAGACCGACAAGGAGAGCGGAGAGAGCGGGGATCTTCCGGAAAAAGAAGAGGAGGAAGAAGAAGACGATGAGGAATAACGGGTATCCTTCACTTCCTTCGCCTGGCATCCCCCCTTCTTGCAGCATCATCTAAACAACAGCGGAGCAAAATGATACACAGCCTGCGATGGATTGTATGCCTCGGCACGGCGGCGCTTTTCGCTCCGCGAGCATATATTTCCGCTCAAGAACCACAAACTGCACCTCCAGCGCAAACCGCTCCTGCCGCCACGGATGCAGTACAGCCGCCGGCTGCTTCGCCGGCCAAACCCGATACGAAAAAGTACAGCCACGCCAATGATTTTTTGATTCGCGGAACTGTCTTTACAGACAAAGGCTTTTCCTTTCCCGGCGCCCAGCTTCGCCTCCGGCGCAGTACGGAAAAGAAATTCCGGTGGGAGACTTACACGAATTCCCGCGGCGATTTTGCTGTTCGCGTGCCTCAGGGCTCGGATTATGAGATCGTGGTACGCAGCAAACACTTCAACGAACAAACGCGCACCGTGGACGCCAAATCAGGCGCGCGCGAGACAAGCATGGTGTTTCGCATGGAACCGGCGGCGGGGAGCAAGAAATGAACACCCAAAGGCGACAGCTGGAGATAATGACTTTGCTCCTGGCATTTTTCACAATGTCATCGGTCGCGCAAGACAACAAGCGCGAGACCCAATTGCGCACCGTGCACGGCGTCGTAATCGACAAGTCGGAAACGCCCATTCCCGCGGGCGTGGTATTCCTGAAAAATACCCGCACCAACGCCGTGCGGAGCTACATTGCCGATGACGCCGGAAATTACCGGTTCAGCGGTCTCGACCCCAACGCCGACTATGAAATTCACGCCGAAAAAGACGGCGCCAAATCGCAAACGCGCACCGTCTCCAGTTTCGACAGCCGCAAAGATATTGTTATCAATTTGAAGATCGACAAGAAAAAGGCCTAATCGAGTCTCGTAGCCCGCTGACCCATGCGGGTAGAAAAGCCTACTCCAGCTACCCTTTGATCTTCCGCTCCCACCGGCGTTGGAGCTGGTTCTCCGCACCTGCCAATGAGTGTCAGGACTCGCAGAAGCCCGACATGAAACCCTTCGTTTGCCGAGTGAATCTAAGTTCCGAGTTTGGCTTTCTGGAAACTTAGTGGGTTCACATTTGCTGAAATCCAGTCCTCCCCGGAGATAATCGAATTCAGATATGAGCATCCAAAGGCGCAATTTATGTCGTTTCCATCAATTATTTCTGATTCTCTTGATGGCCGTGGTTCAACCAACCAGAGCTCAAGAACAGCAGTCACAACCCCCTATAACTGAATTTCCTGATCCGAAAACAGCCCATACGAAACAGGAAGCTGCCGAGCAGAACGGAGATATGGACAAGCAGAACGCTTCGGTGGGCAAGAGCAAGCTGGAAAAGGAAACAGGAACCGTAAACGACCGCATCTTCGAAGTTTTGCCTAATTACGGAACCGTTGAAAATGCAACCGCGCTCCCACCCATTTCGGCTGGACAAAAGTTTCGGCTTGCGACCGCCGGAACATTCGACTGGGCCGCTTACCCCTTCAACGGCCTTCTCTCCGCAATAGATCAGGCGAAGGATGAGCCGAAATCGTGGGGACAAGGATGGGGCGCCTATGGGAAACGCTACGGCGCTTCGTTTGCCGACAACAGCATCGGCACTTATATGACGACGGCAATTTTCCCAAGCTTGCTACGCGAAGACCCTCGTTACTACCAATTGGGAAAAGGCGGCTTTCGTCACCGCGCATACCATGCCGTGAACCGGCTCGTCGTCACTCGCACAGATTCAGGACACGATCACTTCAACTATTCGGAATCTGTCGGCAATGCCGTCGCGGCGGGCATCTCCAATATTTATCATCCAGAGGAAGACCGCACGGTATCCCGAAACCTGACCACTTTTGCATTTTTGATCATTTATGACGGCCTGTCCAATGAGTTGAAGGAATTCTGGCCGGATATTCGCCGCAAAGTATTTCACAAGAGCTCGCCCTAGCTGAATACGGGAATTTTATGGCAAGCATACAGTCCAGATAACACTGCACGAAGGCTGTTCGTGCGGCAGCTGACATGTTGTTAGAGATTCACGAGACTTCCGGAGCCAGCACCTGCACAGCGCGTGGCACCACTTCGATCTCTACCGGAGCGGACCCGATAATTTCTCCATCGCCGTGGAACATGCAGGGTCTGCTGGTGGTCAACTTCACCCGCTTGGCGCGTATGCGCTTCACCTCGGGAATTCGTAAATCGCCGCTGTGCATCAGCCGTGGCAAGAGTTTTAACACTCCCCACAAATTCAAATCATCCACGAATACCGCGTCGATCCAGCCATCGCTGATTTGCGCTTCCGGCGCGAGCCGCAGTCCCGCTCCATACGTCGGAGTGTTCAGCGCGCCCGCCAGGAGCACTCTCGCCTCCATGGAAGGCAGCTCGCTCCCTGGAAATTCCGCGCGCACTTGCAGTGGTTCAAATCCACGTAGCGCGCGCAGAGCGGCCGCGACGTAGCGCAGCCGGCCGGGCAATCGGCGGTACGCGCCGCTCGCGTAGCCCGCCGCCTCCGCATCCAAGCCCACGCCTCCGCCGCCCACGTACAGTCGTTCGCGACCCTCCGCTGTCCGCACGCGAACCAAGTCCACCCAGCGCGGCTGGCCGCTCAGGATCGCTTCAGCGGCGGCTAAAGGATTCTCCGGCAGTCCCAGCGCCGCTGCGAAGTCATTTCCGCCGCCCGCCGGCAAGATGCCTAGCAGAATACCCGAGCCAAATGCGGCGTTTGCCAAGCCCTGAAAAGTTCCGTCTCCACCCATCGCCAGAAGGAGCCGTTGGCCGTTCCCGATGCACTCGCGGGCCCGCGCTTCCAATTCCCCGGTGCTTGTGGTCGAGACAATTTCCACCGGAAGCGCGTGCATCTCAAAAAACTTGCGAATTCGTGGTAGAAGGGCGCCTGCACGTCCCCCGCCCGCGGCGGGATTGACAAACACGACAGCTGGGAATTGGCATGAAACGATGCTGGAGAGATCCACTTGGTTCGTCATCCTGCCGAACCCGGGTATTCTTGTCAACCGAGCCTCAGCTCGCGTCTGGGGGCATCCACGGCTGCCGGGGTAAGCGGCTGAGGCTTCGAACGAAAGCGATTTCGGGTCAATTCGGAATGTGTGAATTCGATGGGAAAATGGTGCCGGCGGGGGGAATCGAACCCACGGCCTAGGGATTATGAGACCCTCGCTCTTCCACTGAGCTACGCCGGCACAGACGCGAATATCGATGCTACGGAGTCGGCCTCGAACGTGTCAAGTCATCTCGCCAAGACTGGGAACGATAAGTTTTAGACCTCCGCTGACGCGCAGGGCCGACTCTTCCGCTCTTTGCTACAATCAAGCCAGGCTAGAAAGTCCCAATCTCCCTAGTACTATGGTACTGTTGACCATAGCAGGCCCAAGACCTAACCTCCCTCTCGAACGACTCTCGTGTCCCCTCTTTATAGGCGAAAGCCTATCGAAAGTGGGGAGCGGGGTATTGTGTATAGATTCGAAACAGGCCGGTAGTGTGTCCTACTTGACATTATCCCCATAAGGGATAGAGTGCCACTGGGGTTTTTCTTTTCCCGGGAGGCACAATGTCACGTAAACTCGCTGTCTTGTTCCTGGCCATGCTGATTCTGGCCGGGGCAATGGGTCTGAAAACTGTTGTAACGGGCCACAATGACGGCGCCGTTATGATGGCGAATGGTGGTGCACCAGTACCGCAGCCCAAGAAGAATGGCGGCGCTCCGGTACCGCAACCCAAAACGCCCTGGAAGAAGGTAGTTAAGTAATCCTCTACCTCGCCGAATAAGACATTTCGCTGAGGGGCGGACCAGGGCGCAAAGTAGGGTAGAACGTGCCTGGTCCATTTGAATATTCGATTTGGATCCTCTGCACTCTTCTTGAGGCGGGTGTAGTTGTTTGCTCGCTCCTTCGTCGCTCGTTCCGGCGGTATTTCACTCTGAATTTGTACATGATAGCATCCATTGCAACGAGCGCTGGACGCTATATGGTTTTGGCGCGCAGCGGTTTTACTTCGGATCAATACTTATATTTCTACTACTATTCCGACGCCATCCTGACGATCTGCCTTTATTTCGCTCTTATGGGGTTGTACTCGCTCGTCTTTGAAGAACTGGGGGCAGCGACATACGTCCGGGCTTTCGCGATGCTGCTGCTGGCTGGAACAGCTCTTTTTTCTTACGGCGTGATCCATCAGTCGGAGAACAGGATGGTCACCCTTTACGTCATTGAGATGTCTCAGAATCTTTACTTCGTGGGTCTGGTCTTGACTTATGTGTTGTGGGGCGCCGTGCTCAAAATGCGGGAGACCCGCGCCCGGGTCATTCAATTTGTGCTGTCGCTTGGCGTTTACTTCAGCCTGTACGCTGCGAATTACGCCCTGGACAATATCTATCCAAATCTGAGCCACATTTGGACGTATCTGCCGCCATTGATAAGCACCCTCCTGCCGATTGCCTGGTGTTACGCGTTCCTGCGGTTCAATGAGGACACACGCTTGGCACCTGCCCGTCTGGCGGTGATCCAGCGATGATGCCGGCAATCATTCTTGTCGTCTCGCTCGCCGCGCTGCTGCAGTTCTTCGTGTCCTACTGCCGTTCGATCATCGCGGCGTCGGTGAAACAACCTCTTTCCCCTGAAGTACAGGATGTAACGGGCATCTCCCGGGCGGCTTCCGGCGAGGATTTCCTGCGCGTCGTTCAGCTCTTGCAACTCTGTCCGGCGCGCCCCCAGGACCGCGGTGAAATTCGCGCCATCGATGCCTATTTCCACCTCCTGAGCTTTCTGCGTTCCACGCTGGGAAGAATTGTTCCCACACTTTTGTCCTGGACGGATGCCGAACGAGGCCAGTGTGCCTACTTTGCTGCCGTAACTCTGGAACGCCGTATTGCCTTCAGCCGGGACCTGCTTGCTCAGCAGATGAGCACCTAGTTTCCTCGTCACTCTTGTTTCCCTCGCTTCTCTGCTTTCTCTTTGCTTTTCCAGCTGTGCTGTCTGATTCGCCACATGCCATTTTCCATTTCTGCTTGACTTCCGCTTGGAATGATATTCTTTGGAGGTTCCCTCCTCACCGGAGTGGAAGCGTCCGCAGCGCAAAACGCACCGGTGACAAAAACATGCTTGCAGTGTGGCGCGATACTGCCTTCGAGCGTACGCGTCTGTAATTTTTGCGACTCATCCTTTACAGCGGACCCTTCTTCATTTGAAGAACTCTCCGCATCCCGCACGCAGGGAAATCTTGCTCTAAAGACTGACCCCGGTCAGGAAATCGCGTGGCGGGGAGAGCTCGCGCATCGCCTGGAAGCCTATCGTGTGCGCCGCCGCAAGCTGGCGCGAAATTCAGGACAGTCAAAGCTTCCCTTCGAGAACTCAACCGAAGATTCGCCCCCGCGCGCTCTCGTGAGCGTCGCCGAGCCTCCTCCCGCGGAAGAGTTTTCCTTCACCATTGCCATCGGCCGCTGCGCTCCGAAGCGGGAAGATACGCGTATGCTCATTGATGTCTCGCTTCCCCCCGCGGCGAATTCTATTGCTCCCGATTTGCCCTCCATGGCCGTGCCTGCCTCGCACCCTGGTTTGTTTCCCGTGGCCTCGCTGGACGAACGCCGCCTGGCGGCGCTCGCCGATGCGGCTTGCTTGTTCTTCGCATACGGTGGTTTTCTCGCTCTCTTTGGCTCGCTCGGTGGGCAATTTACGCTCAGCAAACTCAGCGCAGCCGTTTGTATGATCACCTTCGCTATTGTTTATCTCCAATATTTTTCGCTCTTCACCATCTTCGGCGGCACTACGCCCGGCATGATGCTCCGCGGCCTCCAGGTCGTAAGCTTTTCCGGTGAACCTCCAACGCCGCGGCAGATGTTTTTCCGCAGCGCAGGTTATGTGCTGTCGGCCGGCACATTCTTCCTGGGCTTCCTCTGGGCGATGTGGGATGAAGACGCGCTCACCTGGCACGATCGTCTCTCGCATACTTACCTTAGTTCCGCGGAGACTCTTGCGGACCTCGAAGCGCATGGTGTTGCGCACGGCCGATGAAATTTCCTGATTACGCGGTGGGAAGTGAGAGCCCGCAGGTATCACGCGCAATGCGTACCATGGCCTGAAGACTGCGCTTCAAATCTCCTTCACTGGCTAGCTTCTGGGAAGAAAAGGGCCGATTTGTCCGCTAGGGGCGCTTCTTGACCACGGCCTCGTCGGAAGCGATCTTGCCGTCGCGGATGTAGATGATGCGGTGCGCGTGCTGCGCAATGTCGTTTTCGTGGGTGATGAGGATAATGGTGTTTCCTTGCTTGTAGAGATTTTCAAAAAGCGCCATGATCTCTTCGCCGGTCTTCGAATCGAGATTTCCCGTGGGTTCATCCGCCAAAACGATCGACGGCGAATTTACCAGCGCGCGGGCGATCGCCACGCGCTGTCTCTGCCCGCCGGAAAGCTCGTTGGGTTTGTGGGTCATCCGGTCCAGCAAGTCGACACGCTCCAGGGCCTTTTTCGCCCTCTCGATCCGCTCCTCGGCCGGTGTGCCACTATAAATCAGCGGCAGCTCGACGTTATGCAGCGCCGTCGCGCGCGGCAGCAGATTGAACGTCTGGAACACGAAGCCGATTTCCTTGTTCCGGATATAGGCCAGCTCGTCGTCGTCGAGATCGCTGACCAGCCGCCCAGCCAGCCAGTATTTCCCCGCGGTCGGCGAATCCAAGCAGCCAATCAGGTTCATCAATGTGGACTTGCCGGACCCTGATGGCCCCATGATCGCCACGTACTCGCCCTTGCGAATCTCCACATCCACGCCGCTTAGCGCGTGCACTTTCTCCGAACCCATCTCGTAAACCTTCGTGAGTTCCAGCGTCTTAATCACTATTCCCGAAGCAACCAGATCCTCGCGGTAGGATTCCGTTGACGATGTCTCTACAGGCATTCGCTGCTCCCTTGCTGCTCTCTCTCAACTCTGTTGATCTTCGGGTTTCTTCGGCGTGGTGTTGTCCACCTTCACGTCGGCTTCCGGCTTCAGCGTGCGCAGCGCCTTGTAACTGCCGGTAACGATCTCGTCGCCCGGCTGCAAACCTTTGGTGATCTCGATGTCCGTCACGCCGCTGATTCCCGTCTCCACAGGCCGGAATATCGCTTTTTTTCCGCTGACCACAAACACGCCCTGCACTTCATCTTTCTTGGGCTCTCCGGGTGCTGGAGGCGGCGGCGCCGCCAACGTCACATTGGAGCTGGAATTCTTCTTGGCATTCTTGGAGGCCTCTTCCAGATCCTTGCGCGTCCGTACCGCTAGCGCCTGGATCGGAATCGCCAGCACATTCCTTTTTTCCGCCGTCTTGATCTTCGCCGTCGTGGAAAGCCCCGGCCGCAGGTTTTCCGGCGGACTATCGAGCGTGACCACTACCTTGAAATCCTTAGCTTCCTGTGTGCTTGTTGTGCTCTGTGTCGTCGCCAACCCTGAACTGCGCAGCACGGCCTGCGAACCGATCTCCGTCACCTTGCCCTTGTACATTTTCCCGGGGATTGCGTCGATAGTCACGTCGGCATCTTGCCCGGTTTTGACGTTCACGATGTCTGTCTCGTCGACTTTTACTTCCGCCGTCACCACGGACATATCCGAGAGCGTCATTAAGAAGCTGCCGTTTGTGTTTGTGATTCCAGGCACCACATAGTCGCCCACGCGTTCCGGCAAATAACTCACGATCCCATTGATCGGCGAAGTGTAGACAGTCTTGTGCAGAATATCCTGCGTGTGCACCAACACAGCACGGCCTTGCGCGACCTGCGCGCGCATCTGGTCTAGCGTGGCTTTGAGGGAGAGCACACGCGCCTTTGAAGAATCCACCTGCGCCACCGCGGCGTCGTTGCTCGTCTTCCGCTGATCGAAATCCTGCTTGGGGATCAGACCGTCGTTATACAAACCTTGCCCGCGTTCCCAGTCCAGCTTGGCTTTCTCCAGGTTCGCTTGCTGCATCAATAGATCCGCCTGCGCCGCTCGGTAACTCGCTTCAGCAGCCTGTACGCCAGACTCTGCGGAGTTGATCGACGCCGCCTGGGCCTGCACATCCGCGTTTGCCTGGATATTTTCTTGCAGGAGCAGCCGGTCACCTTTTTTGATGTGGTCACCTTCTTTGACCAAAATCTCCGTGATCCTGCCAAACCCCTGGGCGGTAACGTTTGTGTACGTGGTCGGTTTGATTTCTCCCGAAGCTGTCACCTGCGACACCAAACTTTCCTGGGTCGCCACTTTGGCCGTCTGGACCGTCACCACTCCCTTATTCGCTTGGTTCACGCTGAACCAAACGATGCCGCCGAGCAGCGCCGCGCCGCCCACCCCGATTGTCACCTTGTGCCACGTCTTCATAATGCGGTTCCCCTTCAATCCATCCCAGCCTGCTGGGGGCCTCGGCGTCCGGCTTACATGGCTGTTTAACCCGGCAGGGACACAATCCTCTATCGCTCTTGTGGTTGCTCTACCTTACATACGCCGCTGCGAGTCGAAATGTTTCGCCGCGATTCTCCCTTAGAAGGCTCGCTCCACGGCCTGCCCGGCCATGGTCTAACGCAGTCATTCCCTTCTTATTTTAGGTTTAAATAAACGCAAAGGGAAGAAATCCTGTCGGCCCAAAAGGCCCGTCAGCCAGGCTAGACGTTCCCTTCGAGCACTCACCGTTTCGATGTGGAAACTGTGCCTTGGGTTGGAAAACTGATTCGCTGCTCCTGCCGGACGCAGCGACGCCAGCACGCTCTCTGCGCTCTTTCGATGCTGTGCTATACTCCGAAAACCGCGCGCAAATACACCCGCGGGCACGCCTGCGGAGAGGTGGCCGAGAGGCTGAAGGCGGCGGTTTGCTAAACCGTTGTAGGGGCTAAAACTCCTACCGGGGGTTCGAATCCCCCCCTCTCCGCCAGATTCTTCTAAATCCTCAAATCACAACTTGTTCCCTCGTGCTCGAATACGCGGCTGCGGTACCGTCCAATATTTTTATTCCCCGATTCACGTGAGGTGTACAACGTGCCGAATACAGGGCAGCCGTACATTCATAAGGGTCGTACTTGCCCATGTATTCTTGATGAGGCACAGAGTGAACTGCTTCCTGCGAGTCTGCCAGCAGGGGGCAGGAGAGGGAGAGGGTCAAATTGACCTGAAGTTTAGAGTAGAATGCGCGCTGAAACGCCTGCTTTGAGAGGAACGATCACGTATGTGGCTCAAACGATGGATAGGAACCACGATAGGCGTAGCGTTCCTCGCATCTTTCACCGCACGGTGCGGAGAAACACCCACAAAAGAATACTGGGTAAAACTGGTTTGTGAATCTTCCGACCGCATCGCCACGGTTCGTTTCGGGCCGAAAGGCGCCACCCTGGAGAAAACAACTGAAACTCGGATTTTGCAGAGCGACATCAGCGGACCCCATGGCATTGTTTTTTCGCCCGACCGTAAGAATTTCTATGTATCCATCGGCCACGGACGCCCCTATGGCACCGCGGTGAAATACTCGACCGAAGACGACCGCGCGGTGAAACAAGTGGGGCTTGGATTGTTTCCCGCGACGGAAGATGTTACTCCCGATGGGAATTTTCTCTTTGTAGTGAACTTTAATCTCCATGGGGATGCGGTTCCCAGCAGTGTGTCCGTGGTGGACACCAATCAGATGATGGAAGTGGCCCGGATTCCGACATGCGTTATGCCGCATGGTTCGCGGATTACACGAGATGGCGGAAGACAATACTCGGCATGCATGATGGACGACCTCCTGGTGGAGATCGATACGGAGAAGATGAAAGTCTCGCGATCGTTTCGAGTGAGCCAAGGACTCGAACGGGGTTACACGAACCTTCCACCGAAGCAAGAAAATACAGAAAAGATGGAACACCACGACGTGGCGGCGATGAACATGAGTGAAATCACCTGTTCGCCGACGTGGGCGCAGCCGAGCGTCGAGGGGACCCGCGTATTTGTTGCCTGCAATAAATCGAATGAAATCGTGGAAGTCGATGCGCGGAGCTGGACATTAAAAAAGCGAATACCCGCGGGCAATGGAGTCTATAACCTCGGGGTGACGCCGGATGGAAAGTTGTTGATCGCAACGAACAAGAGAGATGCATCCATTTCGATCTTCGAGATCGCAAGCGGGAAAGAACTGGCGCGGATCCCGACGAAGCGGAAGGTTGTTCACGGAGTCGTGATATCACCCGATAGCCGGTATGCCTTTGTGACCGTCGAAGGAGTGGGCGCCGAGCCCGGCACGGTGGAAGTGGTTGATCTGGAGGTGAAGAAAACCGTGGCGACGGTGGATACGCCGCCGCAGGCCGCAGGGATTGATTTCTGGAAGATCGAGTAAGCGTCAGAAAAAAGTCTACAGATGTGGACTTGTTGCGCGCGATCAGCGCGGTGGCTCCGTGGTGCTGGAATAGGCCTTGTGTTTGCCGAGGCGGGTGATCCACAGTCCCCCGTGAACGTCGTTGATGTAGATGAGACCTTTGTAGGGGTACGCTCCCCAAGCGAAAGGCAGGTTCGGGCGATAGCCCTGGGGGTCACCCGACCAGAAATGCGCAATCTCCCTGCCTTGGGTGTAAAGTTCTCCGCGCAATTCTCCCGAGACATCGACGACACGTCCACCCCCGTTGTAGTAACCCATATACATGACGTCGTCCACCACCCAGATATTGTGAGAACCTGCTTCGGGAACGCTGTAGGTGGCGACTTCTCGAGGATTGCCGGGGTCAGTGACATCCAGGATGTGGGTAATGCCGCGAACCGGGATACGCGCGCGGGAAGCCAGGTCAAACGTCGCCGGGAAAACTTCATCACCAATGAAGAGGTAGTTCTTGTAGCGGTAAATTGCGTGAGCACCGGCAAGCCAACCGGAACCATATAGCTCGTCGTAATTGAACCGATAGTTGGAGACAAATTGCGGATGCTCGGGGCTGCCGCCTTTGATGCCCCTGCCGACATCGAGGATGACGGCGCCGTCGCGCCAGTAGGCAAGATAGGCGAGCCCATCGACGACCTGTACGTCGTGAAGGTAGCGGCCCGCCATTGTGAACCCGCCACCTTCAATTTCTGGAATAGGAATCCTCATCTGGCCCGAACTTTCCACCTGCCAGCGGGCGACCTCCTTGGGATTCTTGACGTCGGCAAAATCGATGACGCGAAGCGAACCAGTTGCGTCGTCGGTGATATACACGTAATGCGAATTGACGTAAGCGCTGTGAACACCTCCCGTGACGGTGGCTGTGTACTCCGAGAGAACTTTGGGATGCATCGGGTCGGAAGTGTCGAGGAAGACGATACCGTTTTTCCGGTTGGAAGCGCCTTCGCGCGTGATAACGCCGATTTTGCCATCGGGCGTGACACTGACGTCGTTGATGAGGCGCGCGTCCACCTTGAGAGGATCGGCGCCCTGTGGATGCGCGGGATCGCTGATGTCAAAGATATAGAGTTTGTCGCTGATGGCCGATAAATAAGCGTAGTGATCCCAGATCCACTCCTCGGCAAACTGTTCGTCCTTCGGCATGGCGTGGCCGACGACGTCGAGATCGCGGGCGAGGTCTCTCGGCACAACCACGATGCTGGAGGAAGCGTGACGATCTCCCACGGAAGCCTGAACGGTATACGTTCCGGGACGATTCGCGACAAAAGCGCCGTCGGGCCAGATTTGCGCGCCAGAATCATTCACGGTCCAAGAAATTTCCACGGGGATAGAACCACCTTTTTGATCCTTGGCTGCGAAATGAATGACGTCGCCGGTTTTCGCGGATGTGGAAGCGGGGGAGATGACCAGATTCGAAAATCTGTTCTTCGTTACCTGGATCGAGGTGTGGCCGGTGACTCCATCACCGGCAACGCGAATGGTCGCCTTGCCGGGCTTGAGGGCGTGAACAAGGCCAACTCCGTCAACGGTGGCGATTGCAGGATTCTCGGAAGACCAGGAGAGCGAAATGTTAGAACGAGGGTCGCCATTGGCATTCCGGGGCGCGGCAGTGACGAGATGGCTGGCCCCAACGCCTAGAGGAGTGGCGGGAGAAAGAACGTCAATCCGAGCGATGTGTGGTTTGCTGACGGTAATGTGAGCGTAGCCGCTTTTTTTACCGACCAAAGCCCCAACCATAATCTCACCCGGCTGGACGAACGAGACTTCGCCATTCTCATCAGCGGCAGCGGAATCGAACGGAGCGGCAAACCAGCTTTTCACCTTGTCGGGGAGAACCTGGCCGGACGCATCTTTGGCGACAGCCTTGAACTGAAGCTTAGACCCGATGGCGGCGGTCGCCTGCGCCGGCGTCACTTCGACGGTGGCGACCTTGGATTCTTCTTTTGGCTTTTGATCTGATTGCGAGGAATCCTGAGCTTCAACCGGAAAAGCAACAAATAAGGAGTTCGCCACCGCGAGAGCGAGCCAAAGGAAAAACTTCGAGGGAACAAAAGGCTTATGCATGTCTACTCCTAGAAATGTATTAGGGATCGAGCAGTGCTAAATGGTTGAAGCAATGCGGGGGGAGTGTATGGCAGGCAAGGAAACGTGTCAACGCAAGAAGCGCCCGGGAGGGACGCAAAGAACGTGTGTCTTGAAGAGTAGGAAGGTGCAATGAAGCATCCCCAAAATCCCCAGAAGCAATCCTGAGATTCGTCAGAGAGGGTGTAAATAAAACTGTGTAAATGGCCATTTGGAAAGGGAGAATGTGAGGACCTATGGCCATTGACCCGAAGTTGATCGATGAACTGCTGAGTGAGTACAAAAAGCCCGAAGATATCGTGGGCCAGAACGGGCTGCTGAGACAACTGACCAAAGCGGTGCTGGAGCGGGCGCTGGAAGCGGAGATCTCCGAGCATCTGGGCTATGAGAAGCACGATCCGGCGGGCCAGCACTCCGGCAACACGCGCAACGGAAAAAACCGCAAGACCCTGAAGGGCGACTTCGGGG
>JBIOGB010000043.1:0-34688 GCA_044447665.1 Candidatus Acidiferrales bacterium | reverse complement strand
GGTCGTAATAGGGATTCGTGAGCGCGGAGATTTCCGCCTCGCAGCCGTTGCAAGAGCCGGCGTCCAACTGCCGAATATTTAGGGCCCTTCCCAAAAGGGAATGAATCTGTCCGCGCGCTACCTTTGGTTCGGCCGGCAGCGGAGTGATCTCTGTTCGGCTGTCGAGATCCCAGACACGCACCAACCGGTCTTTCGCGTGGCCGCACCAGTAGAAACTTCTTGCAGCGACCACTGCTCCTTCGCTTGGTTCAAAACACCTTCCGCAACCAATACACTCGCCATAGGAGAGCCTCAGACCTGGGTGCCTATCGTGTTCCTCGATTCGGAACGCCCCCGTGGGACATACCTCAACGAGCCTCTGGGCGATGGCGGGTGTCAACTGAGCTGCGATGACTTCGGGCATGCGGCTACCATCGCAATTTCCCAACAGAGCCTCGACGGGGATCACCCGGTTCGGCTGGCGCAGACTTCGCTCGATTACTTCAAAGATCATCGGTCACACCCGGAGTAGGAAAGATTGAAACTCTTGTTGATCAGCGGGAAATCCGCGATGATGTTGTCCGCAACGGCAAAGGGCATCGCGGGCCAATTCTGGAACGATGGTGATTTGATGTGGCAGCGGGTGAGCCGCCCGTCGTGCCCTTCCAACCAATAGTAGAGCTCCCCCCGAGGCGACTCAACCGCCGAGGCTCCATGCAACTCTCCGATAAGTTCGAGCGGCACCAGCACACTTCCAGAGGGCAAGGCGTTTGCAGTCTCCTGAATTAGCCGAGCAGAGGTCGCGGCTTCCTCAATGCGAATCTTGGCGCGCGCCATCACATCACCGTAGTGGGTGACAGCAACTTTGAACTGCACTCTATCGTAATGCCCGTAAGGGTGATCGCGACGCACGTCCAGATCGATGCCACTGGCGCGCGCAACTGGTCCAACCACAGCCAAGTCGCGCGCCACATCGCGTGGAAGAATTCCTGCGGTCTCAAAGCGGTTCTGGATAGAGGGAGTGTTGAGGATTAGCTGCGCGAGATCCGAAAACTGACGAGCAGCTACTGAGACCGCCTGGCTAAACTCTGGTATCTTCCTCCAGTCGAGATCGAATCGGAGGCCGCCCGGGACCGCAATGCCGCGCCAGTACCGCGTTCCGCAGCACTTCGATGAGGCCTGAAGCAGAGATTCCTTGATGCGGGTCGCAGATGCGGCACCGACACTGAAACCTACATCGGTGCAGAGCCCACCCACATCCGAGATGTGGCAGACCAGCCGTTCAAACTCCAGTCCAATCAGGCGGATAGCAGAGGCTCGCGGTGGAGCATCGACTCTACATGCGTTTTCCACGGCCTGGGAATAGGCAACAGCATGGGCAAAACAGTTGTCTCCAGAGACCGATTCCGCGACCATCGTTCCGGCATTTACATCTATCCCCTCGAATAGCCTCTCCGTCCCTTTATGCGTGTAGAAGTGGCGCAACTCCAGATGCAAAACCGTGTCTCCCACGACGCTGAAACGAAAGTGTCCCGGTTCAATAACCCCTGCATGCACAGGACCTACAGCTACCTCCGCAATTCCATCGCCCTGAACCTTTAGAAACCGGTACTCGCGGGCAGCCCATGGAACTCGGTCGACCGCGTCCACCATGGGATGCACCCCATCAGGCCAGTTTTCATGGAAAACCAGAGGGCGAAGGTCCGGGTGCTCACTCACCTCAATGCCGTACTGGTCATGGAGCTCTCTTTCATACCATGACGCTGCGGGCACCTGGAGTGCAATGGAACGGACTGAGCCCTCGACTGGGAACATCATCTCCCGGTAGCGCTCGGCTCCGACATCGAACACGTAGTGGACCCGCCTCTCGCGGCTTGCCCCCAGGCTTCCGAAGATCGTAACGAGCCGAGCGACACACCCATCTTTAGCCCGGGGGAGCGTGAACATCGCGCCTTGAGGGTCTCCTTCGGCGGTTGGAATTGGTGCTGGCGTGTTCCCATTCATCGCAACACCGCCATGGCTTCTTGTACGAGGACACTGAACAGATGAGGAACCCGCGCGCCGAAACATAGCAAACAGAGGGCAGCGATTCCCATCACGGAGTATTCCGAGGGAATCAGCTTCGAACTCGGTGGGACGCTATTTGGCTCGCCACAGAGCAGGCGGAGGAGATGGTAGGCGAAGCCGCCGAAGACCACGGAGAGCATAACCAGGAACAGGCCGACAACAAGGAAGCGGGCTTGGGCGAAGGCTTCGGACAGAATGGCGAACTCACTGATGAACAGACTGAACGGCGGCAGGCCCACAATCGCCAGACTCCCGACGACTAGAGCTGCGCTCGTTTGCGGCATCGTACGGGTCATGCCACTGATGCTATCCATACGCAGCGTCCCGAGGTTGTGGCGAACGTTGCCGGCGCTGAAGAAGAGCAGGGATTTGGCGACGGAGTGATTGAAAGTGTGCAGCAACGCGCCGAAGAGTCCCAGCGGGCCTCCCAATCCTAGGCCGATAGCGATGATTCCCATGTGCTCAACACTGCTGTAGGCCATGAGGCGTTTGAGGTTGCTTTGTACCAGGATGAGCAATCCCGCGACAACCATGGACAACAAGCCAAAGATGAGCAGCAACGTATGCGGAAAGCCGGATCCAGTGGCACGGGAAACGATTGCGTCATAGCGCATAACTGCATACATTGCGCAGTTGAGCAAGACGGCCGAGAGCAAGGCGCTGATCGGTGTCGGCGCTTCGGCGTGTGCGTCTGGCAACCAGCTATGCATGGGAACGAACCCGATCTTTGTTCCATAGCCGACGATAACGAAGACGAACGCAAGCTTCACTAGGTGCGGGTCAAGACCCATCCGAGGAGCGGCATCCATCAATGAGACCCAATCCAGCGCCGCGGCCGGATTCATGCCTGCCTTAACTGCGGCGAGGTACAACACAATGGTTCCGAACAAGGCGAAAGCGATTCCCACCGTGCAGACCATGAGATACTTCCAGCCGGCCTCCACCGCGCCTTCCGTATTGTAAAAGCCGACAAGCAGAGCCGAAGCCAGCGTCGTTCCCTCCATCATGATCCACAAAAGGCCAAGGTTTGCCGATAGGCAGACGCTGATCATCGTGAAAAGAAATAAAAATACCAGAGCGTAGAACCATCGCGGTGAAGAGAACCGCCCTTCTCCCGGGTGGCGCAGATAGCCTGATGCGTAGACGAGTACCAGGCCAGAAATGAAAGCTATATTGATGAGAAAGAAGGAGCTCAACCCATCCACACGAAGGTAGCGGCCCGCTTGCAAAGCGCCACGTTCATGCACCTGCCAGACGATGACCGCGAGCGAAGCGATTTCCAGCCCGCCAGTCAAGAGCGCAGCGCGAGTGGCGACCCGAGGGTTCCGAAAACCCAAGACCACAAAAGCCCCAAGGAGCGCGATGAGCAATGGCATCAGGAGAATCATTCTCTTAGCCTCGAAGCCGCCGCAGCTTCGACACGTCCAGATGGTCAAAAGTGTCGCGGATACGGAAGGTAAAGATTCCCATTAGTAGTAGCCCCATGAGAACATCAAAAAATACCCCAATCTCGATGACCAAGGGCATCCCAAACGTCGTCGTGAGAGCCGCCAGGAAGATCCCATTCTCAAGGACAAGCAGTCCGAGCATTTGCATTAGCGCCTTGTTCCGACTGACCATCAAGAAAGCACCCGTCAGAATCAGAGCCACGGACGCTGCAAGGGCATCTTCGGGCACGTGCACTGATTGTCCGTACGAATGAACAGCCGCATAGGACAGATAGATCAAGGCCGCAGCGATAAATACTGACTGGGTCGGGGTCGTAGAGGCTTTGACGTCTCGCGGGGTTTTCAGACGGTCAACCAATCGGAAAAACGCACGAGGAATAAAGACCACCTTAATCACCAATACCAATGCGCCAACCACGTAGGCCTCCGCCAGCTTTTCCCGGAATCCTGTGGCGAAAACCTCTGCGGCGATGATCGCAGACTGCACACTGAACAACAGAACGCTCGTCGAGATGCGGCGCGCCACAACCATAAGGAGAATGGTCAGAAACAGAAAGACCGAAAATGAACTCAGAACCTTGCCTGTTGCAATTTCTACCAGACCCATTTCGTTACCTCTTGACCAGCGTCGTAAAGATTACCGCCAGCGCACTAACTGCGGCAGCGACTCCCAGGAAGTCCGGCACAAGATACATGCGCAGTTTGGCCATACCACTCTCGATCACCGCCAGCAGCACCATCAGCAGCGCGACCTTGGCACAGTAAACAAGCAGCGCGACGCCGATGGCGCCAACTGATACGCTCGATGCCATGCCCCAAGGACCAAAAAGCGCGATCAAGAGCGCCAGCATCGCGTGGAGCTTGACTGCGCTCGCCCACTCAATCAAGGCCAAACTAGGTCCGGAATATTCGAGCACCATGCCTTCATGAATCATCGTCAATTCGAGATGTGTGGTTGGGTTGTCCACCGGCATTCTTCCCGTCTCAGCCAGCACCACCATTGCGAGAGAGGTGAAAGCTAGAATATGCACAGCCGAAATGTTGAACAAGTTCTGCTGGAGCGTCCACGTAACCATCCCAGCGATGTCGGCATGAGCTGCCAAGATAGCAACCGCGACCAACCCCAGCAAGAACGGAGCTTCGGCTAGCGTCGACACCAACGCATCGCGGCTGGCCCCCATGCCGCCGAACGCACTACCCCCATCGAACGCTCCCAGCGAAAGGAAGAACCGCCCTAGAGCCAGCAGGTATACAAGCAGGAAGAAGTCACCCCGGGACGCGAGCACCGCCGAAGGCTGCACGACGGGAACAAAAGCGGCCACAGCTATCGTTGCCCCGAGCAATACTATGGGCGCGGAACGAAATACCCATGATGCCGACGGAGGCACGAGGTCTTCCTTGCGTAGGAGTTTGGCAAGGTCGGCATAAGGACGCCAAATGCTAGCCCCTTGGCGCCGCTGGATCCACGCCTTGATCCTGCCGACAATTCCCCGGACCAGTGGCGCCCCCAAAATGAGCAGCAGTGCTTGGAGTACGTTGATTGCCGTCGTCATCTCTGAAACCTCAAGAAAATGAGTAGCGAAACCAGCGTGAGAAAAATGTAGAGCAGATACACCTGAATATTTCCCGTCTGCAGGCGCCGCAACTGGTGCGCCGCGGAAACAATGAGGTCAACGAACGGCCGGTAGAGCGCCTTCTCGTAAGAGGTTGTACGCACCGAGCGATATGAGATAGATACGGGGAAGTAAGGCTGGTCGGTCGGAAGTCTTTCGATCTTGCGATCGGGTCTGTAAACTGCGGAGAAGACGAAACGAATTGGTTTCGAGAAAACCGTTGAAGTGTACTGCATACGGCTCGTCAAATGCGAAAGACCGCAACCCCATGTCGGAACCATCCTCTGCGTGCGTTTCGGCAGTACGGTTATCACGACCACTCCCAGAATTATTACTGCGATCCACGGAATGACTCGAGCGATGATCAGAGTTTCCTCCGGCACGCCACTGCCGGGAATCAGAACCTGGCCCAGCGAAGTTAGTGGATGCAGCAGAAGTCCCGGCAGAATTCCAATAAGCAGACAGGCTGCCGCGAGCATGGCCATTCCAGCCCGCATGGAAACCGGCGCCTCGACTGCATGTTCCGCCTCCGCACTTCGCGACCTCCCCAGAAAGGCGACACCGAAGACCTTCACAAAACACGCAGCTGCCAACCCCCCGATCAGGGCAAGGACACCTACCATCAGCGGCAATACAATCTGTGCCTTTGTATTTGTGAGAACCGAGCCGGCAAGAAAACTTCGAAAGGTGAGCCACTCGCTGATGAAACCATTGAACAGCGGCAGCCCGACTATCGAGCAGCAAGCGATAAGGAAGGTCGTTCCAGTAATCGGCATCCGCCGCTGTAACCCACCGAGTTCCTCCAGGTCGATAGTGTGGGTCGCATCTGAAATCGCGCCGGCACCGAGAAACAGCAGACTCTTGAACAGAGCGTGATTGAAAGTGTGTAACAGAGCTGCGATCAGCGCCAAACTTGCCCAAAGCGGTGCATGATTGGACAGAAAAAGCAACGATGTTCCCAGCCCCAGATAGATGATCCCAATGTTCTCCACGCTGTGATAAGCCAGCAGCCGCTTCAGATCGTGTTCAGCAATCGCATACAAAACGCCCAGCAATCCCGAGACCGCGCCGGCCAAAAGAACCACGTATCCAAACCAAGATGGCCCGCCGGCAAGAAAATCAAAAGCGAAGCGCACAAACCCGTACACCGCCGTCTTCAACATCACGCCAGACATCAGCGCGGATACAGGGCTGGGAGCAATCGGGTGGGCTCGAGGAAGCCAGAGGTGGAGTGGGATAATGCCAGCTTTGGTCCCAAATCCCAAGAAGGCCAGCAGAAAGATTGATGTGCGGATTCCTGCCGGAAGGCCAGCGCTCGCCGTGCGAATCGCCACAAAATCCAGAGTGTGCGAATAGGGCAGAAAAAGGAAAAAACTCGCCACTACTGCAGCGGCGCCTGCATGCATCATCACCAGATAGATAAAGACATTGTGACGGCGCTCAGCCGAATCCCCCTCCATTAGGATTAACCCAGCAGAGAGAAGTGTCATCAACTCCCAGCCGGCGAGAAATGCAAAACCAGTTGACGCCGTAACCACCACAATCATCGACAGAAGAAACAGCGAGAAGAATGCCCACATCCAATTGCATCGCCGCGCGTCGTAGTGGCGGTCGAAATAGGCAACCGCAAAAATCGCAACCGGAACCGCCACCGTGCAGATCAACAGGAGAAAAAACGCGCTGAGTCTGTCGATTCCAAGCGCAAAAGGGAAAGGGGTAAAGCGGGAAAAATCGACGAGAAGGATAGACTCCCGCCAGAAGCAGAGAGCAGCCACAAAACAGCCGATGAGATTGCCACCGATGATCAATGCGATGGCGAGGGACCGTGCCCGTTTCGCTTGGCTCGCGATCAGAAGCAGAGGAACAAGGAAACCCAGCACCGCCAAAAGAAAAACAAACCCCAGTTCAACAGGAGCTAGTGGCATCGCACCATTTCGCCGACCAACCTTCTCTCGCGCGAGTAGCGCACAAACATACTTTCAAGTCGAAATACTCTGGCCCATCAGGAAACCTCAAAAGCTTAAGCAACCCTGAGGAAGTCGAAGAAGACCAAACATACTGCCGACAGGCCCGACTTGCAATCACAGATGCCGGGATAGTGGATCGTCTGTCAACAGATATCCTTGCTATAAGGACTGATTTCGCCGCCCATAGTCGAATTACCTGTTCCCTCTCGCACTCGAAATAGGCTTAATGTGGGCAGCCCGTCTGCCTTGAGTGCGATCCAGCTCGTCGTACTCCACCCAGTCCCCTACGGAGAGCTCCTGAGATTTCAGTCCCTCGAGCGAGGATTCATCAAAGGCGACTAAGCAGCCGTCTTCGCCGAGGATGTAGCCGGGACGCTGATTTCTAAGCAATTGGGTGATCGATCCTCTCACCTTCATTTCTTACTCCTAAGTTCGCTGTGAATGTCGGGCTCATCGCGTCAGGGTCAGTCGGCTATTGCCCCAAGTGTGCGGAAAAAAGCGCTTTCTGTGCTTACCAATGGGATCCGCGGACGAAGAAAAGCTCAACCCTCAACTTCCAGTCGCGGATTCGCTTTGGGAATTCGGTATCACCTTGAGACGGGCAGCCCGCAAACGCTCGTGGCCAAAGTGTTCCTGGTATACCACAGTTGTTCCGATCGATAGTGCTCGGATGTCGATTCCTTCCAGGGAAGCGAGATCGAAGGATGCCTCGTAGCCGTCCTCGCCAAGGATGAACCCACAACCCAGCTTCTTATTCAATCGCGTGACCGAACCACGCATTTCATTTCCTTTCCTTCCAATTGCGGACCTTCAGTCCCGCTTTCACCGTTCTCCTGGCGCGTCTTTGCCCCCTGCTTGGTTTTAGTCGTGGCCAGCGATTCTTTCCATCGGCAATGGACGCACTTCTACGGCCTCTTTGCCAAGCCAGCCGTCCTGGACCCGATAGCTGACTCTCTGGCCGGAGGAAAGCGCGCAGAACTCAACTCCACTCAAGGCCGATTTTCGGAAATGTACTTGTGCTCCGTCATCGCCACGAATCACGCCTTTCTCCTGGTTTCGATAGACGTGCCAGATCACTCCCTTCATGTTTCTGACTCCTGTTCGTCCCGAAATACATAAACTCAATTTCCTTTCGCTCGTCCGGAGAATTGCCCCTCTTCTTTCGCGCAGCCCGGCCCGGCGCGCACTGACAAAGTAAGCGGCCTCTCCTGCACCGCGACCTCTCGCGGAGCTATGCGACACCTAACCCACCGACTCTTGCAGAAACCTTGGTGTCGGGATCCTCGGTCGTTTCGGTTTGACCGCCGGAAGCAGGCTGCACATTGATGGCGGTTGGAACTTTCGCTCCCGTCGCGAAAAAGATCCCGTAAGACACTCGTAGCCCAATGCCAAGCTCACCGTAGCCAAGGCCCACGACGAGCGATTTCTCGTTGAAGGTCACATCGTATCCATCGTCCCCGTGAATGATCCCCGTGCTTCGAGAAGGGAGGAGTTTGACAACCTCTCCGCTCAGGCCCTCCCTCTGCATTAGTTCCCTGACTTTGATTCGGCGTCTCAACTGGCTTCCACATCCTTCATTGCGCTGGTCTGCGCAAGCCAGCGTTCTTCCACTTTCGCAAAAGCCTCCTGCAAATCTATTTTGTCTTTGCGTGCCCACCGAACGGCTGCACGCAAGCAGTACGCCTGCCGAGATGAAAAGAAAGACTTCCCGTTCTTTAGCGTGGGCTGAAGTAAACCCTTTGTCTGGAGCTCCGCGATGGTGGCTTCCGCGATGCCTAATTTCTGGGCTAACAGCTGAGAAGTATAATAATCCGCCATGGTTATCGATCTTTCTGGCCAGGTCTAAGGAAAAACCGAGCAGGCTCGAAACGCTGTCGAATATGCGAATATTTGCAGGTCTTTAACAAAAAAATATAGCCTTCCTACTCTAGGACGCTGCCTCCATTTGCTGCAGCATGTCCCGTACACCGACCAGATGATTGTTGAAAATGTTCTTCGCTACATCGAGAAGCTTGAAAAGGGCCCGGTCGGAAACGGAGTAATACACGTTGCTGCCAGATTTCCGGCCGACCACAATATTGCGCACTCGCAGAATCGCAAGCTGCTGAGAGACGTTCGCCTGTTCAATTTGAAGAGCTTCGCTGAGCTCATTCACACCTTTCTCGCCATCGCGAAGGCAGTCGAGGATCCGAATTCGGACAGGGTGTGCGAGGGCCTTGAAAAACTCCGCCTTGAAGTTGGCAAGTTGCTGTGGCATGCGATTCCTCTATACCTCCATACTCTAATCTGCGAATATTATTATGTCAAGTAGCTTAATGGTCCGGGCTTGTCTAGCCTACACAACGGTGCTTGGCCAAGGGGGCTGTACCACAACTACGGAGAAGAGGTTCACTACCGACGATGGCGCTGCGGGCAACGGGAGATGCCTATGTATATGATGAACCCAAGTTCTCTTTCTTTCGGCTTTCAATCAACTCGTAATCCTCAAGGAAGGAGCTGAATCATGGAGCTGAAACAAAATTGGAATCGTCGTTCATTTCTGTCCGCGCTCAGCGTGGCCGCCGGTTCTCTTTGGAATGCTGCTAGACTGCATTCTTGGCCGCGGCCACGCGCTGCACGAATTTCGTTATCGCCGCGAGCGTCTTTTCCGGCTGATCCCGGTGCGGCGAATGCCCGCACTCCGGCAGAACAAGTGTCTCGGTTCCAGGCACGCGCGACTTGATCGCTTCCACCTGCTCAAGCGTGCCGTACTCATCGTCCTCCCCTTGAATCACCAAAACCGGACACGTAATGTCATTCAAGAACTCCTCGATATTCCAGGAACGAAAATGCGGGTCGAGCCAGATGTCATTCCAGCCCCAAAATGTCTCATCCACGTGATCGTGATAGCGCGCCAGCTTCTTCGGCAAGTCCGTCGTCTGGTACACCGCGCGTATTTTCGCAATGCTGCTCACCGACAAATCTTCAACAAAAACGTGAGGCGCCTCGAGCACCAACGCCCTGGGTTTTCGCGCTGCCATCGCCGCATGAAGGATGCAAACGGAGCCGCCGTCGCTATGGCCCAGCAGAATGGGCGCTTGAATCTCGCATCGTTCGAGCAACTCCGGCAAAACCACCCGCGCCTCATGGTGCATGAAATCCACCCCGCGCTTCTTCGCCAGCCGTTCGGATTTCCCGTGCCCGTAGCGCGAATACGCCAGCACACCGCAGCCTGTCGCTTCCGCAATCCGTTCGGGAAAATCTTTCCACATGGAGACCGACCCAAGTCCCTCGTGCAGCATCACGATCGTCGCTTTTTTTCCACTCGGCGGGTAGCGCAGCGTTTCTAGCCGCTTTCCATCCACGGTAACAAAATCTCTGTGCGCGTGCGGCTTCGGCAAACTAAGCTCCCCTGGAGCTTCTGCTCTTTCCTTCAGCCGACGCCCGAAGCACGTTGCGCCGGATCTTGCCCGTAGCTGTCTTCGGCAATTCCTCCACAAATTCAATCCACCGCGGATACTTGTACGGTGCCAATCGGCTCTTCACGAAATCCTTCAGCTCTCCGGCGAGAGCAGTGCCTTGCGCCACTCCCGGCTTCACCACAACAAATGCCTTCGGTTTCACCAGCTCATTTTCGTCCAATGCGCCAACCACCGCAGCCTCCAGCACCGCTTCATGCGAAATTAGCGCGGACTCCACCTCCATCGGCGAAACCCACAGCCCGCTCACCTTCAGCATTTCGTCGGAACGCCCGCAGTACACGTAATCTCCATTCGTGTCTTGCCGGAAGCGGTCTCCGGTCTTCACCCACTCACCTAGAAACGTGTTCTTCGTCTTTTCCGGCTTGTTCCAGTAGCACGCCGCCGCACTCGGCCCCGCCACATGCAAGTCGCCCATCTCACCCGGCTCCACGTCTCGGCCGCTCTCGTCGACGATCCGCACCTTGTATCCCGGCACCGGTTTGCCGGTTGTCCCGTAGCGGCATGAGCACGGACGGTTCGAAATAAAAATGTGCAGCATCTCCGTGGATCCGATTCCATCGACGATTTCCACTCCCGTGCGCGCTGTCCACGAACGCCCAATCTCCCCGGGCAGCGCTTCTCCCGCCGAAGTGCAGAGCCTCAGGTTCAACTCTTCGCGAACGGGAAACTCCTCGCACACCAGCAAGGAGCTGAAAAGCGTCGGCACCCCGCAAAATATCGTCGGCTTGTATTTTCGCAGAATCTCGGAGACAGCCTTCGGATGCGCCCGCCCCGAATACAATATCGCTGTGGCGCCTGCCGCCAGCGGAAATGACAACGCATTGCCCAACCCGTACGCAAAAAACAATTTCGCCGCCGAATAGACAACGTCGTTTTCCTCTACTCCCAATACTCCTCGCCCAAACAATTCCGCCGTGCGCGCCAGGCTGCTCTGCCGGTGCACCGCGCCTTTCGGTTCTCCCGTCGAGCCTGAAGAATAAAGCAGGAAGCAGGTGTCATCCGCGCGGGTTGATGCAGTCTGGGCCGCACCGCTGACCTTCTCCATCAAATCGGAAAGCACAGGATATTCAGATGGATTTCTGCCGGAGACGATGATCCGTCCGCGCCAGTCGCAAATTCGGATTGCCTCCACGATGCGCGGAAGCAAAGATTCCGAAACCACCATCGCTTTTGGCTCGCTGTCGCGAAAAATGTATACGTAGTCGGCCGCCTGAAAGAGCGTATTGATCGGGATCGGCACAATCCCCGCCTTGATCGCGCCCAGAAAGCAAGCGGGGAAGTCGATCGTATCGAGCAAACAAACGATAATGCGGTCCCCCGGTCGTATCCCTTCCCTCAGTATCACATTCGCACACTTGTCCACGCGCTCCGCAAGTTCGGAATAGCAGTAACTTCCCGCTTCATCGATGTACGCAATCTTTTTCTCGCGCCCCGCTTTCAGGTTACGCTCAATCAGATCCTCAGCGGCGTTGTAGTACCCCCGCTCCGAACGAGATCCCGCCGGCGTCATTTCTTGTCCCATGCTGACCGAATCACCCCGGCCTCATTACTATCACAAGTCTCCTCAACTTTCTTAGCGCCAGCGGCGATTCTTTGCCGCCTCTCGTGCCCTGCCGGCTCCTGCACTGGCCGCAAACCGCACTTTGCTCGACAGGAGCGCTTCGGCTTCCTGCTAAAATAAATCCATGAACCCGGTCGAAACTCTCAGTCTCGTTCTCGGCGCTGGCTTTTCCTCCGGCCTGAATCTCTACGCCACCGTTGCGACGCTCGGCCTTCTCCAGCGTTACGGCGTAATCCATCTTCCATCGTCGCTCGAAATTCTCGCGCATCCCTGGGTCCTCGGGATCGCAGCCGCGCTCTACCTTCTCGAATTCTTCGCCGACAAAGTGCCCTACGTGGACACCATTTGGGATGCGGTTCACACTTTCATCCGCCCGCCCGCCGCCGCTCTGCTTGCTTACGCTGCCGCTGCCGCCGCTCCGCCGGAGTGGCGATGGGGAGCAGCCCTGCTCGCGGGTGGCGTAGCCCTCACCTCTCACGGCACGAAAGCCAGCGCCCGCGCCGCGGTCAACACCAGCCCCGAGCCTTTCAGCAATTGGGTGCTGAGTTTTGGAGAAGACCTCTTGGCCGTATGGCTTACCTGGATGGCGACCGCGCACCCTGTAGCGACCACCGTTATCGTCGCCGCGCTCGTCGTGCTCTCCGCTTTCCTGCTTTTCTATCTCTTCCGCTTTTTGCGCCGCGCGATGCAGCGGCTCCTCGCCGCCTGATCGAAAGCCTATTTCAAATACGTCGCCAGCCAATCCAAAACTGTCTTGTACCAGAACTGGCTATTCTGCGGTTTCAATATCCAGTGTCCCTCATCCGGAAACACCAACAGCTTCGACGGCACACCCTGCCGCTGCAGTGCGGTGTAAAACTCCAGCGATTGCGTGTAGGGCACGCGGAAATCCCGCTCGCCCGCAATCACCAGCGTCGGCGTCTTGAATTTTCCCAGCTCGCCCGCATAGCTCGATGGCGCCCACTTCTGGTAGCTCCCCGGATTGCTCCACGGCGTGCCTTGCATATCGTGCTCTTCGAACCACAGCTCTTCCGTCGCATACATCGATACTTTGTCGTACACGCTGGCGTGGCTGACAATTGCTTTGAATCGCCCCGTATGTGTCGCAATCCAGTCGGCCATGTAGCCGCCGTAGGATCCCCCGGCAGCAGCCATGCGCGTTCCATCCAGAAAAGGATATTTCCCCAGCGCATAGTCGACGCCCTTCATCACGTCCTCATAAGCCTTGCCGCCCCAGTCGTTCGTGATTTCGTCGGTGAACTTCTGCCCATATCCGGTTGACCCGCGCCGGTTGATCATCAGCGTCACATAACCCGGCGCCGAAAAAACCTCTGGGTTCCAGCGATACCCCCACTCGTTCGACCACATCGTCTGCGGCCCGCCGTGCAAAATCACCACCATGGGATACTTTTTCTTGGCGTCGAATTTTGGCGGGCGAACAAGCATCGCCTGTACGCGCGTGCCTCCCGCGCCCGGGAACCAGAACGTCTCCGCCGCATTCATTTCCAGCGAAGCGAGAATCGCATCGTTCTGGTGCGTAATCTGTCGCGTGCCGGAGCCGTCGCTCGCCGCCGCAATAACTTCCATCGGCATCGTCAGGCTCGTGCGTTCGAACACCAGCGTTTTCCCGTCGCTGCTCAGCGAAATGCCGGTGTTGAATCCCTCCGCGATCACTTTCTTCGGTTCCGCGCCTGCCCGCGCCGCCATCGCATAAACCGGCTGCAGCGTTTCGTTTTCCGCCGTGAAGAAAATCGTCTTGCTGTCCGCCGACCACGCCAGCTCGTTCGCGCTGCGGTCGAATCCCTCCGAAATATTTTCGTTTTTCCCGGTTTGCCTGTCGTACAGCATCACGCGCCAGCGGTCCGATTCATATTCCGCGGTCAGTTGCGCGTGGTAGGCGATGTACTTGCCATCCGGCGAATACACCGGATTCCCGTCGAATCCGGGATTCGTCGTAATCCGCTTCGCCTCTCCTCCGCCCACCGGCACGATAAATAAATCTCCATTCGTGCTGATCGCCTCGACCTTGTCGGTCACCGCGGTGAAGCACAGCTCTTTCCCGTCCGGAGAGAAATTAATGTCCCCCGGGCCGCTCCGCTCATCCGGCGGCACGTCGTAATTTGCTCCCGCCGTCAGATCCCGCGGCGCCGCGCTCTCATCCGCCGGCACAACGAACAAATGACCGCGCTTGCCTTCAAACCAGTGCGTCCAGTGCCGGAACAATAGCCGCTCGTAGACATGCGCCTTGACCTTGTTCTTCTCCTTCTCCGCATCTCTAGCGCTGTTGCACGCGTCGTCCTTGCAGTCCGGATAAACCGAAGAAGTAAACGCAATCGTCTTCCCGTCCGGCGACCATTTCACAAAATCCGCCCCGGTCGAAAGATGCGTGAATTCCTTCGCCTCGCCTCCGTCCATCGACAGTAGATAAACTTGCGAAGTTCCGCTCCGCGAGGAAAGAAACGCAATCGTCTTCCCGTCGGGCGACCACACCGGCGATGTGTCGTGGCCGCTCTGCGTGAGCTGCAGCGCCTCGCCGCCGGAAGTCGTTACCATCCACAGGTTGCTCGCGTTGCGGTTCGCTTCCATGTCCGGCGTCGCCACCGTATACGCCACCCACTTGCCGTCCGGCGACACTTGTGCATCCGAAATCCGGTGCATTCGAATCAAATCGTCAAAAGTGATCGCATGCTTCGCCGCTTCTTGCGCGCGCCCGCCCACGCACCAGCACAGCAGCAACGCGCACACAAAACCGCTTTTCAGCCTCGCCCGCTTCATGGATTCCTCTCCTTCTCGCAACGAATCTTTTGCTTATGGCTTTATCGAATCGTGGATGATGTCACGTTTCCAAGCCGTTTCCAAGTTGTCGGAAAGCTTAGCAGCGGGTCAGTTTGAATTTCGAGCTGCGTTGGTCAAGACTTCTTCGGCTTGATCGGCATCATCAGATCTGACAACTAGCCTGATCCCTTGCGCCATAGATAAGGATGGCTGTAGGCCTGCGCAATCATCGGCAGTTATCATGCAATTGATACCCGCTGCTTCCAGGGCTGACTTCGCAACGATCGCCTCAAATTCGTGGATGAAAGTGCGAATCGTGACGAGGTCGGGCTTCATTTCATCAGAATTAGGATTTGCCATTATGGCCCTAACAATCACAATAGACTCACTCACACAATCCGTCAGCAAGAAAAGGTCCGAATAAGAAAGTTCAGGATTCAGGCTGACCCACCACCGAAGGCCTAAGGAAGTCTAGTTGTTTCAACTCTTTTCTCCTTCAAGCCGCCAAGCTCCTCCCTCGTCTTGCCCAAATCCACGTCAGCAGAGCAAGCAGCATCGTAATCCCCACAACGACAATCTCCCGAAAATGCATCTGCGTCACCAAAATTCCCGTGAAGAGAATCGCAAGCACCGTAAAAACCATTCCACCAGGCAAACGAAAAGCGTCCACGTTCGGTTGTTTCTTGCGCAACGCCGGCAAAGCCAACGCGACACACCCATAAATAAACAACCGCGACACTGCCCCGAGGATCGCATTCCAGCGGAAATCCGCTCCGATGGAAAACAGCAGGACTAGCGCCGCAAAAATCATGATGGACACGTGCGGCGTCCGGAACCTCGGATGAATCGCCCCAAAAAAGGCAGGAAAATCTCCACGCTGCCCCATCGCAAACGTCAGCCGCGGCGTGTGCAGCATGTTCGCGCTCAGGTACCCATACATGGACACCAGGATTCCAAGCGTCACAATCGACACCCACGCAGGCCCGAGAAATCTCTGCGCCGTGTCCACCGCCGTTCTGGTAGAAGACGCCGCGTCCGGAAGAATGTGCATGACCACGTACTGCACGGCAACGTACAGCAGCGTCGCCGTCCCGATGGCGATGAAAAGCGCAATCGGTCCATCCTTGCGCGGATTTTTCGCCTCTCCCGCCGCAAAAAATGCCGCCTCGAATCCGCCGTACGCATAAATCATGAGGAGGATCGCCTCGACCCAGTCCGCCCTTGTCGGCGTAAACGGCGCTGGATTCACGCGGATGCCCGGATGCAGCAGCAGCGCCGTCAACCCCCCTAGGGCGAAAAACAATATGACTCCCAACTTGGTGACAGTGAAGAAATTGCTCAGCCAATTACCCCCGCGCACCCCGCGGTAGTTCACCACTGCAAGGAATCCGATCAGTGTGATCATAACCGCCGCCCGCACTGCGGGGGCGCTGACCTGCGGCACAAACTCACCCAAATAAGTGATGAAAAGATTTGTCACCGCCGCGGCGGAAGCGGTTCGCGTGAGCCACGTAAGCCAGCCGATCTGAATCGCGGCAAATTGTCCGAACGCAACCCGCGCATAGAGATATGGCCCGCCGGCCTCTCGAAATTGGGAAGCGACCTCCGCCAGGCACGCAGCCACCACGCCAATCCCCGCCGCTGTGATCAGATACGCCGCCGGGCTGTATCTCCCCAGATGCCCCGCGATCAGCGACGGCAGCCCGAAAATGCTCGCCGCGATCATCGTGTTCATCATGAGCGCGACAAGACTCCAGCGTCCGATTGTTCGAACCAGTCCGCTGTTGGCCAGCTCTTCTTTAGCTTGTAACGTGGATCCCACCATGCGGGATACCGCTGCGGCTAGTCTTTCGCCAAAGGCACGGCAGGCGCTTTCATCCTCGCAATCTCCGACAGCAAATCGGCTTTGCCGTTCCGCTCCAGGTGCGGGTAGCGCTCTCCGCCGTGGTAGTCGATGCGATAGTTATGAAAATATTCTTCGTTCTCAGCGAGCAATTCAATCGGTTCCTTTCCGCCCTTCGCCTGCCGGATCGCCTCGCGCAAAATATCAGGCGTCCATCGCCGCCCGTTCACGGCGACAAGCTTCATCCCCGGCGCCATCCCGGCCTGTGCCGCCGGCGATCCGGCAATCACCTCGCTCACCTCGTCGCTGTTCTCGCTGCCCGGATCGTGCACGATGATCCCCAGCGAAAATTGCACGTCGGTCACACGTCCCACGATTTCCTCCGCGCGCTGGTGTTCGTTCATCGCCTCGTTGAAAACGATCCGCCACCCGCTGTTTTCCAGCCCTCCCAGCGGCGCTCCCGGCCCGTGCGAGGTCAATCGTTCCGTGAAAAACGCCCGCCAGTCGTACGGCGCGATCTCCTGCATCGCCGCCAGCACGTCTTCAAACGTATACGGCACCAACTTTGGCGGTGTGTTCTGTCCCCCATGAAATTTCCTGCAAAAATCGTCCAGCGACTTTTTCCCCTGCGTTTTCCCCCGAAGAATCGTGTCCGCCTCCAGCCAGATCAGCGTGCTCTCCTCGTAGTAATCCACGCCTCGCCGCCACGAAGAGCCCCCTTGACGCGCGGGGTACAAAAGCTGCGCCGCGATCGCCGTATCCTGCAAATCCCGCCAGCTGCGCCCGGGCCGCTCGTTCAAAAAAGCCGCCTGCGATGCCAGCGTCTCCCGCAAACCACTCGGCGTCCAGAATCCGCTCCGTGCCGCCAGCATCGTTCCGTAATACTCCGTCAGTCCTTCGTAGACCCACAACAGATCACCCTTCATCGGCGCCTGGTAGTCCGGCGTCGCCAGTCCCTCCGGACGCCGGTATTTGCCGTTCCACGAATGAAAGAACTCGTGCGGCAGCAAATCCATTCCCGTTTCGAACACCATCGGATCGAGCAGCATGCGTTCCCCCACGCGGTTGTCGCTCGATTCATGATGCTCCACGCCGTCCGTGTGCATGTTGTCCGTCAAGGAAAGCAGGAAATCGTAGCGCCGGTAGTGCCGCGCCCCGAAAAGCGCGCCCGTCTCCGCAACCAGTTGCCGCAGATGCTGCACTTGCGCGGGCGTCGCCTCGTTTGCTGCCGCGCTGTCTGCCGCAATGTGAATGCGATGCTCGGGCTGTTCGCCTTTCGAAAGTTCAATCGTGCGCAGATAGGCGCCCGCAATCACCGGCGAATCCATCAATGTCGTCAGTGAAGCCGCCTGAAATTCGATCTCACCCTCCGAATCCTTCGCAACCGGCAATGCCGTCCCGTATTTCCAGCCCGCCGGCAGCCGCAAACGCGCTTCGTACGTCAGGTCGTCACTCATCGCCCCTTGCGGATAGAGCATCACCAAAAACCAATTCAGCACCGCAAGCTGCGAAGTCGCTGCGGGATTCTCCCACGCCGACTGCGCCGTGTTCGGCGACAAATAATCAAGACTCACCTCCAGAGTCTCTGCTCCCGCCGGCACGTTGCAATGAAACGCGTACATGTCCACATCGTCCCGCATCCAGGGAATCTCTCTTCCGCCCGCGCGGAATTTCAATCCCGTCAAATCTTGGATCGGCCCTGTCGGTGCATGGTCGCCTGGAATCCATTTCGGATAAACCAGCGTCAGCGCCCCTTCCTTCACGGGAAATTCCAGCGTTGCATGGAAAATGTATTTCGTCGCGTCCCGCATATCCACCGCGATTCGAACCGGTTTGTTCCCCATCTGCGCCCGCACGGAAGCCGCGCAAAAAACCACGATAGACAGCGCAACGAAAATGAACCTCAAACCCCGTCTGTTCATCGAAGTCTCCCCTGAAAAATCCGCGCCAGCGTAGCACAAGTTCCGTGCGCGAGCATACCTGCGGTGCGCGCTGGCCTTCTTTCAAAATCGACACTCCTGCGCGCTGTCATCCCCGACGACTCTGTTACAATCTTTCTCCGGGATCGCATGACGAACAACGCCGCCTTATTCCCGCGAAATTTCCGTAAGACTTTCCCCATCGTCGTTCGCGGCGAAGGCTCCTGGCTCGTTTCCTCTGACGGAACCCGCTTCCTCGATGCCGCCGGCCAGGCCGCCGTCGTCAGCATCGGTCACGGCGTCCCCGAGATCGGCCGCGCCATGGCGGAGCAATCCTCCCAGGTCGCTTTTGCGCACACCACGCAGTTTCATTCCGCCCCCGCGGAAAAACTCGCCGCGCGCCTTCTCCAGTTGGCCCCGCCCAATTTTCGCAACGGCGGCCGCGTCTACTTCACCTCCGGCGGCTCGGAAGCCTCGGAAACGGCCATAAAACTCGTCCGCCAGTATCATCTCGAATCGGGCCAGCCCTCGCGCTTTCGCGTTATCTCACGCCGCCAGAGCTATCACGGCAGCACTCTCGGCGCGATGTCCATCAGCGGAAATGTCTCGCGCCGCGCTCCGTACCAGCCGCTGCTCCCGGAGTGGGGCCACATCGCACCCTGTTTTTGCTATCACTGCCCGTTCGACAAGACTTTTCCGCAATGCCATCTCGTCTGCGCCGACGATTTGGATCTGCATCTCAGCGGCAAAGATTCCGGCACTGCCGCCGCTTTCATTTTTGAACCCGTCGTCGGCGCCACGCTCGGTGCCGCGCCGCCGCCCGAAGGCTACGCCGCTCGCATCGCCGAAATCTGCCGCAACCGCGGAATTCTCCTCATCGCCGACGAAGTCATGACCGGCATGGGCCGCACCGGAAAGCCTTTCTCCGTCGAGCATTGGGGCGTCGAGCCGGACATCATTCTCACGGGGAAGGGAATTGCCAGCGGTTACGCTCCTCTCGGCGCGGTCCTCGTTTCGAATCGCGTCGTCGCCGCTCTCGAACGCGGCACCGGCGTATTTCAGCACGGCTTCACCTATCAAGCGCACCCGGTTGCGACCGCCGCCGGCAACGCCGTCCTCGACTACATCGAGCAGCACAATTTGTTCGCCCGCGTCGCACCCGCCGGCGAAATTCTGCGCACCGCCCTCGCCCCGATCGCTTCCCATAAAAATGTCGGCGACATTCGCGGCCTCGGCCTTCTCCTCGGCGTCGAATTCGTCAAAAACAAAGCCACTCGCGAGCCTTTTCCCAAAGAAGAAAACATCGCCGAGCGCATCCGCCAGGTCGCTCTCGCGGAAAAAGTCTTAACCTATCCCACTCAGGGCTGTGTGGACGGCTCGCGCGGCGATCACATCCTCCTCGCGCCTCCCTTCATCATTTCGCAGCAGGAGAGCCAGCTAATCGCCAATGCACTTCACTCGGCGCTAAACAACGTTTTTCCCGCTTGAGCTCCTTGGAAATCTCTGTATCGTATGAGGGGTCTTGCCAATCGGAGCAGCGCTCGGCCTTCTGTCGCGGTTTTCTTCTTCAGGAGAAGAAACGAAATGCGCTATCTGTCATGCGGATTCATGATCCTTCTCTGTTGTTTCTATTCGTTCGCTTTCGCCGCCGGCGCTCAGGAAAAACCTGCCGCCAAACCCCGCGCCCGCGATCTCGGAATCCCTTTTGACGGCACGCCCGGTCCGCTCAACGCCATCACCGACGTTTCGGGCGTCGCCGTTGGCCATGCCACGTTGATCTCCGGCGATGGAAAACTTCAAGTCGGCAAAGGCCCTGTCCGCACGGGCGTCACCGCAATTCTTCCTCGCGGCAAGGACTCCGGGAACAGCGGCGTGTTCGCCGGCTGGTTCTCGGAGAATGGCAACGGTGAAATGACCGGCACAACCTGGGTCGAAGAGTCCGGCTTCCTCGAAGGTCCCGTGATGATCACCAACACGCACAGCGTCGGCGTCGTTCGCGACGCGGTCATTCAATGGCGCGTGACGCACGGCGCTGCCGATTCCACCGGCTACTGGTGGTCGCTCCCTGTTGTCGCCGAAACTTGGGATGGCTGGCTCAACGACGTCAACGGCTTCCACGTCAAGCCCGAGCACGCTTTCCAGGCCCTCGATTCCGCGAAGTCCGGCCCCGTCCAGGAGGGCAGCGTCGGCGGCGGCACCGGCATGATCTGCAATGGCTACAAAGGAGGCATCGGCACCGCCTCTCGCGTTCTCTCCGCAAAAGAAGGCGGCTACGTCGTCGGCGTTCTCGTCCAGTGCAATTACGGCACGCGCGAAAATCTCCGCATTGCCGGGATTCCCGTCGGCCGAGAAATTCCCTCCGAAGATCCTTACGCGTTCGTGCCGTCGGATCTCGCCGAGCGCGGCTCCATCATCGTCGTCGTCGCCACCAACGCTCCGCTTGTTTCCCACCAGTTGAAGCGCATTGCTCGCCGCGTAACTCTCGGTCTCGGCCGCAACGGCAGCATTTCCGGCAACGGCTCCGGTGACATCTTCATCGCTTTCTCGACCGCCAATCCCGGCGGCTACGCGCAGGACCGCGTCGTCGATCTGAAAATGTTGCCCAACGAAATGATCGAACCCCTCTTCGCCGCCACCGTGCAAGCCACCGAAGAAGCCGTCATCAACGCCATGATCGCCGCCGAATCCATGACCGGCGCCGACAATCACCACGTCCGCGCCATCCCCCACGACCAGCTCCGCGCCGTCCTCAAAAAATACAACCGCCTCACCCAATGACTCGGTCATTCCTACGCTGTTGTAGCGGCCCCGGACTTTCGGGGGCGCCTTTTCTTCTCAGCGCAATCATTCTGCTCTCCTCGTGTTCGAAACCAACCAAGCCTGTCCTCGCCATCACCCACGTCACCGTCGTCGCCGCCACGGGCGCCCCGCCGCGACCCGATATGACCTTGCTGATCGCCGATCAGCGCATCGCGGCGATTGCTTCATCGAAAACCATCAGCATCCCGCCGAACGCGCAAATCCTCGACGCCTCCGGAAAATTCCTCATTCCCGGTCTTGCCGACATGCACGTTCACCTCACCGGCGCGCGCGAGCCCAGCGGCAGCCGCGAATTCATCATTCCACTTCTCCTCGCCAACGGAATCACCACCGTCCGCGACATGGGCGGCTACCTCGAATCTCTCTTCCCCCTCCGAAAGGACATCGAACAGGGCAAGCGCCTCGGCCCTCAAATTTCTTTCCCCGGACCCTATCTCGACGGCAGCCCGCCATCCTTCCAGCCATCTTTCGTCGTTACCAATGCGGTCGAAGCATCCGAAGATGTTCACACGCTGATCCAACGCGGCGTCGATTTCATCAAAGTGCAATCCATCCTCAGCCGCGACGCCTACTTCGCCATCGCTACCACCTGCCGCCGCGAGCACATCACCTTCGTCGGCCACGTTCCCGACCGCGTCACTGCCGCCGAAGCTTCCGAGGCCGGGCAGAAAAGCATCGAGCACCTGACGGGCGTCCTCCGCGCTTGCTCCAAAGACGAACCCCGCCTCATGCGCGAACAATTTCTCATCACCCCCAAAAAAGAATCGCGCGCTCAATCCCACGCTCGCCAGCTCGCTTGGCAGCGCGAACTGCTTACCCACTATTCAGAAGAGGCAGCCGATGAACTCATCGCCAAAATCGTTCGAAATCAGACCTGGCAAGTGCCCACGCTCATTCTCTTGCGCAACAACGCGTTCCCCACTCCGGAAAACGATCCGGCGAACGACCCTCGCCGCAAGTATGTCCCGCACCAACTCCTCGAAACCTGGCAAAAAACCCATCAGGCCCAGATGAAGTCCGCAACTCCGCGGGAATTCGACTTACGCGCGGCCCTGATGGGGAAATCCATGCACGTCGTAGGCAAGATGCAGCTCGCAGGAGTGCACCTGATGGCAGGGACCGACACGACCGCGCCGTTCGTCTTTCCCGGCTCCGGCCTCCACGAAGAGCTCGCCCTCCTCGTTCAATCCGGCCTCACTCCGATGCAAGCTCTCCAGGCCGCCACAAAAAATCCCGCCGAATTTCTCGGCAAACTCCAAACACAGGGCACCATCGAGCAAGGCAAGTTCGCCGATCTCCTCCTCCTCGACGCCAATCCGCTCGACAACATCCACAACACGCAGAAAATTCGCGCCGTCATCCTCCGCGGCAAGCTCCTCGATCGAAATGACCTTGATGGATTGCTGGCTGCAGCAGAGAAATTCGCAGCCGCGAATTGAAGTGAAGATTTTAGTCTGCCAAGTTGCTAGATGATTGGAACCGCCATTTTCCGCGCGGGATTAAAGAAGGGAAGCGCCGCCACTTTCGCCGACACCGTATGCCGTACCGCTTCCACCGTCAACTCCATCTGCAGCGTCGTTCCCACCGCCGAGTTCTCGCGATTCACGCACGCCAGCGCGATCATTTTCTTCAGCGTCGGCGACCACGTCGTCGACGTCGCCTTTCCCAAAAACTTCCCGGCGCGGTACACCGGAACCGCGACTCGTGACGCCATCCCCGGTACTTGCGGCGCCATCCCGATCTTCTCGTACAGCGCCTCGACTTCGTTCCAATTGATCTCCAGCCCTACCAGCGCGCGTTCCGCACCCTTCTTCGCTTCCGCTGCCAGCGCCTCGCGCCCCACAAAACTCTCTTTTTTCAAATCCACAAGTTTTCCCAGTCCAATCTCCGCCGGCGAATATTTTTGCGCGTCAATCAGCGCCTTCTTGCTCGAAATATAATCCACCTCGATCAAAATCAACCCGGCCTCGATCCGCGCAATGTCCAGCGCGATCATTCCCGCCGGATGAATATCGAACGCTTTGCCTTTTTTCGTCAGCTCGTCCCAGACCTTCACCGCGTCCTTCCACGGCATCCAAATCTCGAATCCCAGGTCGCCCGTATATCCCGTCCGCGAAATATCCACCGGCACGCCTGCGATCGTTCCATGCGTCACTCGAAAATATTTCAGGTTGGCGACGTTAGCTTCCGCCACCGCATGCAACAGTTTTCCCGATGTCGGCCCTTGCAGCGCCAGCGCCGCGGTCTGCTCGGAAATATCTTCGATGTTCACTTCCAGCCCCAGCGCATTTTGCTGGAACCATCGCAAGCTCGCGTCCGCCGCCGTCCAGCGATATTCATTTTCGCCCAGCCGCGTAATCGTTCCGTCGTCGATCACTTTTCCTTCCGGGTCGCACCAGCAGCAGTAAATCACCTGGTCCACCGCCACCTTGTTGATGTCGCGCGAAATCACCCGGTTCACGAACCTCGTCGCATCGCGTCCCGTCACGTGGTATTTGAAGAGTGGCGAAATGTCGATCAGCGCCGCCGAATTCCGGATCGCGTTGTACTCGTGCTCGTGGTGCATCTCGTACACGCTCACCGCGTAATAGCCCGACCACTCGCGATAACTCAGGCTCTCGCACAGCGTCAGTGTTCTTTCGTGAAACGCCGTTCCGACGGGCACGATTTTTCCCCTATTCTTCCTTGCACGCAGCGCAGCAATGACACCGGATTATAGGTGCGAACTCGCCGCCCCCGCAAGGTATCTCCCGCAATGCCCATTCGAGTAGTCGGTAAGTTTCCGGGAAGCGCGATTCTCGGTGTAGCCGCCGGTGGCGCTTGACATCATGCCTGGCCTCGGATAGCCTCCGCCAGGATCATAGTATTGTCCATCGCCGGTCTCTTAGGTCTCTTCCAAATCAGGTCCCATTCGCAAATCAGGAGGTTTGCATCCATGAATAAATTCAGCAGAACTCTGTTGTCAGTGTCGCTGGGGATTAGCTGTGGCTGCATCGTTGCGGCGCAGGATAAGCCTCAGGGAACCTCAGCCATCCCCAAGGTGTTGGCCATCACGCGTGAATATACCAAGCCCGGCAAGGCGGGCATGGTGCATGACAAAGCAGAAAGCGCTTTCATCCAAGCCATGACCCGCGCCAAGTGGCCCACACATTACATAGGAATGACCTCGCTGTCGGGCAAGCAGCGCGCGCTGTTTCTTACCCAGTATGAATCCTTCGAAGCCTGGGAAAAAGATAATCAAGCCACCGCAAAGAACGCTGCTCTTTCCGCGTCACTTGACCGCGCCGGCATGGCCGATGGCGAATTGCTAGATTCCATCGATCAGGGCGTCTTCGTATACAACGAGGAATTGAGCTTGCGGCCCAGGCCGGACTTGTCGGAGATGCGTTATCTGGACCTCTCCGCCTATCGTGTTCGTCCCGGCCACAACAAGGATTGGAACGACCTGGTCAAAATGGTGAAGGGTGCCTATGAAAAGGCCGTGCCCGAAGCTCACTGGGGCGTCTTCGCGCAATTCTACGGTGGCGAGGGTGGAACCTACCTTGTCCTGACCGCCCGCAAATCTCTTTCCGAAATCGACCGCGGGTTCCTGGACAGCAAGCAGTTTCAGGCGGCCATGGGAGAAGACGGGATGAAGAAGCTGGATGAGCTCGTTGCTGTCACCATCGAATCGTCCCTGCACAATCTCTTCGCCTTCAACCCGCGGATGAGCTACGTCGCCGACGACTGGATCAAGAGCAACCCCGATTTCTGGAAGCCCGCGGCGGCCGCCATGCCCGCTGCCGCGCCCAAGCCGGCAACCGACGACAAGAAAGCCAAGCCATAGCTTTCAGCTCCACGCTCAACCACCGGCATTTTGGGAGTGGCTCCGGCATCGTCGGAGCCGCTCCCTTCTCTCTTCTAATCCGCGGTAAACAAGGGCGCACCAATGTTTTCAGGCGTGCGTTTCGTTGCAGTCTTTATGCATTCAAAACTCCTTGGTTTTGAAAAACCTTCTATCAAAAAGGACCTCACCGCTCGGGAGAGTATCTGACCACTGTCGCCAAAAAGTTGAAGGGCCATTCGAGAACTAAGGCAGGATTGCACATCCGAACGAATTCAGGCGCCAGTTGACCCACGATCATCAATCCCGCAGGCTTGTGCGTCGCCGCCGCTGCCAGTAGAATGTCCATTCTTTGTTTCCTGCGTCTCTTTTTCTTTTCCGGAGTCACAGCGAATGTCGCAGCACTACGACGTCATCGTCATCGGCGGCGGCCACAACGGTCTCGTCAACGCCGCTTACCTCGCCAAAGCGGGGAAGAAGGTCGTCGTCCTAGAACGCCGCCACGTTCTCGGCGGCGCCGCCGTCACCGAGGAAATTTTCCCCGGTTTTCTCTTTTCTGTATGCTCCTATGTCGTCTCGCTTTTGCGTCCGGAAATCATCCGCGAACTCGATCTCCCGCGCCACGGCCTCGAAATTCTCCCTCTCGACGGCACGTTCTCTCCCATGCTATCGGGCGACTATCTCTGGCGCATGAACGATCACGCCAAATCCATTCGCGAAATTCGCCGCCACTCCCGCGTGGACGCCGAAGCCTACGACGAATTTTCCAAAATGATGACCCCCATGTGCCGCTTCGTGAAGCCGCTCCTCTCGATGGTCCCGCCCGATCCCACCACGCTGAATCCGAAAGACCTGAAACAGCTCCACTTCCTCTTGCAGCGTTTCCGTTCGCTCTCTTCCGACGAGCGTTACACCCTCGTCCAGCTCATGACCATGAGCGCCGCCGATTTCCTCGACCAATGGTTCGAAACCGACGTCCTGAAATCCACCATGTCCGCTTCCGGCATCATCGGCACGTTTCTCGGGATTCGTTCGCCCGGCACCGCCTACGTTCTCCTGCACCACTACATGGGCGAAATTGACGGCGCGTTCCGTTCCTGGGGCTTCAGCCGTGGCGGCACAGGAGCCATCTCCAACGCCATCGCTTCCGCCGCGCGCGAAGCCGGCGCCGAAATTCGCACCAAAGCTCCTGTAGGAAAAATTCTCGTCAAAAACGGCCGCTCCGCCGGCGTCGTTCTCCAATCCGGCGAGGAAATCTCCGCGAACGTCGTCTCTTCCAGCGTTGACCCGCATCTCACGTTCGAAAAATTCCTCGAGCCCAGCGAACTCCCCGCCGGTTTCCTCGAAGGCGTCCGCCGTTATAAATTCCGCGGCTCTTCCGGCAAAGTCAATCTCGCGCTCGACGCGCTCCCAAATTTCAAATGCCTCCCCGGCCCCGGCGCGCATCTTCGCGGCGCCATCTCCATCTCTCCCAGCATGGACTACATGGAGCGCGCCTACGACGACGCCAAATACGGCCACTACTCACGCCGTCCCTACATTGATATGGTCATTCCCAGCCTTACCGATCCCAGCGTCGCCCCTCCCGGCAAGCATGTGCTGTCTTGTTTCGTCCAGTACGCGCCTTACAAACTCGCCCAAGGGAACTGGGACGATCAGCGCGAAGCCTTCGGCGACAACGTCATCAACACCATCGCCGAGCACGCTCCCAACATCAAAAAAATCATCATCGGCCGTCAGGTCCTCACTCCACTCGATCTTGAACGCGAATTCGGCCTCACCCAGGGCAACATCTTCCAGGGCGAGCTCTCTCTCGAGCAGCTTTTCTTCCTGCGCCCCGTCCCCGGATGGGCCTACTACCGCACCCCCATCGACCATCTTTATATGTGCGGCTCCGCCACTCATCCCGGAGGCGGCATCATGGGCGCCAACGGCCGCATCGCCAGCCAAGTCATCCTTAAGCAATGGTCGCTCGCTTCGCGGGCGCACGTGACAAAGTCGTCCGGCGCGCGCGCCAAGGCGGCCAGCTGATCATGCCCATCGGACAGCGCGTAGTTCTTATCGGCGGCGGGCACAACGCGCTCATCACTGCATTCTATTTGGCCAAGGGTGGCTTCAAGCCGCTCGTTCTCGAACGCCGCGAATTTGTCGGCGGTGGTGCCGTCACCGAAGAATTCCATCCCGGCTTCCATGCCTCCACTCTCGCGCACACCCTCGGCCCTCTCCGCGCTGATGTCGCTCGTGACTTGCAAGTCGATAAATTCGATTGCCAAATCCTTCATCCAGATCCCCGGGTTTTTGCTCCCAGGCCTGACGGCGAAGCCCTGCTCTTCTACAACGATCACGTCAAGACCGCCGGCGGCATCGCCCGACTTTCTCCAAAAGACGCGGTGAAATACACAAAATTCGCCGAAGTCCTCGAAGAAGTCGCCGGGGTTTTCAACCAGCTTCTTTCCATCACTCCTCCCGCGATTGACAAGCCCACGCCCGAAGATCTCTGGAATCTGTTCAAGACTGGCCGCGGCATCCGCAGTCTCGGCAAACGTGGCATTTTCGATTTCATGCGCTGGGGCCCCATGGCCGCGGCGGATTTCGTCGCCGAATTTTTTGAAACCGAGCTCATCCGCGCCGTCGTCGCCGCCCGCGGAATTTTCGGCACTGCTTTCGGCCCGTGGTCTGCCGGTTCCACCGCGGTTCTGCTCCTGCGCGCCGCCGCCGACCCACATCCTGTAGGCTCCGCTTCATTTCCCCGCGGCGGCCTCGGCGCGTTCACCCACGCTCTCGCCGAATCTGCCAAACAAGCTGGCGCCGAAATTCGAACAAACGCCGAAGTTCAGCACATTCGAATCAAAGACGGCGCCGTCTCCGGAATCGTCCTCGCCGACGGCGAAGAAATCGCCATCGATGCCGTAGTTTCCGGCGTCGACCCCAAGCGCACTTTTTTCAAATTGCTCGATCCCACGTTGCTCGATCCGACTTTCGCCATGCGCATTCGAAACGTCCGCGCTTCCGGCAATGTCGCCAAGGTGAACATCGCTCTCGGCGGCCTGCCCGCTTTTTCCGCGCTCGCCGACAGCGACATTTATCTCAAAGCTCTCTCCGGCCGCATCCACATCGGCCACGAAATTGACTACCTCGAGCGCGCCTTCGACGCTTCGAAATACGGCGAATTTTCCGCCGCGCCGTATCTCGACGTCACCATTCCCACGCTCCTCGATTCCTCGCTTGCGCCCGAAGGCAAGCACGTCCTCTCCGCTTACGTTCAGTTCGCGCCTTTCAAATTAAAGAACGGCAACTGGGATGCGCGCCGCCATGAACTCGGTGACACCGTCATCAAAACGCTTGCCGCATACGCTCCGAATCTTCCCAGCCTAATCGAAGCCATTCAAATCATCACGCCGCAGGATCTGGAAACCATCTACGGCTTCACCGGCGGCCACATTTTCCACGCCGAACTTGCGCTCGATCAGCTTTTCACCATGCGGCCCGTTCTCGATTGGGCGCGCTACAAAACGCCGATTCGCGGCCTCTATCTCTGCGGCTCCGGCACGCATCCCGGCAACGGCCTCACCGGAGCCTCCGGCGCAAACGCCGCCCGCGAAATAATCCACGCCCTCCGCTGATTTTTGGAGTGCGGGAGCCCTGCTCCCGCTTTGACAACTGAGACGCAACGCATCTGGCTACAGGGGCCAGCCTTGCCCGATCGTTCTAGCGGCCGCCTGACGCCGGCCCCGCTCTTTGCGGGGAGGCAGGCGCTCTCTGTCGCGTTGCCAAGGTGCACATCATGACTACCATCGACCGCACTAAGCTCCACACCCTCCACCAGCGCGAAGAAAAGCGCTTCATCGCCGAGCATCCCCGTTCCGCTGAACTCTACGCGCGCGCCCAAAATTCTCTCCTCGGCGGCGTTCCCATGAACTGGATGAAAAAATGGGCCGGCGCATTTCCCGTTTTCGTAAAAACCGCCCACGGCGCGCATTTTACCGACGTCGACGGCCGCGACTACGTCGACCTCTGCCTCGGCGACACCGGCGCCATGACCGGCCACTCGCCGCCAATCGTCGCCGAAGCCGTCGCTCGCCGTGTCCGTGAAGGCATCACGCTAATGCTCCCTACGGAGGACTCACTGTGGGTCGGCGAAGAGCTCAAACGCCGCTTCGGTCTTCCGTACTGGCAATTCGCGCTCACCGCCACCGACGCCAATCGCTTCGCCATTCGAATCGCCCGGGAAATCACGCAACGCCCCAAAATCCTCGTCTATCATTACTGTTACCACGGCACCGTGGACGAATCCTTCGCCTCACTCCACGACGGCGTCGTCGGCCCGCGCCGCGGAAATATCGGCCCGCCCGTTAATCCCGCCGAAACCACGCGCGTCGTTGAGTTCAACGATCTCGCCGCACTCGAAGAAGCCCTCAAGCATCACGACGTCGCATGCATACTCGCTGAGCCCGCCATGACCAACGTCGGCATCATTCTCCCCGACAATGGTTACTGGAAATCCGCACGCGAGCTCACGCGGCGATACGGCACGCTGTTTATCGCCGACGAAACGCACACCATCTGCGCCGGCCCCGGTGGCTGCACGCGCGAATGGAACCTCAATCCCGATTTACTTGTTTTTGGAAAACCGATCGGCAGCGGAATTCCCGGCGCGACCTACGGCTGCACCGAAGAAGTTGCTCAGCGCATCTCCGCGCACATCCAGCTCGAAGATTGTGACGTCGGCGGCATCGGCGGCACGCTCGCCGGCAACGCGCTCTCGCTTACCGCCATGCACGCCACGCTCAAACACGTTCTCACTCCGGCAGCGTTCGCGCACATGATTCCGCTGGCGAAGCGCTTCAACGACGGCGTCGCGGAAAACATTCGCGCCGCCGCGCTCCCGTGGAACGTCACGCAGCTCGGCTGCCGCGCCGAATACACTTTCTGCCAAAAACCTCCGCGCAACGGCGCAGAATCCGCCGCTGCCGCTGATTTCGAGCTCGAGCGCTTCCTGCATCTCTACGCGCTCAATCGCGGCGTCTTGCTCACGCCGTTTCACAACATGGCGCTGATGTGCCCCCCCACCACTGAAGCCGACATCGACCTACACACCACAATTTTCGCCGCCGCCGTCCGCGAACTCACAAGCTAGTTTGAATCGAGGCGCGCCGCCCGCTCGTATCTTTTGTACGAGCCAGGCAGCGCCACGCGAGTCTCACTCTGCGCGTTACGGCTTCGGTTTTTCCGCGGCCGGCTTGGCCTCGGCTGTTTTGCCGGCTGCGGCTTTAGGCTTGGCGGAAGGCATGGCCGCCTTCGGATTCCAGAAATCCGGCGCCACTTTGGCGATCTCTTCCGGCGGACTGCTCAGCTCCGCCGAGAAGTGGAAGATTGTCGACTCCGTGCCCGACACGAAATCCGCGCTCGCCTTCAAGAATTTCTGGTAGCCTTCATCGCCCAGGATTTCGCGCATCGTGGGGTTCTTATCGAAGCCGCCCAGCGAACTGCGCAAGGTCGAGACGTAGAACGTGGTGCCTCGAGTTCCCTCGATCACCTGGGAAACGAACTGAGGCTGCGCATCGGGATTTTTCTCGCCCGCCGCCTTGTTTTCCTTCACCTGCGCCTCGAAATCGAGGATGTGGCCGGAGCGCACGCGCACAGCAATGGTGCGCAGCACTCGCGTTTCGCCCACCAATTTCACGTAGGCGGCTGCATCCGTCGGCGCTTTGCGGCTCAGGTCCCACCGGCGGCGGCGCAATTCCGCTCGCGAACTCTCCAGGCAGCTCTCCTCATCGCGCAGTAATTTTGCCGCGCCTTCTTTCCCGTACGCCTTTTCCAGCGCCGCAGTGAAGGCGTCGTTGCCCTTATCAATGTCCGCGTAGTCCTTGCGCGTGCTCACGAAGGCATAAACGCCGCCTTCGCCGTACATCGATTCCATGCCGATCCACTGGTCGCCGTTAAATCGCCGGTTCGCGTCGGCTATTTTCTTCACCACTGCATTGAACTCCGCAACTTTGTCGGTCTTCACCTTGACGATCACTTCGTCCAGGTAATCTCCCTGCGCGCGGACCGCAACGGGCGCCACAAGCACCAGGCACGCGGCCACCGCCACGGCCCAAACAGCTTTCTTGTACATAACTCTCTCCTTTTTTCTTCTTACCTTCGTTTTAGAGGATGGGGGAAGGGGAATGCAGCGCACACTACACTTGGCGCTTTACGCTGTCAACCCCGGGCCGCTTGTGTAACGCTGTGCTTTCGCGCCGGCAATTTCTTGGTGAGGAGTCTATACGGTTCATTTCGTCTGCAGGGATTCGACGTAATTCGTCAAATTGGAAATTCGTAGCTGTACGGCGCCATCGCTGGCCGTCTTGCCACTGAGCGATTTTAATAGGCCGCCCCAGATGGGCATGTCCGCTGTGCCGTGCGCCGGCGTTGCCGTGCCGAACTTTAAAATAGCAGCCACGTGCTCAGCGGGAAATTTCCCGTCGTTGCGTTTGGCCAGCGTGCTCAAGTCTGTGGGCGCCGTCTTCAATGCAGAAGCTGCCGGGCCGTCTCCCTTTCCTGCTTTTCCATGGCAAACGGCGCAGTATTCCCCGTACATCTCTTCACCTGAGTATGCCGCTGTCTGTTTGATCGGAACTTTCTTAATTGTTTTCTCTTGCGTTGTCCCCGCGGGCTGTTCTTGCGGCCATGCCGCAAGACCGCAACTTACCAAAAGGATCACTGTCAAGAAACCGATGCGTTTCATGTTTTTCCTCCCCCCGACGTTTCGCAAGTGTGCTCTTGGATAAGCGATTCATTGCGCAGCGAAGGGTATTCCGCAAAATTCCAGCACTTTCATTGTCTTAAGTCTGTGACCTGTGTCACGCGTCTCTGGCTGGACGCCACACTCGCCGTTAATCATTGGCGCTCCATCTCGTTCGCGATGTCTTTTAGTACAATCATTCTAAGGCTGACATACGACCAGCATCTCTGCTGGACCGGGTTGTAGCGGCTGCCCGGCAGTATTTGTCCGGTTGGATTGCTGAATCTGCTTGCTTCGGCACTGCCTACATTCTCTGTAAGCCATTTCTCTGTTTCTCCGCCCCAGGTAGTTGCGGCAGCTTCCGCGTCCGCCCAATTGTCAGAGAGACAAGCGCCTTGCATCTTCGCTCCTTGCGCAAGAATCTGCGCCACCGGTTCACGCAACCGCTGTTTCGTGTCCTCCCGGTACTGCATGCGAACGGAAACCCACGCCACCACGGCCAGGACCGCAATCGCCGCTATCCACCTGCGCCACTTGCGGCCGCGCGACAAATGCATCGTCACAGGAGAATTCCAGACCGTATCGCTCACCATTGCCGCGATGACGGCAAGGATTGTGCCCTTGGCATACCAGGTCATCGGAAGCACAAACAGGGGAAACGTAAGAATCACGCAGGCGTAAAACTCCAACCGGAAACGGTCAAAACGTTTCTTAATCTTTACCTGAGGTTTTTTAACGAGAGGTTTTTTAGTCTTTTCCTCTGGGCGGGTAGCCCGGGGAGTGGGCCCGGGTTTTTTCTGGGGCTTCTTTGGTGGAGGCGGCATGTGGCAAGAGAATACCATTCCTGAAGTTCTCCGTGGCGTGTCTTACGAGCCCGGCCCATCTAGGCGCGGACGTAACCCCTCCTCTCAGCCCGCCAGGGCTAAGAGAGCTGAAAGTCCTCCAGAAAGGAAAAAGGCCTAGAAATGCAGGACCTGACTCAAGATTTACCGGACGGCATCTTGAATGGCTTGGATAGCTTAATCACTCGCTCGACCTTGGCATACCAGCCTTGCGGTGCGTAGTCGCTGCTGTGGAGATAGGACTGGGCCGTCACCTCGTCACTGCCTTCGGTAAACGTCAGCAGCCAGCTCCTCGGGACGCAGTTTCCCGGCTCGCCCATGGACCTGGTCAGCCCCGCCACGTTAATAAACGTCGTACCCCAGCGCCGCTCGATATGCGACTTCCCGCCGTAGGTGTCATCGGGATTCGTGTGCGTGTGCGCTCCCAGCCACAACTCGACCCGCGAAGGTGGAGCCGCCAGGAAATTTTCGAACGCGCCCGAATCCTGTTTGCTGTCCACCCAGTACAGGAATGACGCACCCTGCGGTGTGCCCTGAGGCCAGTAACCGTGGTACCAGCCCATCCATGCACCCTTTTCATCGCGCCGCATGCCTTCCCATTCGCCCGAGGCGACGGTGGTATTTTTGAGCATGTAATGATGCGCGCTGATGATGATCGACGAGGGATTCTCCTCGACCATTCGCTTCCACCAGCGAAGCGTTTCGCCGCTCACCACTCCGCCCGGATTTCCGCCCAGCGTCCCGCGTCCGGCCTTTTGTGTTGGCTCGTTGATGTCGCTCATCATCAGGAAAAGAAGATTCCCCGCCCGGAACGAATAGCGCTCCCACGTGCCATCCATCGGAAACGGGCGCTTCTTCGCATCCACGCGGGAAAACTCGGTGTGCTCGCCCGTAGGGTCAACCCACTTGCGCCACCACCACGCCTGTGGCTCGTCCAGCCCGCTCCGGTCATGGTTGCCCGACAAGTCGTAGATCTGCTCGCGACGATGTTTTTTCAAGACGCTAAATTGCCGGACGATCTCCTCGCCTTCGGGATCCTTCGGCAAGCCCACATCGCCTGACATGTCCCCCAAATCCAGTGCGATGTCCCAATCAAAACCGGACGCCGATTCCGATTGTCGCAGCGCTTCGGCTAGGCTCTCCCGGTTGCCGTATTTCTTGTCCCTGCCCACGTGCGCGTCGGAGAAAACCCACACCCGGAACGTCCTCGGCGCTTCGCCACGCACGCTGACGAGCCCCAACGTCACAAAGACACTCAGTGAGAAGAAAAGTCGCGGAAGCGTTCGCATGGCAATCCTCAATTCAGAACTAATCTACACTGTCTAACTCTTTCGAGCGCCTTTTCCAATTGGAAATCTCTCGGGAACCCTGTCGGGCTCCTCGCCAAGTGAACAAAGATTCGGCGTGCTCTACCCTAAGTCAGAAGAAAATATTCTTCTTTGTTGGATGCGTTCAGAAAACAACCCCATTGATTTTCCAGTCGAAGTACGCCCGAGGGTTACATATTCTTTTCAGCTTATTGGCTCCACGGACGAGATTCGCCTTCTCTTATTGGGACACGTTGATTTCGTCGTAGGCGGAATTTAACGCGAAGCTCGGCTTCACCGACTCTGGGAAGGAACTTGAGACAAACGACGGAAACTAAATTGACGCGGGTGGCCCAGCCTTATCGCGTTAGAAAGAATTTGGGTGGCCCATCCTTGGAGGGTGTAAATAAAACTGTGTAAATGGCCAATTGGAAAGGGAGAATGTGAGGACCTATGGCCATTGACCCGAAGTTGATCGATGAACTGCTGAGGGAGTACAAAAAGCCCGAAGATATCGTGGGCCAGAACGGGCTGCT
>JBIOGB010000042.1:0-35669 GCA_044447665.1 Candidatus Acidiferrales bacterium | reverse complement strand
GAGTGATAGTGGGAAATCACGCCGTTGGCTTCGGAACCCCGACTGGCGTGCTCCCGGATGGCCTCCACGAGGTTGCTGGTGCGGCCATCATGCAGGAAGAAGATACGCTGGCCCAATCCCCAGAGTGGCGCGGTACGGAATTCGTCGGGGCCCGCGGCCCCCTGCGATACGCCGTCTGCGAGCCCGGACCCCATGTCATGGACCAGGAAGTCGGAAAAGGCCTTGACGGCCACGTTGGTTTCTCCCGTCGTGAGAGACGTGCTGCCGGTGTTGAGCGAAGGCGTGTGGCACAGGGCGCAGCCAACGCGGTGGAATATGACCTCGCCGCGGCGCGTAGAATCCGTCGGAGTTGCTGGAACCGGCGGTGCCGACAGCCTCATGAACATCGCGAAATTGGTCATATCCGACGACAAGTCGGACGTGGGGAACGTGTTACTCGCGAAGTTTTCCGAGTCCTCGGGCAGCGGATTCAAGCGACAGCCTGGGGTTTCCTCCCGCTCGTTGGGGAACAGCTCGTTGGTGACGCCCATCTCCACGTTGTAAGCCTCACCCGAAAACAGGAGCAGCGATTTGTTCTGGGCCTTCCAGCCAAACCGCGTGATCGTGCCGTCGTTGCCGCTGACATTGGGATGACCGTGAATCCCCAGTGCGTTTTTTGCCGCTTGGTTCGCGGCCGCGTTGGCCCGGATATTCGCGTCGATGATTTCTTCCACCATGCCGAGGCCGAACACCGGCGTGGGAATGCGAAAGATCACATTCCTCGAAGCCAGCGCGGAAGCAAAATCCGGCTGTGAAATGTTGCAACCGGTCGCGTCCGACATGCCCGTGATCACGAACAGATCGTGCACGCCGCCGTCGGCGGAGCCGTCGGGCTTGCGTATGAAGCGGGCCTCGCGGATCGGCCCATCGAGCGTGACGAACGGCGGTACCTCATTGTGCGCTCCGAAAATTCCGGCAAAAGCAACCTGGGGGTTCATGGCTGGACTGCTGCCGCCTATGGCTGGCTGCACGTGGCACCCGGCACACGAGTCGCCGTTGTATCGAGGACCTAATCCCTGGCTATTGCTTCCAGCTTGGTTGCCGGAGACCGAGTTCACCTCCTTAAACCGGTCCAAGGCGGCGGCGAAGAACTGCGGATAGGCGCCCGTCAAGTCAGTGCGCGGCCCACCCGCGGCCGCAGGATCTGACCGCACCCCGGGGTCTTGTGCCGTGGACTGGCCTAACGTGACGTCTGCGGATGACAGCATCATCAGGAGAGCACTGAACAGGGCTGTGTTTCTGTAATGGCGTACTCCAAGCGTTTCAGCGAGACAGACAAAGGTACGGTGCAACATTGTTTTACCCTCCAGGCAGTCCGGTAGCGTGCGGTATCGAGAACGACTGCCACCCGGCTTGGGAAGGCGCAGACGATTCACGCCGGATTGCAGGACATTTGAAATGGCTCGAACGCGAAGCGATGGGACCGGGGGAGCTGGGAAAAGCCTAGCTTCAAGCTTGCTTAATACGCGAGCGACGATATGCCAGCGCTAATGACAAGACAACTGGACAGACGGACAGAATTGGTACAGGTTCGAATTGCGAAGACACGCAGAAAATCGCGAGAGAGCACCCTGAAGAAAAATGAGACAGACGGGAATGTCTGTCCCATGCAAGTATTTCTTGGTCAAATTTCAGGGAAGCTAAAACTAGGCCGCGCCCATGGAGCGCCGCTGCTGGAAGCACTCCCGGCAAAACACCGGGCGCCCCTGCGTCGGCCGGAAAGGAACGGTTGTTTCCTTGCCGCACTGCGAGCAGTTCGTTTTTGTCTCCGCCCGCATCGAACCGCCGCCCCCGCCTTCGGCTCTCTTCGCCTTGCAGGCCTTGCAACGCTTCGGTTCGTTCTTGAAACCTTTGTCGGCGAAAAACATTTGTTCGCCGGCGGTAAATACGAACTCAGCACTACACTCGGAACACTTCAGCACCTTATCGTGATATTCCATGAGCCGCTCTCCCCTTGACCCGGGTCTGGCAGGGTACGGGCGAGTTTCTCACCTTGGGCCGGATTGCTTGAGGAAACCTGTATCCCGGGGACACCGGGCTGGGATCCCATGGGCCTGCGGGCACGAAGCTGCTACAGAAACCCAAACGTTCTCTGCCTTACGGGGCCTGATTCTCGGAAGTGCGGCGCCGAGCCGCAGCAAGAGGGACTGGCGGTCCCGACCCGGTTCGGATCGTGGCCACCCTCGACTTAGTCCGCTTCCCGCCGCTGCTTCTTGCGCAGTCGCTTCCGCGAAAGCGCTTCTTTTGCCCGCCGTTTCTCGCCGGGCTTCATGTAAAAGCTATGCTTCTTGATTTCCTTGATGATGTCTTCCTGTTGCACCTTGCGCTTGAAACGGCGCAGTGCATTTTCCAGAGATTCACTCTCTTGGATAATGACTTCAGCCACTTTGTAATTCACCCCCAATCCGGTTCGGATTGGTATCAATGCGGCGCCACTCGTTTCCTGCACCGCCCCTGTAGATTATCGCATGAGGTTGCTGGCATCTTGTAATCAAATGGGGGCATCAAAGTCAAGGAATCTTTGTGTCTGGACAGCTTTCGTGGCCGGGAATCGGCCCTCGGTAATCAACTCGTCCAGAGAGTATCTCCAAAGTTAACTATGGGTCCTGAATTTTGAGCCCAAAGACTGAACGGTCCATTGGTTTCAGCCATAAGGCGTTCCGCTGCGTCTTGTCTTTCCCCTTCCTTCTCCTGTTAGAATGAGCCGCGTATCCACCGCGCTCCCCTGAGGCCGACCATGTCCGCAATGCGTGACGCCATCGGAGTACTCCTCGCGGGAGGCCAGGGCGAACGCCTGTGGCCTCTCACACGCGACCGCGCCAAACCGGCAGTGCCGTTCGGCGGGGTCTACCGCATCATCGATGTGACGCTTTCGAATTGCATCAATTCTGACCTGCGACGCGTGTTTGTGCTTACGCAATACAAGGCGCTAAGCTTGAACCGCCACATCCGGCGCGGATGGTCGCCGCTTGCCGGACTCGGCGATTACATTGAAGTGCTGCCACCGCAGATGCGCGTTTCGCAGCAGTGGTATCAAGGAACGGCCGACGCCGTCTACCAGAACATCTATTCGATCGGGAGCGAGCGGTCGAAATACGTCATGATTCTTTCCGGCGACCACATCTACAAGATGAATTACAGCCGGATGCTTGGCCAGCACATCGATTCTGGAGCCGACGTCACCGTTGCCACCATTGAGATAACTGCGGAGGAGGCTTCCGGGCGTTTCGGCGTGATCGAAACGGACAAGGACTGGCGCATCGTTGGCTTCGAGGAAAAACCCGCGCTTCCGAAAATGTCGCTGCACAATCCGGAGCGCTGCAACGGCTCGATGGGCGTCTACATTTTCAATACGCAGCTTCTGATTCCCATCCTGCTGGCCGATTCGGAGGATCCCAAATCGAGTCACGACTTCGGCAAGGACATTTTGCCGCGGATCATTTCGAAGCACCGCGTGTTCGCGTACAACTTCGTGGACGAAAACGCGAAGGACGCGCTCTACTGGCGCGACGTCGGGACGATCGACGCGTACTTCGAAGCGAACATGGACCTTGTCAGCGTTTCGCCGGTCTTCAACCTATATGACAGCAATTGGCCGCTGCGCACCTGGCAACACCAGTATCCACCGGCGAAATTCGTCTTTGCCGACCCCGAACGCATGGGCGTGGCCCTCGATTCGATTGTTTCCGGGGGCTCGATCGTTTCGGGCGGGCGCGTGTTTCATTCCGTGCTCGGGTGCAATGTGCGCGTGAACAGTTACTGCGACGTCTCGCACTCGATCATCTATAACCACGTCAACATCGGCCGGCACTCGCGCATCAAGAACGCCATCATTGATCGCCACGTCAGTTTGCCTGAGCACACGGAGATTGGTTATGACGCTGAGGCGGACCGGCGACGCTTTCATGTCTCCGATGCTGGAGTCATCGTGGTGGTGCGGCAGGAATCCCTGATCGAGGAGCCCGAAGCGGCGTACTAGCGACAGGCACGTGAGCTTCTTCCTTTCGTATTTCTGAGTGCTCTGTGCCTCAGTGGCGAATTTCTGTAGAATCAGCGATTCGCATTGGCTCAGGAGAACAGACGAATGTCCACGAAGATCACCCGGGTGCACGCGCGCCAGATCCTTGATTCGCGCGGCAATCCTACTGTGGAAGCGGATGTGTACATGGGAACCGGAGCGCGGGGGCGGGCCGCAGTTCCTTCTGGTGCATCCACGGGAGAACACGAGGCCCTGGAACTTCGCGATGGCGACAAGTCCCGATATCTCGGCAAAGGCGTATTGAAGGCCGTTGGCAACGTGAACACGGAAATCGCTAAAGCCGTGGCGGGGCTCGACGCCGCGGACCAGCGCGCGCTCGACAAGCGCATGATCGAGCTCGATGGGACGCCCACGAAAAGCCGCCTGGGCGCGAACGCGATCCTGGCGGTTTCCATGGCCGCGGCGCGGGGGGCGGCGGCGGCGCAGAATCTTCCGCTCTACAAATACCTGGCGCGGTACTCGACCGACTCCAGCGCCAATCTCCTTCCTGTGCCGATGATGAACATCCTGAATGGCGGGGCGCACGCCGACAGCTCCGTCGACTTCCAGGAATTCATGGTGATGCCAGTCGGTGCGCCGAAGTTTTCGGAGGCGCTGCGCTGGGGCGTGGAAATTTTTCACGCGTTGAAAAGCGCGCTGAAGAAGCGCGGCTACTCGACGGCGGTGGGCGATGAGGGCGGCTTTGCCCCGAGTTGCAAATCGAACGAAGAGGCGATTCAGGTCGTTCTGGAAGCGATTTCCGCGGCGGGCTACAAGCCCGGCGAGCAGGTCAGCATCGCGCTCGATCCGGCTTCCAGCGAGTTTTACGAGAAGGCTAGCGGTAAATACGTTTTCAAGAAATCGGACAAGTCGGTGCACACTTCCGCGGAGATGGCCGCTTATTGGACTAGCTGGGTGGGAAAATATCCCATTGTGTCGATCGAAGATGGGATGGCGGAAGACGACTGGGCGGGCTGGAAATTATTGACGCAATCGATTGGGAGCAAGACATCGAAGAAGAAAATTCAACTGGTTGGCGACGACCTCTTTGTGACAAATACGGCGCGATTGTCGCGGGGGATCAACGAAGGCATCGCCAATGCCATTCTCATCAAGCTGAATCAGATTGGAAGCGTGAGCGAAACGATTGACGCGATCGAGCTGGCCCGCAAGGCGGGATACAGCTCCATCATTTCGCACCGGTCGGGCGAAACTGAGGATACGTTTATCGCGGACCTGGCGGTCGCTACCGCCGCCGGGCAAATTAAGACGGGCTCTGCGAGCCGGACCGATCGGATCGCCAAGTACAACCAACTGCTGCGGATTGAAGAAGAGCTTGGCGCGAGCGCGCGTTTCCACGGCAAGGCCGCGTTTAGCTAGACGAGGCGCCACTCAGCTGGAGGCTTTTCTTCCGAATTGGTCCAGAACCGCGAGGACCTGTTCGGGCCTGGCCCGCACGCGGTAATCTTCGGTGAGATTCACCCAGCGGATCGTTCCGGTGGAATCGATCAGAAATTCTCCGGGCCGCGCGATGTCTCCATCCGGGCCGCCATGCTGGTGCAAGAGGTCGTAGCGCCGGATAGCTTCGAGTTTTTCATCGGAAAGAAATGTATAGGTGTAGCCTTGCTTCCGGCAATGATCGCGCGTGATTCCGGGAGGATCCACGCTGACGGCAACAATTTGCACGCCGCGAGCCTTGAACTGATCGAGCTGATCTTGGAAACTCCGTAACTCGGAGTTGCAGAAGGGTCACCAGTAGCCGCGGTAGAAGATTAGAAGCACCCATTGGTCGGCATGGCCCGTCACGGGAGCCGCGACGGAAGTTCCCCAGAGCTTCGAAAGAGTGACCGGATTGCCATCCTTATCGGGCAACGTGAAATCGGGAGCTTTCTGGCCGACCTGCGGCGCTCCCTTGGAAGCGGGGAGGAGCTTCGCAAACGAAAAAGTAAAAAAGAGAAAGAAAACCACGATGACGATGCTGATGAAGCTGAAGATCGGCCCGAGAATCTTGCCGCGATACTGATCCGGCCTCTTATAAACGCGGAGAAGGCCGGCGCCGAGCAAGCCCAGTCCGAAAGCGAAGAAGAGCAGATTCACCCAGGGAAAATCACGCGTGATGGGAAAACGCGCGAAGAAAAGGAAATAGGCGGGAAAGGTCACCAGCACAAGCAAGAAGCCAAGATAAAGCAGGATGTTCCAGCGGCGTTCCATGGATCTCCTCGACCATTGCGGCCAACGAACACGAAATTGTACCGCGACTCAGAATATCAAAAAAACTCTTCAAGCTAAGACAGCGCCGAGAGAAGCGCATCGGGAGAGGCGTTGTCTCCGAACGTTTCGCTGATGTGAGCAAAACGATCCACGTCGCCCGGGCCGAAGACAAAGCTGCCGCCAAGCTGAAAGGGATTCTTCCCGAGTTTGTGTTGATGATGACCTGCGGCCCGCGCTCGTTTGCGGCTCGCGGCGTTATCACCGCGAAGAAGATGCAGAAGGTTTGCCGAGCCGAGTCCGGCGGCACGATAGGCGCGGCGCTCTTCGTCGATCAACAGGGGAAAGATGATACCGGTTTCCTCGCGGAACACGCTCGCATAGCGACGGTCACCCAACCCGATCGCGGCCAGCGTGGCTCCTTTGCTGCGGAAGGCCTGTTCGCGTTCGCGCAACTGCGCGACGTGTTCGCGGCAGAAAATTCATCCATAGTGCCGAAGGAAGACGATTACGGCTGGGGAGGCGGCCCACAGAGAGCCTAGTCGGACTTCGCACCCGCTGGAATCGGGGAGCACGATCTCTGCCAGTTTGCTGCTGAGCGATGGCTGCACGATGGCTCAATCTTGGTGATGGCAGCTCCCGCTGTCAAGCGACAGAAACATTCCTGCAGAATGTCAGCCGTAGCGGAGTATTACAGTGCCAGAGGTTCCGATTTTATTTCCAACTCGCCCTCCCAGCGGGCGATCACGGCGCAGGCGAGGCAGTTGCCCGTGACATTGACAGACGTCCGCACCATGTCGATGAGCGCATCAATGCCGAGGATCAGGAAGATCGGTTCGGTAGGAAGATGAAACGTTGCCGCGGTTGCCAGGAGAACGAGGAGCGTCGCTCGGGGCACGCCGGCAATGCCTTTGCTCGTCAGCATCAGCGCGAAAACCATGAATAGTTGTTCGCGCCAGGACATGTGAATGCCCGCGGCTTGTGCGACAAAAATCGAAGCCAGCGCGAGATAGAGGGTTGAACCGTCCAGATTGAAGCTGTACCCCGCAGGAATCACGAAGGCGACGATGCGGCGCGGCACGCCAAATGCTTCCATGCATTCGATCGCGCGCGGGAGGGCCGCTTCCGACGTGCTGGTGGCAAAGGCGATGGTCGCAGGCTCGGCGACGGCCTTCAAAAACCTTCCCAGAGGCAGCCGCGCGAGCAAAATGATGGGGAGAAATACGAGCAACAGAAAAGAGATGAGCGCGGCGTAGGCCGTGAGAAGCAGCTTGCCGAGCGGCAGTAAAACGTTCAGCCCCATGTGCCCGACGGTATAGGCCATCGCGGCGCCCACACCGATCGGCGCGTAATACATCACCAGGTTTGTGAACGAGAACATCGTTTGCGTCAGCGATTCGGCGAAATTCAGCACGGGAACACGCTTGGCTTCGGAAATACGGGTCAGCGCGACGCCAAAAATTATGGCGAAAACGGCAACCTGAAGAATCTGGTTTTCGGCGGCTGCTTTTACGATGTTGTCAGGGAAAATATGCAGGAGAAAATCATCCCAGCGCAGCGGTGCCGCGTTCTGCGGTGCAACTGCCGCGGCGGACGGCGAGAGATGCAATCCTTCTCCAGCGCGGCTTAGGTTGATGGCGGCTACGCCAAGGAACAGAGCGATGGTCGTTACAACTTCGAAATAGACAAGGCTCTTGATTCCGATGCGCCCCACGCTTTTTAAATTGCCATGTCCGGCAATTCCAGTGACCAGCGTGCCCAGGATCAGCGGGGCAACGATGACTTTGATGAGCCGCAGGAAAATGTCGCTCAAAATTCGCAAATGCTCCGCCAGTTGAGGGCGGTCGAGGCCAATCTCCAGACCGAGGAGCATGGCGACAAAAATCCAATAGGCGAGAGAGCGTTTTCGCAATCCCAGCAGAAAAAACACCACTAGACCGCCCCAACGCAGCGCGGCCATCCAGGCATGCACGGTGGAGACCAGGGGCAAAATCGCGCCGGTCAGGAAGAGCAAAGCGCCAAGGAGCGCAAGGCTACGAAAGACCGCGGGATTCTTCTCTTCGATCCGACGTTTCTCTGTGGAGTCACTTGTCATTTTGGGCAGCGCAGATCATATACTGCCCGGGCCTCGGCGCGAAAATCCATTGCAAGCGTTCTGGATCGCTTTTTGAGCAACTTGCTGGCGATTCCAATGCGCTGGTATCTTCCTAAGGTGCCAACCATCACGCATTTCGAATGCTCGCGGTGCCGCGCCTCCGTTCCCGTAGGCAAGCCGCAAACCGTTTGCCCGCAGTGCTCCGGGGCACTTTACGTTCGGTATGACCTGCGTCCGCTGCGAGGTACGGCGGGGCGAGAAAGCATCGCGAAAAAAGCAGCTTCCTCGAAGTGGCTCGGCATGTGGCGGTACGAATCTGTGCTTCCCGAGGTCAAACCTGTCACGCTCGGAGAAGGCTGGACGCCCATGCTGCGCAGCCGGCGTTACGCAAATGTTTTTGTGAAGGAAGAAGGCGCTAATCCCACCGGAAGCTTCAAAGCGCGCGGGCTCGCCCTGGCCGTCAGCATGGCCAAGCAACACGGTCTGCGAAAACTCGCTGTATCCTCCGCGGGAAACGCCGCGGGTGCGCTCGCCGCGTACGCGGCCGCTGCCGGGATCGAAGCGAATATTTTCATGCCCAAGGATGTGCCGAACGCCAATTACGTTGAAGCGGTGTTGTACGGCGCCAACGTCACACTCGTTGACGGGCTCATTTCCGATTGCGGGCGCATCGTCGCCGAGCGAAAAGATAAGGAAGGCTGGTTCGATATTTCCACGCTCAAGGAGCCATTTCGCATCGAAGGTAAGAAAACCATGGGATACGAACTGGTCGAACAACTCGGCTGGGAATATCCGGAAGCGGTTTTTTATCCCACCGGCGGCGGCGTCGGACTCATCGGCATGTGGAAAGCTTTCGGGGAACTCGAAGAGCTGGGTTGGGTGAAGCCAGGCAAACGCCCACGCATGGTCGCGGTGCAATCTTCCGGGTGCGCGCCGATTGCCCGCGCATTCCAGCAAAAAGAAAAAGTAAGCCAGATGTGGCAAAACGCGTCCACCTTTGCGGCGGGCTTGCGCGTCCCCAAGCCGTATGGGGATTACATCATGCTGGAAATTGTGCAGGAGTCCGGCGGCCTCGCGCTCGCGTTTCCCGATGAAAAGATTTTGGCTTCGCTGAAGGATTGGGCGCGCAATGAAGGCATCTTTCTTTCTCCGGAAGGCGCTGCCGCCACCGCCGCGTACGATCATTTGATTTCCACCGGGTATCTGAAGCCAGAAGACCGCGTGGTGCTGTTCAATACCGGGTCCGGTCTCAAGTACAGTGACGTAATCGCGAGCGAGATGAAGCTGCACCGACCAGTCTGAGACAGCGAAACGCCTAGTGCGTTTTCATTTCTCTTTCCCTGACCGAATTTTCCACAGAATCTGTCGGAGCATGCCCAGCCAGACTTCGGCGTCACCGGCGGAGAGATTCAGCCGGCGAACCAGGCGGCGCACTTTTTCCTCGGTGGGCGCGGCGGAGCGAGGCTTGAGGTAGCCGCTGGCGTGCAGCGCGTCGAGCAGAATGCCGGTGATGCGCTCGACTTCGCCGGCGGTCGCCGGCTTCTGTTTTTCCGATTGCCGAGGAGGCTTGCGATCGCGCGCAAGCTCGTACAAGCAGATCGCCACCGCCTGCCCGAGGTTCACCGATGGATGTTTCTCGCGAGTTGGAATGCGCATCAGCCAGTGGCAGTGGCTCAGGTCTTCGTTCGAGAGGCCAGTTTTCTCGGAACCAATCAGAAGAGCGACGCGGTTTGAAGCGAGTTGTTTGCGAATGAAGCGCGCGCCCTCTTCCAACCGTCTCAGCGGCTGCTGCAATTCCCGGCGGCCAGCCGCCGTGGTTCCCACGACGAGCGCACAATCCACGACGGCTTCGGCCACGCTTTTGAACTCTTCCGCGCTCGCGAGCAGGGCCGCGGCTCCCACTGCGGAACGCGCCTCGCGAAACGCAACTTCGTAAGGATTTACCACTCGCAGGCAGAGAAAGCCGAAGTTGCTCATGACGCGGGCGGCCGCGCCGATGTTGAGCGGGTTGCGCGTGCGCACGAGGATGACGCGCAAGCGGTCGAGTTCGGATGAAGCGAGCAAGAGCAGTTATTTTACGTCAGCTTGGCTCGTGCGCGCGGGGGACGACTCACTCTGCGGGTAGAGACCATTATTCCACCGGGCCCGGAGGTTTCAGTGCGAACGAAATGAGGCGTGCTGCTTTGTCGCCGTCGTTCTTGAAAACATGTGACGGATTAGCCGCTTCGAGCCACACGAAATCGCCGCGGCGGAGTGAATTTTCCGGCCCTTTACCGCTTACAGCCGCGACAGCGTCGAGCGCGACGATCAATTCCGGACGGCCGGGATCGCCGAGGGCAACGCTTTGATGGGGGAGGACGCGGATAAGGGTTATGTACGATTGGCTGGTTTCAAATTGGGCTTGATCGATGTGCGTCGCGGCCGGAGCCGGGGCCTGCGCAGTGGGGCAGTTCAGCGTCAAGGCGGCGATCACGGTGGCGCAGAGATTGCGCGCGCCTTGTTGCGGAAGAAGAAGCTCGACGGTGACATTGCGGTATGTCGTATCGCCGTCGATGGAAGTCGAGTGCACGTAGCCGCGGGCCTGAAGCCGCAATTGGCCATCAACGAGTTTCTGATGCACATCCGGTTTGCCGGGGACTCGCACGGTGACCGCTGAGTCGCTCAGCATGATGCTAATCGCATCGGCGTCGTGCCGGTGCAAGAGAACGGAATCGTGCGGCGCGACCTCAACTTGATAGACGTTCACGTAAGCGTTGTGAAGTGCAAGATGATGATGTGGTTCGGAGGCGAGCGGAATGACGGCGGGCTCCTGCGCAGTGGCAGCAATGGCAAGGCAACAAAGCGCAACGAAGAGCGCGTGCTTCGTTTTCACCTAAAATCCTCCCACAACACGAAAGCTAGGAAACGGCTCGCCGCGTTTTTTCATTCCGAGAGAGTCGCCTCGTCGAACAGAGGAGTGCAACGGACAAGCCGCGCTTCGGTGCCGTCGTGGACGGCATACTGCGCGGGGCGCTTGTCATAGAGATTGCTCCAGAGCGAGGCAGCGCCGTGGACGCCGTCTTTATTCAGCGCATAAAAGAAAATGTGAAAGGTTTTCAGTTTCTTTTTGTCGTTCTTGTAATTCCGCGCGATGCGATGCAGGGCCTCCAGGCACGCGTCGGTTGGCGACATTCCCTTGCGCATCATCTCTATGATGGTGTGCCCTCCGGAAATCTTGATGTTTTCCTCTCCTTTGCCGGTCGAGCCGGCGGCGCCGACTTCGTTGTCCACGCAGCAACCCGCGCCGATGATCGGCGAATCTCCGACGCGGCCGGGAATTTTCCAGGCCAGTCCGGAGGTCGTCGTGGTGGCGGAGATTTCTCCTTTTTCATTTACGGCCATGCAAGGAATCGTGCCGGTGGGCGGGTGGGCGATAACGCTTTCAATCCAAGGTTGCAGCGCCTGCTTCTCCGGTGTGTCCAGCAGCGCGGCCAGATGTTCCTTCCATTCGGGGCTGTCAATTCCAGGCCTCCAGTTGAACGACGACGAAGCTTTCCACGCGAGCCAGGCGAGGCGCGATTCCTCGGTGAGGAGGTTCATCTCCTCGAAGCCTTCCGCGACGCCGAAACGCCGCGCGCCATCACCGACAATCATGACGTGGTTCGTCTTTTCCATCACGGTCTTCGCGAGCCGCGCAACATTCTTGATGCGGCGCACGGACGCCACGGAGCCTGCGCGCCCTGTCGGGCCATGCATGACGCTGGCATCCAGCTCGACTTCGCCTTCCTCATTGGGCAGGCCGCCGTAGCCGACGGAATTATCCTTGGGATCGTCTTCAACCACGGTGACTGCAGCAACGACCGCATCGAGCGTGTCGCCGCCCTTTTTCAAAATGTCCATGCCCTTATCGAGGGCGTGCACGCCGTTGGCGCTCGAAATAATGAGCGGCCGCTTGCCCTGGGCTGCGGCTGGGCCCAGCGGCTCGGAAGCTTCGCCGGGAAATGTCTTTCCAAAGAGCTCGCCCACGCTGGCGACTGCGCTCCCCGCCAACGAGGCAAGAAAAAACTTACGACGTGTCCAGCGTTCCATTGTTGGGTTCCTCCGCGACCTGAAAAGCGTCTACCGGGCTGCCACTTTATTCGATTGGAGGCAGAAAGAAAACAACAGCGAGCGGAGAAAACAGGATGGCAACTATTCCGAGGCCCCGAGGGGGAGGAAGTATTGCGTGCCCTTGACGGGATCTTGCAGCCTGCGGAGCAATTGTTGCAGGTCTTCGCTGCGCTCGACGAAATCAATTTCCGAAGTATTGATGACCAGCAAATCCGACGCCGCGTAGCGGAAGAAGAAATGTTCGTACGCGCGCGCCACTTCCTCGATGTACTCGAGCGAAATCTGCGTCTCCTCGCGAGAGGCCTTTTTCTCGATGCGCGCACGCAGCACTTCGGGCTTGGCCTGGAGGTAGATGACCAGATCCGGCGCCGGAATGTCCGCGGTCATGGCCTCGTAGTAGCGTTCGTAGAGTTTCAGCTCTTCATCATTGAGATTCAGGTTCGCGAAGATGCGGTCCTTTTCCATCAAGAAGTCGGAGAGCACCGGGCCGGGAGCCTCCACGGCCAGGGCCTCGCGCACGCGCTTCTGGCGCTCCATCAGGAAATACATTTGCGCGCGAAGCGCCGAACCCGGCTTTTCCTTGTAAAAGTCGGCGAGAAAGGGGTTGTCTTCGCAATCGTAAATCCGCCGCGCGTGAAGCCGTTCGGCAAGGATCTTCGCGAGGGTAGTCTTGCCGACGCGCAGCGGCCCTTCGATGACGATGAACCGAGGCGCCTGCGGGCCCCTCTGTGGGATGGGGGCGCGCTTGGCCGAGGACGATTCGTGGGCCATTGGGAATTGTGCCCCGAGTTGGCCGGGGTCAACTTGCGGGGATTATACCCTGCCCGATAGCGGGTGAATAGAGCAACCATACCGAGCCGGAGTTGCGCCGGCGAGCTGCGGATTCGCTCGCAGTCATGGCATCGGAGTGCCGGAAAAGTGAAAACTTTTTCGTTCGGTTGAATAGTACGAGTCTCCCAAAAGAGGCTGACCAATGGTCTAGGGAAGGGTACCAATAAGAATGTGACCAATAGGCCAGTGTTAGCTGAACTTTGGACCAGTATATTGTGCCTGGTAGCAAGTGGGGACTGATTTGCAGGGCAAGTGGCGGCGGAGGTGAATTATGTTGCTGGCAGCATTTCTTCTCCTGTGTCCTGTTCCGCAGATTGCGGACACACCAAACGCAGTTTCCGGGGCACCAGCGGCAGCTATCAGCAACCAGACAACGGAATCTTCCCTCTCCGAGGATGTGCCTTCAGCGCCCGCGCCAAAGATAAGAACGGATGTCGAGGAAGCCTCGAATTCGACTCCCGCACCGCTGCTGAATGGTTCCACCCTTTCGACAGCTCTCGCGCTGCATTCTGCTGAACCGATCCTTCCGCGTTCGGCGGGAGCCCCAGCGCCGCCACCCAGAGCACCTTTCTTGCGCACCTACGAAACCCGGCAGCAGCGAAAACTGTGGTACACACTCACCTTCGCTGGGCACGGCGCAGCGGCGTTCGATGCCTGGTCCACGCGACGCGCAATCTCTGGGAATTACGGAACGGAATCGAACCCGTTGCTGCGGCCTTTCGCCCATAACGGTTCCCTGTATGTGGCGACGCAGGTCAGCCCGGCGTTCATGGATTTTCTGGGAAGGCGCATGATGGTGAGCCAGCACCGCTGGATGCGTAGGATGTGGTGGCTGCCGCAGACGGCGGGTACAGGAATGTCGCTGGCGGCAGGCGCGCACAACGTCGGCGTTGTTCCCTAAGACCTTCATAGAGGCACCAGCAAGAAAGTCCCGGTGAGAGCCCACTCACCGGGACTTTTTGTTTTCGGGGAGGCGCGGCAGCCTTTGTATTTACTTCCCCTTGTGTTGCTCGAACCAGCCGGAGATATACAGCATCTTGGCAACGTGATGGCTCGGGCGCCGGGCGATTCCGTGCGGCTCTTCGGGGACGCGCACGAGAACGGTTTCCACATTGAGCAGCTTCAGCGCCGTATAAAACTGCTCGGCCTCCGAAATCGGCGTGCGATAGTCCGCCTCGCCGGTCATCACCAGCGTCGGCGTTTTCACCTTGCCGACCAAATTCGTCAGCGAACGCTGCATGTAATGATCGGTGTGGTCCCAGGGCATGCCAGGGAACCAGTATTTCGTGATGAACGGAATATCCGAAGTGAGCGCAAAGCTGTACCAATTGATGACCGGGTACAGCGATGCCGCCGCGCGGAATCGCTCGGTGTGCTCGATCGTCCAGCAAGTGAGCACGCCGCCGCCGCTGCCGCCGGTTACAAACAAATTGTTCGAGTCGATGAAGCCTTTGGCGACCACGGCGTCAACGCCACTGTTCAAATCCTCGAAATCGTCACCGGGATAGGCGTGGTTGATCAAATTGCCGAATTCCTCGCCGTAGCTGGTGCTGCCGCGCGGATTAGTGTAGAGCGCGACATAGCCCATCGTGGCGTATACCTGCATCTCGAAATCAAAGCGGTCGCCATAATCGGCGAACGGCCCGCCGTGAATTTGCAGAATGAGCGGATATTTTTTCGCCGGGTCAAAATCCGGCGGATAAACAATCCAGCCCTCGATCTTGCGCTTGTCCTTGGAAGACTCGTACCAGATTTCCTCGACGCGGCCGGGCTTTTTCTGCTCCAGCAATTCCTGATTCAAAGAAGTGAGCACCCTCAGGGCGCCCCGGTCGTAGATGGCGACGTCGCCGGGATTGTCCGTGCGGCCGGTCGTGAACGCGATCATGCCGCTGCGTGCAAGCGAAAAGGTGCCCCTGCCTCCCGCGCCCGTGGTGGAGGCCACGTGCTCCGTGATTTTCTTGAAGGTTCCATCCGTTGAATAAAAGCCAATCTTGCTGTCACCCAGATCGTCGTACTGAAAGTAGACGCCGCTGTTGTCCGCGGCCCAGACGGGATTCTGGACGTCGCGGTCCAATTTGTCCGAGAGAGAATGCGGACCGCTGCCATCACGATTCATCAGATAGAGTTTCGTCGTTTGGTGGTCTTGATAGCGGTCATCGAAGCCGGTGTAAGCGATCCACTTGTTATTCGGCGATACAACTGGTGAATTGTCCGGGCCCTTGCGGTTGGTCAGGGCGCGCAACGCGCCGTCCGCAACGCTGAATTCGTACACCTCATCATCCAGATATTCGTGATCGGACTCGGGGTGACGATTCACGGAGACGATCAGGTATTTTCCGTCCGGCGTCCAAACGGCATGATTTTGGCTGAACTCGCTGCCGCCATTCGGAAAATTACCGTTGGTAATCTGCCGGGGTGCACCTCCATCCGCAGGGACGATAAATATCTGCCGGTAGCCGGGTTTCAAATACCCAGCACCATTGAAGCGATAGACCAAACGGTCGTAAGCCACGGGGGGGTCCGCCCATTTTGCGCCCGACGGCGCTGAAGGCAGTTCGGCGATATGCGGCCCTTTGCCCGGAACGAGAGCGGAAAAAGAAATCATCTTCCCATCGGGCGACCACGCGATCGCATCGGGCGCTTGGTCAAGATTGGTGACCCTCGCCGTCTGTCCCGTATCGAGCCAGCGCACATAAATCTGTTGTTTCCCATCCGCATCGGAAAGATACGCGATGCGCGTACCGTCCGGCGACCAGCGCGGCGAAGCATCGCTGAGATTGCCCGTTGTGAGCGGCCGGTGATCCGTCCCATCGGAATTGACGATCCACAGATTGGTGTAGCGGCGGTCCGTCATCGGATCGGCGAATCGCCGCGCGTAGACAACTTTCTTTCCATCGGGGGAAATCTGCGGGTCCACGGCGATCTGCAATTGAAATTCGTCCATGGCCGTCAATTTATGCGCGCTGTCTTGCGCTTGAACCCTTCCCGGGGCGTGAAAAAACAACGCCGCTGCGATCGCCAATGCAGCCATTGCATGTTTCATGCGATGTGCCTCCTCATTCTGCTTCGGCGCGAGTAAACACCCCCTCTTTAAGACTGTCAAGGCACTACTGTTCCGGCAGTCTGACAAACCCGACTTCTCGACTCGACTGCGCGAGTCAGCAATCACGATCCACGCTCGCCTGTTATCCTTTACTCCGAGGGAACTGCGGGGTGTCGTGAGGAGGTTCCATGCAAACTGCAACGGTGAAATGGATTGGCGCACAAGAATTCGTGGCCACCAGCCCTTCGGGTCATGCGCTCACGATCGATTCTGATCGGCAATCCAACAAAGCTCCGGGGCCGATGGAGCTGCTCCTTGTGGCGCTGGGCGCGTGCACCGCAACAGATGTCGTCATCATTCTCGAGAAAAAGCGCCAGAAGCTCGAAGCACTCGAGGTCATCTGCTCCGGCGAGCGTGCCACGGAACCTCCCTCCGTTTGGACGAAGCTCGAAGTCCTTTACCGCCTCCGCGGCCAGCTCGAGGAAGTCTCTGTCAAGCGCGCCATCGAACTGAGCGAAGAAAAATATTGCTCCGTTTCCGCCACGCTCAAGAAATCCGCTACGCTTACGTGGCGTTACGAGATTCTTCCGCCCGCGTCATAAGGCCAGCACATCGAATCCGCGCCAGCGCCGCGCCGCGAACCCTTATTTCTTGTCACTTCACGCCGCCATCGCATACACTTCCGTGTCTCTTGGGCTGTTCACGTATTCCCAGGGAGAGCAATGTCTCATCGCATCGCGGCAAAAATCACGGGTGTCGCCGGGTACGTTCCGCCCAAGGTGATGACCAACGCCGACCTGGAAAGAATGGTCGCGACGAACGATGCCTGGATCCGCGAGCGCACCGGCATCCGCGAGCGGCACGTCGTGGAAAATGGCGTGGCTACCTCTCATCTTGCGACCGAAGCCGCCCGGGCCGTACTTGCGCAGACCAAAACCGATCCTGCTGACATTGAACTGATCGTTCTCGCGAGCGTCACGCCGGACATGCTGTTTCCCGCCACCGCCTGCCTGGTGCAGGATCGCATCGGCGCCAAGAAGGCCTGGGGCTTCGATCTCTCCGCTGCCTGTTCAGGATTCGCCTATGCTCTTACTGTCGGCGCGCAGTTCGTTGGGGCGGGCACGCACAAGAAAGTTCTCGTCATCGGCAGCGACACCATGAGCTCCATCCTCGACTACAAGGATCGCGCCACGTGTGTGCTATTCGGCGACGGGGCTGGGGCTGTTCTCCTCGAAGCCTCCTCGCCGACGGACGGCATTATCGACTTCTCCCACGACATCGACGGGTCCGGGGGACAATATCTGTACATGCCGGGCGGCGGTTCGCTGCATCCTGCTTCGCGCGAAACACTTGAAAAAAATATGCACGTGGTGCACCAGGAAGGCTCGCAGGTTTTCAAATACGCCGTGCGCCGTATGGCGGAGCTTTCCGCCACACTGCTCGAACGCAATGGTTTCACGGGAAAGGACCTCTCGCTGGTCGTGCCGCACCAGGCCAACCTGCGGATCATTCGAGCGATGCAGGAACGCCTGGGCCTGGACGATTCCCAGGTGCTGGTGAATATCGACAAATACGGAAACACCACGGCGGGAACAATTCCTCTCGGTTTGCGCGACGCCGTGGAGCAGGGACGTTTGCGCAAGGGTGATTTAGTGCTTCTCGTGGCAGTCGGCGCGGGCTACACGACAGGCGGTGTCCTGATGCGCTGGGCGTATTGAGGCAAAAAGGACAGCAACCGGAGGAAGCGTTCGGGCGTTAACAGGAGCGGAGAGAAGCGGCCAGAGCCATGTTGGCTTGCAGGCGGCGGTCAATCTGCACGGCGGCGTAACGCGCGCAGATAGTGCGTTCCTGCTCGATCCATGCCGCCAGAGCGGGAATCCGGCTGGAAGCAAGAACGCTGAATCCGCCAATCACGCGATAGTACAGGCGAACAAGACCCAATCCGCCACGGTCGGGATTCAGATCCGGGGTGAGGTCGTGAAGGCCAACGAGTTTCTCAAAGTCGCGTCCCGTCAGGCCACCGTTCTCGACGTGCACCGCCTCCAGCACGCGGTCAGAGACGGGCTGCGCTGCAACCCCTGCCAGCACCGCTCGCCAGTAGTAGAGCGCGAACTGGGTGAGGGCAACTATGGAGATCGCAAATAGCATGATGGAGAACATCCCTCATCCTCAAGGTGAATTCTGCCAAACACTCGGTCCCCAGCCAATAGCTCTGTGGTACCAGTGCGCTGAGGCCGTCAGGTATAACGCTTTGGGAACATTTTTCGTTCGTTTCGGGATGGGCGCAAGTCCGCCGGCTCTTGCCGGGTCTGCATCTTGCCTCTATCGTGTTTATTTTCAATAGTTTGTGGGGGTGTCACGCCCGTGAGAAACTCGATGCTCGTACTGTTTACTATCGCAACCCTTCTGGCCGGAGGTTTGGCAGCAGCCAGCCGAAACGCGCCTCCCGACGAGAATCAACAGGTTGACCGGGCAGCCATTGTAGGTGTCCTTTCGGCCCAGCAGAGTGCGTGGAATCGAGGGGACGTGGACGCATTCCTTCAGGGGTACTGGCGCTCACCGGAGCTGACGTTCTCCGGCACCGGCGGCATCGCTCGCGGGTGGGACGGCGTACTCGCGCGCTATAAGGAGCATTACCCCGACCGCAGCGCGATGGGAAAACTCAAATTTTCGGGTCTCGAGTTTCGTTTCCTGAGCGCGGACGCGGCGCTGGTTCTCGGGTACTGGCACCTGGAGAGGCAAAAGGGCGATATTGGCGGAGTCTTTTCGCTGGTTTTCGAACGATTCCCGGAAGGATGGCGGATCATCCATGACCACACCAGCGAAGTCCCCGCGGGCCACACGCCCTGAGAGATGACAGAAGGATTTTTCTACCGGCGACTGGCGCGGCCAATCCTCGAGCTGCTGCGGCAAGGAATAACGCCGGAAAAAATCGCGCTGAGTGTCGCGCTGGGCGCGGCGCTGGGAGTTTTTCCAGCGATCGGATTGTCCACGACTCTTTGCGCGATCGCAGCGCTGTTTTTACGGCTGAATCTGCCTGCCATCCAAATCGCGAATTATTTTGTGTATCCGGTCCAGATCGCGTTGCTGCTGCCGTTTTTCCGGATGGGCGAGAAACTCTTCCGCGCGCCGCACTTGCCGATTTCCATTGAGCAGATCCATGCGATGATTCGCGCCGATGTTTGGGCTGCGATCCGTTTGCTTTGGACGACAACCTGGCACGCAATTGCCGTGTGGTGTTTGATCGCGCCGGTAATTGTAGTCTTTATTTACGCGATCCTAGCGCCGGCCCTGCGTTACAAGATTTCGAGGATCTCCTCGTAGCGCTTGAAGGGCGGGATGAGGTACGCGCCGGCGAGTTCTGTGCGCGACCAGGCGAGCATTTGACGCGCCACGTCAAAACCACGGTCGCGCGCGGCGTTGCCCGCTGCTTCCAATGACTTGAGAACGGGCTCGGGAATCACAATTCCCGGCACTTCATTGTTCAATCGCAATGCTTGCTTGTAGCTATTCAGCGGCCAGATTCCGATCAGAACGGGAATGGGCGGCTTGCCACCGAGTTTTTTCAAGAAGGCGTGCCAGTGCTCCGGATCGAAGAGCGGCTGGGTCATCGCGAAATGCGCGCCGGCTTCGATTTTCGCGTGGAAACGCGTGATCTCATTATCGAGATCGTCAGCGACAGGATTGACAGCGACGCCGATGGTGAAATTCGTCGCGCCGCCGAGAGTTTTTCCGGCCCAGTCCGTGCCCTGATTCAAGCGATGCAGAACCTTGACGAGGCCGACCGAATCGACTTCGTAAATCCCGCTCGTTTCCGGGTAATCGCCGACCGAGGGTGGATCTCCGGTGATGGCGAGAACATTGCGGACGCCGCCAACGGTCCACGCGCCAAGGAGCATGGCCTGCAGGCCGATGATGTTGAAATCCCGCGTGGTGAGATGCGGAACCGTTTCGATGCCGCGTGCTTCCAGCGCGCCTGCGGTTATCAGCGCGTCCATGCCAACGCGCGCCATCGCGCCGCTATTGATATCGATGGCATCCACTTTCTTCGAAGCCATGATCTTGTCAACCTGTTCGAAAATACGGTCGAGAGAAATGCCCTTAGGCGGATCAATTTCGACGCATATCGTGAATTCCTTGGCTTGAAGTTTTTTCCAGAATTTGCTCTCCGGCTCGCGTTGCATGACCGGAGCAGGTTTGACAGCGGTCTCGGCGGTGTGGGCGTGCGATGCCGATTTCCCTGGCCGAAGCGGCTTCACCGCTTCCGCCATGGCGTGGATATGCGCAGGCGTCGTGCCGCAGCAACCGCCAAGAATGCACACGCCAAGCGCAGCAGCCTCGCGCGCAAAAAGCGCGAAATATTCCGGCGAGGATTTTGGATAGACGATGCGGTCGCCTTCGCGCTTGGGAAAGCCGGCGTTGGGCATGCCGCTGACACGAAGATCGTCGATGCTGGTGAGTTCCTGAAGAATCGGGAGCAACGCCTGCGGGCCCAGGGTGCAATTTGCGCCGATGACCTGGACGTTTTTGTTTTTCAATTGCGCAGCAGCGTTGGCGGGACGCACGTCGCCGTGCGTGGTGCCTTCTTCGGAATAGGTGAGCTGCGCGATGATGGGCAAGCCTGAAAAAGAGCGGATCGCGTCGATGGCAATGAGCAGTTCGTCGAGATACGAAAACGTTTCCAGGCAGTAAAGATCCACGCCGCGCTCTTCGAGAGCGAGTGCCTGCTCGTAGAAAATATCCCGAATCTCATCCGGTGAAGGGTGGCGCGACTGTACGCCGAGTCCCAGCGGACCGATGGAACCGGCGATAAGAACTTCCCGCGAAGCGGATTCACGGGCTTCGCGCGCGATTTTCACGCCGCGGCTGTTGAGACGCTGCACTTCGTCAGCCAGGCCGTGCGGCGAGAGCTTGAAACGGTTGGCGCCAAACGTGTTGGTCTCGATGATCTGAGCGCCCGCTTCGATGTAGGCCTGATGCACACGAAAGACCGCTTCCGGCTCGGTGGCGTTCAATTCATCAAAGCAGCGCTGTGGGCCCACGGTTTCGTGGAGCATCGAACCCATCGCGCCGTCGGCGATGAGAATCGCATCTTTTAAGCGCTCATTGAAATCCAGAATCTTCAAGTTTGTTCAATCCTGTCCGGTGCAATTGTTGCTCGAGGTAGAGCTTAGCGCTTTTGTTCCATGAGGCTGGCGACGGTGCTCATCAAGTCATACTTGGTGAGAATTTCGAATCTTGAGTCGCCCATTTCGACGAAGACTGCGGGATTTTCGTGGCTGAGGATGTGCGTGACACGCTCGACGGGCGAGGTCCCGGGAATGCACGGAAGCGGCTTGCTCATAACCTCGCGGACGACGAGCTTCCGCAGGTCCTTGCCCTGCAGCGCGAGGTTGAGGATCTGGTCTTCGTAGATGGTGCCGATGGGAAGATTTTCCTCGAAAACGGGGATCTGCGAAATGTCCTGCTCCTGCATGGTTTTCAACGCGTGGAAAACGGTCTGATACGGCCGCGCAACGATCAGCTCGCGAACTTTCCCGGCTTGGTGCTTGGCGTTGACGACTTCCGCGGCGGTGATGGCCACGGCGGCGTCAACATAGCCGCGCTCGCGCATCCATTCGTCGTTGTAAACCTTGCTGAGATAGCGCATGCCGGTGTCGGGGAGGAGCGCAACGACGAAATCGACGGGGCCGAGATCTTTCGCGAGCCGCAACGTTGCGGAGATGCAGCCGCCGCCGGAGCCGCCGGTGAACAAGCCTTCCAGCTTCGCGAGCCGGCGCGCCACGACGAAGCATTCCTCGTCGTTGACCTGGAGGACATCGTCGACGATTTTCAAGTTCATGGTGGCGGGGAAAAAGTCTTCGCCGATGCCTTCCACGACATAGGTCTTGGCCTTGATGGTTTCGCCGCGCTTGACAAAATCGTAGTAGAGCGAGCCATAAGGGTCGACGCCGACAATTTTGACGCTGGGATTTTTTTCTTTCAGAAATTTTCCAATGCCGCTGATCGTGCCGCCGGTGCCCATGCCGCAAACAAAGTGTGTGATCTTGCCTTCGCTGTCTTCCCAAATCTCCGGGCCGGTAGTGCGGTAGTGGGCCTCGGGATTCATGGGATTGTCATATTGATTCGGATAGTAGGAATTGGGAATTTCCCGGGCCAGCTTTTTCGCGACGGAATAGTAGCTCCGCGGATCTTCCGGCTCGACGGCAGTCGGGCAAACAATGACTTCAGCACCGAGGGCTTTCAGGAGATCGACTTTTTCCTTGGACTGTTTGTCTGTGGTGGTGAAAACACACTTGTAACCGCGCACGGCAGCGACCAGGGCGAGCCCCATGCCGGTATTGCCAGAAGTGCCTTCGATGATCGTGCCGCCGGGTTTGAGGAGACCCTTCTTTTCGGCGTCGTCGATCATGGTGATGCCAATGCGGTCCTTCACGGAACCACCCGGATTGGTGAATTCCGCTTTGACGTAAATCTGCGGCTTGAGACCCTGATTGATCCGGTTCAATCGCACCAGCGGCGTGTGCCCGACCGCTTCCAGAATGTTGCTGCATTTCATGTCGTTATCTCGAGCAAAGGCGCGCTGCCAACCGAGGGCATCGCCTGTGCCATAATTATTCCAGTTTAGCACGCAGCTTCGTGAGGACGTAGCGGCGCAGGGCGAAGGAGATACAATTGACACGCCAGAATATATCGAGCGGAGCGCCGTGGGAGCCGATTGTGGGCTATTCGAGGGCAGTACGCGTCGGGAACTTCATCAGCGTGTCCGGGACAACCGCGACGGGACCTGACGGAAAGATAGTCGGCGTGGGGGACCTGCGCGCGCAGACGGTGCAAGCGATTAATAACATCGAAGCGGCGCTGGCGAAGGCGGGGGCGGGCTTGAAAGACGTAGTGCGGACGCGGATTTTCGTCACCAACATTGCGGAATGGGAAAAAGTGGGGCGCGCGCACGGGGAATATTTCGGAACGATTCGCCCGGCAACGAGCATAGTGGAAGTGAGCAAACTGATTTCGCCGGAAATGCTGGTGGAAATTGAAGCGGATGCGGTGGTTGAGGAGTAGCACTGGCCTCGGGCGAGCGAATTAGCCCAACATGGAGGAATCGAGCCGGCGGGACGCCGGCGCTACCTGAGAGATTTCATGAGCTCGGCACTCTACGACAGTTTCATTGCGGACTATTACGATGCGTCGCCGGTGGTCGCAGGGCGAACGCAGGACATCGTTTTTTACCGAAGCGCCGCGCGCGAATACGGAGATCCCGTTCTGGAGCTGGGCTGCGGTACGGGGCGCGTGACGATGGCGTTGGCGGAAGACGGGTACCGGGTAACGGGACTCGACAATTCCGAGCGGATGCTGGAGCGCGCTACACAAAAGAGGGCTGCACTTGTCACAGAAGCGCGCGAGCGCGTGCACTTTGTTCAGGGCGATATGACGGGGTTCGACGTGGGCGAGAAATTTCGCCTAATCATCATCCCGTTCCGCCCGTTTCAACACCTCGTCGAAGTTCACCAGCAGGTGGATTGCCTGATGTCCGTGCGCAAGCATCTCGCGCCACGCGGGCGGCTGATTGTGGATTTTTTTCAGACGGACGCGCGGCGCATGCACGATCCTATGTTCCACGAGGAACAATTTGTGGTGGAATACGAGATGTCCGGAGGGCGGCGCATCCGGCTCACGGAGCGCGTCGTTGCGTTTCACCGCGCGGAACAGCGCAATGATGTGGAGATGATTTACGGGGTGACGCATCCCGATGGGCGCAAGGAGCGGCTGGTTCTTGCGTGGACCCTTCGGTATTTTTTCCGTTACGAAGTCGAGCATCTGCTCGCGCGGTGTGGATTTCGCGTGACCATGGTCTATGGAAATTTCAACCGGTCTCCGCTCCGAGATGATTCGCCGGAGATGATTTTCGTCGCGGAAGCGGCGTGAGGTACTAGGGACACATGCCGCAGCGCGTACCCCTTCAGGCCTATCCTCACAATTACCAGCGGGCGCGAATGCGATACTTCAGGACAGACGCGCCATTTTTGTCCACGGGCACGTTAAACTGCGCCGCGAAGGCCGCCGTCTTCGTGAATTTGTAGCTGGAAGAAAGCATCTCCCAGTCTCCGCCGATGGGCTCATTCACCTGCACGGTGATGGGCGTGTCCTTGTGGTTGCGCAGCGTGATTTCAAACTCCATTTCCCAGACGTGGTTGTCAATGCGCTTGTAGTCGGTCTGCTTGCGCTCGGCGACGATGTCAAAAGCGTTGCCGATGTGCACGGTCACGTCCTCGTCTTTGGGCGTGTGATCGATGCGGTCTTCGCCGATGAAGAGCACGCCGCCCTTGGAATCTTTCTGGTAGACGCGGACATTCCCCGCGGGCAGGGGCATGCCGAGGCCGGCCTTTTCCTCATTTTTGAATTTGTAATAGACCAGGACAGGATCCTTCTGTGGCGAGCCGGGATTCTGCGCATTGTGGTAGTAATAATTCTGTCCGTTGACGATGAAAAGCTTCTGGACGGGCACGCCGCTTCCTTGCAGCAGACTGATCTGTTTCGTTTCTTTGTCTTCGACGGAAGTACGCCGGCCCAGCGTGTAGAGGTGATACTCGGAGAAGTTTTCCTGCTGGAATTGTGGCGCGGCTGCTCTATTCATAACCATTTCTTTTGCCATCCCGCCAACTACCCCGCCCTGTGGAAGTCGATTTAAGTCGCCGGCGACGAGCTGCAGGCGCGCGTTGCGAAACGCCGTTCCGCTGTTATTGGCGAGTGTCACCCAGCCATCGAGGTCGGCGCCTTTGTCATCACGGCCGACAGTCAGCACGTAGTCGGCGTTCCAGGAAAGATTCGAGGCAAGATACGACGCTTCGATCTGCTGTTTGCGCCCGCCGGAATTTTCGAGCGACATGAGCAACGTGGGTCGCTCGTAGAGATTTGCTGGCACTTCGGGAAAGCGATAGCTCTCGGCAAACATCCCGGTCACGATGTCGTTGCCGATCTTCCAGACGGGGCCATTGTTGTCGGCCAGCAGTATGGCCTTAATTTCCTCATGCTTCGTCGTGCCGCTATCCTGATAGTTGCGTACCAGCGTCACTTCCTTGCCGACATACTTGTGCAGGAGTTTTGCAGGCTCGAGGAGGTCGTATTCGTAGTTTTGCTCGATGACGCTGAGCTTTTCCGGCTCGTTTAACGAGCGGAAATGCACCGTGGCGGGATTCACGGTGGCGGCAATATCCATGAACTTGAGCCGGAACGCGCCGCTCGGGAGCGCCAGCTGGCGGACATCCCGCACAAGAGCAATGTTGGAGTTGTAGACCGTCACGGCGAGGTCGGTCTGGTCACCCAGGCTGGTAGTCTGATCGGCGGACGCCGCGCGAACGGCATCTTTCTCCTGCGCCGCATAAACCTTATGTGCGTGGTGGAGCGCGTAAAGCAGCGTCGCGCAGGCAATCAGCGCTGCCGCCGATGCCGCAATCCAGCGCAAACGGTTTCCGATTCGGGAGCTATGACTCTTCATGGTTATCACCTCAAGCTGATTTCGCCTTCACACTTAGAACGGAGCAGAAAGAAAATCTTGCAGACGACAACACCGGCTGTAGGTCCGTGCTGCCTCACTGGCTTGAGACTTGGGTCCAGGTGACGCCGCCGTCGTCAGTCTTGAAACTGTTCCGCCGGGACGCATCCCACACGGTGGCATGCAGTGCGCCCGAGGCACGAATCAGATGAAGATTCTGCGAGATGGGTGAGGCGACAGAAATCCAATGTGCGCCGCCGTCGGCGGTGCGAAGGATCGTGCCTCCGTCACCGATCACCCAGCAGACTTGCTCCGACGGCGCAGAGCCCAGGAAAAGATCTGCGGTTACGCCGCTGGTCTGTGGAGTCCAGGTGAGACCTCCGTCTGTGGATTGCTCAATGAGACCTGCCATTCCCAAGCGCCAAATTACTTTGCCGCCTGGCGCAGGGACCGCATGAGGGCTGCGGCTCTTCGCCATGCGAAATGCAGGCCCCTCCCGCAATCCTGAAGATAGTTCCAATGCGGTTTCGGGAGCCGCGGGTGGGAGTGGGGCTTTTTTCATCGTCTTGGAATCCGTCTGGGGCAAAGGGGCAGGCCCGCTCGCAGTGGGCTTTGCCGGTGGGGCCGGCAGTTGAACGAGATTAGCTGCTTCCCGCCGCTGCATCGGTAGCTCATCCGGCTGTTTCGATCTCAACGCGTCTGCCGCGCCGCCGACAGCAACACTTTCCGTCACGCCTTGGGGAGATTGTGCAACGACTGCCGCCTGCGCATCTTTTCGATCCAACTTAGCGAAAGCGCCCTTGGAAAGCGCCGCGGCTTCTTTCGGTGCGGGTTCCGCTTTGCGATTCTGAGGGACGCCGGAAGCAGCCGCGGGTTTATCAGTTGCCGTAGTTTCCTTGGAAGAAGAGGCAAGCTTTTCGGCCTTTTCGCCTTCTACAGTCGCGGGCGTCGCAACGGATTGTGGCGGCGACGAAGGACGATTCTCGGCGACCTCGATCTTTGCAGGCTGCGTCGGTGTCGCCGGCTGCCTTTCATGCACGGCTATCCACACGAGCAAACCCGCAGCCAGTGCGCCGACAGGCGCAAGCCAGCGCCAGTGAAGGGAACGAGAGTGCTTCGGGGTTCGTCGCAAAGGAACCGGAGCGGCCATCATCTTCGTCTTCTGAGGAGCCTGTTCCTCGACGTAGACGGCCTCGAACAAGTTTGAACCTTCGACGCCAGCGTTTTGCCCCTCGCCGGCGCCTACGGGAATTGCATCGGTCGCCTCGAGCTGCGCGAGAATCTCCTGGCAGTTCGAGCACGCCGCGGTGTGCTGCTTCCAAGCGTTCATTTCTTCCGCGGTGAGCGAACGCTCGTGATAGGAAGCCAGAGTCTCGGCATCGGGACACGCCGCGGCCGCTGCGTTCGCGCGCAGACGCCGGGCGAGCGCTTTCTCGAAACTCCGCTCGCGGTCGTCAAGCGCCATGGGCTTCACCATCCTTAGAACGGTTCTGCGCCGCCTTCTTGCAGTGTGCTGTCACTGCTTCTGCCTTCCTGCCGCCGGGGCTTGCGTGGCTCGCCGCGGAAGCGAAGTATCCAGATCGATGGGGGCCTCTTCCGCTGCGTACTCGAAACACAGCATAATTTCGGCATCGCTAAGGCCAGGCTCCCCCGCGAAACCATTGGCGGGCGACTGGCCATTCCGAAGCATCTCTTCCACCATGCGCCGAAGATCACGCCGGATGCGCTCCAAGTTGCGCGAGACGCTGGACTCGTGCTCACCAAGATGCCGGCCGATATCCGCGAGGGTTTGTTCCTCGGCGTAATGCAAACGGAGTCGTTCGGAATCCCGAGGATCCAGGCCCGCCAAGGCCGCATCCAGCACACGGAGGAATATTTTCAAGTAGCGCGCGCGATGCGGATCGGTGGGCAATTCCAAAGACAGGGCCCGGCGCGGCTCGAATCTTTCACGCCCGGTTTCGCCGTCGTCCAGTGAAGAAAAACGCCGGCCCGCGCGGACGGCATCGATATGGCGCTGGAAGAGCACGGCGCGTAGCCAGGTTTTCAGCGAACTCCGGCCGTGAAAATAGCGGAAGAGCGAGCGCTCACCGGTCTTGCCATCGTCGAGCCCATAGAGTTCGGCGAAGAGCGAATCGGCCAGCTCGCGGGCTTCGGGAGAATCCGCGCGACGTCGGAGCACCGCGGCGGCGGCACCACGCAGATAACCGCGATAGACGGCGACAAAATGCTCCCATGCGGCCTCGCATCCAGCGACACACGCGGCGGCGAGGACGAGGTCCTCGAGGTGCAGGGCGGCGAGGTATTCTTCAAGCTTTGCGGGTGTCAAAGTTTCGCAGGCAAAGTGTTTGCGCACGCTGCGAGTGAGCGCAGCGTGAAATTGTTGCTGTGAGAGGCCCCAACGCGAAGCAGAAGACTGCACATAGAGCGAGTCAACCAGCGCTGCGTTCTCCATCAGGAATCTTGCCGAATCGGCAGGCCCTCGATGCCCGGAATGCTCTGCGCGGTGTGTGCTCATAGTCCGCAAGCCACACCAGGTCGCCCCCGAAACCAACTTCGGGGATACCCGGTGCATCCTAAAGCATAAGCCCATTGGCGGAAAGGGGCGTACAAAACTCGCGCCATCCATTCGGGTTTACGATATCCTCTATAGGTTGCCCACCAGTCTGGCAACTCACCCGTGTGGGCGGGTTAGAGTGATGGGGTGAGCAGGCGTCCGCAAGAACAGTAGCGATTTCGCGGCGCTAGTACGAAAGTCCTATTCGGACTTCTTCATCCTCGTCGGTACTCTGGTACTGCAAAAACGCACTTCCTGTTTTTCCAGCTGACTTGGGAGCGTTGGATCTTCCCAGACCTCCCTTTGCTCACCTGCTGGTATGGCATCGAGGCGGTAAGCGAATGACCACCATGATCGCAGATTCACCGCCGAGGACGACTCGGCTGGGCGTTGGCTTCGACGCGAACCGCCGCGCTTCGCCCAATGCCGATGCGTGGAAGAAAGCTATCGGAACGAAGTCCATTCCCGCGCGTCTGGAGCTGCTGCCGGAAGGGAAATCGCGCTGGGACCGCATCGGCGTCAGCGCCGGCGTACAGCTTGCGATCCTGCTTTTCTTGCTGGCCATCCCGCTTTTCTATCCTGACAGGATCAAGATGGCGCTCAACCTGCAAGTCATCCCGCTTACCGCACCCGTTACCGAAGTACCAGTGGCCCCGCCTCCTCCGGAGATCAAGCCGAGGGTTCGGCCGCCGGCGCCGAAGCCGGAAGTTGTCGAACCGGTGAAGCTCAGCCCGAAGCAGCCACACATTTTCTTGCAGCACAAAGCGCTCCAGCCAAGGATCGAAAAGGTCGAGGCGAAAGCGCCGGAGCTAAACCCCGTTTTTGAAGCCGCGAAAATGGAAACTCCCGTGAATCAGCCGAAGCGGCCGAAGGATGAAGTGAAAATTGGGAATTTGTCCAGCGGCAGCGGCGCGCCGGCAACGGTGAACCTCCCGGTCCAGAAAGTGCAAACGGGCGGATTCGGAGAGGTAAACGGTCTGCCCGGTAAGGGCGATCCCAACAAGATGACGAATGTGAATCGGCAGGGCTTGCCCGCGCTTCCCGGTGGCCCTGGCTACGGCAACGGCACGGGCGGCGGCAAAGGCGTTCGCGGAACCGTGGTGAGCACGGGATTCGGGAACGGCACCGCCATCACGCCAGCGGGCGGGAAACATGGCACCGTGCAAACAAGTGGCTTCAGCGACCAGACCGTGGCCGAGGCGCCCAAGAAAAAGGCTGCTTCCTCGGAGAGCCCCACCACCCCTGTTGACATCCTGGACAAACCCCGCCCCGAATACACCGCCGAAGGCCGTAGTCTTAAGCTGGAAGGCGACGTGGTTATTGACGTGGTGTTTCTGGCCAACGGCGCCGTCCAGGTGAATCGCGTCGTGAGCGGACTTGGGCACGGCCTGGATGAAGCTGCAACCCGCGCTGCCCAGCAAATTAAGTTCAAGCCTGCGAAACGCGATGGCCAGCCGATGGATTTTCCGGCGCGCGTGCGGATCGAATTCCGCCTGGCCTACTGAGGGAGAAAGAACATGCGTAAGTTTGTTTGGGGAATCGTGGGGATCCTCGGGTGCGTGCTGGGAGCGACGGCCGCCATTGCCCTCCCGGCCGGCCAGCTGAAAACCATGGACCAGGTCGTCGATCGCGTCGTCACCAATGAAAACCGCTTGAACCAGCAGATCCGCCAGTACACGCCCCTAGTCGAGACCTACATCCAAGACTTGAAGCCCGATAAGGATCTCGGGTACGTACCCGCGGGCGACAAATATTTCCTGGGACGCGCTGACTTCCACAGGGGCGTCGAGCTCGTCTCTCTGAGTGAAACGCAGACCAAGGGCAAAAAAATCTTCGGTTCGATCGGCAACTTCTTTTCATTCGCGATGCAATTTCTGCCCGATGGCTTCCTGCAGATGATCTTCCTGGACACCAACGGATTTGACCGGCAGCACTACAAATTCGACTATGTGCGCCGCGAATTCCTCGGCGAAGTGCGCTGTCTGGTATTCGACGTAACACCACTGGAGAAATCCGGCAAGGGCCGCTTCCTGGGCCGCATCTGGGTGGAAGACCAGGATTTCAACATTGTGCGCTTCAACGGCGCCTACGGCGGTGGCGGACACGCCAGCTGGTACTTCCATTTCGATAGCTGGCGCACGAATGTCCAGGCCGGATTGTGGATGCCCTCGTTCGTGTACAGCGAAGAGAGAGAACTCCACTACGCGATAGGAAAGAAGCTGGATTTCAAGGCGCAAACGCGCCTGTGGGGCTATAAGCTGGGTCACGCCGCGCAGGAGCAGGAGCTAAGCAAGATCCTCGTCGAAACGCCCGTGCAGGATGACACGAAGACCGCCAACGATCTGACGCCAGTGCAGGCGCAGCGCTCCTGGGACCGCCAGGCGGAAGAAAACGTCGCCGATCGTTTGGAGCGCATTGGATTGATGGCCCCGAGGGGAGAAGTTGATAAGGTTCTGGAAACGGTGGTCAACAACCTGGAAGTAACCAACAATCTCGACATCGATCCGGAAGTGCATTGCCGCGTTTTGATGACCACCACGCTGGAATCCTTCACGCTCGGCCACACCATCGTTTTGAGCCGCGGGCTGATCGACGTGCTGCCGGACGAGGCCAGCCTGGCCACGGTGATCGCCCACGAGCTGGGTCACGTCGTTCTGGGCCATCGCATGGATTCCAACTACGCCTTCTTTGACCAGTTGCTGGTGGAAGACAAAGATACCTTTCGCCATTTCTACTTTGCACGCACGCCTGCAGAAGAGCAGGCTGCCAACGCAAAAGCGATTCAATTTCTCAACAATTCGCCGTACAAATCTCAGCTTGGGAACGCCGGCCTCTTCCTGGCTGCGCTGCAATCCCGCCAGAAGGAAATACCCAACCTGATCAGCGCGCACCTGGGCGATCGCGTTCCGGTCATCGCCGACCTGAAAACGGCGGCCCCGGCGGATGCCAAGCAGAATCCCCAGATGCTCGCGGCCCTGCCGATCGGCGGACGCGTGAAGCTGGACCCGTGGCTTGACAAGCTCGAACTGATCAAGAGCAAACCGATCGGCACCATCGCGGAACGCGAAAAGATGCCGTTCGAAGTAACACCTTTCATGCCCTATTTGACGCGATTTGGGAGCGAGGCGGTCAAGCCCATCGCTGCCAGCGCCGCCGCGCCCGCGGATCAGAAGCAAGGCAGCGAACCCAGCAAGCCTTAATAAGGGACCGTTGACGCTCTGAAGGATTCCAGCCCGGTGAGCTTCGTGCTTATCGGGCCATTTCCCATATCACTTTTCCAGGAGGCAATTTCCTGCGCCACTTGTATTGCTACTTTGCAGCCAGCTCGCGGATCAATTGATACATGAACTCGACGCCCTCATCGAAAGACGCTGCGCGAATCCGTTCATCTCTTCCATGCGCCCGTACGTCGTCGGAATCGAGGAACACGCCGGAAAACACGTAACTCGGGATGCCGCCGAGACGCAAAAAGGTGGAATCCGAAGCGCCCTGCGACATGTCCGGAATCACAGGAACTCCGGGCCACATTCTTGAAACGATCTTCTCCACTGCGCCCATCAGCTCCGCATTCAATGGGGAAGGCGGCACACTGACAGGAACATTGACGCTGCCATCGGCCGCGTGTTGCTCGACGAATCGCACGCTTACCTGAGGATCGGCAATCACGCCAACCAGAGTCTTCCTAACCTCCTCAGGCTCCTCTCCGGGGAAAATGCGGCAGTTCACGTTGGCGCGCGCGGCCTGGGGGAGCGCGTTCGGAGCGTGTCCCCCCGAAAGCATTGTTGCCACGCAGGTCGTTCTCAGGACTGAATTGTAGTTGGGATCCTGGGAGAGCCGCTCGACTGCCTGGGGATCGGGCGGAATTTTCGTTGCAGCAAGCAAATCGGCCGAGCGCTGTCCCTCGGCCCGTCGAGCCGAATATTCCAGATATTTCCGCGAAACGTCGTTGAGTTTCAACGGGAAGGAAAAGGCCTGAAGCCGCGTCAGCGCCGCAGCGAGAGAATAGATGGCGTTGTCGTGCCGTGGTACCGAGCTGTGCCCGCCCGGATTGGTTGTCTCCAAAGTAAAATCCGCGTAGATCTTTTCGCTCACGTCGATATTAAAAAGCGAGGGACGCCCCTTCTGCGATTCAGCGACGCCGTCCAAATTGATGGAGTACTCCGCGTCAATCCAGTCGCGATGGTGCGCTACAAGCCATTGAATGCCGTTGTAGTTTCCGCCCTCCTCGTCGGCAGTCAGCGCCAGGATGAAATCGCGATCCGGCTGGAAGCCCTCCTTCTTCAGCCGGATAAAATTTGCGACCAGGATCGCGTCGCCTTCCTTCATGTCCTGGGTGCCACGGCCGTAGAAATAACCGTCTTTTTCGATGAATTGAAAAGGATCGGTGGTCCAATCCTCGCGTCTGGCTTCGACCACATCGAGGTGGCCGATGAAGAGAACGGGCTTGCGTTTTCCCGTGCCGTGAAAGCGCACGACGAGATTCTTTTTGCGATCGTTGGGACCCGCGACAACGATGTCGTTATCGGAAACGCCTGCGTCGCGCAGGCGTTTGGCCATGGCTTCCGCCGACGTCGTCACATTGCCAACGGAGTCGGTTGTGTTGATTTCAATCAGCTGCTTGAGAATCTCGCGCGCAAGCTGTGTTGTCTCATCCTTGCTCTGCGCACCGCCGGCAGGCACGAAGATCAGCAGTGCGCACAACGTGATGATCAAGCGCTTCGTTCGCAGCATTCTTTTCTCCTTCATTCAAATCATTCGGCGGATGGCGGTAAATTCTCCGCTGGTACCGCCGGCGAAGCAAGAGCGCGGCGCAGGCAATCCGAAACATGCGAAAACGCCACGAACAATAAAATCAGCCCCAGGCCAGGATCCAGAAGCAACCGTACGATAAAGGCGGCGAACACGGCTATCCCCACGGACTGCGGCTTCATGAGCGGCGTCTGCAGGCGCCAATTCACAAACCGCGCGATTTCCTGCGGCCACTTGAAGACCCAATAGAAATTGTAAAAGGGAAGAAAATGAAATCCCACGGCGCGTCCCGGTGAGATGGGATGCTTCCATCCGGGGACGTGCGCCAGCACGACGTGATATTGATAGACGCACACCAGCCAATAAACACCACCAACAAACGCTGAAAGAAAGAGATAGAGCGGCGGGATAGTGAGGCCGCCTTTGGCCAATTCGGGATGCAGCTCCACGGCGACGATTTCGGCAACAATGGTCGCCACACCGAGGAGGTATCCGATCCAGACTTGTGGCAATGGCGGCAGCGCAGCCGGTTGCACTTCGCGCGGGACATTTTCACTATTCCAAAATTCCATTTGAACCTCAAAAAGCGGCCTTGCGAGCGTAGCGGCCTTGCGTCTCCCGCGTCAAACCCTGAAGGCGCGCAACGGGTAGCGCGGACCGCGGGTTGCTTCCCCTGCGGGGAGTTGCTTAGACTGGCTGCGGTTCGCAAATCGGGAGGGAAGGTATGACATCCGCAAAACGGCATTTGGCCCGCATAGCTCTTGGTGCGCTCCTGTTCTTGGCGGGAATCGCTGCTGGTGACTGGCACGGGAGCAACGCGGCGGCGCAGAACAGATTCGGCCAGCCGAAAACGGTTTTGCACGTGGTGGTATACAAGTGGAAGCCAACTGTCTCTGAAGTGGATCAGGAAAAGACGATTAGCGGAATCAAAACAATGGCCGCAAAAATCCCCGGCATCAAAAATATCTGGCTGAAGACGGAGCGCAACCAGATACGGGACTTCAGCGGCGTTTACGCGATCGAGTTCACGAGCGCGGACGCCGCTGCTGACTACGCGGAAAGCAAAGTGCACGAAGCATGGTCAAAACAGTGGCAGGAATTGCGCGAAACAAGCCTGTCTTTTCAGATCTCCAACCCGTGACGATAGGAGCCTGCACAGACCGCCCACAGAGTGAACAGGTGAACTGAGACGATCAGCGAAGCAATTGCTGCACTGACAGGATTGAATGAGTGAGTCGAGGCTGGATCAGAACTTCACACCCCAGAACGAGGCATCCGGCTTGACCAGCTCCAGTCCGACGTCCCAGGCCTCGTGATCGCGCCAAACCACCTGTGCTTCAGCGACGCGGCCAGTCTCTGGATTTATCAAGCGAACGAGTTGGCGTAACGGCAAGCCAGCTCCCACTACCGCCAGGCAGCCGGATTTGCTCACGTCAACCGTGACGCCGTTGGCGCGCTGCCGGGAGGTGCCTTCTTCCCACTCGACTTCGAATTTCACGCGGGAAACGACCCGAGGGTGCGTGCGCATTCTTGCCCAGCGGTCCTGGAGTGCTTTACTGGAAGCGTTCGGGGCGGCATCGGAGGTGGCATCTGTGCCCATGACGAACCTCGCTGCGGAAGGTTTTACGTGCCGAGCCGGGAGACGTGGAAGCTCAAGGCTAGTCCGGCCCTCCGTTGCAGTCAATAGTACTTAACGCGTGGCTTGCTTCCGCATGTTGTCATCCAGGAAATCTTCGGTGGGTAAAGGGTCGCAGGCGAACGTGCTTCAGAGCAGCTTTAAAGCAAAAAGGGCCGGTCCGACGAATCGGACCGGCCCTTTTTATTTTAATCCCGGCGGCGACCTACGTTCCCACACAGTTACCCGTGCAGTATCATCGGCCCTGCGAGGCTTAACTTCCGTGTTCGGGATGGGAACGGGTGTGACCCTCGCGGTATAACCACCAGGAAACTTTTAGCTCGCAAGCGCCTTTAGCAGGCAGGATCGCGAGCGCGACAACAGAGATTGGCTGGCATTACAAGTTCGACTCTTCATCGAACGCACTGTGCAATCCAAAGGACTGCTTTTTACTGAAACTCCCTCAAAGACGGTTTGAGAAAGTTTTATGATTAAGCCGAACGGGCGATTAGTACGGGTCAGCTTCACACATTACTGTGCTTCTACCTCCCGCCTATCAAAGTCGTAGTCTTCGACTGCCCTTCTTATCCCGCCGAAGCGGGATTGGGAGAACTTATCTTAGGGCGAGCTTCTTGCTTAGATGCATTCAGCAATTATCTCTTCCAGACTTCGCTACCGAGCGGTGCCGCTGGCGCGACAGCTCGTACACAAGAGGTCTGTTCATCCCGGTCCTCTCGTACTAGGGACAACTCCCTTCAATTCTCCTGCGCCCACACCAGATAGGGACCGAACTGTCTCGCGACGTTCTGAACCCAGCTCGCGTACCACTTTAATTGGCGAACAGCCAAACCCTTGGGACCTTCTTCAGCCCCAGGATGTGATGAGCCGACATCGAGGTGCCAAACCTCCTCGTCGATATGGACTCTTAGAGG
>JBIOGB010000041.1:0-37308 GCA_044447665.1 Candidatus Acidiferrales bacterium | reverse complement strand
CCCTTCCCCTGCACCCCATCCCGAGAAACCAAACCATGGCCGTTTACACAGAAGAATTGACACACCTCATCCTTGCGCTTTTTGCAAGGGTGGGGCTGTTTTTCGCTAGCCTCTTCACTCTTCCCCTGACAAGTGAATTCATTCGAACGATCGGTGTCTTGTTACGTCCCCTGCGTCTGCCCGTTAACCCTTTCTTTTCTTCTCCTTCCAGCCGCCAGCCGCTTTGTTCCGTCTACAGAACCATTCGAACGCACGACCCATTTTTTCCCGCCGATTTCCGCCGCAACCCCTTTCTAATCTCTAACTTCCATACTCGAACCTCTGCCTTTCCCCGTTCGAACGATTACTATATAATATAATACTTGACACGTTAACAGTTCCGTGCTATCATGGGTTGTGATAGTCAGCCCTCTCCGCCCGCAAGCCCTCGGTTTTCACTGGAAGCCTTCTCTGCATCCACGCCTCTTTGCCTCTCCATTCTTTCGTAAATCTTTTCTTTCCAACCTTTTCCGCACACTTGCCTCACACTTCAAAGCAAATGTTTCCTCCAACTCTTTTGAAATCAAGCGCTTCCGCACACTTTGCAAAATACCCGGGATAGGGTACCCCCCATCCTGCAACAAAAAAGGAAAGACCATGACTCAAAATTCCGCTATCTCCAGTTCCATCAATGCTCTTCACCGCTGTCAACATCACTTTCGCTCCGGCTCCCAATGCCGCTCGACCGCCTCCGGCACCGATTCTACCCTCTGCACCAAGCACGCTCGCGCTCAGCAGAAACTAGCCGAATCCGCCGGCTCGGTCGCCCAACTTACCGAGGACATCGGAGGCTTCAAATCTGCCTATGAAGTCCACGAACTTCTCTCCAGACTCCAGCAGCTCCTCTCCGAGAAGCGTATCTCGCCGCGCCACGCCGGAGTCATGGCCTACATCAGCAGCCTGCATCTCCGTACCCTCGCCGCCATCGACCGCGAAGACGAAGATGACAAGGTCACTATCATCATGGACGCCCCCCGCCCCATCCGCGACTGAGCCTCCGGAGGCCAAATGAACGATTCTCTCCGTCACCGATTTGCACCTGTAGCACAAGCATTTGTGGCGCAAGCAATCTTGTTTACCCTAACGCAGGAAGGGCCTGTGCGGTTTGTCGTGGGCCATCCCGCCTTGAAGGGCTGTGCGCCAAAACCTGGGCGGCTGATGGTATTCTCACAAGGGAGCGGGATTCTTCAGGAGACGAATATGGCACAGCTCGATCGCATTACTCAGGACCCGGGCGTGATGGGCGGGAAGCCTTGCATACGAGGGCTGCGCGTGACCGTTGGCATGGTTGTGGGCCAGATTGGCGCGGGTCACACTATCGAGCAAGTACTGGCGGACTATCCCTATTTGGAGCGCGAGGACGTTCTGCAGGCACTACGGTATGCAGCCTGGCTCGCTGAAGAACGGGAAGTGCCCTTGCCCCGTGCATGAAACTGCTAGTTGACATGAACTTGTCCCCGCAATGGATTCCATTCCTGCGCGATGCCGGCTGGGAGACAATCCATTGGTCGGATGTCGGGAAAGAAGTCGCAAGTGATGCAGAAATTATGGCTTATGCGGCTACACACGATTATGTCGTCGTCACGCACGATCTCGACTTCGGCGCGATTCTCGCCGTCACTCACGGGAAAAAGCCCAGCGTGGTGCAAATTCGAAGCGAAGACGTGAGCCCGAAGGTGATCGGCAGGCAAACAGTCGCAGCGCTGCGTCATGTGCAAATGGAACTGGAAGCGGGGGCACTGCTGACAATTGAATCGGAACGTATCCGATTGCGGCTGCTACCGTCAAAAACAGAGGAGTGATGCAAAGCGACTCCGGACCGCGCGGCTTGTCGCGCGATTTCCGAACGCAGTACAATGGGCCGTTTGCAGATCGAGGAGGAACGTGCGCCATGGCCACCGCGGAAGCGAAACTCCATTTGCCGGAGTTCACCAACGAGCCTTATGTGGATTTTTCCAAGCCGGAAAACCGGAAGAAGATGGAAGACGCCCTGAAAAAGGTGGCCTCCGAATTCGACCGTGAATATCCCATGTGGATCGCCGGGCAGAAAGTGACCACAGCGGAAAAGCGCGCCTCCACGAATCCCTCGCGGCCTTCGGAAGTGATTGGGGTCTTTCAGCACGCCAACGCGGCAATGGCCCGGCAAGCGGTGGAAGCGGCACATAAATATTTTGATACCTGGAAAAAAGTGCCCGCGCAGGAGCGGGCGAAGTGCCTCTTCCGCGCGGCGAAAATCGTGCGCGAGCGCAAATTTGAATTGAGCGCGCTGGTCTGCTACGAAGTCGGCAAGAGCTGGGCGGAAGCGGACGGCGACATTGCCGAAACGATTGATTTCTGCGAATTCTATGGCCGCGAAATGCTGCGCCTGGCGGAGCCGCAGAAGCTGACGCCCATGCGCGGGGAGCGGAACTACCAGGTGTATATCCCGATTGGCGTCGGCGCCATCATTCCTCCGTGGAATTTTCCCTGCGCCATCATGGCGGGGCTGGTGGTGGCTTCGCTGGTTACTGGAAACACTGTGGTCCTGAAGCCCGCGGGGGATTCACCCGCCTGCGCGGCAAAGTTTGTGGACATTCTGTTCGAGGCCGGCATTCCCAAGGAAGCGGTGAACCTTCTCACTGGGCCGGGAAGCGAGATTGGCGACGTGATCGTGCAGCACCCCAAGACGCGCTACATTGGCTTTACCGGATCGAAGGAAATCGGGCTGCGCATCAGCGAGCTGGCGGGGAAGGCCATGCCCGGGCAGATCTGGATCAAGCGCACGGTGCTGGAGATGGGAGGGAAGGACGCCATCGTGGTGGATGAGGAAGCGGACATTGACGCCGCAGTGGAGGGCACGGCGCAGGCCGCGTTCGGCTACCAGGGGCAGAAGTGTTCGGCGTGCTCGCGCGCGATTGTTTCGGAGAAAATATACGATAAGTTCTTGCAGAAGCTGGTGGAGCGCACCAAGAAAATCACGGTGGGCCCGAGCGACGATCCGAACAATTACATGGGGCCGGTCATCAGCCAGTCCGCGATGAAGGCCATTCTGGATTACATCGAGGTCGGCAAGAAGGAAGGGAAACTGCTCACGGGCGGCGGACGCGCGCCGGGCGACGGCTACTTCGTGCAGCCGACGATTATCGCGGATGTGGATCCGAAGGCGCGGCTGGCGCAGGAAGAAGTTTTTGGGCCGGTGCTGGCGGTGATCAAGGCGAGGAATTACGATCACGCGCTGGAAATCGCTAACAATACGGAATTCGGCTTGACCGGCGCGGTGTATTCAAAGAATCCGGAAAAAATCAGGAAAGCCGAGGAAGCGTTTCACGTCGGGAACCTCTATCTGAACCGCAAATGCACGGGCGCGCAGGTGGGCGCGCACCCGTTCGGCGGGTTCAACATGTCGGGAACGGATTCCAAGACGGGCGGAAAAGATTATTTGCTGCACTTCCTGCAGGCCAAGGCGGTCGCGGAAAAAGTTTCCACTTAGGACGGTAACGTTGCGGAGTCTCCGCGGCGCGAGACCCGCTTCAACACGCGAAACACGGGATAGCTGAGAACAAGCATGGCCAGCGCGAGCGGCGCGTTTTGCCGGTCCGTGGCGATGGAAGCGATCAGGAACAATACGGATGCGGCCAGCGCGATCGCCGTCGTCCAGGGATAACCCCACGCGCGATACGGCCGCACCATTTGCGGCTCTCGCTTGCGCAGCACAAACAACGACGTGTAGGTGAGCGTATAATTCGCCACAAAGAAAAATGAGAGCATGGCGATGGCGCGCTCGAAGGTTCCGAGAACGAAAAGCAAGCTGACGAGGGTACTCAAGAAAAGCGAAAGCGCGGGCGTCCCGCCAGCGTTGACGCGCGCGACGCGGCGGAAAAAAAGGCCATCGCTGCTCATGGCATGAAGGGTGCGCGAGGAGAAGAGCAGATTGGAGTTGACGCAGCTCAACATCGAAATGATCATGATCGAGCGGATGATGGGATCGCCGAATCTCCCGAAAATTCGTTCCGCCACGGTGCCGAGCGCAAACGTATTGCCCGCGATTTCGCGCATCGGGAGCACGTAGAGCATGACAAGATTTAAGAGCAGGTAAATTCCCATGACGGAAAAGACGCTGCCAAAGATGGCCCGCGGAATATCGCGGCCGGGATTGCGGACCTCGCCTCCGAAATAGATAACGCCGTCCCAGCCGTCAACGGTGTAGACAACGGCCTGCAATCCGAGAACGATGGCAACGGCGAGCAGCCATCCAGCGGGCATAGGAGGCAGAGCCGCGGTCGGCGCCGGAGCGGCCGCGCGCGCATGCGCGCCAAGAATAAAGCAGGCGATGACGAGAATTATTAGCGCAGCGGCTTTCAGCGCCGCGGTAAAGAGTTGCGCGCTGCTGCCCCAGCGGACGCCGCGCCACTGCAGGATGCCAAATGCGAGGACGATGGCGGCGGAGATGAGTTTTACGTGGCCTGCAAGCACGGGAAAAAGATGGCCGCTGTACTCGGCGATGACAATGGCGACAGCGGCGGTGCCGCAGGTGGAGAGCCAGTCGCTCCAGCCAACGATGAAGCCGGCGTATTCGCCGATGGCGCGGCGCGAATAATTGTATTGGCCGCCGCTGCGGGGGATGGCAGCGCCGAGTTCGGCCATGGAGGAAGCGCCGAAAAGAGCGTAGAGGCCGCCAACAATCCACACGCCGATAAAGAGCCAAGCGTTGGGAAGCCCTTGTGCGATCTCACCGGGCGTGCGAACAATTCCCGCGGCGATGGCGTTGCCGATGGCTGCGGCGATGCCGAACCACACGCCGAGAACTTGAAGCAGGCGGCCGCGGCTCAACTTTTGGCCGGGCGCTGCGATGGGAGACGCTGCCGAGGTTTCAGACAATGTGGGTCTCGAGGAAGCTTCAGGAACCCGGCAATGATAATGGCGATGGGGGAAAATGCAAGCGGGAAGTCGCGGAGGCGGGAATCAAGGTTAGCGGTCAGAAGAATTTTGTGGCGGGGAATACGGCTCGAGGCTGGTGTTGTCCGTGTCCGGAGTCACGAGCCAGATTTGGCGGTCCTTGAAATAGGCGAAGAGTTTTTCGTTTTGTTCGGAAGTGAGTTCGCGGGCCCAGAGAACTTTTGCGTTGTCAATTTCCGCGCCGTTGAAAACCCATTCGTCGTGTACATTGTGGTCTTCCTCGTAACGGACGATGACGAGATGTTTGCCGGGGATGCTTTCAAGTTTTTTCTGAATGGCGGCGCGGCTTGGGTCGCCCTGGCAAGTCCATGAGAGCGGATCGCAGGAGCGATGTGTTACCGCACTGCTCGTATCGATCGCGAGCAAAGCAAGGATGGCCCAGGATAATGCGACACCGATGGGCCGGCGTGCGATGCGCATGGTTCGCAGATGGCGAATCGACTGCACGAGCAGCGCGAAGATGACGCAGGTGAGCGGGGCGGCGTAATGGGAATTTGACCAGGTCACGGTGAAGAGTCCGGCGAAGCCGAGGAAAAACGTGACGACGAGTAGCCTGATCCTGCGATCGCGGAGGGCGAAGGGCAGCCCGGGCAGCGCGAGGAGCAGACCCATCCAAAAAAATGCGGAGCTGTAACGCGTGACCTTGAGCCAGGAAGCAGTTTTGAAGCCGGCGAAAGTTCCGGGATATTCTTCGCGTTCCCAGTCGACATAGAAATCCGCGAATTGCTGATTGTTGTATTGCCGCGGGGATTTCATGTGTCCCCAGACGAAGACGGGGGCCGTGTCGTAGGTGCGCACATTCAGACGATGAGGGAAGAGAAGCGGGCTTCCGGTCAGGCGCCAGTTGTAATAGCCCATGAAGGCGGCGAGAAGAAGGAGCAGCGCGGCGAGAGGAAGTAGAACTGTTCGAATGCGGTGATGGAGATGGATGTTTGGATTTGCTTTCGCGGCAAGCCAGCGGAGAAAAAATAATGATGCGGGAATACACAGGAGCAGGCCTTCGTAGGGGCGGCTGTTCGCGAGGATGGCGACGCCGAGGCCGAGAAGAAGCGCGTCACGGGCTTTGGCGCGCCGCGTGATGCGCGGCAGCGCGCCAAGGACAAGTGCGCCTCCGATGGCGGCGACTGCGCCGCCCCAGTAGCTGTTCATCCAGTAGCTGGCGACGCCGAGCTTCATCGCAGCCATTGCCGCGCCGAGCAGCGCCCAGCGCGACGGCATCCAGGCTTGCAGCATCCAGAGAATTGCGGCGCACATTGCGGAGGCGCTCAAGAGAACGCCGATCCAGGGTTGGCCGAGAATTTGACCGAGCGCGAGGATGAAACCTTGCGCGGGTGGATACATCGAGGAATACGTGGGAAACCAATTGACGTGAAACGTTTCGAAGCTCATCCACATGGGGTGGGGAGGATTGGCGAGGCGGCCGTGGGCGAAGGTATCGGCCATGAGGAGGTAGCTGAATTCGTCATGAATTCCGGGAACGGGGACGGGCAAGAACGGCAAGACTAGCAGGCGAATTGCGGCGACTGTGAAAAAGACGCCCAGAATTGCGAGCGTTTTGCGCGCGGCGAGATGAGCGAAGAACTGTTCGACGCGGCGGAAAATTGTTTGGGTGATTTTTGGGGCGAGGATTGCGAGGGCGCAGAAGGCGAGGCCGGCGAGGAGTGTTCCGGTGATTGTGGAGGAGAAGGGGAGAAGTGTGGTGCCGTTTTCGGCGATCATTTTAGGAATGGATCATGAATGCGAGGTAGAGGATAACGCATTTTCAATGAAGTGGGGATCGAGGGACAGGATCTTTCTTCTGGCCAAAATTCAGAAGCTGTAAGTTCAACTCCCGACGGTATTATGAATGACCCACGGTGGAGCACCAAAGAAAACGCCGAGCGGCCGCTCTTCGAGATCCTCGTTTCCGCATAGTTTCCGAGTTGCCGACGCTACGCCCGGAATGTGCCCGACGGGAGCGGCAGTTCTATGTGTGGCCGGTACCACAGAGGTGTGGCACCGCGCAGAGAGGAGCGAGTGAAACTGCGTGAGCGGTGATCCGCGCTCTGCAAGTTTTGGGTGCAGGATTGCGTGAAAACAATCGCGTCCCGCCGGGTGATTCGTCAGAACTCAAAATCCAACGAGAACTGTATCTGGCGGGCACCAGTTCCCCCGATGGTTTGACCAAATCCCGCGATGGGAGTCAGGCTTGAGCCGAATACGGGATTGATTTGAGCAACGTTCGCATGGTTAAACAGGTTGAAGAATTCCACTACGAGGTCCAAGCGTCGCGACTTGCCGAATGGAAAGTACTTCAGAACGCGGAGGTCCATCGTTGCGATTTTAGGAGTCTGGAGCGAGTTTCTTTCGAAAACGACGGGCCTTGCCGAGAGTGGAAAGGCGTGGCTCCGATTCGAGTCAAGCCCAGTTAATGGATTCATGGGGTGACCGCTCTCCACCGTGAGGATCGGTGCAATTTCAATATGACTGAAAGTTTGCGTAAGCCAACCGGTGCTCTCTTTTGAGTTCATACCTTTATTCTCTTCGTCCCCGACGGGCAACTCCCAGAGTGCGTTGAACACGAATCGGTGCTGTTGATGTTGGCGCGAAAGTGCGTTTTCGGCGACGAGATTATATGGGTTCTGGGGCTGCTCATCGAAGTCGGAGGCGTCGTCAAACGTTTTCGAAAGTGTGTAGCTCGCCGAGAACGCCAGCTCATTGCTCATCCGCTGGTTGAGAGTCAATGACGCGCCGTTGTAGGTCGAATTAGCGGAATTCTGGAGCTGGTAAATGTCGCTGAATTGCGCGTTGCTCCGCAAGGGAGGGAGTACTTCCCGGCCAATTTGCTGTGGGGTTGGATTCGGGATGCCAAGACTAGACGCGTTCGCAAGCGTCAAGACAACCGGAGGCAACAAATTGACATTGAGCGTTCGAGCCAACTTAACGCCATGGACAAACAGATAATCGGCGCGAAGAGTGAGATTTTTCGCGAGCAGGTATTCCGCACCGATGCTGGCTTGTTGGCTGTAGGGCGTAGCCATGCGCGGGTCAGGACGAAAGATGGATGGTGCAATCCCCGAGGTCGGCGCAGCCAGCGGACCGCCTTCCGCAACCGCGAACAGATTTGCTGCTGCGCCTCCGTCGGCTACCTGCTCGAATGCCTGCGAGCCGTTCTTTTCGACAGCTCGCGTCAGGTTGGCGAGAACATAGCGGTCGAAGAAGATTCCATATCCTGCGCGCAATACCCATTTGGGTGAAGGGCTCCAAGCTAGACCAATTCGCGGGCTAACGTTGTTCGTATCCTGATTAAACGCCGCTGGCAGGCGCTCGAAATCGTACCGCACGCCCAGGTCGACGGTGAATTGCCGGGCGGCTGACCAATGATCCTGGACAAATCCGCCGAAACTCGTCACCGGAAAATCCACGTTCGAATTTCCGAATGCCTGCCGAAACTGATCAGGATTCCCTGTGAGAAAATCCGCGAGAGAGCCGAAGAGGTATACGCCGCCGAAGCCGTCCGGCACGCCGGCACGCAGCCGGACGCGATTGAGGGTCCCGCCCACCTTCCAAAGGTGTTTGCCTCGCGTATGAGTGTAGGTGTAGTTGACTTCATAGTGATTTTCGCGGCGCTCGCTTTTCCCCGTGTAGGGTCGCCCGAAGGTGACCAGTCCAGCGATGTCAATCTCTGGTCCGAACGGTTCGTTCGTGCGCAAGACGGCATGGCGAGTGGCGGCCTGGAAGCGTAAGTCACTGACGGCCTCTGACCCCAAAACAGTCGTGAGCGATCCTGAAAGAGCGTTGTCGCTCGTGAAGCTGCTGCCGCGCGCGCTTGCGTCTATCAAGCCGCTGGTGTTGAACGCATCTCCTGCTTCTTTGTTATTGGTGAAGGTGTAGCGAAGCATGAGCGCGGTGCTTCTCGTGAATTGGTGGTCAAGCTTGCCTGCAGATTCGGTTTCGGCCCGTGCGGTGGGAGAGAAACCCGGGGTGATCTGCCGCGTTGCCAAGCCGGGAAACGCGCGCGTCGCAAGGAACGAATTTATGGTTGACGCAACCGCAGGGTCAATATCCGAGCCGATCTGTCCCCGATTGTGTTCCTGTTCCACGGCGGCATAGTAGAAAGTCCGGCCCTTGACGATAGGCCCGCCCAGGGCAAGGCCCGCGCGAAACCGCCGCAGCGATGGCTTTCCCGGTTCCGTCTCGAACGGGTCCCGCGCATTGAGCGCGCCGTCCTGCGCAAATAAGAATGCGTCGCCGTGAATCGTGTTTGTCCCGGAACGCGTGATGACGTTGATCGAACCGCCCGAGGCTCCGCCAGACTCTGCCGAGAGGCCGTTATTGACTACCTGAAATTCCTGTACGATTTCGGGCGAAAGCTCGGTGCGATTCGAACCAGCGTACTCGTCGTTGTTATCGAGGCCATCGATAGAGACATTGTTGCTGCGTGGTCGAAGCCCGCCGAATGTGAAGCCGCTGCCGGTAGGCGGCGTTGAGCCGCTCACGGGGGATGCCGTTGGCGAACTCGAAACGCCGGGTGCGAGGAGAACAAAGTCCAGGTAGTTACGGCTCCGTACGGGAAGTTCTTCAATCCTCTCCTGGTCCACGGACGATACAACCGACGTTTGCGACGTATCGATGGCCGAGGGTTGCGCGCCGACCGTAACTTCTGCCGACGCGGACGCCGGGGCGAGGACCACGTCGAGATGGATGGTCTTCCCAAGACTCAGGACGACGCCAGTGTGCCGATACGGCGCAAAGCCAGGATGCTCCAGGCGAACTTCATACGTACCGACAGCTAGCTGATCTGCACGAAAGAAACCCTGATCGTCGGCCGTTACAGTGCGAGATTGATTTGTCGAAGTATTGCGCAGTGTAACTATTGCTCCGGGTATTACGGCGCTGCTGCTGTCGCTCACCGTACCTTCGAGACTCGCTCCAACTTTCGAAACCTGAGCGCCTGCACTGGCGGCGTAGCCCAGAATGAGAAACGGTATGACAACCACAATGGCAAAGCAGCGCACTAAGAAAGATCGGCAATTCGGATTCATCTCAGTTCACCCGTTTCCTTGAATGTCGAATACAGGAAAAGACATGTGATAAAGGAACTCCAGAAATGAATGGTCCGCGAATCTGCACGCAGAGGACGGACCAATCCCTGAGGGGGCATTTCTAGATCAGGGTTGGAGGAGTTCTAAATGCGGAGTGCCAGAGCGGGGGGACTCAGGGCGACAAGAATGGCGCAAAAGGAACCGCACCGCGTCAACGGAAGGGGCTTGTCCCCGCACAAATCGGAGAGAAACTCTGCGACGGACCTAAGCACAGGAATTCCCAAAACGAGCCGCACAAGTGTATACGCCACACCGACGCATAATCCGAGAACGACAAAGGTGTACTCGGTATCAATTCCGGTCTGAATAGTGTGATCCCACTGGTCGAACATCTCGACAAGCGGACAAACGAGGCAAGTAAACAAAACCAGCGCAGCAATTATCTGTGACGGTCGGGATCGCATTGAGCAAATGATAGCACTGGTGGTCCGGCTTCGCACCTTGACGATTGTGCCTGGATCACGGCGTACTCGGAAGTAACCCGTTTTGACGCAACACGGCCTAGGCATCGATGATCAATTTCTCGGTTCGGACGGATTCGCCGGAGGTCTCATCTGGTGATTAGAATTTAGCTCACCCGCGACAGGCAGCCTCGAAAAGGGAAATGACTTGAAACGAGAGAGGCTAGCGCTCAATTTCGATTTCGGCCATTTCGGGCGACTTTTTCGCGGGGGCGGTATTTCCGGGATTCTCCACGTAGTCGGCGAGCTCGAGACGCAAGTTGCCGGCGTTGGTGGAATAGGTGAGACCTGTTTCGAAATCCACGATTCCATCGCGGATGAGCTTTTCGATTTCCCCGTCGAAGTGCTGCATACCCTCGGTGCAGCCATCACGCATAGCGTCCAACAGGGACTTGCCTTCGTTCTCGCCTTTCTCAACGTATTCGCGGGTGCGCATCGTCGATTTCAGAATCTCGATGGCCGCGATGCGTCCGGTGCCGTCCTTCTTTGGCAGCAGCCGCTGCGAGACGATGCAGCGGAAAGCTTTCGAGAGACGCGTGCGGATGGCCTGTTGATCGGAAAGCGGGAAGACGCCGACGATGCGCTCGATGGTCTTTGAGGCATCGATGGTATGCAATGTGGAGAGAACGAGGTGGCCGGTCTCACAAGCTTCGAGGGCGATTTCGATGGTTTCGCGGTCGCGCATCTCGCCCACGAGAATGACTTTAGGCGCCTGGCGCAGCGCCGCGCGCAAGGCGAGCGCAAAGCTCGGTGTGTCCGAGTGTAGCTCACGCTGGTGAATGGTCGATTTTTTGTGACGATGGAGAAATTCGATGGGATCCTCGATAGTCAGGATGTGAAAGGCTTTTTCCTCATTCATTTTGTCGATGATGGCGGCGAGCGTGGAAGATTTTCCGGAGCCGGTGGGTCCGGTAACCAGAACGATGCCATTTCTGAGGTGCACGATCTCCTGGAGCGCTTCGGGGAGGTTTAGTTCGGCGAAACCTGGAATTTTGTCGGGAATGACGCGCATGACCACCGCGCAAGTTCCGCGCTGCTTAAAGATATTGACGCGAAACCTGGAGACGCCGCTAATCCCGTAGGAAAGGTCCGCCGAGCCTTCCTGTTCGAGCTTGAGGGCGGGCGCTTCGTTCTTGCCCATGATGTCGTAGGCGAGGAAATTGGTGTCCTGCGGCGTTAGAGTTTCGAGGCCTTTGTATTTCAGCTCGATGAGCTGGCCGCTGACTTCGACTTGAGGTGCGCGCCCGGGCGAAAAGATCAGGTCGCTGACGTGAGTGTGACTCTTCAGCATGGCGGTAACGAGCTGCGCGGTGTGGATGGTGCGCTGCGCCGGAGGAGTTTGCGGCGGCAACGTCTGGGTCGGTGTGCTCATGATGCCCTGTAATCCTTGCGAGGCCCGAGGTGCGGAGGCTGGCTCGCCCTAAGAAAAGTTAATCAAGGTGCATGTCTGACTCGTTCATTCTAGGTGAAGGATGGGTCTCACTTGCGATTTCCTAGAAGGGGCGATGGCGAGAAGATTACTGGGCGTAGGGCTAAGTGTTGATTAATTGCCTGACGGCTGGCCATCGAGGCGCAGGAAGAGTTCATCCCCGTTCGCGTTGTTGGCGAAGGAGAGCGAGCGCAAGTCCTGGGTGATCCAGTCGGCGCCTGCAGTGATGAGTTCAGCGTCAGGCGCGGTGGTGCGCAGGGCGATTACGATTGCGCCGGCGGATTTTGCGGAGCGAATTCCGGCGGGGGCGTCTTCGATAACGACACATGCGCCGGGAGCGAAGCCTACGCTTTTTGCGCCGAGCAGATAGGGTTCAGGGTCGGGCTTGCTGCGGCGGATGTCGCTTGCGGTGATGAAGTGTTTGGGCAGGGGCAGCCCCGCGGCTCGAATGCGCACTTCGGCGAGCGGGCGGGTCCCTGAGGTCACGACGGCCCAGCGATGGGGCGGGAGAGAGCGCAAGAGTTCCAGGGCGCCGGGCAGGGGAATCACGCCGTCTACATCTTCGATTTCGCGGCGCTCGACGTCGCGGTCCTCAGCGGCGTGATCTCCCTCGGGCAGGAGTTCGATGATGGTGGAGAGGCTGGTGCGGCCGTGGGCCATGCGAACGACCTCTTCGGGATCGAAGCCATGTTTGAGCGCCCATGTTGTCCACACGCGCGTCACGGCGGGAGTGGAGTCCACCAGGACGCCGTCGAGATCAAAGAGCAGGGCGCGGCAGGGGATTGGGAGCATAAGGCATGATACGGGGAAGGGCAGAGGGCCGCAAACGAGTTGACTTAGTCCAGTGACTTAGTCTAGTCTATTGAAATGAAACGAGTGAACACGCACGAGGCGAAAACACAGTTTTCACGTCTGCTCCGCCGAGTGGCGGCGGGCGAGGAGATCACTATCGCGAACCGCGGGGTTCCGGTGGCGCGGTTGGTTCCCGTACCGGCGACGGGAGCGGAGCGTGTTCTGGGAGCGTTTCGCGGGCAGGTGAGTATCGCGGAAGATTTTGACGCGCCGTTGCCAGAAGCGCTGCTCGAGGCGTTCGAGGGCAAGAAGAAGAAGACGAGCAAGAGAGTCAAGAAGACCGCATGAAGTATCTGCTCGACACGAGTGTATTTCTCTGGAGTCTGGCTGCAGAGCACAAACTGAATCAGAGGGCGAAGGATGTTTTGACTTCTCCCGCAACCGAGCTGTACTTTTCGGCGGCGAGCTCCTGGGAAATTGCCATCAAGTTCGCGCTTGGGTCTTTGACGCTTCCGGGTGCGCCTTTGGAGTTCATTCCACAGGCAATGCGGTCATGGGCGATACGAGCGCTCGACATCACGCACGAGCACGCGTTGCGTACCGGTGAATTGCCCGCGCATCACCGGGACCCGTTTGACCGATTGTTGATTGCACAGGCGCTGGAAGAAAAAATGATTCTGCTGACCGCAGACAGGGTCTTTCAGAAATACAAGCTCGACCTGATTTTTTGCGGGAAGTAAAGAAGACAGCATTCTCCCGCAGTGTTTGAGATTAGGCCCAGGAGAAGCCGTGTTTGGAAAGCGGGAGCGAGCGGATGCGCTTTCCAGTGACGGAGAAGACGGCGTTGCAGACGGCCGGGAGAACCGGGGGCAGGGCAGGCTCGCCGAGTCCGGTGGGTGAATTGTCGGTTTTCAGGAAATGCACTTCGATTTCGGGCGGCACCTGGTTCATGCGGACGGGAGGGTACTCATGGAAATTGTTCTGCCTGGCGCGGCCCTGATCGATGGTGATTTCGTAAGACATCACATGGCTTAAGCCTTCGATGACGGCGCCCTGCACCTGGTTCAAGGCGCCGCTCGGATTGACGATCTGACTGCCGACGTCGCCGGCGATCCAGACTTTGTTGACTTTTATTTTGCTGCCGGCGTCCACGCGCAATTCCACGACCTCGGCGAAGTATCCGCGGTGCGAGTATTGGAAAGCCACACCCATGGCCGTGTCTTTCGGGAACTTGCGCTTGCCCCAACCGGATTTTTCCGCAACCAACTCGAGGACACCGCGCATGCGAGATGCGTCGAAGTCCACTTCCGCGGGATTCGACGGGGCGGGTCCCGGGGTGGGGATGCGCGGAGAGTTGAGCAAATCCAGGCGAAACTGGACGGGATCCTTTCCGGCAGCGTGGGCCAGCTCGTCAGTGAATGACTGGAAAACCCATGAAAAGGCATTGCTGCGAGGAGCGCGCATCGCGTAGGTCGGCACGCCGAGCGGCATCAAGGAGGCTCCAAAGAAAAAGTTCGACAAAAAAGTGCCGGGGAACTCGTTCGGAGGAATGTTCGCGGAGGGAGCGAATTGCTGGCCTTCGCCGAAACTGACGAAGTGATTGCGCCAGGCGACGAGGTTTCCTGAGGCATCGAGGCCGCCCTTGAGGAAATGGAATCCCGCGGGGCGATAGTGATCGTGATGGAAATCGTCTTCGCGCGTCCAGAGCAGCTTGACGGGCACACCGGCCTGCTTGGCGATGGACGCGGCTTCGAGCATGTAGTCGTTGGTGAGACGCCGGCCGAAGCCGCCGCCTGCGCGCATCATGTGCACGATGATGTTGTCAGCGGGAATGCCAAGGACTTTGGCGACTATCTGGCGGCCGGCTTCGGGAGTCTGGCTGGGGGACCAGAACTCGAGCTTGCCGTCGTGGAAATGCGCGAGGCAGTTTTCGGGCTCCATGGGGGCGTGCGCGAGGAAAGGGTAGGCGTAAGCGCCTTCAACAACTTTTGCGGCGGATTGTAAAGCCGCGTCGGTGTTGCCGTCACCGCGCAGGATGAGCGCGGGAGGTTGCTTCGAAAGTTCTTCAGCGCGCTTGGCGAAGCCATCGCTGCTTTGCTGCGCAGTGGCGCCTTCGTTCCACTTTGCTTGCAGCGTCTTGCGCGCGGAGTTGGCTTGCCACCAGGTATCGGCGAGGATGGCGACGCCGCAGTGCAGGCCGAGCAGGTCCTGCGTTCCTTCGACGGCAAAGGCCTGGCGAACGCCGGGGACAGATCTGAGCTCGTCAAGATTGGCGCTGACGAATTTGCCCGCGTAGACGGGGCACTTTTCGTAAACGGCCCAGAGCATTCCGGGAACGCGAAAGTCGATGCTGTAGGTGGGCCTTCCCATAACGATGGAGAGATTTTCGATGCCGGGGGTCCAGTGACCGATGATCTTGTAGTCTTTGGGGTCCTTAAGCTTGACGGTCTTGAGGTCGGGCGGCGTGAGCGTGGCTGCTTTGGCGGCGAGGGCGCCGTAGGTGAGCGCGCGGTTTGTGGGCCTGTGAGTTACGCGGCCGGAGCCGGTCTGGCACTCGGATTCGGGGACATGCCATGTTTGCGCGGCGGCGGCGATGAACATCTGGCGGGCGGCGGCGCCGACCTGGCGAAGCGGAGTCCAATTGATCGGTATGGCCGTGCTGCCACCGGCGCGCTGCGGACCATATTTTGATTCATCGAGGTCGGCCTGTTCGACGCGCACATCTTTCCAGTCGACGTCGAGCTCATCGGCGATGATCATAGGCAGGCTGGTTTTTACGCCCTGACCGATCTCGGGATTCTTTCCCATGATGGTGACGATGCCGTCGGGCGCGACGCGGATGAAGGCGGCGGGAGTGAGCGTCACGGGCGGTGGCGTCTGCGGGGCTTGTGCGAAGGCCTTCGAGACGGGCTCGACATAGTAGGCGAGGAGCATGCCGCCGCCGGTAAGCGCGGAGACGCGCAGAAAACAGCGACGATCGAGGAGAGTCGGATTTACCGGGCGGCCGTGATTCTTGCGTGATTGATTCGGGGCCGATGGAGTGGTTGGCATGGGGCTGATGGTTGAGTTGGTGGACATTTTGTGAAGCGCCTCGCTCGCTTGCGGTAACAGGTTGCGTAGTGCGCTCTACCGCTGGGAAAGAATTTAGCGCAATTCGGGGCGTCTTGAAAGCAGCTTGTGGAAATTCGGACGAAAGAGGCTGGCGCTAGGTTGCATGGGTTAAGTGGGGTGGGAGACGGGATTTGAACCCGCGACTTTCGGTGCCACAGACCGACGCTCTACCAGCTGAGCTACTCCCACCACTCGTAAGCAGTTTAGCATGAGGCATCTTCGCGGCGGAAGACGGCTCCTGTAGTGGCAGAGACAGTCTTGCCAGTGCTCGTCTTGTGGCGCGGCGCGAAGTGCGTACAGCCCGCCGCGGAGGGCTGTGCCACCGGGTGACCTAACTGGGGCTGGGTGAACGGTGGCGTTGGCAGTGCGGTGACTTAAACCGCGCACAGCCAGGAATGGCTGTGCCACAAGAGGAGACGCGCAAGATAGGTTGCGCCACCCGTTGCAGGGTGGAAACGCGGGCGCACAGTGTGGCGGCGGCTTGTTAGACTACAGCGAGAGGAAATGCGTCCCCGCGCATGAGCCCCCGTAGGACCGATTGGCGTCACTTCGAACGGCAACACGATTACGCGCGCCCCATAATTATTTTTCTGGCGCTGCTGGCGCTGTTCGAACAGCCGCACTCGCGAGGGGCACAGCGATCCATCTCGTTTCTTACTTCCTACCTGATACTTTCACTGCTGGTTGTCATTCTCGACCGGGTGTTCCGCAAGCGATCGCTGCACTTGCCGCTGGCTTGCGATTTCATCGCGTTGTGCATCTTCATGTACCTGAGCCCTTCGACGGTTCCCGCGTGGTTTCCGTATCTTTTCGTGTGCTATGCTGCGGGGATTCGATGGGGACTGCGCGCCGCGATTCCGATGGCGGCGGCGCTTTCGCTAAGCCTGGTTTATCTGACAGCTTTTCACGGCGAGATGCGGTGGCCGCGAGTCATCTCCTGGATAGGGCTGACGGCGGGGACATTCCTGAGCGGCGTCGGCCTGGCATTTCTCGGAGATCGCAGCCGCAAGGTGGACATCGAAAATGAATTGTTCTCGCGCATTACCGCGACGATGCAGGTGGATCAAGGGCTCGCCGAATGCTTGCGCCTTCTGCTTGAGGAGCTGGCCCTTGCTTTCCAAGCCGAAGAAGCCCTTCTGGCTTATAACGATTCGGACCTGGAGCGGATATTTCTGTGGCACCTGAAATCGGGAGTGACGGAGAGGCTCTCGCCCGAAAATATTCCGCTGACGCGCGCGGATGGATTTCTGCTGGACGACATGGACGCGACGATCTGCTGGAACTCGCTGGAGGGGGAGGGTTCAGGCTTTGGCTGGGACCGCCGGAACGGCCGCAAACTGAAGACCCTGCCGCGGCTTCCGAGCTCGACGCAGCAGGAGTTCAAGCTGCGATCCCTGATGTCCGTGGCATTCGAGCAGGGGGGCCAGCCGGTCGGGCGGATTTTTCTGACCAATGGACGCCAGCCATTCACGAGGGAAGACCTGGGGTGGCTCGAACGCATCGCGCGGCACGTGAGCCCGTCGCTCGAGAATGTGTTTCTGTTGCGGCACCTGCGGGCGCGGGCGATTGAGGGCGAGAGGAGCCGCATCTCGCGCGACCTGCACGACGGCATTTTGCAGACACTGCTGAGCATTGAAATTCAGCTGGATGTGCTGCGGCGGAAGGTTTCGCAGGTCCCGGATCAGGCGGTGGCGAGCCTGGCTAACCTGCAGCAGACGGTGAAAAACGAGTCCGCGGAGCTACGGCGGATGGTTACCGACCTGCGGCCGCTGAGGGTGCAGAGCGCGGACGTGGTGGACCTGATGAGAGGCTTTGCGGAGCGGTACCGGAACGAGTCCCCACTGGCGCTCGACCTGCTGATTGATTCGGCGGAGCTGCACGCGCCGGACAGGGTGTGCCGGGAACTGTTCCAGATTTACCGGGAAGCACTCAATAACATAAAAAAGCATGCGAAGGCTTCCCATGTCGTGGTAAAACTGACGCAGGACGACAGCCGACTAGTACTCGTAGTAGACGATAACGGTGAAGGGTTTAGCTTTGCCGGTAAGTTTACCGGCGACGAGCTTGACCGGCTGCGGCTGGGTCCAATTTCCATCAAGGAGCGCACGCGCACGGTGGGTGGGGTTTTGACAGTGGAGTCGAACCCAGGCCATGGTGCGCGTCTGACAATCGAAATCCCGCTCGGTTGATATGGTCAAGAACAAACAGCAGATACGGGTACTACTAGCCGACGACCACGCGATATTCCGCGATGGCCTGCGCAAACTTCTTGATGCCGACGAAGATATAACTATCGTCGGTGAGGCGCAAAACGGGGCGGAGTGCATCAAGCTTCTTGCCAAGCTGAAACCCGATATCCTGCTGCTGGACCTGCGGATGCCCGACAAAGACGGGCTGGCGGTGCTGGAGGAAGTAAATTTCGATACGCTGCCGACGCGGGTGGTTGTGCTGACGGCGGCAGAGGACGACCGCGACGTGGTGCGCGCGATGCGCCTGGGGGCGCGCGGGGTGGTATTGAAGCAGTCCGCCAGCGACCTGCTGGTGAAGAGCATTCACCGGGTGTACGCCGGCGAAATCTGGCTGGACAACCGCATGACCGCGGAGGTAATGAAGGCGTTTTCGAAGTCATCCGAATCGGGGCCGCGCCGGGAAAAGCCGCTGCTGAGCGACCGCGAGAAAGAGATCGTCCAGCTGGTGGCGCAGGGTTTCCGCAACAAGGAGATAGGCGAGAAACTCTTCATCTCCGAACAGACCGTGAAGAATCACTTGCACAATATCTTCGACAAACTGGGCGTCTCCGACCGCCTGGAGCTGGCGCTCTATGCCATCCATCACCGGCTCATCGATCAGACGTAGTTCAGATTGACCTGGACAGACAGAGGCATTTGAGCGGATAGAAACGCGGTCCGCCGGAGAACTTGCCTGAGCGTGGTCATTCCCTGAAAATAGGAAGTTCGGTTCCAGGAAATTTTGAGCACAGAAGCATGGGTGTGCACTGCAGGGGGCTGCAAAGGGGACAAGGGCGCAGGTGAGTTCGATCAATAGACTGATTGCCTACTTTTCCATGGAGATCGCGCTGGAGAACGCCATGCCGACGTATAGCGGCGGGCTCGGCGTACTCGCCGGCGACACTATCAGGGCGGCGGCGGATATTCGGCTGCCGATGGTGGCAGTTTCGCTGCTGTATCGGGCAGGCTACTTCACGCAGCGGCTTGCGGAAGATGGCACGCAGACCGAAGAGCCAGCCGAATGGCGCGTCGAGGATTTTTTGAAGGAAGAAAGTCCGCGGGTTACGGTGCCCATCGAAAATCGCCGTGTTGAGTTGCGCTGCTGGCGCTATGACGCCAGAGGCGTGCGTGGAGTTGAGGTGCCCGTCTATTTTCTTGACGCGGACCTGCCAGCGAACGCGGAGAAGGACCGCAATCTAACCGGCAAGCTTTATGGGGGCGACGCCTACTACCGACTGTGTCAAGAAGTCATCCTGGGCATCGGCGGAGTGCGTATGCTCCGGGCGCTCGGCCACAAGGACCTCACGCGCTACCACATGAACGAAGGCCACGCCGCACTGCTCTCCCTGGAACTATTGGGAGAAGAGGCAGAAAAACAAGGCCGCACGTCGATTCGCGGGGAAGACATTGAGAAGGTCCGCAGCAAGTGTGTATTCACGACGCATACACCGGTGCCCGCGGGTCACGACCGATTCCCGATAGAGTATCTGACGCGCGTATTTCCAGACCAGGAGAGTTTTTTTGATTTAAAGGATGCGTCTTCGGCGGACTTGGTGAAGAGAGCGCTGCAGGCAGAACAAGCTTTTCCAGATTTGCGGCAGGCGGCGCGGGCGGGCGCGTCCGTGAACATGACATACCTTGCGCTTAACCTGAGTGCGTACGTAAACGGTGTGGCCAAGCAACATGGTGAAACCTCAAGGCAGATGTTCCCCGGAGCAAAGATCGAGGCAATCACCAATGGCGTGCACGCGGGCACGTGGGCTTCCGCGGCATTCCAGCAGTTATTTGACAGCTACATACCGTCCTGGCGCGAAGACAACTACAGCCTGCGGACGGCGCTGGCGCTTCCGCCGGAGGAAGTGTGGTCCGCGCATTTGCTGGCGAAGAATGCGCTGCTGGATGTGGTCCGGCAGAAAACGGGATTGAACATGGATCTCGACACGTTCACGATCGGATTTGCGCGCCGGGCGACCGGTTACAAGCGCGCAGATCTCATCCTCTCCGATCTGGACCGGCTGCGCCAAATCGCGAAGACGGCGGGAAAATTTCAGATTGTCTTTGCAGGGAAAGCACATCCGAACGACGGCCGGGGAAAAGATATCATCCGGAGAATCTTTAAAGCCAAGAAGGCGCTGCGTAAGGCGGTGCCCGTGGTTTTTCTGGACAACTACAACCTGGAGGTGGGCGGGAAAATTACGTCGGGAGTGGACTTGTGGCTGAACACGCCGCAGTTTCCGCTGGAAGCCTCCGGTACGAGCGGGATGAAAGCGGCGCTCAACGGCGTGCCGAGTCTGAGCATTTTGGACGGCTGGTGGGTGGAAGGACACATCGAAGGAGTGACCGGCTGGTCGGTTGGGGAAAAACGGGTGGCGACGGTGGAAAGCGCACCCTCTGACAACCGAGAAGAAGCCGATTCACTGTATTTCAAGCTGGAAAACGTGATTCTGCCGATGTTTTATAAAGAGCGCGCGCACTACCTCGAAGTCATGCAGCACGCGATTGCCATCAACGGTTCCTTTTTCAATACGCAGCGAATGATTCAGCAGTACGCGACCGACGCATACCTGTACTAGCGCGCCGGGGGCCCGAAGTTATTCTTCGGGCCGGGGAATTTTCTTGTCGCCGCGCAATTCGACGGCGGTGTCCAAAACGCCGGACTTGGCGAAATCCTCGAAAAAATCCCACTTACCGTATTTTTCCTTGAGCTGTGGCAAAACGGCGTTCACTAAAGCTTCGCCCGATTTGCCTTCCTTGACGGGACCAGCAACCATGGCACGCACGTCGGTCAAATAGCCACGAAACGCGCTAACGTCAGCGGCATTTCCGACGTCACCGTGGCCCGGAACGAAAGTGCCTTGGGGGAATTCGCCAGCGATCTTCGGCAGGGTGTTTATCCAGAGGTCCGTGGAGGCATCGATCAGATTCGGAAGCGTGTTGCGCCAGAAAAGATCGCCGCAGAAAGCGACTTGAGCGTCCGGGATTGTGACGACCGAATCGCCGCCGGTGTGTCCGGGGAATGTGCGGACAAGAATGCGACGCGAGCCAAGGAAAACTTCGACATCGGAGTCGTAAACAATCGCCGGTGAGGCCAAGCCTTCGACGAGGGCCTTTTGTTCCGGCTTAATGTCCTTGCCAAAGAATTTCAGATTCTCTGTGTGAATCCACGCGCGGACATTGCGATGGGCGAGGACGACGGCACCTTCTTTTGTGAAGATGGAATTTCCGGCGACGTGGTCGAGATGGTAGTGGGTATTGACGACGAACTTGATGGGGAGCGAGGTAAGTTTGCGGATTTCGGCGAGGAAAAGTTTTGCAGCTTCAGGGTTTTCAAAGGTGTCTACCACGAGGACGCCGTCATCACCGATGACAAACCCGGCGTTGGCGCCCGCGTCGCCTTTGGCGTCGTCAATGGCGGCGTAGATGTTATGGCCGAGAGGTTTCAGGGTGAAGGGGAGGGAACCGGCCGGTTGCGGGGCTGTTTGAGCATGAGTAGAGGTGAGAAAAGAAAGCGAAATGAAAGCTAGGCAGGACACGTTGAGCAATTTTGCTATTCGCATGGGTGGGTATCGTATCGCAAATCGGTTTCGACGCAAACGCGCGCGGAAATGATCCCGCGAATTCGAAGAAGCGAGGAGGGCGGGTCAAGCCGCGAATGATTTGTATTCTTTGTGAATTGACTTCAAGAACTTGCGCATCTCCGGCTCTGTCCCAATGGTGATGCGAACAAAGCCCGGTGCAATCTCCCGGCTGCGCTCGCGCAATAGAATGCCCTGGCGCCCGATACGCTTGAAGAGAGCAGGTCCCTTCGGGCCAAAGTCGGCAAGCAGAAAATTTCCGGCGCTCGGGTAGGTTTTCACGCCGATCCGGCAGAGTCCGGAACTTAACCACTCACGGAGGCGGTTAATTTCGTTGACATAGCGCCGCATGGACCTGAAATCGCGCACCGCGGCTTCGGCGGCTACCAGAGCCGCCACGTTGACGGAGAAGGGCGGCATGGCGCGGCGCAAGAACTCAAGTGAATCTGAGCGCGCGAGGACGGCGCCGAGGCGGAGTCCGGCGAGCCCCGCGACTTTCGAAAAGGTGCGAACGACGAACAGCTGCGGATAGCGGCGGATCCATGGAATTATGGTGACACGGGAAAATTCCGCGTACGCCTCGTCGATGACCACGGCGGTGTGGGTTGCTGCTTTGAGGATTTTCAAGATAGCTTCCCGCTTCAGGAGCGTGCCCGTAGGGTTGTTGGGGTTGGCGATGAAAAGAACGCGCGGTTTTTTTCGCAGCGCGGCAATGACATCGTGGAGGGGGAACTTCATGTCCGCGGTGTAGCGGAGAACGTCAATGCGCGCGCCGAAGATTTCCGCGTAATAGCGGTACATGGGGAAGGTCGGTTCACAGATGAGGATGCGGCTGCCTTGTTCGACGAAGGCGTCGAAAAGAGCACGAAGGGCGTCGTCCGCGCCGTTGGCCAGGAGCAGCTCCTCCGGACGTACGTGGAAATAGCGAGCCAGGCGCCGCGTCGCCGGCCGGTAATCCGGGTACATGGCGAGTTGTTTCGGTGGAATGCGCGCGATCGCGCGCCTGACTGCAGGCGAGCAGCCTGCTGTGTTTTCGTTGAAGTCCAGCCGCAGTTTGTTCTCGCGCCCTTCCGAAGGCGGCTCGAAAGTCCGCCGGCGCAGAATGGCGGGGCGGACGGGCAGCTTCACTTTCATCGAGAACCCTCCGGAGTTCTTATGAGGCTCAACACAAACTTCGCAGCTGGGAACATCTACGCTCGCTTGGGTCGCCTGCACGATTCCGTGCCGGGCAATTGTACGCTGAAGTATTTCTGGAAGTCTGCTGACAAATGCCGCGACAGAATTGCCGCCGCTGAAAAATAGGAGCGGAATGCTTGCAGTGTCTCAACCGGAAGAATTGAAAGAGGGTATGTGAGGCGGGATTGCGGAAGGAAAAATCAAGAAAGCATGGTGGAGTTCGGAGCCGCGCCTGAGGGGTAGTTCATGGTCATTTTCAGGATGACGGCAACGCCGAACATTCCCTTGGGCAGCTCATGCACCCGCAAAACTTCGGCGACGTATTCACAATTCATGGGATCGTGCGCAGAAGTGAAGGGAAAGGTGACAAAGAGACGCATTCCGGCGTAGTAGGAAGTGCGCTTGGTCTTGAAGTAGATGCCATCCTTGGAGGCGTTGATGCTGACGGGAAAGTCTTCGAAATGTTTGTCGCGCGGCTCGGAGGGGCGCACGCGCAAGGGCCGCGCCATCTTGGCCCTACGACTGCCGCGCTTTTCGGGATACTGCTTTTGGGATTCCAGAGTCGCCGATTTCGAGCTAGGATCTTTCATAATTCTACTATTCGCGCTTCCCGGTGAAACTTCAAGGGGGTGCGCTGAATCAGATATTGCGAGCGAAGCAGTGGAAAGTATGCGGCCAGGGGGAAATCATGGGAGAGAAAATTCGGAAGGATGCAACCGAGTGGAAGAAGCAACTCACGCCAAATCAATACTATGTGACGCGGCAGCAGGGGACCGAGCCGCCGTTTACCGGTGAATACGAAGATACGGAGACGCTGGGCACGTATAAGTGTGTTTGTTGCGGACAGCCGTTGTTCCGGTCGGAGACGAAGTTCCATTCGGGATCCGGCTGGCCGAGTTTTTATGCCCCCGCGAAAGAGGGTGCGGTGGAATCGGAAACGGACGCCAGCCACGGGATGAGCCGGGCGGAAGTGAAGTGTAGCCGGTGCGATGCACATTTGGGTCATGTATTTGACGATGGCCCGAAACCAACGGGGCGGAGGTACTGCATCAATTCGGCGGCGCTGCAATTGGACGAGGACTAAAGCGAAACGCGCTGCGGAGAGCATGCAACGCGCCTAAGACAATTATTCAATGTCTAAAATATGGGGCCGGAGAGAATTACGCCGCGGGGCAGGAACAGGCTACGAGCCCGGCGACGGGGTCCTGGTCTTTTTCCCAGACGCCGAGCAGGAGCACTTTGGATCCCGTCGGGTACTTGAAGACGTAAAAAACGCATGCCGGCCCATCGATTTCAAAAAATCCCGGTCGCCGCGGATCAGGCCGCGAAGGCGCAGCACCGGCGAGGAGCAGGCGGAGCTCCGCTATTTGCTCCGGCGAATGATTTCGGAGGTCCTCCAAAAGAGGCGGTTGTTTCGAAAATGTGGTCATGATGATCGTTCTCCGCCGCAACAGCTTACTGCTCCTTTCACTTATAAAGACGCAAAAACTTTGAAAAAGTTTCATGACGCGCAACAGGATTTTGGCCTCAATACCAGACGGCAAGCTCGCAGGCTGCCGTCAAATCGAATGACATTGTTTAGATGCATCAGGGCTCCTTTGGGTGACGGAATTCTGTCATTTGCGGCGCGAAATCCAGCGCACTGGACGGCAGCGCGGCTTCCTGCGAGCCCGGCCGCCCTGCACAAGGAACAGCCTGCTTATTTGTCTTTCGACCGCGCACCCGAGGAGGGATAGGGTTCATACTCTCTTAAAGAAGGGAGGTTTGGTTTTGCGATTTTTCTGTTGTAATGAAGTTCGCGTTAGTACCTCAAACGGTACTTGCGCGTGAAGTGTTTCCCTGCGATAGTTCTCGAAGCTCCCCAGCGAAATAGGGACGGTCAAAGTGACAAAAAATAAGAAGAAGTCTGGCACGAGAGGCAGTAGTTCCTTTGGCAAAGACCGCCGACGCAAGCATCACCATTGGCTGGTGACCGTCTATTACGCCGACGGCGAAAAGTTTGGCCGCGTGTACACGGACAAAGGCAAGGCGTCGCGGTTTGCGGAACGCCAGAGAAAATCACCCGTCGTAAAATCCGCGCGGGTCTCACAGGTATCCTGAGCCGCGAGAATTTTGCAGTCTGATATCGTCTTGTAGGGGTCACGCGCCGCAAGATGTTGGTGAATTTTGCGCGGGCATGCTATAAAAAGAAGTGGCGTTAAGCGGCCTTAGTATAGTGGTAGTACGGAACCTTGCCAAGGTTCAGGTGTCGGTTCGATTCCGATAGGCCGCTCCATTCTTTTCAAGCAGTTACGCCGCCGCCTCATTTTCCATATTTTCCAATTGAACTGGAAAACGACCATTCTTCCTGGAAAACTCGGCTTGGACTTGGTCAATAGGAATCTCTCCGGAGTACAGCCTGGTCATCGCAGCGGTGGTATGTCCCATCTGCTGCCGAATGACCGCTGGCACAATTCCAGCCAATTCCCATCGGCGGTTGCAGCCCCTACGAAAGGCGTGCAGGCCCGCTTTCTTTAGATTGAGTGCCTTCAGGGCTCGGTATAGCCCTTGATTCAGTATGGTGGTCTCTAGGAGTGGCCCACGGCGCTTCGAGGAGAAGTCCAGGGCACCGGGCTCAATCCGGCTCCAAGGAACCGTCTCAATGCCCCTATAGCCACTTGGCCCTCCGGATCGCCGAGATGCACCGTGCGATAGGCTGCAACGTTTTTGCACTCACCAATACGCCCGCCGCTCCGCTGATCTGAGGACTCGTCTACCCGAACGGTGCATCAGTTTCGAGAACTTGGTCCGGCCAGGGTCAATCCTCCTGGGCAAATACGCCGAGATCGACATCCTCCTTCAATTCGAATCGGCCTCCGAACGCTGCATCAGTTTCGAGAACTTGGTCCGGCCAGGGTCAATCCTCCTGGGCAAGTTTGTCGAGATCGACACTCTCATTCAACCCGAATCGCGGTATGTCGAATTTCGGAAACTCTCGATTCGGTAATTCCGCATTCGGCCATCCCTCGTTTTCCAATTCACGAACCGGGTCGAGTGTCTCTCTGTTTGGGAGTTCGCGATTCGGCCGCGCACGTCAATTTGACTCGGGTGCAACTTCCTTCAATCGAGAATCCTCGTTCGGTGGAGGTGATTTTTCGTTCATCCCGGACTTATTTGGCTTGGTGTTGAATCTGGGCGGTTTCGGCTTGCGCGGTGTGGCCTTACTGGGTTCCGGTTTGGCAGGTTTCGGCCTGGACGCGGGCCTGGAATCGCGGCATTGGGGGCCAGGCTCGGCCTTCTATTCGACCGAAGACTTGACCTGCCCCCAGTAAGCTAACTCAAGTTCAACCCTAAATTTCAACCCCGTGATCCGCCCGACGAATTAGCTTGAATACGATCTGGCGGATACGTTCGCGGGTGAGGGCGAACGTCTGGCCCACTTCCTCGAGCGTGTGCTGGCTGCCGTCCTCCAGCCCGAAGCGCATCTCGATGATCTTTTCCTCACGCGGGGTGAGGGTCTTCAATAGTGACGCGGTTTGATCCTTCCAGCCTTGAAACGCTCGGACGAGCGGAATTGCTGCGTCGGTTCGTCCGCTGAAGCAAACACTGAGCCTGCCACGCGCCTCCCAGGCCGCCTGCGCAATCTACCCAGACATAGTTGAGCGTCACGGTCAGCCCAGCACGATGTGGACTTGATGCACAGCACCGTCGTCGGCGAGCGGAATATTGGCGGGGCCAGGCAGCAGCTTGCCGTCCAGTTCCGTCAGACCAACGCCGCGAGTAACATTGGACGGATTTTCAACCCTGATTTTATAATTGGTCGAGTGATAGCGAAAGTCGATGGAGTAACCGGACCAGTTTCGGGGGATGCAAGGATCGATGGAAAGCATCGTGCCACGGACGCGGAACCCGAGGATCCATTCCATGCCAGCGCGATAAAGCCAGCCTGCTGAACCCGTGTACCAGGTCCAGCCACCGCGTCCGACGTGCGGTGTTTCGGCGTAGATGTCGCCTGCAACCACGTAAGGCTCAACTTTGTAACGCTGGACGCTCGCACGTGAGCTCGTGCGATGGATTGGATTCAGCATGCGGAATAGCTCGGCCGCTTTGTCGCCGTCACCAAGGGCAGCGAATGCAATCACCGTCCAGACCGCGGCCTGCGTGTACTGCCCGCCGTTTTCACGAATGCCCGGCACATAACCTTTGATATAACCGGGGTCGAGCGGCGTGCGATCGAAAGGAGGCGTGAGCAAAAGGACAAGTTCTTCGGGTCGAAGGACCAGTTGACGATCGACGGCCGCCATGGCCCGGACGGCTCGCCCGCGCTCTGCGGCCCCGCTCAACACGCCCCAGGATTGAGCAATCGAGTCAATCCGGCACTCGGTATCCGTTGCAGAGCCAAGCGGCGTGCCGTCATCGAAGTAGGCGCGGCGGTACCATTCACCATCCCAACCTTCCCGCTCGAGCGCCGCTTTCAAAGCGCTAACGTGGAGCCGCCAGTCTTCCGCGCGCTGGTGTTCGCCGCAGCCGTCCGCAATCTTTGCAAACTCCCAGAGAATCGTGTGCAGAAACCATCCGAGCCAGACACTTTCACCCTGACCGTGCTGGCCGACGCGATTCATGCCGTCATTCCAGTCGCCCGTTCCCATCAGCGGGAGACCGTGGCGGCCCACTGCCAAGCTGCGATCCAGTGCACGCGCGCAATGCTCAAAGAGAGTTGCGCTAGCGCCGGACACTCGAGGCCGAAAATACGATTCGGTTTGTCCATCCGCTAGCGTATCGCCTTCCAGGAAGGGGACGGTTTCCTCGAGGACGCGCAGGTCGCCCGTCGCTTCGATGAAATGGATAACGGCATACGGCAACCAGAGAAGATCATCCGACATGCGAGTGCGTATACCGCGGCCCGACGGCGGATGCCACCAGTGTTGCACGTCACCTTCGATAAACTGTCGTGAGGCCGCGCGCAGCAGATGCTCGCGCGCGACTTCACGCTTGGCGACGCACAAAGCCATCCCATCCTGGAGTTGGTCACGGAATCCATACGCGCCGCTCAACTGATAGAATCCCGCCCGCGCCCAAACACGACACGCCAGCGTTTGGTAGAGCAGCCAGCGATTCATGAGCATATCCATGGCCGGATCGGGTGTGGCGATCTGCACGGTGCTGAGCACGTCGTCCCAACGGCCCGTAACGTCGGCCAGGATTGCGTTCAAGTCCGCCGTGCGATAACGGCCCAATAACTCGCGCACTTGCTCCCTATTTTCTCCTTGGCCTATGAAAAACACGATCTCAGCGCATTCGCCGGGGCGCAATTCAATCGAGGTTTGTAGCGCCGCGCACGGATCGAGACCTGCTCCCACCTTTCCAGAAAGTGGACCGCCTCGTTCCAGTGCCGCGGGACGCGCGAGCGTGCTGTTGCGCCCAAGAAATTCCGTGCGGTCGCCAGTGAAAGATGCCTGTTTCCCGGCAAGATCCGCAAAAGCGATTCGCCCGCCGAATTCTCCGTCCCACGCGCTTTGCGCAAAGAGCGCTCCCGACTGCGAATCAATCTCCGTGATGATGTAAGGCGCCGAAGCGCCGCGCGAGTTGCCCAGCACCCACTCAGCATAAGCGGTCACGGAGAGGCGGCGCGGTCGGTCGGAATCGTTTTTTAGGATGAGCCGGGAAATCTTAATTGGGTCTTCCGGCGGCACGAATTGCAGCAGCTCAAGAAGGATGCCGTGCGAGCCATGATGGAATCGACTATAGCCCTGGCCGTGGCGCGCAATGTACGGAGTGATTTCGTCGCGAATCGGCAGCGCCGTAGGGCTCCACACTTCACCCGTTCCTTCATCGCGGATGTAGATGGCTTCTCCGGGGGGATCAATGACGGGATCGTTGGACCAAGGCGTTAGCTGGTTTTCACGGCTGTTGAGTGACCAGGTGTGGCCCGAGCCGGATTCCGAAACGAGGAAGCCAAATGAAGGATTCGCAATCACGTTGACCCAAGGCGCGGGAGTCCGCAGACCTTCACCGAGGACGGTTACATATTCGCGGCCCTTATCGGCAAAGCCACCCAGGCCATTGAAAGATTCGAGAGCCTGCTGCGGAAGCGGCACGTCCAGACGTTTGGCCGCGCGCGACACTCGCAGTATCGGAGACGCGACGGCTTCTGTGCGTTGCGATCGAGTGACCTGCTCAGACAACGTGCCGCGCCGACTGAGCAGCACCGCTCGTGCAACCGCTTGAAGAATTGTTCGTTCCCGTGGGGAGATGAGGTCCGCCCGCAGGAGGAAGATGCTACCGCGCACGTTGTCCGTATCCGGAGAGAGCCGCAATCGGCTGCCGCGCACCAGTCCATCCAGAGAGATCTGCAACTCCTGGGCATACGAGGAGGATCTTTCATTAATGACGACCAGGTCGGCGGATAATTGTTTCATACGCCAGTATTCATGTGCGCGCAGCAACTGACGCACGATTTCGACATCTTCCGTTTCATCGATGCGCACCAAAACGATGGGCAAATCGCCGGAGATTCCCTGGGCCCACAGCGCGGAATGCTCCAGTGTGCTGCGGTTGAGTACATCGGAAGACGGTCGTAACGAAGCGTCGGAGTACAGTACAGAGTTTGCGAGCCTCTGGAATAAATGGGCTTCGTCGAGAGCAATACCCAGGTGATGGAGTTGTACCTGTGCCTGTGTCCAAGCTAATGTAAGTGTGCGCTCAAATGTTGTCGCTCCGCGGTACTTATCGGCGAGGTCCAGGACCTGCTCGCGAGCCGGAGCGACGATGGTGGAAAAAACAACGTGTGCCGTGGTCCCGGGCGGAATACGGACCGTGCGCCTCAGGCTGATCACGGGGTCGAGTACGGAGCCGACAGTATTCGAAAGCGGTCGTCCATCGATAATCGATACGGGGTTGCGCACGTCGTGCCCTCGTCCGATAAACCGCGAGCGGTCTGTCTCGAATTGCAGGTCACCGACAGTTTCACCCTCCACGACGACCACGTGCGCGGCCCAAACAGCAGTCTCTCTATCGGATTGCCTGCGGCGCGTCGCAAGCAGCGCGCCGACATCGGGCACAAATTCGGTCTGCACGAATAAGTTCGAAAACGCCGGATGGGCTACATCGGCGGCCTGTGATACCAGGCAAAGCTCGGCGTATGATGTAACCTGAATCTCGCGCGTGCGGGTGCCTAGATTTGTGATAGAAACCCGCCGCACCTCTGCATCATCTTCGGGCGACACGACGACCTCAAGAGTGGTGGTCAGTGCGCGGTCGCGCCTTATGAATTCGGCGCGGTCTTCATAGAAGGAAACTTCGTAAGCATCCGGTTCGATGCCGCTTGGCTGATAACCTGCTGACCAGACTTCGCCTGTCTGCGCATCGCGTAGAAAGATATAACTGCCCCAGCAATCGCGTGTGGCATCCTCCCTCCAGCGCGTTACGGCAATATCCCGCCAGCGGCTATAGCCTGAGCCCGCTGCGGTCAGCATCACAGCGTACCTACCGTTGGAAAGCAGGTGCGTCCGAGGGGTGGGACTATGCGGGGTCGTGAATCGCCGCAGCACCGGTGGCATGAGTTCACGGACTTGCGCAGCGGCAGATACTTCTTCAGCGCGAGGCCGGGCAACCAGCACGTTGCGCGGTGTGCGCTCCTGCAACAGCAGTTCGGTAGCCTGCACCATGGGCTCGGCGTGAAAACGGCTGCGCATCGCGCCATCGTTCAACACGTTGGCGAGCGCCACTAATGACATTCCCTGATGGTGCGCCAGGTAGGCGCAGACGACGGCGGCATTTTCTCCTTCAGGCACACGCTTGCTTGTGTAATCAATGGCCTCGTAGAAGCCGTACGCACCCCTTCCGCCTGCTTCTTCAAGCCGCACAAAGTTTTTCATAGCCGCGACTGGGTCAATCATGGCTGCAAGCGCAGTGGCATACGGTGCGATGACAACATCCTCGCTGAGGCCCCGCTTGAGCCCCAGTCCGGGTATGCCAAAGCTGGAGTATTGATAGGTGAGGTCGAGGTCGCGCGCATTGTACGCCGACTCGGACACTCCCCAAGGCACGTCTCGCTCCGCACCGTATTCAATTTGACGACGCACAACCAGTTCGTACGTCTGGCTCAGCAGGCTTCCCGCGGGGGAACGCATCACAAGCGCAGGCATCAGGTATTCAAACATCGAGCCCGACCAGGAGATAAGCGCGGAGCCCCGACTCACGGGTGTGAGCGCGCGGCCCAAGCGAAACCAGTGTGACGGTGGGACTTCACCTTTCGCGATGGCGATGAAGCTCGCGAGTCGCGCTTCTGAAGCAAGCAAGTCATAGCAATTGGGATCCAGACTTCCGTCCGTGACGCGATAACCGATCGAGAAAAGCTTGCGCGTATCGTCGAACAGAAAGCCGAACTCCATCGCTTGAAACATGCGCTCTGCCGTCTGGGCAATGGCTGAAAGACGGCGAATGAGCGCGACGGCATCCGCGGCCGAAAGCCTAAGCGCTTCGGCGAGTGCATCGATCCGTGTGATCGTGTCTCTGTCTTCCGGAACACTATTCAGCAGGCGGCCGCGGAACGCGGAGAGCTCACGTAGAGCAGCGTCGAATCGATCAGGGGCATCCGCGAGCTTGGGAAGGGAGCGGAGGAACGGTTCAATCACCATCCACTCGGGTGCCTGGTCTCGGCGAAGTTGGGCTATGCCGGCGATATGTTTTGAATCCAAGCGCACCCACGGAATAAGGATTTCTGCATCAAGCGCGTGGCTCTCGACGGAAAGCCTGAACGCAGCAGACCAGATGCTCAATTCAGATTCGGGAGAGTCTCCAAGTTCTTGTACCAGAGCTTGAGCAATGTCAGCCACGGTCTTGGCGTGGGCCCTCCACTCCAGAAAGCGAGTCGCCCAATCAACGGCATCGACAGGGACCGAGTCAAGCGAGGCCACCATAGTGTCGATGGCATTGCTGAGCTGCTTCCGGGTAACGGTGTGTGTGCGCGGCTTGTCGGCTATTCCGGCAAGCGCTTCGCGCAACAACCGGATTGGATCTTCGATTCCGGCGAGAAGCTGAGGTCCGAGGGACGAATTCTCAATCAGCTCCCGGCAGCTGTTCCCGAGAGCCAGCAAATGCCCGGCGAGATTTCCGCTGTCCACGGAGGAAACGTACCTGGGCTCAAGCGGATGAAGACCGCGCGTGTCATACCAGTTGTAGAAGTGCCCGCGAAACAATTCCATCTGGCCCATCGTCGCCAGCGTGGCTTCCAGCCGCTCAACGGTTTTAAGCGTGCCTAGCCATCCGAAGTCCCGGGCGGCGACCGTCGAAAGAAGATAGAGCCCGATGTTCGTAGGCGAGGTTCGGTGCGCGACAACGGGTTTAGGCGTTTCCTGAAAATTATCGGGAGGTAGCGAGTGGTCCGCAGGAGAGACGAAAGTTTCGAAGAAGCGCCAAGTACGACGCGAAATCAAACGGAGAGCGCGTACGTCGGCCGGCGACAACAGACTTGCCCCGTGAAACTGCGGCGGCAAGCTAATCCAGCGTGCCACGGCAGGGGCGGCAGCCCAGAGAAGGATGAAAGGACTCGCAACAACCCAAGCGTGGTGTCGTCCCAAAGCCAAGGCCACGACCGCCACAACGACGAAGAAAACACCGCCCGCCATACGTCTATAGATGGCGGATAATTTGGAATCGGCCAAGAATTTGGACTGTGCCGCTGTCACCCATTCGAGCAAATTCCTGTGCGTGACAAACAGACGGGCGAGGGTCCGCAGAATCGCGTCGGACATGAGCCACGTCTGGTATGCCAGGAACGTCAACGTCAAGCCGAACTGGGACGCGCCGAGTGTCAGGTCACTGAGCACGGCGCGAAGATAGCTTCGCTTGGAAATACCTTTCCGACGCGGATTCAGCCCGACGAGAAATGGCAGTAGAGCGGGAATCGCAATAGTTGCGAGAATGAATCGCGTCCACACCCACGGAGACACCGGTGGCAACAGCCAGCTGACAATCAACGTAAGGAAGGCCGCGGGTGCTGACAAGGTGCGACGCAGATTGTCGAGCATCTTCCAGCGGCCGATCGTCGGAATCATGACGGGATTCTGTTTCCCCGATCCCGGGTGGCCGCGCCCGAAGAGCCACGGCAGGAGTTGCCAGTCTCCGCGCGCCCAACGATGTTGGCGTGCAGCAACGGCCTCATAACGCGAGGGAAATTCTTCAAACAGCTCAATGTCGGTGGCCAGGGCGACGCGGGCGAAAATGCCTTCAAAGAGATCATGGCTCAAGAGTGCGTTCTCTGGCACCTTGCCCGCTAAAGCCGCTTCGAATGCATCGATGTCGTATATACCCTTGCCGGTGTAAGAGCCTTCTCCGAACAGATCCTGGTAAACGTCCGAAACGGCTGAGGAATATGGATCGATGCCGCCCGGGCCGGAGAATATTTTTTGGGAGAGTGAGCCTTCACGATCAATAGGCAAGGAAGGGGTGATTCGCGGTTGCACGAGTGCATATCCTTCCACCACACGGCCGTCGCGAGCGCTCAACCGCGGCCGATTGAGAGGGTGCGCCATCGTGCCGACCAGACGGGAGGCAGCGCCTCGCGGCAGGCGCGTATCTGCGTCGAGCGTGATAACGTAGCGAACACCGGCAAGCTGTACGAGGGGGTGCCCTCCGACGGGAATAAACGTTGTGCTCGTCGAACCGCGCAGAAGCTGGTTTAGCTCGTGCAGCTTCCCTCGTTTGCGCTCCCACCCCATCCATATGCCTTCGCACTCGTTCCAAACACGCTTGCGATGGAAGATGAAGAAGCGCTCGCAGTTGCCGGGGGCTGGACCATAGCGCTTGTTTAGGCGCGCGACTCCGTCAACTGCAACGGCGAGCAGATCATCGTCACCCGGCAGGGTTTCGCACGGCGCGTCCAACCAATCCGAGAGAAGCGCGAAGCGCAGGTCTCCATCTGGATTCGCCAGATAGTGCACTTCCAACCGCTCGACGTGCTCTGCAACTTCCCCCGCGGTGGTAAGCAGCGTGGGCATGACGACAATCGTTCGCAAGTCCTCCGGGATGCCGTTGCGCAACTCCATACGCGGCAGCCTTCGCGGCCCGAGCAAACCCACCACCGCGCGGTTGATCAGTGTAATCGCTAGATCCGAGGCAGGAACTGCTGCGAGCAAACCCAGGAGCAAGAGACCCTTTACCGTCATGCCCCCTCCGCGGGCAAGCAGCAGCGGTAACGCCAGGATCATTGCCGTCACGATAGCAATGGTTCCCAGATAGCCCGGTACCGCGGCGCGAATATATGAACGCAGCAGCCAACGCTTCCAGGAGACGTGAAAACCGAGCTCCCGCTCAAAGGCAGGGCGTCCTCGCGAGATAAGATAGTAGCCAGGCTCCATTCGGCGGTCCTGGTTCGGCTTGTTGCCATTATCGGGGCCTTCGCACGGATCCGGGATCGCCTGCTTGACACGCCGCACGACACGTTTTGCAACTTCCATTTCCGAGTGGCTCGATCCGCGCGAGAGATCTTCGATCGCGTGCCGGTAGTTGTCTCGCGTGGCAAAATCCATATCGACGAAGTGAGTGTCGTTGCGGAGAATTTCGTCAACGAGGCTGACGCTCTCAAAGAATTTCTGCCAGTCAAATGCAGAAATCGAGTGCATGCTGGTTATGATGTTGCGCACGGACACGCTCATGGCCCCATGTTGCTGGTGCTCGGCGCGGACAATATCATCGGCGCTTGTTCCCGCAGCGGCCAGTCGCTGGTCGAGCCAAAGCAGTACAGGGCGAACCTTTGGATCCAGATCCCGTAAGCGCTGGACAAGCTGCACGGCGAACGCTCTCTCCAAAGTGGCCTTCTCAAACCGTTGGAGGACCGGAAGGATCGCAGATAGTTCGCCCGAACCGAGCAAGCTATCGGCTAGCGTGTCAGCTTCCTGGCGGGCGGCCCGGCTACGAACGATCCGCTCCGCCATCCTGCGCAGATTTTCTACCAGCACAACGCGAAGTGTGATGGCCACCGCCCAGAGCTCACCAATCGTGAGCGGTTGCACCCGCTGATAGGCTGCCACAAAGCGCCGCAGCGCTTCCGGGTCGAATCGGCTATCGGTATGCGCCACAAACGCCCACGCGACTCCGAACACGCGCGGATAACCCTCCAAGTGACCCGAGGCGAGCTTGGGCAGTTTGCGGTAGTAGCCAACAGGCAAATCATCCTGGATTTCGCGGAGCTGCTCATCGACGATGTGGAAGTTATCGACCAGCCATTCAGCCGCGGGCGTGATCGCATGCTCCTCTTGAATCGCGTGGGCGATCGCCCGATAGGAATCCAGCAGCACGCGGCCGTTGTCCACGACCCGCGGGATAAGCGGGCGGCCCCGGCTCGCTTCGTTCGTGACTATCTGCGCCGCCGCAAGGCTCTCGGCATGCTGTTCGAGCCGCTCCAAGCTAAAGAGTTCAGCGCGAATCGGCTCTTCCGGTTCGGGAAGGATGATGGTCGCTGGTTGATTCTTCTTCATTCTAGAGGGTCGGAATTGAGGGACGATATTGTTGCGAGACCGCGTGATCATTCTCCAAAAACGAATGGGCCACCTCTGCTAATTCGAGGCTGGCTTTCGCTAGCTTAGCAGATGACCCCTGGGGTAGGCAGCGGCGCCGCGTGCGAACTCGCTGCAAGACGCATCGATTTGGTCGAAGGAGCTTGGCGGGCCTCAGTACATCCCTCCCATCCCGCCGCCGTGGCCTGCGCCTGCCGAGGCCTTCAATTCCTCTTCTTTGATGTCGGCCACCAAAGCCTCAGCGGTCAGCGTCAGAGCGGCGATAGACGCGGCGTTCTGCAGAGCGAGGCGAGTGACCTTGACCGGGTCGATCACTCCGGCCTTGACCAAATCTGTCCTCTTGCGTCGGTCAATTGGGAACTCCTGTGCCCAAGGCAAGTATGCCGCATTATCTTAGTCATTGCCGACATCCTCATTTCTATCTACATCGCCCAAGGTCGGCTGGATCACGATGCCACATTCCACAGGTCTTCGCCGAGTAAGAAGCTTGTTGGCTGCGTGCACATTAACAGGGGGAGGCATTTAAATCACAGTGATCTGTGACCGCCGTCACAGCGATATTACAGAATCGAGTTCATCCGTTGATGTGGGGGCAGGCGAGAGGTGTACGATGGCACAGAATCAACAACAGGCCCTGGTCAATGCTCTCAAGTTGGAGCTGGAGTTTTGTGAGTTAGGTGGATACAAACCGTCAGTTCCGGGAAGGCTTCCGGCGCGCGCGAGCGAGAATGATCCGATTTCAATGTTCCTTTTCCAAGAAAGCACACGGGAGTCGCGCAAAGAGCGTTCCGTCTTCCAGGATTCTCCTTCGTGCCTGAACTATGGCTTGCCAGTGGGGGAGCATCCATGTTCGGAGTGCTGGCTCATCGATTTCGTGCCGGCTGAGAAGCGAGGCGCAGCGGTCCCGTGCCACCATATTCCGCTGAACGAACGCGGAGATACGGTGGCGACGCTCGGGGGACCGGGCGACGCACCGGACGTTCAGGAAGCCGTGCTCGATTGGCTTCGCAGGACGATTCAGCAGCTCGAAGGGGCACCTGCGCAATCGCAACAGTCAGCGGCGTGAGGGCTCAGTGCGGCGCGGCCGGTCGAGGGTGCCGCTTCGCAAAGAAGACGCGCGAGTGAGCAGTTGCCCCTCTGTTAGCCGGTGACTTACCGCGGTGTGAACTATGCCTGATCTGACGGCCGACCGTCACAGCGTTCGCCAGGCTAGAGCGAGCCCAATTGAGTCCTACTGAAGGTGCGACTTCGCGCCGACCCAATACGCGTCGCTGGAGACGTGTCTGCTCCTTCCATCAATTGCAATGGAGACAGAGATACGCGAAGTGGCGTAACACTAGGTGAATGACGTGATCTGCGGGCTAGGAATGATCAACCGGTTGTAGACTCCGCGTATGGCTACCAAAAAGAAAACCAAGAAGAAGCAGACGAAGTCGAAGAGAACTGCGGGCAAGAAGGTGGCGCCGATGACGAAGGCGTCTAAGAAGAAGCTAGCTAGGAAGAGGGTAACTACCAAGAAGAACTTGGCGAAGAAGAAGGCAGCGCCGAAAAAGGCGGAGGTGAAAACGAAGCCCGTCGGTAAGAAGACAACCGGCGGGAAAACGGCGGGCACACTTAAGAAACAGGTTCGCGGGAAAAGCCAAAGCGTGGATACGGTGGCATTCGCACTGGAGGGACTGGGAGCGCGGGCGGGCGAGCAATCGGGAGATTTGCAGGGATTGTCCAACGTCGAAGGTGCGGATTCGGAGAGTGTGGACGAGTTGCTCGAGGAAGGAAACGCGTTCGAGGCCGAGGTGGTGAAGGGCGTGGAAGACGCCGGGGACGCTGATGAGGGGGAAGTTCGCACGCATGAGGTGCCGCAGGATGATGTTCCCCGCGAGTATCTGGATAAAGAGTAGTGAGTGAGAGGTGTGTCAATTCTTCTGTGTAAACGGCCATGGTTTGGTTTCTCGGGATGGGGTGCAGGGGAAGGGTGTCCCTT
>JBIOGB010000040.1:0-37907 GCA_044447665.1 Candidatus Acidiferrales bacterium | reverse complement strand
GCTCCAGATTTCGGTTCTCTGCGTGAGAGAAAGTCTCGATCGTTTTCCTTCGCTCATAAACACCATCCTTAAGTAGAAGCTCTACTCTAGAGATGGTGTTGCATCGACCTATAGAATTCACCACCATTAAGAGATTGTTGAAGTCGTGCGCGACGCCGCCAGCGAGCCGCCCGACCGCTTCCATTTTTTGCGCCTGGCGAAGCTGCGCTTCAAGTTGATGACGCTGACTGACGTCTTGCGCAACCACGAGCCGCACGCGGCGGTCACCATAGAGAAGTTCGTGCGAAGAAATCTCCACTTCGAAGACGCTGCCATCTTTCTTGCGGTGCTTCCATAGGCCGACGTGGCGGCCTTGCATCGGCGAATTCCGGAAATGCTCGCGCAGGCGGTCGGCTTCCTCGGGCACAAGAATGTCAAAGGTGTTCAATTTCTTGAATTCTGCGGCAGTATACCCGTACTGAGTGACGGTCGCCTCGTTGACCTGGATGAAACCCAGGGTCTCCTGATCGATGACCCAGGTCGGCAGGGGATTCTGAGAAAAAAGCAGGCGGAAAATGGATTCACTGCGGCGAAGGGCGTCTTCAGCGCGGCGGCGCTCGATTGCAATGGCGATGTGCCCACCAACAGAATCGAGAAATTCCAGGTCGCGCGTATCGTAGGCGTTCTCATTCTCGTAATGCTGAACGCCAAGAACGCCAATCGTGGCCGAGGGAGTTTTCAGCGGAACCCCAAGCCAGGCTGGAGAAGGAGAGCCAACGAGTTCCACTTCACCTTTGGCAGCAAGGCGGTCAAATTCCGCCTGAGGAATCAACGTCGCGCAACCAGTGCGGAAGACATAAGCGGTACAACTGCGGTCGACTTTTTTGGGCGCCGGCGTGGTGTCAAACTGATCGACGAAAAAAGGAAAATAGAAAGAATCTTCGGCTGGATCGTGGAGCGCGACATAGCAATTCTCAGCGTAGAGAACTTTCTTCAAGGCCCTGTGAACGTGTTGGAGCAGCTGGTCCAGATTGGCCGTCTGATTGAGCGCATGAATCACATCGGAAATGACCTGGCGCTCCGCTTCCATGCGATGCAGGCTGGTCACATCCAGAAAGCTTGCGACGATGCCCTCGATACCCGCATCTCTCAAAGGATTTTGCGCAGTGCATTCAAACCGGCGCCAAGAGCCATCTTTTCCACGCAAGCGGCAGCGTTCGACCACGGATGTGCCTGGAGAAACGGCCAGTTGGGCAAGGTATGCACGTGCGTTCGCTACTTCACCGGGATGCAGAAAGGCGGTGAGGGAGCGCCCGACTAATTCTTCCGGATGGTAGCCCAGCGCGCGTGTAAAACCAGCACTCGCAAAGAGGATGGCGCCGTCAGCGCCCAGGATGGCGTGGAGTTCGCGCGCGGAGTCCAGAAGCGTCGAGAGTTGTCCGAAGCCGAGCGAAGCGCCTTGCTCAGAAGAGGCTTGTGGTGGCATTGGGTCGCTGCTTGCGAAACCCGCCAGGGCAAAAAGCACCGCGGGCGGCGGTGAAACCTGCAGCCTCCGCTACACGAATTTCGTTCTACAACGACCTTGCTGAACCGAGGGAAGCGTTACACACACTTTACAAATTTTAAGGGATATTTCGCACCGAGGAGAGGTCCCTGTACTAAGGTGTTGCCAAAAAATGACTGTACGAATGGACAGGCTCCGTGTCCGCGGCCAGGCGATTTGTTCCCAGTCGCCGGCGTGCTACGCTCGCGTCGATCCCGAGAGTCCCCTGGCGCGATACATCTTTGGCGGGCTGTAATCAAGGGGTGATGGGCTGTCTGGGGTGGCCTGTTCTCCGAAGGATTCTGATTTTTGGCGTCCAACTCGCAAGAAGCAGATCCCTCCCGCTGCGGCGGGCTCGGGATGACACCAGGGGGAATTTTAAGCAACATCTTAGGGACAGTTAAATCATGTGCGCGGAGGCGAAGATCCAATGCACGACATGTGGAGAGATATGTTCGTTCTCGGCCTGCCAATACTGGAGAAAATCCTGCGGCCCGTTTTTGTTTACGCTTTCCTGGTGATCGGCCTGCGCCTTTCCGGCAAGCGGGAATTGGTGCAGCTGAACCCCTTCGACCTGGTCGTTTTGCTGACGCTTTCGAATACGGTGCAGAACGCCATCATCGGGGACGACAACAGTGTGAGCGGCGGCATCCTTGGAGCAAGTTCGCTCCTGTTGGTGAACTACCTTGTCGTGCGCTTTCTCTATGACCATCGGAAGCTGGATCAACTTGTCGAGGGACGCCCAGACGTCCTGATTCAGGATGGGAAAGTGTATACGCGCCGGCTCAAGAAAGAACTGATCACCATGGCACAACTGGAGGCAGCAGCGCGCAAACAGGGTTTCGGATCGCTCTCCGATGTTCAGGAGTGCGTTTTGGAGCCGGGAGGCACGCTTTCCTTCGTCGCGAAAAAACCTCCGGCTGAAGAAGTGCGGCATCAGGAATTGCTACAGCGCCTCGAAAAGCTGACCGAGGAGATCGTTCGCGTGCGAGGCTCACAGCCGCCGGCGCGCGCTTGATGGACGGGGAGGAGGAGACGGACTCCGCTCAGTGGAGGAGGAAACCTGTAATCGCCAGGCCGACACCAGCGAGTCCGATGAGCATTCCGCCGAACCAAAAGGCGCGGCGCTTGGTGAGAAGAGTGATGGAGCAAATGATCAGACCGATTTCGAGAAGGGCTTCGCCGCCGTCAAAACGATCAGCGCGCCGGGTGACGAGATCACGTTCTTTCTCCAGCTCTCTTGCTTTCTCGCCGATGTCATCCTTGTCTCCCGCATAGCGCTCGACTTCCTTGAGGTATTTCTCCCGCAGCGTCGCGGCCTTTTCTTTGTCCTGCGGGGCGAGCGCAGCAAGCAAATCGGCGACGCTCTGCATTTCATGAAAACGGATATTTTTTGCCTGATAGTAGGCCCACTGGTCGGTCGCCTGGGACTGCAAAAGAAGTTCTTCCGTATGGGCGCGATGGCCGAGCAGGGTGACGCCCGCAATCAGGACAGCAAGAATAGAGATCGTCACGGAAACGGGAATTAGGAACGGGTTGTCACCGTGCTCGTGGTGGGCTTCCGGCAGTTCGATAGTTTTGTGCATTTCGCTGGATTCTCCGCGTGAGATTGTACCTAAGCATCCGCCGCGATGGCTTTCAGCGAATCGGTGGCGGCGGCGATGGTGCGATCGATATCTTCTGGCGTGTGCGAGGTGGAAACGAATGCCGCTTCGAATTGTGAGGGCGCGAGGAAAATATCGCGCTCTAGCATCTCCCGGAAGAAGCGGGCGTATCTCCTGGTATCGGAGCGTTTTGCTTCCGCGTAATTTCGGACAGTTGCTTCCGCGAAAAAGATCGTCGAAAGAGAACCGGTTGCGTTGACCTGGGCTGGAATTCGCGCTTCGGCAAGGGCGCGACGCACTCCGGTCACCAGGCGCTCGGCATTTTTGCTGACCTTCTCGTAGAGCCCCGGGACGGTGAGCTGCCGCAGGGTCGCAATCCCAGCGCACATTGCCAGCGGATTTCCCGCGAGCGTTCCCGCCTGATAGACGGGCCCGAGCGGTGCAACGTGGTTCATGAGTTCGGCACGGCCGCCATAGGCGGCAACGGGAACGCCGCCTCCGATGATCTTCCCCAGAGTAGTGAGATCCGCTTCGATGCCGAGGAGCTGTTGCGCCGCACCATTGTGAAGACGGAATCCGGTAATGACTTCGTCGACGATCAGCAGGGCACCGTTCTTACGCGTCAGATCACGCAGGCCTGCCAAAAAACCTTGCTCGGGAAGAACCACTCCCATATTTGCAGCGATGGGCTCGACGATAACGGCGGCAATTTTGTCTTTGTGTTGCGCGAAGAGACGCTCGACGGCGTTGAGATCGTTGTAGGGCGCGTTGAGCGTGAGCGCGGCGAATGCTTCGGGGACGCCGGGGCATTCGGCGAGGCCCAATGTGGCGAGTCCGGAACCAGCCTGCGAGAGGAAGCTGTCGGCATGACCGTGATAACCGCCTTCAAATTTGATCAGAAAATCGCGTTTTGTGACACCGCGGGCCAGGCGTGCGGCGCTCATAGTGGCTTCGGTGCCACTTGAGACGAAACGAATCTTTTCGATGCACGGAATGGTTTTCGTGATGAGTGTCGCGAGCTCGAGTTCCAGTTCGGTGGTTACGCCAAAGCTTGTCCCCCGCTGGGCCTGGCCGGCGATGGCCGCGCTCACTGCCGGATTGGCATGCCCCAGAAGCATGGCTCCCCAGGAACACACATAATCGAGCAACTGGTTTCCATCGGCGTCATAGAGATACGCTCCGCTGCCGCGCTCGATAATCAGCGGTTCGCCACCGACGGAACGGAATGCCCGGACGGGGCTGTTGACACCGCCGACGAGAACTTTTTCCGCGCGCTCAAAAATTTCGCGAGAGCGGCGGCGGTCGCGCTTCAAAGAAGGGTGGGTTGCGCTCATAGATTTATAAGCGAAATTATCATGCCTTCAGCCAGCGCGCGAGATCCTTGGCGTGGTAGGTGAGGATAATGCCGGCTCCCGCGCGTTGGATGCCCGTCAGGATTTCCACGACGACGCGCCGCTCGTCAAGCCAGCCTTTCTGGACCGCGGCTTTCACCATGGCGTATTCGCCGCTCACGTTGTAGGCGGCGACGGGCACGTCAAAGCGATCACGCACCTGGCGGATGACGTCGAGATACGGAAGCGCGGGCTTCACCATCACCATGTCCGCGCCTTCGTCCAAGTCGAGAGCGACTTCCTTGAGCGCTTCGCGGGCGTTAGCGGGATCCATCTGGTAGCTGCGGCGGTCACCGAATTGCGGGGTGGAATCCGCGGCTTCGCGGAAAGGGCCGTAAAATCCGGAACAGTATTTCGCGGCATAGGACAATATGGCGATGTTTTCGAACTTGTGCTCATCGAGCTTCTTTCGAATCGCGGCGACGCGGCCATCCATCATGTCCGAAGGCGCCACGACATCGGCGCCCGCGCGGGCGTGGGACAGCGCTTGCTCGGCAAGGATCGGGAGCGTCGCGTCGTTCGCGACTTCGCCGTTTTCAATTACGCCGCAGTGGCCGTGGTCGGTGTATTCGCAAAGGCAGACGTCGGTGAAAACGAGCAGGTTCAGATTCGCTTTTCGAATGGCTTCGATGGCACGCTGGACCACGCCGGTTGAGGAAATGGAGCCGGCGCCCCGCGGGTCCTTCTTTTCGGGCAATCCGAAGAGCATGACGCCCGGGATTCCAAGGGCTTCGATCTCACGGCAATCTTCGACGATTTTATCGGTGGATTGCTGGAAAACACCGGGCATCGAACTAACTTCTTGACGCACCTGGGTTCCCGGACAGACGAACAGCGGATAGATCAGACCGGCGGTGGAGAGGCGGGTTTCGCGCACGAGTCCGCGAAGCGCTTCGTTGCGCCGCAAACGTCGCGGACGGTGAATGGGATGACTCATGCGCGCTTCACTCCAGCAAGAGGCTGTTTCGCGCTTGAGAAAAATTCTTCCAGCGCACAGACGACGGCGGAGGCGGTGGCGCCGGAAGCCGAAACGATGCGCTCGACACCGGCGTCGCGCAAACTTCTCGCTGTGACCGGGCCGATGGCGGTGAAGATGGCTTTTTCGTGCAAAGCGCGGAATTGCGACTCTCCGAGAAGCTCTTTGAGATGCGGAACGGCCGAGGGGCTGAAGAATAAGACGGCGTCGGCTTCGCCATTCGAGAGTTGAGCGAGAGTGATGGGATCCGGGTCCGCAGGGCGGACGGTGCGGTAAGCAATGACCTCGGTAACCTCGACGCCGAAGCGGCGGAGCGCTTCGGGAAGCTCAGGGTTGGCACGATCGCTGCGCGGAAGAAAAACGTGGCAACCCAACAACTCGGCTTCGAGCTCTTCGGCAAGCGCCAGACCGTAATGATTTGCGGCGACATGGGAAACGCAGAGGCCGGCATCTGTGGCGGCATTCGCCGTAGAGGGGCCCACGGCGGCAATGCGAAGGCCTTTGGCTGCTTCTGCAAGAGAGAGCGCGAGCGTTGCGCTGCGCTCCAGTAGAACGCGTAAAACGTTCTGGCTGGTGACGAAGAGCCAGTCAAATTGGGAAAGATCGCGGAGCGCGCTGTCCAACGGAGCAAAATCATCCGGTGGTGCGAAGCCAATCAATGGAAACAGAATTGGCAAGGCGTGGCGCGCTTCTAGTTCCCGGCAAAGCGATTCGGTCTGCTCTGTGGCCCGCGTGACCACGATGCGCTTACCTGCGAGCGATGATGCTGCGGACTTAACCACGCTGACGCCCCACCTCTTCGAGGATGCTTTGCGCGCCCGCTTCCATCAGGAGACGAGCCATGTGTTCACCAAGCTGAGCGGCCTGTTCCGGGGGGGCTGCGGCACGCTGCTTCACATACTGCACACCATCAACGGAGCAGACACACGCTTCAAGAACCAGCTCTCCTCGTTCGATGCGCGCCCATGCCCCGATAGGAACCTGGCATCCTCCGTGAAGAGCGCCAAGCATGGCGCGCTCGGCAATAATCGCGGTGCGCGTCTCGGCGTCGTCGAGCTTGGCGAGTAGATCCGCTGCTTCGGTGTCCTTCAGGCGGGCTTCCACGGCGATGGCTCCCTGCCCGACAGCGGGCATGCAAAGATCCGGAGAGAGAATTTCCGTGATCCGCTGACTCCAGCCAAGCCGATCGAGGCCAGCTTTCGCGAGCAAGATCGCTTCGTATTCACCACTCTCGACTTTGCGGAGCCGGGTGTCAACATTGCCGCGGATTTCGCGCGTATCGAGATCGGGGCGAATATGGCGGAGTTGAGCCTGACGACGAAGGCTACTCGTGCCCACGCGAGCGCCTTGGCGGAGATTAGCCAGCGTCGCGCCGTTGGAGGAGACAAGGCAGTCGCGCACGTCATCGCGGCGGCAAACCGCCGGAAAACAGAGCCGCGAAGGCGTATCGGTGGGGATGTCTTTCACGCTGTGCACGGCGAGGTCGACCGACTCGTCGAGCAGAGCTTCTTCCAACTCTTTAATGAAGATTCCTTTCCCGCCGATCTGCGTGAGCGGGGCTTGATGCAATTTGTCACCGGCGGTCTTGATGATGACGATTTCCGCTTCGACGCCGGTGGCCTGGAAGAGCTGCTTGCGGACGAATTCCGCCTGCCATTTGGCGAGCAAACTGCCGCGCGTGCCGATGCGCAGATGCCTCACGATTTTTCCTTGTCGCGAAGGAAGAGATCGCGGAGCGCTTCGACACTTTGAATTTTGCGGCGGAGCTCCCGCTCGCCGCGCAGGCGTTCCGCCGGCTCGAGAAGCAGCTTTTCGAGGAGGTCGTCCATGAGGGACTCGATGCGCCGGATGTCAGCGGCAGCGAGATGGTTCATGGTTTCGAGACGGCTGCTGAGGAAAGCGCCTCGTTCCGACCGCATCTTCGAGCGCAGTGCTTCGACGAGGCCGACCAGCTCGACGCTGGCCTGCCAGGAGAGAAACTTGGCCAGGTGCTCTTCGACGATCGCTTGGGCGCGAGGGATTTCGCTTTCGCGCGCATTGCGGTTTTGTTGAACGATATCGGTGAGGTCATCCACGTTGTAGACGTAGACGTTATACAGGTCCGCTGCTGCCGCTTCGATATTGCGAGGCAAGCCCAAATCCATCAGCAAAAGAGCGCGATTGCCGCGCGCCACCATCGCACGCGCAAGCATTTCGCGCTGCAGCACGGGTTCTTCGGCGGAGACGGAGGCGATAACCACATCCGGCCCATTCAAAGCGGTTTCCCATTCGCCCCAGCGAACGACCTTGCCGCCGAACTGCTGCGCGAGACTCTCGGCGCGCTCCTGCGACCGATTCATGACAAAAAGATGGGCGATTCCGCGGCTGCGTAATTGCTCGACGACCTGCTCGCTGATGGTTCCCGCGCCGAGAACGAGAGCGCTGCGATCGTGCAATTTTCCAAAAATGCGCTCAGCGAGCTTGACGCCGGCGGAAGCGACGGACATGGGGCGAGTGCCCAACTCGGTTTCCGTGCGCACGCGCTTGCCCACTTCAAGCGCGCCCTGAAAGAGACGGTTGAGGACAGGGCCGGTCGCGCCGTTCTCATGCGCGAAGCGATAGGCTTCGCGAACCTGGCCAAGAATTTCCGCTTCGCCGAGAAGCATCGAATCAAGACCCGCGGAAACGCGAAAGAGATGGCGGACGGCTTCGCGGTCGTAGTGGTGATAGAGCGAGCCGCGCAGAACATCCGGACGCACGGAGTGAAACTCGCTCAGGAAAGAAGAAAGGCCGGCGGCACACTCGTGTGAGGTTTCAGGAGGCACGCCGTAAACTTCGCTGCGGTTGCAGGTGGAAAGCACGAGCGTCTCTTCGAGGATTCCGCGCGCGCGCAGCTCTTCGGCGGCGCGGCGCGCCTGCTCGGCGGTGAAGGAAACCCGTTCGCGCACCTCGACGGGCGCTGTGCGGTGATTCAATCCGACGAGAACAATTTCCATGCCGCGGCCACGCGCTCCTAAAAATACCGGTGACTGTGTGAAAGATAGAGATTGACAACGGTAAAGCTGAGCACGACGATGACGAAATTAAAAATGCACAGCTTGGAGGCGCGTGCGCCGCGCCAAGCCGCCGAACGCGCCAGCCAAAAATAAACAATGTAAAGCACAAGAACGAGGAGCGTGATCACATATTTTGAATCGTAGAACGAGTATTGGCCGGTCAAGCGGTCGACCCAAACGAAGCCCAGGACGGTGCCGATGGTGATGGACACGAGGCCGATGAGAACGCTGCTCCGGCTCATGTGATCAAGAAGTTCAAGCGCGGGCAAGCGCCAGACAACGGTGCCGAGCGTTCGGTTGCGCAAGAGCCGGGCTTCGGCGAGAAAGATCAAGCTGAGGACGAACGAAAGCGCGAAGGCAGCGTAGGCCAAGATGCTCAGGGTCACGTGAAAAACAAAGGCCAGGCCGTGGGCAGGGGGCGGAGCCAGGCGATCCGCGGGCGCAAGATGCGCAGCAAGGAAGAAAACCAAGATGAAAGGAAGCACGAACGCTCCGACCGAGCGCTGGCGGTGATAGAGCTCTAAAGCAAGGTAAGTCACGGCAAGAAGCCAGCCGAAGAGCGACATGGACCCGTAGAGGTCATGATACGGAACAGTGTGCAATCCGCGGGAACGCCCCATTAACGCGAAATAATGCGCCACGACGCCGAGCGCTAGAAGCAATGTCCCCAGGCGACCTGTGAATTCCCTGCCGGAATACAGAAAACGGAGGTAGAAGCTCAGGCTCAAGAGATAGGCCAGCATCGTCAAGAGTAGGAACACGTTGGTCATTTCATTTAAGAGGACTGCGCCACGGGCCTGGGCCAAGCCCGTCCATGCATAACACTAAGCCTCGAATACCCCCGGAAGAGTCAAAACTTTTTCCACTTAGAGTATAGCCCACAGAAAAGCCAGGCGTATCTCCGAGTCACACATTGAGCAAGAGAGTGCGGTATTTGCTATCCTTCGGAGAGGCAGGTAATTATGTTCCAGGCTGCTCCGCTTACACGAAAAGAGTTATTCCTGCGCGCGTGCCGCGGCGAGAGAGTGCCGCGAGTTCCGGTATGGATGATGCGGCAGGCGGGACGCTATTTGCCGGAGTATCGCGAGGTTCGTGCAAAACATGCGTTCCTGGAAGTTTGTAAGACACCGGAACTGGCTGCGGAGGTGTCGCTGCAACCGCTGCGGCGGCTCGGAGTGGATGCGGTCATCGTTTTCTCGGACATTTTGATTCCGGCAGAAGCGATGGGATTGAAATTGGAGCTCGGCGACGCCGGCCCGAACTTGCCGGAGCCCGTTCGAACGAAGGCGGACGTCGAGAGATTGCGATTGTTCGATCCGGAGAGGGAGACGCGTTTTCTGCCGGAGGCGATACGGCGAATCGTGGCAGAAGCCGGGCGCGAAGTGCCAGTGCTGGGCTTTGCGGCGGCGCCGTGGACACTGGCGTGTTACATGGTCGAAGGCCGGACGAGGGAAGGTTTTGCGACGGTAAAGAGTTTTTTGTACGACGAGCCGAAGATCTTCCGCGAATTGTTGCATCGCATTGCGCAAGCGACTGTCCCGTACCTGAAAGCGCAGATTGCTGCGGGTGCCGCTGCCGTGCAACTGTTTGATACGTGGTGCGGCGAGCTGGCCCTTCGCGAGTATGAAGAATTCGCGCTGCCTGCCACGCAGGAGATTATCTCCGGACTCGGAGGCACAGTGCCGGTCATCTATTACACGAAAGCGTCGAGTCACCTGCTTCCTGCCGTGGCGCGCTCGGGGGCCGACGTGCTCAGCGTGGATTGGCGGGTAAATCTGCGGGAATTGCGTGAGGCGCTTGGACCGCGCATCGCCTTGCAAGGGAATGTGGACCCGGCAGTGTTGTTTGGGCCGCGGGAAAAAATCCGAAGTGCAACCCTGGAGACGATTGCGGCGCTTCGCGGGGAAGGACACATTCTGAACCTGGGCCATGGCATTCTTCCGAATTCACCGGTCGAAAACGCCAAGCTCTTTATTGAGACTGGTCAGCAAGCGGTTCTTCACGAGCTGAAATCCGCCGTGCAATCGCCCTGACGTGACGCAGCAAAAGGCCATCGAAGTGACACTTGCAAATCCAAGCTTGCAGCAGATGCGCGACGAACTGCGCATCGGCGAGGATTTTCTGGCACGGTACAACCGTCCCGGGCCGCGTTACACAAGCTATCCGACCGCGCCGGTGTGGAATGATGCGTTCGGGCCGGACGATCTGGAGAAAGTGCACGAGGAGGCCGAAAGAGCGGGAACACCGGTTTCACTTTACATGCACATCCCGTTTTGCGAGAGCTTGTGCCTGTTCTGCGCGTGCAACGTCGTCATCCAGAAGGATAAGCGCGTCGCACCTCCCTATCTCGGCGTGCTGAAGCAAGAGATGGAGCGCGTCAGCCGGAGCGTATCGCGCAAACGGCCGGTGGTTCAATTTCACTGGGGCGGCGGAACGCCAACTTACTTGACGCCGGAACAGATTGAGGATCTCTTCGGCGCCACTCGCGAGCGATTTGCATTCGCGAAGGACGCCGAGATCGGGATTGAGGTCGACCCGCGAGTGACTTCGGTGGCGCACCTCGAAACCCTTCGCAAGCTGGGCTTCAACCGACTGAGCATGGGCGTCCAGGATTTTCATCCCGAGGTGCAGCAGGCGATCCATCGCAACCAGCCATTCGAATTGACGCGAGATCTCTTGCAGGCTGCGCGCGCGCTTGGCTTTGACAGCGTCAACGTTGACCTGATTTATGGCTTGCCGTATCAGACAGCCGAGCGTTTTTCACAGACCGTCGATCAAATTTTGCAGCTCGCCCCGGATCGCATCGCTCTGTTCAGCTATGCGCACGTGCCCTGGCTGAAGAAGCAGCAGGGCTCCTTCGCGGCTCATCTGCCCGAGGGCATGCAGAAATTTGAGATTTTTCGAACCGGGATGCTGAAATTTCTCCAGGCCGGATATCTGTATATCGGCATGGACCACTTCGCAAAGCCGGGCGACGAATTGGCCGTCGCGCAGCAGAATCGCACGCTGCACCGGAATTTTCAGGGCTACACGACGAAAGCAGGCGCGGATCTCTACGGAATGGGAATCACGGCGATCAGCGGATTCCGGAATGCATACGCGCAAAATTACCGAGATATTCCGACCTGGGAAAAAGCGGTTGCGGAGCGCGGCTTGGCAACCATGAGGGGGTACCACCTTTCGGACGATGACCGGCTGCGTCGCGCGGTCATCAGCAGGCTGCTATGCCACACGGTCGTGCCAAAACGAGAGATCGAACGCGAATTCAGCGTGGATTTCGAGGAATATTTCGCGGAAGAACTGCGGCGGCTCGAGGCACCGCGCGAGGATGGTCTCGTTCTGGTCGATGCAAACGAAATTCGCACCACGTGGCTGGGGCGGGTTTTTATCCGCAACCTGGCCATGATTTTTGACCCTTATCTCGAAAAACAGCACTTGGACGCCAAACCGTTGTTTTCGAAAACACTCTGACGCGCTGAGGAAACGCCCGATTCCCGTGACGGCTCATTCTACAGCTTTGGTTGTGGGCGGCGGCATATCGGGGCTGGTTTGCGCTTATTCGCTCCGCAAAGCCGGCGTCGATGCGCAGCTCTTGGAGTCTTCTTCGCGGCCGGGCGGCGTAATTCGGTCTGAGAGGCGCAATGGCTTTCTTCTGGAGCTTGGCCCCCAAAGTTTCAGCGGCACGGCACCGTTGCTGGAGCTGTGCCGCAACCTCGGCATTGATGGGCAACTGGTTCAGGCGCCGCCGCGGGCGCCCCGATATGTGCTTGTTGGCGGAGTACTTCGTAAGGTGCCTCTCTCTCCTCCGGCCTTCTTCGCCTCTTCGCTGTTCGGCGCGGCGACCAAGGGGAGCGTTCTCCGTGATTTGTTCGGCACGAGCCAGCCGCCAGAGCAAGACGAATCCGTTGCCACGTTTGTCCGCCGGAAATTCTCCGGCGAACTGCTTGAAAAACTGGTGGGCCCTTTTGTGTCCGGTATTTATGCCGGTGATCCGGAACAGCTGAGCTTACGCGCGGCGTTTTCTCAACTCCATGAAGCGGAAAAATCCGCCGGCAGCATCATTCGCGGGATGCTGCGCACTGCGAAGGCCAAGAAAGGTCCGCGTGAACGGCCGTCTTTGTTGAGTTTTCGCGAGGGCAATGAAACGTTGGTTCGAGCATTAGCAACGCGACTCGGGCCCGCATTGCGGTGCGGCGTGGAGGTCACGGGAATTCGTCTGGGAAGCGGAGGAGCGGCAGGGAAATTCGAGGTACGTTTCACTGAGGGCGGACGTGAGGAAGTCATTGGAGCCGGGCAGCTCGTTGTTGCCGCGCCCACAAATGTGGCCTCAAAGCTGTTGGGGGCGCTCGATAATTCCTTTGAGAGGCCTCTCGCGGGGATCGGATACGCACCGGTGGCAATCGTTTCTCTGGCATATCGCAAATCGGACGTCGGGCACACGCTGGAGGGCTTCGGATTCCTGGTGCCGCGTTCCGCGGGCCTAGAGATGCTCGGATCTGTCTGGAATTCGTCGCTCTTCCCCAACCGCGCTGCCGATGGCAAAGTGCTTCTGACGAGTTTCGTTGGAGGAGCAACGAATCCGCAAGCCGTCACGAGCAGTTCCGAAGCGCTCACTTCTCTTGTTCATCGGGAAATTGCGCCGGTGTTGAAACTACGACAGGAGCCCATGTTTTCGAACGTCGAAATCTATCAGCGGGCCATCCCACAATACAATTTGGGGCACGGCGAGCGCCTTGCGGCTCTCGAAGCGCTTCGGGCCAAGTATCCAGGCTTATGGCTCGCCGGGAACTACTTGCGCGGACCCGCAATTGGCGCCTGCGTCGAGCAGGCACTGGCTGTAGCCGGGGAGATCGCAAAGCGCGTTTCGAAATGAGCTGGGGATTCATCCGCTCATGCAAATTTGCCGTATAGATTCACAGGAGATAAAGAAGCTTAACCCGTGTTCCTGGCGGTTTTGACACCTAAGGATTCCGGCGAAGTGTCGCGCGATGCGATGCTGGTGTACCAGCTTCTTCAACGGGACGTGGACGCTTTCGAACAACTCTACGACCGCCACTCCCGAATCGTATACACACTGGTGCTGCGCATTGTGCAGCAGGCTTCCACCGCCGAAGAGGTCGTTCAGGACGTGTTCCTGCAGTTGTGGCGTAACGCCGGGCAATATGACGCGCGGCGAGGTCCCTTTGCGCCCTGGCTGATGGCCTTGGCGCGCAATCGCGCGCTTGACCGGCTACGATTGAAGAGCGAACGGCAGCGGCGGCGTGAGGACCAGTCGGAAGAGTTGCCGCCCGTAATAGCTATCCCGCAATTCGAACAAGCGCTCGATGAAAAGCGCCGCGCGGAACAGGTTAGGGCCCTGATGGGCTCGCTAAACCAGAAGCAGAAAAAGGCCATCGAACTGGCTTACTTCGAGGGTTTGAGCCACTCCGAAATTGCGGAGGCTTTGAAAGAGCCTCTCGGCACGGTGAAGAGCTGGATTCGCAATGGATTGCTGCGCTTGAAGGAAGGATTGCAGGCTGCCACGTGAGTAAGTGCGACCAATTTCGGGAGCTGATCGAGGCCTACGCGCTGGGTGCACTTGACGCTCAGGAACGCGCTGCGTTCGAGGCACACCTGGCGAGCGGCTGCCAAGACTGCGCGAAGGCAGTCGAGGAAGCCCGCTGGGTCGTCAGCCAGCTGGGCTATCTGGCGCCAGATGCTCAGCCGTCGGAGCTGCTGAAGGGCCGTTTAATGCAAACGGTGCGAGAGGAAGCGCGCCGGGCGCAGGGCTCCCAGAAGCCCAAGGGTGAGATTCCTTTCTGGATGTGGGCGGGTGTTGCAGCGTTGCTGCTTGTGACTTTGTATTCAGTTCGGGTTGCGCGCCAGCTCCAGATTGACATCGAAATCGCAAAGCAGCGAACAACGGAGGTACTGCAGCAGCGCCGGGAACTCGAAGCGCAACTGCAGCTTGCCAAGCGCGAAGCAAGGATTCTCACGGATCCCAAATCGAAAAAGATCATGCTTCCGCCGAAAAATGCTCAGATGCCGCTGCTGGAAGTGATGTGGCATCCAGAGCTGGGGCTTTGCGTGATGGGACAGAAAGTTCCCATGCCCCCCAATAAGCGCGTATTTCAATTGTGGCTGATTCCGAAGACGCCGGGGGGCAAACCGATGCCGGTGCAGACTCTCTGGCCCGACGCGGACGGAAAGTTGGTTCGCATAGTGGAGAATACGCCGGAGCCGATGTGGAATACCAAGGCCATCGCCATCACTGAAGAACCCGAGGGCGGCAGCCTGCAACCCACCAGCAAGCCAATGTGGGTTGGCGGGGTCAGCTAGGCACGAACGACGAATTGGTACGCTGGAATGCCAATTTGTATAATACGAAGCCTCGATGAGCGCACCAAAGAAAACCCGCCGGGAAATACTCGAAGAGTTTGTGGGCAAAAAGCCCGACGAGGCTTTCTCACGCTACGGACTGGCCATGGAATGTATGAACAACGGTGATACGGCCGCTGCGGATAGACAGTTCCGCGCTCTGCTCGAACACAATCCGGATTACGTGCCTGCGTATTTGATGTACGCGCAAATGCTGGCCCGTGAAGCGCGTGCCGGAGAAGCGAAACAGATCCTATCCAGCGGCATCGCTGCGGCCGCAAAAACAGGCAACCAGCATGCCCGCTCGGAGATGGAAGCTTTGCTCGGCGATCTAGGTTGAGAGCTCCACTCTGGCCGTTTCGGCCCTCCCCGCAATGTAGCGCATCCTCTGGTATGATTTGGTCTGGGACCTATGCGGCCTGAACGGATTCCGCTCTTTCCCCTGAACGTCGTTCTTCTTCCCGGCGCGGACCTTCCTTTGCACATTTTCGAACCACGTTATCGCCAGATGGTCCGACAGTGTCTCGAGAATAAGTCTGAGTTCGGCATGTTGCTCGCGCTTCCAAAGGGAGTCGTGCACGTGGGGTGCACGGCCGAAATCATCGAAGTGGTGAAGCGCTATAACGACGGAAGAATGGACATTCTGACGGTGGGCCGCGCTCCCTTTCGGGTGGTCAAACTGTTCGATGAGAACCCCCTCTTGGAAGGCGACGTGGACTATCTGGAAGACGGCGAGACGCTTTCGAACGCCCGCGCGCGGCGCGAACTCATCGAATTGTACGAGGCCTGTCACACGCTAATCTTTGGCGACTATCCCAAGAATATAGAAAGTGGCACACCAGAGAATTTGTCCTACGTCGTGGCGGGAACGCTCCCCATGGATCTGCTTTGGAAACAGCAAATCCTGGAATTGCGCACCGAAGCCGACCGCCAGGAACGTCTGGTGACGTACCTGCGCGAGTGGGCGCCGCATCTACAGAAGACAGAAGTGATGCGCCAGCGAGCCGGCGGCAATGGACATGGATTGAATTAGTGTGTTGCGAGCCCGCCCAGTCGGCTCGCGGAACGGGGCCTCATGACGGCAAGCACTTCGATGCAATCATCGGCAGGTCATTCGAAACCTCGGACGCTCGGCGAGCTTCGCCGGATTCCGGATTTCGATGCGCGCGGTGCGTCTTTTTCCGTCAAGGATGAGATGCGCCGGAACCTGCTGCGGGCCATTGAGAAGAACGAAATGCTCTTCCCCGGCGTGCATGGCTACGAAGACAGCGTCATTCCCCAAATCGTCAATGCGCTGCTCTCGCGGCACAATTTCATTCTGCTGGGCTTGCGCGGGCAGGCGAAAAGCCGAATTCTGCGGGGGTTGGTGCAATTTCTGGATGCGGAGATTCCCGTTATCGCAGGTTGCGAAATCAACGACGACCCCCTCCGGCCAATCTGTCGCTCTTGCCGCGAAAAGATGGCCGCCGAAGGTGAGAACACGGCGATCGCGTGGCTGCCACGGGACTTGCGCTACGTGGAGAAACTGGCGACGCCGGACGTAACCATCGCTGACCTCCTCGGCGACGTGGATCCCATTCGCGCCGCACGAGGCGGACGCGATCTTTCCGATGAGCTGACGATTCACTACGGCCTGCTACCCAGGGCGAATCGCGGGATCTTTGCGATTAATGAGCTGCCCGATTTGGCGGGCAAGATTCAGGTAGGCCTCTTCAACATCATGCAGGAAGGCGACATCCAGATTAAGGGCTACCCGCTGCGGCTGCCGCTGGATGTGCTCCTCGTTTTCACCGCGAATCCGGAAGACTACACGGCTCGCGGGAAGATCATCACGCCGCTGAAGGACCGCATCGGCGCTGAGATTCGAACGCACTATCCGTCGAGCACCGAAGAGGGCATGGCCATCACGGCGCAGGAAGCATGGACTGGCCGAGAAGCGGGACGCAAGATCGAGGTTCCCAAGTACCTACGCGAAGTGATAGAAGAAATCGCCTTTCAGGCGCGCGAAGACAAACGAGTCGACCGGCGTTCCGGCGTGAGCCAGCGCTTGCCGATCACCGCGCTCGAAAGCGTGGTCAGCAGCGCGGAGCAGCGCGCGGCGCGAACGGGAGAAAAGTCGGGCGTCGCTCGCGTCGCCGATGTTTATGCGGCGCTTCCAGCGATTACCGGGAAGCTCGAGCTTGAATACGAAGGCGAGCTGAAAGGAGCCGACACCATTGCGCGCGAGTTGATTCGAACGGCGGTTGGCCGCGTGTTCAGCAAACATTTTGCTGATGTCGGTTTCCAGACGGTCATTCAGTGGTTCGAAATGGGCGGGGAGCTGAAATTACCGGAGTTGCTCGCTACGTCCGAGCGCCACCAACAGCTTTCGAAAATCCAAGGATTGATGGAAAACATCAAGCGGCTCGGCGTGGAAGATCGCAAGGATACCGGCGCTGCCGTGGCTGCGGCCGAGATGATTTTAGAAGGTTTGTGGGCGCATCGGCGGATTGGCCGAAGCGAAGAGCGCGGCTATTATGCGGAAAAGCCGCGCCAGACCGAGCCGCGCGAGACACCAGGCCGCCCGCCGCGACGACAGTTCAACTGAGATGCAACGATGAAGGTCATTCGCTACGGAAAATATGTGGGCGAGCCGGCCGATGCCGTCGACCTGGAAGAGCTCGTGCGCCGGTTAGGCGACTTTTTCCTGCAGAGCGGATTCGAATCGCAGTATTACGGCGTTTCGCAGATGGACCCGGAAAAGTCCATGGAAGCACTGCGCGAAGCGATTTTGCGGGCGCTGCAGGAAGGCGACTTGCTGCCCGAAAACGCGATGAGCGACGAGCTGCGCGAAATGCTGCAGAACTCCGATGCCAAGAACAGCCAGGCGGTACAAGACCTGCTCGACAAACTGATGGGGCGGTTGGCTCAAGAGGGGTTCATAAATCCGCAACAGCCGCCGCAAGTGGCGCCTCCTTCGCAGACATCAGCGGCCGGCCACCTCGACCAGCCGCAGGAACGGCAGAGGGAAGCGCGATTCGAAATCACGGACAAGACTATCGATTTTCTCGGTTTCAAGACACTGCAGGACCTGCTCGGCTCACTGGGACGCAGCAGTTTTGGACGTCACGATACGAGAGATCTGGCAACCGGCGTGGAATCGGGCGGCAGTTCGCGGCCGTACGAATTTGGCGATATGCTCAATCTGGACATCAGCGAAACGCTTTTCAACGCTGTCCGCCGTGAAGGCGCCAAGGTTCCCATTGAGATGACTTACTCGGACTTGATGGTCCATCAGTGCGAATACCAGAGCTCCTGCGCCACCGTTGTGTTGCTCGATTGCAGCCACAGCATGATTCTTTACGGCGAGGATCGCTTCACGCCCGCGAAGCGGGTAGCGATGGCGCTCTCGCACCTGATTAGAACGCAGTTTCCCGGCGATTCGCTGAGCCTGGTTTTATTTCATGACAGCGCGGAAGAAGTACCGCTCGCTCAACTCGCACGCGTGCAGGTTGGCCCGTATTACACGAACACGCGCGAAGGGCTTCGCATGGCGCAGCGTATCTTGCTGCGGCAGAAGAAAGACATGCGACAGATCATCATGATTACCGACGGCAAGCCCTCGGCGCTGACACTCGAAGACGGCCGCATTTACAAGAACGCTTTCGGCCTGGACCCCTTCGTCGTTGGCCAGACGCTCGAAGAAGTGAACAAGTGCAAGCGCGCTGGAATTATGATCAATACCTTCATGCTCGCAAGCGATTACAGCCTGGTACAGTTCGTACAAAAAATCACACAGATGTGCCGCGGCAAGGCCTACTTCACGACTCCCTATACCCTGGGGCAATACCTGCTTATGGACTACATGCAGCGGAAGACCAAACAGATTCACTGAGAGAAACGTATTTGTTCGTCGATTCATCACTGGGATAAACTCTAGCCATGGGAATCTTGAGGCGGCTTTCACGCTGGATAGGAACAGACGACGAGATGACTCACATCGTAGCAGGCAACATCGCGCCGGGATTTTCCCTGAAAGGGCTCGACGGGAAAGAGTACTCGCTGGGGACACTCCTGGAGCGTGGACCGGTGGTGGCGGCTTTTTTCAAGATCTCCTGCCCGGTGTGCCAGTTTACGTTCCCCTTCCTCGAGCGATTGTATAAGCGCTACGGCGAGGACGGAGTGACCTTCGTCGGAATTTCGCAAGATGACGCGCAATCCACGAAAGAGTTCGCGACGGAATATGGTGTGACCTTCCCGATGGCGCCCGATGAAAAAGGCTACTCGGTTTCCACTGCCTATGGCCTCACGAACGTGCCGACGATCTTTCTCATCGAAGGGGATGGAACCGTAAGAGTCAGCTCGAACGGTTTCGACAAGAAAGATTTCGAAACTATTGCCAGAGAGCTGGCCGAACGCAGGAAGATCGCTCCCGCTGCGCTGTTCAGGCCCGAGGAGAACGTCCCCGCAAACAAACCGGGTTGAAGCTCGAAAAACTAGGTCCGGTCAGGACCTGGATCACTAAGACGGCTGGCGGCCGTCAACCCAATTCCCTTTCCAGCCACTGTTTCTTGTGTTTCGGCGGGCGTTTCCGCTTGTCCGCGATCACGCGCGTGACGGCCGGCGCAATCCCGGATTGCCGCGCTGCGCGGCGCGCTTCTTTTCCGCGATCCAGCACTTTCTTTTTCCTCTTCCGCATTTCAGCTTTTCCGCGCAGTTATTTCCTTCACCGCCCGCCACCCCTGGTCGATGGCCTCATTTGTGTAGGCAAACGCTCCCGCATCGGAATTGGCGATATGAATGCGGCCAAAGGGCTTTCTGCCAATTTCGCAAGGTGACTGTCCGGCTGCCCATTCTGGATCGTAGAGCGAGTTGTATTCGTAGGCGTAGCCGTGCGGCCAGCGGTTGACGGTGATGGCTTGAATGTCGCGCGCGGGATCAAAACCCCCGGCGGAAAGGATGCGGCCAAGCTGGTCGCGGAGATTGCGTTCGAAGGTCTCGAATTTTGTGGCGAATAGCTGTGCTCGCCCTGCTCGTTGCTGATCTCGTGCAGGCAGCCCGGGAGAGCACGGCACGTGCTGCAGATGGATGACGCAGGGATCTTGCGGATTGCCGGGGTAGTGATAGCCGCCCATGCTGACGGGAAAATCGAGCGTAACACTCTCGAAAAAGCTGCCTGGGCACTCGGCGGAGCTGATTTTCAATTTCTCAAATGCCGTCCAGTTACGGAGCTGGACGTTCGTGTACACCAGGGGAATTTTTACCCCGTAAGCGAGCGCCTCTTTTTGCTGTTCTGTCATTTCGGGACAGAGATAAGGAATGACCATATTCCAGCAGGCCAAAACACAAGCAGCTCCCCTCACGGAATGTGCCTGGCCATCGCGCACGTAAATCACTTCCACTTCGCCGCCGGACGAGGCATCGCCGGTCCCGCTGAGATTTCGCGCGCGAATTGCCGTTGAGTTCAAGCGAATGCGTACCGGCGATCCGGCTTCGTCGAGCTTGGCGTAATCCATTTTCGCAAGGACGATGTCCTCCATCGTATTTCCCGGCGCAGATCCCGAGATCAAAGCCCGGACAAGGAGTCGCGCAATGGAAGCATTGCCATCCGGGAAATGATGGATGTATGGCTCTTTGTTATTTTGCCGCGTGATTTCAAGACCCATCCCCGGCCCATACGCCCCGGAAAGGTCCATTCCCTGAAATCCAGGATGGTAGCCGAGCTTGGCGAGGTCGCCTGCCGGAACGGCATCGATTCCCACGCCATACAACCCATAGGTTTCTTTCTTAAAAAACGGAATGACGTCTGGATGAACCTTCGCGTCTTTCAGCAAAAAGTCCTTGTAGCTGGTGCGCGCAAGATAAACTTTCTTCTGCTCGCGGTCCATGCCCGGCAAGTAATCCACTTTTTCGGAAAAAATCCGCACGATGTCTTTCTGGACAGCCGCGGAAAGCGGCGTTTTCGCCAAATATTCTTGCCAGGAGGGCTGGCCGGCGTCGGGAACGAGCCGGTCGGCGCCGAACGTCTCCTTGTCGAAGAATATGCCGCGAGTGAGGCCGCGCGATTCGAAAAACTTCTGATCGTAGTATTTGTAGAAGCGCTGCGTCTCGACGCCGAGTTCACGAAGCAGACCCATCGCTTCTGCGCTGTAAAGATTCGGCGCCTGCATGGTCTGCGTGCCGCCGTAGCCGATGAGAAGACTGCTGCCCGTTTGAAATTCATTGCGCTTGGCGTGGCCGCCGAAATCGTCGTGATTATCGAGAATCAGGATGCGCGCTTTAGGCCCCGCTTGTTTGCGGAAGAAATATGCCGCGGCAAGACCGCTGATCCCGCCGCCCACGACTATTAAGTCGTAAGACTCCGGGTCGCGCGTCGCATTGTCCCAGTGCTTGCCATCGCGCATGGCGTGCGCCACTTCCCAGGACCCATGATGGCTTCCGCGCATTCCGGTTCTCGCCGGCGGGTAATAGACGGGCTCCTTCTCCGGAGCAAGGGGCGAATCCGGCAGGCCGAAAGCCTCCGTCCAGATACTCCCCGGCAGAGCCAGCGAACCCCCGACGGCCATGCTGAATCCATTGAGGAAATCCCGCCGCGTGATGGGACGTTGCATCCCCAATTCGCGATCGCGTTTTGAATCGCTCAATTCTCTCTCCTGGATATTTTCCCGAAGCAAGGCAGATAGAGGCATTGCGGCGGGCACTGGATGGTTGCATCCAGAAGAGTAACGCAAGGGAGAGGGGGAAGAAAAGCGCCACAGCTTCGAAATTGTGATCGAGACAATTGCCGACAGAGAAGATTTTCAGGTTCGCTCATGCAGCGGCAATTAGAAGCTGAACGTCATCTGCAGATCGAGGCGGCGGTTGCCGGGGAATCCGGAGAATGGCCCGCCCGCGATGGCATTCGACTCACCAAACAGAGGCGAGCTCAAATTGCCGATGGGAGTAGCTAAATTGACGTTGTTGAAGATATTTCGCGCCGAGACGCCGAACGTCAGGGTATAGCGATGGCTGGTGCCGCTTCCGTCCGATCCACCCATTCCGCGCCCGCCTCCGCCGGGCCCACCGCCTCTCCGAACGCCGCCCGGGCCACGGCCAAACGTTCCCCCCGCGCCCGGGCCGCCAAGATCGGCGCTCGGTTTTTCCGCTTTCTTGCCAAAACCGAAGCTCTTGCTAACACGCAGGTTCAGCGAGAACCGGCCCGCACTCGTCAAGGAATTCACGGGCACAAGAGTCTCGCCAGATTGCGGAACCAAGTTGAAGGACCCGAATTGATTTGTCTCCACGTTCGTTGGAATAGATTTGCTCGAGGCAACCGCCGGACGATCGTTAAATATGGAGTCGCCATTTAGGTCCTGCCCCGTCGTCACGGTGAACGGAATTCCCGAACTCGCGATTAGGAACGGGCTGATTCTGAAGGAGTACGGCAAACCGATCGTGCCGCCTACGAAGACGCGATGGCGCACGTCAAAAGAAGCCCGTCCAAAATTGAGACTGATATCGTTGAAAGCCGACGGAAAACTCCCGGCACCTGAAGTGTCGCTGTTGGCGTAGTTGAGCGTGTAGTATCCAAACAGAGAAAGTTTTGAGCCCATGCGCACGCTGGTATTTATGATGAGCTGATTCTGTTTAAAGACCCCTTCCGATTGGTACTGGTAGATGTTGTCGGAAATACCGAGGACATGAGGATTGGCCGCAGGATCGCACGGAAAGGCCGTGCAAATTGGCGGATTGATGTTTTCCGTGAAGAACTGATGGACTCCGCGGGAAGTTAGATAGGTAATCGCTAAGTTGGCATACTTGGCGAGTTGACGCTCGAGGCTAAGACCCGTCTGCATCGTGTAGGGCGTGCGGAGATTGGGATTTGGCCGATAGATGGTCGGAGCAATTGCGGCTGGCTGCTGCGTACTCAGCAAAACGTTCAACGGAGGAGCGTTGCCGTTCTTATCCAGAAAGAAATTCGGATTTGCAAAAGTGAATTGCTGTTGGATTGTGCCGTTCAGGCGCTCTTGCTGCAAGACGAGATCATAGGTGAAGCGGTCGTAGAAGATTCCGAAACCTGCGCGAAGCACGGTCTTCGGTGAACCATTCTTTCCGCCGCCGCCGATTCCCCAGGCGAGCCCGAGCCGCGGCGCAAAATCGGCGTGATCCTCGATATTGTTTTGGCTTTCAAGGCGAAGACCGTAACTCAGCGTGACATTTCGTCTAATCCGCCAATCATCCTGAACGTACGGGCCGGCGTCAATGTAATTGACTTCGGCGCTCGCGGCCCCCGTGGTAATGGAGTATTGGCTGGCGCCACCACCTTTGGCAATGATCGCCGGAAGTGTCAATCCCTGCGCCAGACCTTGGAGCGTCAATTGGTATGCCTGAATTCCGGTAATTTCAGGGCATGCGGGCGGCGTGCTGTTGGCCGGGCAGGCAGGATTTTGCCGCAGGCCAAAATTAAAGTTGCCATTAAAATTTGACAGCGCCGCATTGACGTCTCTGTTGTCGCGCACGCGGATGCCAAATTTCAGGAAGTGCTTGCCGAGCGCCATGGACGTGTAATTCTGGAATTCATACCGATCCAGGGTGTCTGTACTGAGCCCGTTGCTGTTGCCGCCGCTGGTAAAGGCTCCCTGAACCGAAATCGTGGGAGCCGTGGATTGGGGCGTCTGATCGCTGGTCTCGCGATTGAATCGGAAACGGGTTTCGTTGATGGTTTTCGCGCTGATGATCTGCGTGTCGCTGACTTGAATGTTGTGTTCGGTATTGATCTGGTTGAATGCCAGCGAGGGCAAATTGAATTGCCCAATCCCGTTGTTGGTCTCATTCTCGCGTTCGTACTGATAGCGGACGGTCAGTGTATTGTTCTTTGCAAGTTGATAGTCGAGCCGCGGACTCAGGTTCGTTCGCGTGCGCGGGTTCGATACCGCGTCGCTGAAATCGATCACGTTGAAATTCGGGTCGAGGATCTTGGCGCTGACGATGGAAATTTCGTGGATGTCGCGGCGCTCAATATTGAAAAAGATGGAAGCCTTCTTGCTCAGGGGCCCGCCGACGTTTCCGCTGAACTGAGTTGAATCGTATCCGGGAAGCGATGCCCCGTTTGTGGAAACCTCAAAAGGATTGCGCGAATTGAACGCCGAACTGTTCCCACTGATGTATAGGTCGGTATGCCACTGGTCTGTCCCCGGCTTGGTGAAGATTTCAATGCGGCCGTAGCCTAGACGGTCATATTCCGCAGAGAAGGGATTCTGGTTGATGCGTATTTCGCGAATCGAAGCCTTTGGCGGGAGCGTGCCGCCGGTAAAGCCGTCAATATAAATCTGGCCGCCATTGGGGCCGGCCGATGGACCAGCCAGCGCCTGCAAATCCGACTGCAGTTCATCGGGATCATCGGAGAGCGCTTCGAGGTCTTTGCCCTTTAACACCACCATGCCTGCATTGTTGTCAGGGTTGACATCCACATTGGTCGGGGAATCGCTTACCTCGACTTTCTGTTTCTGCTCTTCGATCGAGAGGGCAATGTTCAGCGTTTGCACCTGGCCCGCGGCAATCTCCACGTTCTCCTTCGTGAATACCGCAAAACCGGGCGCCACAACTTTCAGGGTGTACTTCCCCGGCGCCAATGCCTTGAATTCGTAGAAGCCCTCTTTGTTCGTGGTTGTGTCGATGGAGCCGCCGGAAGGCGTCGTAAGCAGCACCACCGCGTCGGTGACAACTGCCCCGGAGGGATCTGCGATCTGACCGCGGAGTGTGCCGAAGGCGGTCTGCGCGCGCAGAATTGCTGGCACAAAAACTAGACCGAGGAATGCGAACAAACCGAATACTATTTTTCGAGTGAGCCCGGAATTCATTAATGCACCTGGATCAATGGTCACAACTTTCTAGATCACTGCGGTGAGCCTGCGTCGCCGCCCGGAGCGCTGCTGAGGCTCCATGGAGAAAGAATCGTCGATGCACCGTTTTTCGGCGACGCCTCAAGGATGGGTTCCACACCACTTAGCAGCGTGATGACGGTGCTCTTAGATTCTGGTGCTCCCTGGGTAGCGACAATCATTAACGCATCACCCTTCTGTAAATCCGCAAGCGTGGCCTGGGGCATGCGGCTGATGGCCTGCTGCAAATCACCTCCGCCGCTTGCCCTGCCCCCGCCTGGGCCGTCGCGCTGTGCGCCATCTCCTCTGGGCGCTGCGGGGGTTGAAGCCGGTGAATTGGAAGCTGTTTCAGCGGGCGCGCCTTTGAGCCGCATGGCGATGCCCTGGGCCATGGGAGGCGGTAATTTGCGAAGTTGCGAATCCGCCGTGATTTTCAGGGTGATGGTTTTTTTGCTCAACAAATCCTGGACGGAAATCGTACTCGCGCCGGGATCCATCGCGGTAATCGGTCCGGCAATATTTCGAAACGAGCCTGACACGATTTCATCGGCGGTCAATTCCTTACCGTCGGCGCTGCGCGTCCCCCGAGCCCGAAGCTGGTCGCCAGCAACAATCTCATTCAACAGACCGGGTTTTGCATCATCGAATTTCACGGAGTCGGGTGCGTAGCGCCGCAGGATGGTGTCTTTGGAAATGTGAATGACGACGTCCTTGTTCGGCCCGAGGGCGTTCGTCGTAATCGCAATTGCACCGGTGCTGGCGTCGACGCTGTTGACAAGTCCTCCGACGCCGCGCCTCTGCCATTCCGCACGCTCATGCGCCTGCTTTTCCACGATATCTGTTTTCTTCATCGCGATGACGGAGGCGGCGAGCACGGACTTGCCATCGTCCGCCAACTTTCCGCGAACGAGCAAGCGATCACCAACCTGAAGATCCTGGAATTGGATCTGCGCCGCGTCTTTGAGGTCTTTCTGGCCGGGCGCGACGCGGACCAACCGGGCGCTTTCTTGAATTACGATGTTCACGTCTGTACCCGTATCCGTAGTCAACGTAATAGAATTCCCGGAAATAGACTTGATAGTTCCCACCGGGCGCGCAGTCGCGGTTTGTTGCGCCGCTTGTGCAGGCATGGAAGGAGCGCCTGGGGCGGCTTGAACTTTGCAAAAGGACACCAATGCTGCGCACACAAAAACGAGCAGCACTCTGAGTCTCCTGCTCGTCAGGACGCTGCGCATCTTCAGTTCACCCCTAACCCGTCCAGCGAAGTTCGGATACACTTCACCCTTCCTAATTCGTCACTGATTAGACGTCGCGCGTAGGCAAAAATGTTTCATTCCGCTTCCAAACAGATGAGCGAATATGAAATAACTTTCAGCAGTAAGGTGAATGTCATCAAGACTATGGGCGGAAGGGCGGCGGGGTAGTCCGAAACGATTTAGCCGCGGCCGTAGCGGTGTTCTCCGGGCAGCAATACAAATAAGACCGGATCGCTCGGCGGCTGGCGTTCAATCCGCCTTCCGTGCCTCGCCCTAACCGAGCCTTTAGGGATTCGAACCCGGAGCAAAGAGGTCGCTTGCGCGACGAGCTTGCCCTTATTTTCTGATTGCGGAACTTCTTCTTGTCGAGTAACCCTCTTTCTTATCGCGGTGTCCAGCCGCGCGGGCCATTTGGTGTGTAAGACCGGGGAAATTCACCCGTGTCCCGGCGATCCCAGCCGCAGGTTGAAGCCCTTTGAACTGCAGTTCGAGCAGACGCCTCAGGTCTCTCAGCCCGGCAACTGGATCAGGGTGCGGATTAGCGATCCACCACCGGATTTCCGCGGAGAAAACGAAAAAGAGATGGCGAGTGATGATTTTTGGGTTCTCGGCCGACCGAATTCGCCCGTCCTTCTGAGCAGCCCGGACAAATTTTTCAATACCTGAAAGAAGACGCCCGCGGATCTCCTGAAAGGCCGCGGCCTGTTTTCCTTCCGAATAAAAAACGAGCTCCTTCAGCATGATGCGGGAAAGCGGCGGATCCTTGGCAAAGTAATCGTAGTGGCACTTGGAAATCGCGAGGAGTTGATCGAGTAGTGGCTGGCTCGGCTCGGGCATTTTGAGCGCCGCGTCCGTAACAGCGCTGAGTTCCTCGTTGAAGATGAGAAAGACCAGATCGCGCTTATCTTGTGCGTAATTGAACAAAGTTCCCAGCCCTACGTGCGCGCGGTGAGCGATCTGCCGGAGCGTCGCCGCGTCGTATCCCCGCTTCGAAAAAAGTTCGCGCGCCGCCGCGCGGATGCGCTGGCGTTTCTGGAACTTATTCCGTTCGCGAAGCCCAAGCTCCCTCGGAGGAACAGCGGAAGACTTCAATCGAGCACCCCCATCACCGGCCGGCCCATTATAGTACTCGTTTTCTTCCGTCTTTCTCGTATGAAATCAGCCGACCTTACGCCGCGTTCGGCGAGAAATTATCCGAGTCGATGGTCGCTCCATCTCGGACCGGAATGGCGGCAACTTGACAAGAACCTGAGCGGGCATACACTGGGCGCATCGTAAAAGTGTATATGTTCATTGTTGTATCCGACCGGGCGGGTGGGTGAATTCCTCCGGCGCCAAAGTATGCCATTTTATGGACGGCTGGAAAGGTCCGCTCATTCTGAAAACATGAACCTCGGAAATTGCGCTGACAGCAAATGGCGGCAGAGAAGCATGGGAAATTGTCGTGATACAAAGCACGGCTCTCCATCGCCGGGTTATGGTACGTCCAGAAGAGAGTTTCTCAGCGCATTGGCCGCCCTTGGGTGGGGCGTGGCGCTGTCAGCCGGCCCGTTGCTGGCGCAGACAGGATCGCCTTCGCCAGCGGCTGCTGGCGGCGCCAAGCCACACCGCATCGACGTACATCACCATTTTCTCCCCCCGCGTTACATTGCCGAAGAGCACGAGAGACTTAAGTTCGATCACAATGTTCCCGTCAATCAACTGCTGACTTGGACGCCGGCTCACGCTCTGGAGGTGATGGACAAGAACGGGATTGCCACGGCCCTGGCTTCGATTTCCACGCCGGGCGTGTGGTATGGAGATGTCGCGGCGGCGCGCCGTTTGTCAAGAGAATGGAACGAATATGCGGCCGAGCAGGTCCGGAATTTCCCAGGACGCTTCGGTCTTTTCGCCGTAGTGCCGTTGCCCGATACGGAAGGCAGTCTGAAGGAAATCGAGTATGCCCTCGACACACTAAATGCTGATGGCATCGGTTTCATGACGACGTACGACGGCAAGTATCCCGGCGCCCCGGAATTTGTACCGGTGTTCGAGGAGCTCAATCGCCGCAAGGCAGTAGTCTATTTCCACCCCACGGTGGCGGCGTGCTGCGGCAGCGTCATTCCCGGCGTGCTCCCGCAAGTGATCGAGTATCCGTTCGATACTACCCGTGCCATTGTTAGTCTGCTGGTGAGCGGCACGTTTTCGCGGCTGACAAATATCCGCTGGATTTTCTCGCATGGCGGGGGAGCGACACCCATGTTGGCCGGCCGCATAACCGACCTCCTTGGCCAGCGGCAGACATTTGCTGCACAGATGCCTCATGGAGTTATGTACGAGTTGGGGAAACTCTATTACGACACAGCTAGTGCTGCGTTTCCGTCCTCCATGGCTGCATTATTGAACGTTGTTCCTTCGCGGCAAATCCTCTTCGGAACCGACTATCCCTTTCTTAAACCTGCGACCGCTATTGACGGCTTGACCCAGAGCAAACTTTCGGCCAGCGACCTGGAGGCGATCGAGAGCCGGAACGCGAAGGTATTGTTGCCGCGCCTGCAGGGATGAGCGTCTGCCTGTTCCACTTTGAGGGTCGCGCGCATTCTTCATAGCATCGAGCATGCCTGCATTTGCCCAAGCGGATGCGTTGGCGAAGGCTCGGGCGAATCTTCGGCAATACACGTCGTCTATTTTTCCGGCAAGCGTCTCTTCCGAGGCTTGACATGCCCAAGGTCACGTCCCAAACTGTACATGTTCATTTTTTGTCCGAATGCTGCACCGCTGGAGCGCCGCAGGTTAGTTGACTAAAGGAAACCACATGACTCAGGCCAGGTCCGTCGCTTTGGTCACTGGCGCATCCAGCGGGATTGGCCGCGCGGCCGCCGTGGCACTGGCCCATGCCGGCTTTGACGTCGTCATTAACTACAGCCGGAGCGAGCAGGCAGCCCGGGAATCGGCAAACCTCGCACAGGCGAAAGGCGCGAAAACCCTCCTGTTCCAGTGTGACGTCAGTGATGATTCCTTGGTGCGCAAGATGCTGGCCGCTGTCGAGCGGGAATTTGGCCGCCTCGATGCGCTTGTAAACAATGCGGGCATAACGACTCATGTGAAGCCCAGCGATTTTGAGGCCATGACCGCCGAGGAGTGGGACCGCATCTTCGCGGTCAACGTCAGAGGAATATTTCAGGTCACGCGTGCCGCTGTACCGCTCCTGAAGGTAGCGCGCGGCAGCATCGTCAACACTGCCAGCATCGTCGGCTTGCGCCCTGGCCCGCAGCCGCTGCCCTACGCAGCAAGCAAGGCAGCGGTTGTCAGCCTCACCAAGCTTCTTGCCTTGAATCTGGCTCCCGAAATTCGCGTCAACGCGGTTGCGCCGGGGTGGATCGAAGGCGAATGGATGGAGCGGATGTTGAAAGACAAGTACGAGGAGTTGTTTGCGCGTCGCGCCAAGAGCACGCCGCTCCGCCGCTGTGCGACGCCCGACGATATTGCCGAGGTAATTGTGAATCTTCTGACGAGCAATCGCTTCGTCAATGGTGAGATCGTCGTTGTCGATGGCGGCTATTCGGCCACCACTTAGGTAAGAGGGATTCCTGATGCTGCAAGGCGTAGTTCCATTTCCGCCCGAATTTGCCCGGCGGTACCGCGAACGCGGCTACTGGGCCGATAAGTCATTGGCGCAGGAATTCAGAGTTGTCTTCGAGCGCTACGCAGAGCGCGTCGTCGCGATCGACGGTGACCGCGCCATTACATACGCTGAACTTGACCAGCTTTCGAACAATCTTGCGCTGAACCTCCTGCACCTCGGCATGAAGCCCCTCGACAGGATTGTTGTGCAAGTTCCCAATGTCGCAGAATTTGTCATCCTTTATTTCGCGCTTCAAAAAATTGGATGTATACCGATCGCCGCGCTGGCGAGCCATCGCCACGCGGAGATCAGCCAGTTCGTGCGTCTATCCGGCGCCACAGCGTGCGTCGTGCCTGATCGCCACGGCGATTTCGATCATGCTGCCATGGTGGATCGCCTCAGAAGAGAAATTCCCGGCTTGAAGCATGGTTTTATTCTCGGAAATCCTCGCAATGGGCTGACGTCGCTCTCGGAATTGATCAGCACACGTGCGCGTCTCCCGCTTTCCGTGCTCTCTGAAATCAAGATCGATCCGGACGACCCGGCGATTTTTCAGCTCTCAGGCGGAACCACCGGCATTCCCAAACTCATTCCAAGGACCAACAACGACTACGCGTATAACTCCAAGGTGGCCGCGAGCGTCTGTGGCGTCAAAGAAGATTCTGTGCTTCTGATCGTGCTGCCCATTGCGCACAATCTGCCCCTGGCGTGCCCCGGTGTCCAGGGGTTCATGTTTCAGGGGGCCAAAGTAGTGCTCAGCACCAGCACGAAGCCTGGCGATATCTGCGCGCTGATTGAGAAACACAGAGTCACGCACATCAAGGTCGTTCCTACGCTGCTCATTCGACTGCTGAATGACCCTGCTGTGAGTCGCCACGACTTGTCTTCCTTGCAAATCATCCAGAGCGGCGGACAACGGTTGCAACCCGAAGTACAGCGGCTGGCAAAAAAGCTCATTCCGGGTGCGTTCGTTCAAGAGAACTTCGGGATGTCGGAAGGATTGCTGATGTTTGTCCGGCTGGACGATCCGGAAGACGTCTGCCTGGAAACGGTGGGTCGCCCGGTATGCCCTGACGACGAAGTCAAGCTGCTCGATGATGATGACAATGAAGTGCCCTTCGGCCAGGTGGGCGAACTGTGCTGCCGGGGCCCGTACACTTTGCGCGGCTATTTCGGCGTCCCCGAATATAACGCTCGTGCTTTCACCTCGGACGGCTTCTACCGGTCAGGGGACCTGATGAGGCAGCATGCATCCGGCAACTACATTGTCGAAGGGCGGAAGAAGGATCTGGTCAACCGCGGCGGAGAAAAAATCAGCGCCGAGGAAATCGAAAACCTTATTCTGTCGCATCCCTCGGTGGAAAACGTATCCTGCATTCCTGTTCCTGACCATCAGTTGGGCGAGCGAATGTGCGCCTGCGTGATCTTGCGCGATAGTTCGAGCCTGAATTTGGAAGAGCTGAAACTTTTCTTGCTAGGAAAAGAAATTGCAAAATTCAAGCTTCCCGAGCGGCTCGAGATTCTACAGGATTTTCCGCTTTCCACATTCGGGAAAGTTTCAAAAAAGAAACTCGCAGAGCTGGTTACGAACATCATGGCGGGGGAGCAACAAACACAGAGCAGCATCTTAAGATAAGTTGTTATTCCTGTTTCATTACATCCGGAGCACTCGATGCGGATCGTAGACGTCCATTGCTACCCGAATACGAAGGAGTGGATTGCGTGCCAACAGCCGTACGTGGACGCTCTCGCCGCGTATTGGAATCGGCCGTGGACTCCCAAGACCGAGAACGAAGTGGTCCAGGAATTCACGGATGCAGGTGTTGACGCCATTCTGGTTGCGCTGGATATTGAAACCACGGCCGGCACGCCGCCTTGCTCGAACGATTTCGTCGCGGCCATGCGGAATCGTTACCCTCAGCGAATCATCCAGTCTTGGGCTGCCGTTGATCCTTTCAAGGGAGAGACGTCCCTCCGTGAGGCCAAGCGGGCCATCGAAGAACTTGGGATGCTGGGATTCCACTTTCATCCCATCATTGGGCATTACGCGGTCAATGACCGCCGCTTATATGCGCTCTTCGAGGTTATCAATGCACTGAAAGTCCCTGTGCTGATTGATGTGGGTACGACGGGAATGGGCGCCGGAATGCCTGGCGGAATGGGAGCGAAGCTGCGGCACGCTCATCCTGTGGCCATTGATGAGCTTGCCGCGGATTTTCCGAATCTGACAATTATTGCCGCGCATCCGGGCTGGCCCTGGGTCGATGAGATGACTGCCGTCGCCCTTCACAAGGGCAATGTGTTCTGGGAATTGTCGGGTTGGGCGCCCAAGTATTTTCCGCCCCAGTTAAAGGTAGACATTCGAGGCCGGCTTAAAGAGAAGATCTTGTTCGGCAGCGATTATCCGAGCCTTCCGTACAGCCGACTGTTCCGGGAATGGGATGAACTCGGCTATTCGGACGATATCAAAGAGCGGATATTCCACTCCAATGCCGAGCGCGTGCTGGGCCTCGCCGCGTCTGCCTAGAGGCAAGTTCGTCCGCCTCTCGCCCGTTCAAACCGGAAAATTCAATCAACGGCGACCAGTGTTCCTCATCGGTTCACAATGTTTAGCAGATGAATTGTATCGCCCGAGAGGAATCTGCGGATATTTTCCTCGACCACCGGCAGCGCTCGTGCCGCATATTCGACGCTGAAGCCCCCGAGGTGGGGCGTAACAATTACGTTTTTCATCGACCAGAATGGATGCTCCGAAGGAAGGGGCTCCTGGCTGAACACGTCCAAAGCGGCGCCGGCGATCTGCCCCTGCTCGAGAGCCTTGACCAGCGCTTCTTCGTTGACAACGCCGCCGCGCGCTAAGTTAATGAAGAATGCAGTCGGCTTCATCGCGGAGAATACAGAGGAGTTTATGATTTCTCGAGTTTCGGCCGAATACGGAGTAAGCACAACGAGATAGTCTAGGCCGGTCACCGCCTTTGCAAGTTCATCTCGTCCATAGATACGATCAAAGTTCGCCACCGTCTGCTGCACGGAGCTGATACCGACCACCGTCATCCCCAGGGCTTTGCATCTCGGTGCCAGCGCCTTACCGATTGCTCCGATGCCAAATATCCCCAACGTCTTGCCTTCCAGGAGACTCGCTGGCCAGCGCTCCCAAACGTGATGATCCTGGTTTCGTACAACACGCGGGAAATTCCGGCTCAGCGCAAGCATCGCCATAATCGCGGCCTCGGACATGGCAGGTCCGTGAATCCCGCGGATGTTTGTGACCACCACGTCGCGGCTCAGCGAGGGCAGATCAATCAGGTTATCAACGCCAGTCCCGAGCGCTTGAATCCATTTCAGGTTCTTGGCTTCGCGCACCACGCGATCGGTCAGCATGGGGCCGAAGGTAATCAGGACATCCGCGCCGCCGATATAAGGGCCCACTTTGCTATGGTGGTCGACCAGATTGATGTTGAGTTGGGGAAACGTGGCCTTGAGGCGCGAGTAGTACTGATTCCGTACCTCAGCTGGCAGCGTCAAGAGTATCAATAAACTAGTCATCAGGACGTGACCGGAGCACCCCTTCCCCGCAATCCGAGAACTTCACCGTCAGGGGAAAATTGTAACATGTTCAGTTTCTTCTTGACATCGTTTCTCACCTAGTGCTAAAGCCCTAAAAGGCTGGGGTAGTAGGAACCGAAGTGATTGTCTCAGTGAGCTGGATCATACGCTTTTTGAGGGGTGCCGATTATGAGTTCTCTTAGCAGTAGAGTTAAGGGATGGGTGCGGCCCAATGCAAAGTACGCGTTCCGGGTGCTGGCCGTGGTCCTTGGACTGCTTCTGCCGAGTTTGCCCGCATTTTCACAAGGTAACGCAGGACGAATCCTTGGATCCATCTCTGACCAGAGCGGCGGCGCCGTAGCAGGCGCTGCCATTACCATCAAGGATGTGGAAAGGGGCATAACGCGCTCATTGATTGCGGACGATGCCGGTCAATACGCCGCTCCAAATCTACTTCCAGGCAAATATACAGTCCAGGCCGAGGCCAAAGGCTTTAAGTCGGTCGAACACTCTGGTCTCTTATTGGAGGTGGGCCAGGATCTCCGGGTTGACCTTACTCTCCAGCCCGGCGAACAAACAGAGAGGGTCGTCGTCAGCGCAGAGATCCCGGCGCTCGATACCACCAACGCGACTGTCGGAGGAACATTCACCAACCAAACGATCAATGACCTGCCTTTGAACGGACGCAACTATCAGAATCTCCTCACATTGCGGCCCGGAGTGATTATCTACCCCGGCGGCGGAGGTTGGAGCCAGAGTGCCAATGACATTCGCCCCGAGGACAACACCTTCATCGTAGATGGTCTAACCGACGACGAACCTTTCTCCGCAGCGACGGTCATTGGCGCGCCGGGCCTGGTAGGGGATGCGGTCACCGTGATTCCCATCGATGCCATCCAGGAATTCACAACCGTGCAAAACCCCAAAGCGGAATATGGATGGAAACCGGGTGCGGTCGTCAATGTGGGGCTGAAATCCGGTACCAATAACCTTCACGGAACCGCATATGCTTTTGGCCGCAGCGACGCATTCGATGCGCTCAATTACTTCGTCCCTCAGACACAACCGCTCACCTTCCAACAATTCGGTGCAACCGGCGGTGGGCCGATCATCAAAGACAAACTTTTTTTCTTTATGGGCTACGAGGGGCAGCGCTACACCATCACGACTGTTTTGCCCTCCTTCGCGCCCTCTACCGTCCCGGGAGCCGGGTCAGGAATAAGCATCCCGGATGCTGAAGCTGACTTAGCATCACCGAGCCACCCAAACGGACCAGTTCCGCTGAGCGCGCTCAGCTTGAAATTGCTGAGTTTGTTCCCTGCCAACACGTCAACATCGTCATCGAGTGTCTCCGTTCCTTTTGACAACGTAAATAGTTCCGACAGCTCCCTGGTAAAGATCGATTACCACATCAATAACCACCACACTTTGAATGGCACTTTCTACTACGGGCGTGACGATGAAGTGGCCGAGGATCAAGCCTATTTGAGTGCTCAATGGCTCTCGATAATGATCCAGAAGCCGATTACCGGCGGTGGAAATTGGACTTGGACTCCGAATTCACGATGGGCGAATGAAGCCAGGTTTGGCTACGTCTACGACAACAAAACCAACACTTCTGTGGACCACAACGTCCCGGCAACAGCCTATGGCATCAACACGGGAGTGACCGATCCCCAGCGTTTTGGTATGCCACAAATCAACATTAGTGGCTTCTCTTTTTTAGGCGGCGGTCCGAACTGGCCCAAGTTTCAGGGCCCTGACGGCGTCTACCAGGGAATTGATAACGTCTCTTATTTGCGCGGCAAGCACGCCTTCAAGTTCGGCGGTGATATTCGATATGCCAGCGTCAACGAAGGCTCTTTTCGCGGGGATAAGGGGCAGATTTTTTTTAATGGTTCCAATGGCGGAAATGCCTTCTCCGGTTCAACGCCGCTCGAAGACTTTCTCGCCGGCTCTCCGGCGCTCGGGAGGATCAGCTTTGGGCCCCCTCTGCGGCACGAAACCCAGTGGTCCTACGCAGGCTTTTTTCAAGACGATTGGCGTGTCACACCGAATTTGACGTTAAATCTTGGACTTCGCTACGAGTACGTCAGTCCCATGAAGGAGGATCACAATCTCCTCGGCAATTTCGTTCCCGCGCTCGGGGGCTTGGTACAAGTTGGCAAACAGATCAGCAGTCCTTATAACGGCGATCACAACAACTTTGCGCCGCGCTTTGGCCTCGCCTGGGACATTTCGGGGAAGGGCGAGACGGTGGTACGGGCTGGAGCAGGCGTCATTTACGACACTCTGTCTATGGAAGCCTTGCTTGTCCAGGAAAATACCCAGAATGCCACCGCAATTGGCCTCGCTACTATTCCCACCGGAGCCACCATTGTCACCTGTCCCCCGACAACCTGCGGGGTGACTGGGGTCGTAGCTTCAACGCCAGGCACCGGAACCATTAATGTAACCTCGGTCACTTTTCAGGGCCCAGCTCTCCCCACAAGTTCACAGCTTTTAACCGGCTGGCAGAACAACAGCCCGACCGTGCCGCTCTTCCCTCAGACTCCTCCCACCTGTGGCGATGGCGTGACCCCGCCTGCGACCGTAGCGAACCCCAATCCCGTTCCGGACCCTCCGCAGTGTAACGTGCTGGGGATTGACCGAAATTTCCGCACTCCCTATCTCACCACCTGGACCCTGGGCATACAGCACGCGTTCACAAATGATCTCTCGCTGGACGTTGCATACGTCGGCAACCATGCCAGCAAGTTAATGGGCATCCGAGACTTGAACCAACCTGTCCTGATCCCAGGCAGCCCCACACCCGGTCCCGGCCCTCTTAGCGCCCAGTTCCCGTATCTGGGAGCCATTAATTTTATGTCGAATCTCTATCGAGCCAACTACAATAGTCTGCAAGTGACCGCGACCAAGCGCGTCTCTCATGGGTTGTCCTTTACTGCGGGTTACACTTACTCGCACGGCCTCGACAATTCCTCCACAAATCAAAACCAATTCCTGCCCCAGGACAGCACGCATCCTGAACGTGAATACGCGAGCAGCGACTACGACATGAGGCATCGCTTCACTTTTGCTCTCACTTATTCCCTTCCCGGAAGGGAATTTCCTGGACAACTCCTGAAGGGTTGGCAGCTCAATTCCATCGTAACCTTGCAGAGCGGACAACCGTGGACGGTGAACGATACTGGCAACAACATTAGCGGAACCAGCGAAATGACGGACCGCTGGGATTTCATAGGGATTCCTTCGGACTTTCAATCCACGAACCACTCCATTCCGTTCTGCACTGGCCCTGGGGCCGGCGGCTGTACGGAAACCGCCCCGAGCGGCACAATCTCATTTTCCGATGCGCAATCCACGACCTTTTTTAACGCCTGTTCGGCGGCAGCGGTGAGCATAGACGGAGGAGTTTCCAACGGCCCCACAACTGCACAGCTCTCGTCGCTTGGCTGTTACGCCCAAGGCCGCTCGGTCATGATTCCTCCTGCTGCGGGAACATTTGGCACGATGGGCCGCAACTTGTTCCGCGATTCAGGTTTTCGTAACTGGGATTTGTCTGTGACAAAGGATTGGAAGCTTAAAGAACGGCTCACGGCCCAGTTCCGAGCAGAGCTCTTCAATGTCCTAAACCATCCCAACTTCGCCAATCCGTACGGGGGTACCAGTGGGTATGGTCCCGGAAACTTTGACGATCCCTCGGTAACTTCGCAATTAGGCTGCGGTTGCGCAACACCCGACGTGGCGGCTGGCGACCCTGTGGTCGGATCGGGGAGCAACCGCGCAATTCAGTTGGGTCTAAAACTCATCTTCTAACAGTGGTCCAACTGTTTAAGGCTCTGCGCTAAGATTAGAATTCGCGGCTCTTGCCGTGCAGCACGCCCGTTCCACGGCTTGGACGTCCCTTCAGGGGGCCTTAAACAGTGGCATCATAGAGGACCTCAATTGAGTTCAAGGCAGCGAGAGAGGCCCATGAATGGAGATGCGCTCTCGAACTTTCTCGAACAAGAGGAAGGAATCGGCCATGCGCCACTTGACGCAGGACACAATAACGGACGTCGTCATCAAGTCATTCGATCACGGCGAAGACGAACGCTTTAAATTCATAGTTAGCCGGCTCGTTACTTACCTTCACCAATTTGCGAGAGAAACGAAGTTGACACATGAAGAGTGGCGAATTGGTTTAGACTTCCTGAGTCGCGCTGGCCGCATCAGCGATCTCCGCCGGAACGAATTCATCCTCATGTCCGATGTCCTGGGGCTGTCTTCGCTTGTGGACTTGCTGAATTCTTCCCCGGGAGCGACCGAGGCGAGTAATCTCGGGCCCTTCCACGCTGCGATGTCGCCACTGGTTGAAGTCGGAGCTGACCTCATCCGTGAGAATGAGGGTGATCCCGTCCTGCTCCACGGACGCGTTCTGGATTTGGAGGGACGCCCAATTCCCCGCGCGATGCTCGATTTCTGGCAAACTGCCGCGAATGGTCTCTATCCCGCGCAGGATTCCAGTCAGCGTCCCGACAATTTGCGCTGCCGGATGCTTACAAACGATGAAGGGAACTACGCCCTCAAGGTTATTCGTCCTTCGCCCTACACGGTTCCCTACGACGGCCCCGTCGGCGACCTGCTCCGAGCGGGTGGAAGACATGCCTGGCGCCCAGCTCACTACCACTTCATTGTGAGCGCTTCGGGTTTCCGGTCCATTGTCACCGAGTTGTTCGATGCGGAGGATCGCTACATTGATGAGGACGCAGCCTTCGGCGTTCGCGACGGCATC
>JBIOGB010000039.1:0-39017 GCA_044447665.1 Candidatus Acidiferrales bacterium | reverse complement strand
CTACACGCTGGGGCCGCTGGTGATCGATATCGCGCCGGGTTACGACCACATCACCAGCGCGATCGGCGCGGCGATGATCGGATGGCACGGGGCGTCGATGCTGTGCTACGTGACGCCGAAGGAGCACCTGGGGCTGCCGAATGCGGAAGACGTGAAGCAGGGAGTGATCGCGTACAAAATCGCGGCGCACGCGGCGGATGTGGCGCGGCATCGTCCGGGAGCGCGGGACCGAGACGATGCGCTTTCCTACGCGCGCTTCCTGTTTGATTGGAACAAGCAGTTTGAATTGTCGCTTGATCCGGAGACGGCGAAGGCGATGCACGACGAAAATCTTCCTGATGATTTTTACAAAGAAGCGAAATTCTGTTCGATGTGCGGGCCGAAGTTCTGCTCGATGAACATCACGCAGCTGGCCGAAGCGGAAGGCGGCCACGACCAGGCGGAACGCAAGCAGAAATTTGTGGAATTGTTGGCCAAGGTGCAAAGCGCCGGGGCGTGAGGACGATCACCAATATCCCGTTTTTTCTCCGTGGTATGTTTTGCCTCAGCGATGAACTCGCGGTAATATTTCCCCGGAGGTTTCATGTCTGCAAACGCCTCGGAGGGGAATCCCCGCTTGTCGCCTGCTGATACCACCGCAAACATTGCTCCACCCTCATCAAGCATCACCCCGAAACCGTGGGTGCAGCTCGTTGCGGGTGTCATCTGCATGGCCATGATCGCCAATCTGCAATATGGCTGGACCATTTTCATCAACCCGATCGATGCCAAATACCACTGGGGTAAAGTCGCGATCCAATTTGCCTTTACCCTCTTTGTCCTCTTCGAAACCTGGCTTGTCCCCTTCGAGGCATACCTTGCAGACCGGTTTGGTCCTCGTCCTCTGGTCATGGCGGGAGCTTTCTTGATCGCGCTCTCCTGGATCGGCTACTCGCGGGCAAGTACTCTCTCCGCCTTATATGCGGGAGGAATCATTGGCGGAATTGGGACGGGGCTCGTCTACGGAACGTGCATCGGAAACGTCGTAAAATGGTTTGAGAACCGGCGGGGCCTCGCCGCGGGTTTGACCGCCGCCGGCTTCGGCGCGGGTGCGGCCGTCACAATCATCCCTTTGACCCGCTCTCTTGCTTCCCGAGGGTATGAGGCGACCTTCTTCGAATTTGCGCTCATCCAAGGAATTGTCGTGCTCTTTGCGGCGTTCGTACTCAAGAAACCGCCGAAGGGCACAGGGGCGCGGCTATCGAATCCTCGGGCATTGCAATCGAGATTTGACAGCAGCCCGCTGCAAACCCTTCGCAGCGCCGTCTTCTGGATCTTGTACATCGATTTCGTGTTGGTGGCAGCGAGCGGCCTGATGGCGACCGCGCAGCTTGCCCCAATCGCCAGCGGCTTTGGAATCGCACAGACGCCCGTTACCCTTCTCGGCTTCACTGTTCCGGCGCTTACGTTCGCGCTCTCGCTCAACAATCTCATGAACGGCCTCAGTCGCCCTCTTTTCGGCTGGATTTCAGACTTGATCGGCCGTGAGCTCACGATGTTCGTGACGTTTCTGGCCGAAGGGATCGGCATTCTGTGGCTGGAGAAGTACGGCAGAGATCCCGTCTATTTTGTGGTCTTGGCGGGCCTGGTCTTTTTTGCCTGGGGCAATATCTTCAGCATATTCCCTGCGCTTACTTCCGACCATTTTGGGAAGAAGTACGCCACAACAAATTACGCGCTGCTGTATACCGCCAAGGGCTGCGCCGCGTTCTTTGTGCCCCTGGGAGGTATCATTGCCCTCAGAACCGGGAGCTGGTCCACGACCCTGGATATTGCGGCCGTTGCCAATATCGTAGCCGCGCTGATGATGCTCGTTCTTGTTCGTCCTCTCCGGGTGCGTGAACTTCGGCAACAAGAGGCACGGGCGGCTCTTGCGACCTAAGGCCCGCCGCCTCAGCCAGCCAACCGCACTCGTACGTGAAGGGATAGCTTCGTTGGGGAATAGAAATGGCCCCTGCCAAATCAACTCGACCGTTGTGAATCCGCGCGTCGTGCGGCTTGCCTTAAAGTTCTCGTTCTGAGGGCACAAGCCGTTATTGCACGACAAGCTTGACCTGCACGATGTTCGTAGTGCCGACGACGCTCGCAAGGGGAAACGGATTCATGACAACACTCACGGGGTCCGTAGGAAGCCGTGACGCACGTTGCTTGCATCCACGTAGAAGCCCGTTATGTTTCCCGACGCTTCGTTGCTAATGGGGATTGTGCCCTGCCCGCTGCCTGTGCCTGCAGAGGGAGCATCGAACGAGGTAATGGTTCCGTCGGGCGCGCGCGCAAAGCCGTGATTCACATTGCTTGCGTCCCGATACAGCCCCGCGATTGCACCCGACGCGTTGATATTCTGGACGAAGGTGCCCTGTCCAACCCCCGCGCCTGCACCGGAAACATCGAACTTGGTAATAGTGCCGTCCGAAGCCCGCATATAGCCGTGATGCACATTGCTCGCGTCAAGTAGGGTTCCTGTGATCGTCCCCGACGCGTTGATGCCGGAGACGTCGGTGCCCTGTCCAACCCCCGCGCCTGCACCGGAAACATCGAACTTGGTAATAGTGCCGTCCGAAGCCCGCATATAGCCGTGCTGGACATTGCTCGCGTCAAGGTACCATCCTGAGATTGCCCCTGTCGCATTCAGATTGTCGACACCGTTCATCGCGGTACCCTGCCCGGCGCCCGTGCCTGCACCGGAAACATCAAATGTGGTGATGGTCCCGTCCGCAGCGCGCAGAAAGCAGTGATACACATTGCTGGCGTCCACATAAAATCCAGCAATCTCTCCCGAAGCGTTGATATTACGGCCCTGCGTTCCCTGGCCTGAGTTTGTGCCCGCGCTGGAAACATCAAATGTGGTGATGGTGCCGTCCGCCGCGCGCAGAAAGCTATGGTTTACTCCGTTCGCGTCCACGTAGACTCCTGCAATGGCGCCCGAGCTGATACTGTAAGGGAGCGTCCCCTCGCCGCTGGCGGTGCCAGCGCCGGAAACATCAAACTTCGTGATCGTGCCGTCCGGAGCGCGCAGAAAACCGTGAAACGCATTGCTTGAGTCAATGTACCGCCCCGCGATGGCGCCATTTGCATCGTCGATGGCCCAGCCGAAGGTGCCCTGGCCAGCAGCTGTGCCGGCGCCCGGGATGTCGAACGAAGTAATGACGGGAGGAGGTGTCGTGCAGGTTACTTGGACGTTGCTGACGTTGGATGTCGCCGTCCCGCTGCCGTTCGTCACCACGCAGGTCTGCGCTGGACTGGACGGCTGGCTAAAAACCGTGACGCTGTAGGCCGCGCCGCTGTAAGCCCCGCCGCTCTTCACCGCTGTCTTGAACGTGAAGCTGCCGTTGGCGCTCACAGCCAGGTTGTCGCCGCCATTGTCCTGCAGCACAAGGCCCGTGCCCGCGAGACCCGAAACCGATCCGCCGATGGTGAACTGAGACGGAGGCGGGGGAGGAGAAGAGTAGCTCCCGCCGCCGCACGCGGAAAGCAGGAACGGAATGATTGCCCCTAGGAGGAAAGATCGCGCCTTCATATTCGTCCTCAGCGATCGACAGAAAATAGGTTTGGAACGCCTACTTTATGTCGGGCAGGACAAAGATGTCAATCACACGGACCTTGAATTTATCTCCAGCTCCAACCCCTTAATCTAAATGTGGGCCTGCAATCCTAAGAAGGCGCTGCGCGTGCCGCCGCCGCACAAACTGATCAGCCAGCAGTGTCTTTTTCGAGTTCGCTGTGGAACGGGATCACGCCGGGAACGATCCACTTGCTCCACATCTCGTCGATCTTGCTCTGGAAGTAATCGATGTCATCGTTCGTAAAGTGTGCAAACCTTCCCTGCTTGAGCAGATAATCCCGCACGGGCAGCCGCCTGATCTTGCGGTCGGCTATTTGTTGCGTCTTGCCGGTCAGCTTCAGCACGCTGTTTTCCACTTCGTAGAGCGGCCAAATGCCGGTAGTTACCGCCAACTCGCCCATTTCGTGGGAGAGATACGGATCGTAGTCCCAGCCTTTGGGGCAGGGATCCAAGGAGTGAACGAACGTGGGCCCGCCGATGGACAAAGCTTTGCGCATGGCATTCATCGCCTGCAGACCGTAGGACATGCAGATGGTGGCGACGTACCGGCAGGTGGGATGACCGGCCGCCATCATGCCCGCCATGTTCTTCTTCCAGCGATGGTGCATGATTCTCTTCATCCTGCCTGGAGGGCTGAAGGTTGTGTGCGCGCCCCACGGTGTGCTACCCGAAAGCTGGATATCGGTATTGGCGTAGGACTCGTTGTCGTACATCAAGATGAGGCAGTTGTAGTCAGGATGGGTCAGGGTGGCGGAGATCCCGCCGATTCCCATATCCGCTCCTCCTCCGTCGCCGCAGAAGGCGATAACATTAATGGGCTCGTTCTTCATCTTGCCTTTGCGCATCAGCGCCTTCAGAGCGGCAGCCGTCCCCAGCGCGGCCGATCCGCTGCTGCCCAGCTGGGTGTGCATCCAGGGCACCACCCATGAGGTGCTGTAGTAGGTGGTGTTGGCCACGTACATGCACCCAGTGCTGCCCAGGATAATGGTCCTGGGACCCGCGGCTTTGGCCATCAATTTCATGAGCAGCGCCGACTCGCAACCCTGGCATGTCCTGTGACCCGAGGTGAAGAACTCCTCCAGCGGGAGCTTCTTGACTGCCTTGAAGGCCTCCAGCTCCTGAGTCGGATCAATATGAACGAAGGTAGCCATCGCAATTCCATCCTTTCTAACGGTAGAAACACATCAGCAAAAACAAACTATTCCCGTACCCCGATCCATTGCGTGAGCGGTTGCGGCTTGCCCTGGGCAGCCTGGTAAACGGATGCGGTGATTTTTTCCACGTCGGGCACGGTGACTTCGCGGCCCCCAAGGCCGGCGATGAAACCCAACACGGGCGGCTTTTTTCCAGGCGACGGGTAGAGCGCGCTGCGGACTTCGCCGGCCACCACGCCGCCGAGATAGGGCGAACCGAACGAGTAGTCGCGGTCGATGACCCCAACGGCGGAGAAGCGCCCCAGGCACTTCGCCAGTTCCTCAGCCGCAAACGGCCGGAACCAGCGCAGGCGCACGAAACCAACCTTCTTTCCTTCCGCGCGCATTTTGCGGATGGCAACCTTTACCGGCGTGGACAGCGTCCCCATGCCCATCAGCACCACGTCGGCATCCTCGGTCATGTATTCCTCGAAGAAGGGATTGCCGTAGGAGCGCCCGAAGATCCGCTCAAAGTCAGCGTAGGCTTCCTTGATGACGCCGTAGGTGCGCTCCATGGCGGCATAGTTCTGCCGCCGGATCTCCATGACCCAGTCTTCATTGCCCTGCGGGGCCACGGTAATGGGATTGTCGGGGTGGAGCAGCAGTTCTGCGCGGTCGTAGCGCGGCAGGAACTCGTTGACCTTCTCTTGCGAGGGGATTTTGACCAGCGCCTGCGAGTGGGTAAGGAAGGCGCCGTCGCAGCTGATTGCGCACGGCAAGAAAATACGCCGGTCTTCCGCTACCCGATAGGCGATCAGGGCAGTGTCCAGCGCTTCCTGTGGGTTGTCCACCCACACCAGTTGCCAGCCGAGATCGCGGACCGCCAGTGCGTCGTTGTGCTCCACACCGAACGCGCCTGGATCGTCCAGGGCCCGGTTGCCCACCATGGCAACCATCGGAATGCGCAACGCGGGTGTGACCGTCAGCGCTTCCATCGCGTACATCCAGCCAACGCCACTGCTGCCGCAGAACACGCGCGCGCCACAGGCGGATGCGTGCTTCACGATTTCAAATTGCGAGTGTTCGCCTTCCGCCACGATGTACTCGCAGTCCATTTCACCATCTGCCACCAGCTTCGCCACATACTGCATGACGGTGTCGTAGGGGCGGATGGGATAGGCCGTAATCACGTCCACATCAGCCAACTTGCAGGCAACGGCAATTGCTTCGCTGCCGGTGATGAGGGCCGTTTCGTCAATCTTCTGATGCTTCTCGATTTCTGTGGCCACTGGCACCATGACAACTCTCCTTCTTGGACAATTAGTCCTCGCGGGCAGTTTCTAACATCTCGGGAATCTGTTCTTCGTACTGTCCGCGATAGCGGAAACCGTGCGTGCGTTCCGTATGCCCTGCTATCTTCTCCTGAAGCCACTTCCCATAATCCTTCTTATCGCCCCTCCACATCTCCCACTGGCTGGAGTTATCGCTGAACTCCGTTTCGTTCACCATGGTGACGCATTCTTTTACGGGACAAACCGCTTCGCAGACGCCGCAACCGCAGCAGGCTTGCATATTGGCGTCATATAAGCCTTCAGGAGTGACATCAAAGCACGAGTCCGGACATTGCAGCCAGCAAAGCGTGCACTTGATGCAGGTATCGAAATTGACCACGGGCCGCATCGTACGGGTGGAGAACTTTTTGAAAGTGGGATTGCGATCAGGCCGGAATCCCCCGAGGGCATGGGTGGCAGGGTCTTCAAAGCTATGGCCTGCGGGAATGCTGGGAATGGTAACGCCATCACGCATTTCATGCCACTTCGGAAGTGTAAACGTGTAGGGTGTTTCGGGATTACCCTGGTCGGGTCGAACCGTGATCGTGGTGGTTCGCTCATAGGCCTTCGCCGCGGACGAAGCCTTGATGGGATCCTTCCACTGGTCCATGATGACCTTTTGGACCGATTTCACACTGAACAGGTCAGGCAGGATGCGGGAAATAGCGCCGAGGAGGCGTACATCCGTGTGGTCGTCCTTGTAAACCCAAAGGCCAGAAAAGCTGACCGTGCCCTTAAGAATCGCCAGTTTATACGGGGATGCCTTGCGATGGGCCATCCCGATGATGGCCTCGGGCTGCTCACGAGAAGTTACGATCAAAGTGCCGCCAGGTTTGAGCAGCCGGTTGACAGGCTGCAGCCCGTACCAGGCCCAGGACTCGACGCCCTTGCAGAGAGTGTCGTCCACGGCGATGGTAATATCGACCTCTTTGGGCTCGTACTTCGCCATTCCTTCCTCAAGCGTCACGTCATCGGTGGCTACGATGGCAAAGCTCTTGGCGGGTATGCCGTTCCGCTCCGGGCTGTCGCCGTACCGGCCAAAGGATATGCCTCGCTTGCCTTCCTCATGCGCCGCCAGCACGATTGCGCGGCTGATGTTCTTAGCCAGAGTTTTCTGGTAGATTCCCCGATAAATAATCTCGATCGCGAAGAGCCGGCCCATAAGCTGACCTCCATTCAAATTAAATCTTATTATTCAAGACGATGCCTTCAATTTCCTCAAGGTGCTGCCGCATTGCGGTTTCGGCTGTGGACGCGTCGCGCTCCTGAATGGCCTGAAAGATCCGCCGGTGGCCCTCAAGCGACTTCTGCAGGCGCCCCTCCACTTGCAGCGATTCTTCACGACTCTCTCGCAAGAGGTCCATGAACGCGTCCAAGACCCTCAAAACCACGTCGTTCCTGGCTGCGTGCGCAATGGCGTAATGGAACTCCGAATCCTCTTCGATAGCCAGCTCGCCTCGATCCACTTTTACCGTTTGGCGGCGTAGGATGTCTTCCAGATGGTCCAAGTCCTCGGGCGAAGCATAGGTGGCCGCTCGCCTCGCCAAAGTGGGCTCAATCATCTCGCGGAATTCGAGCAACTCGCTCACGAGTCCTTGGTCATGGAGCAGCGCCGCAGCCAGAGGATTAATTAGGGACTCGGACGAGGGCGCAAGGACAACCGTTCCCTCTCCCTGGCGCGGTTCCACCAGGCCCATTAGTTCAAGAGCCCGAATGGCATCCCGCAGAGAGCTTCGGCTGACTTGGAACATCTCCGCCAGCTCGCGTTCGGGGGGAAGCTTATCCCCCGGCTTTAGCAAGCCATCCCGAATCAGACGCTGAATTTGATGGGCTATCTTCTCGTAGATCTTAGTTTTGCGTACTACATCGACGTCGGTTTTGAGGATAGCCATAGAGAGTGCGCTCAATGGTCCGATGACTCACTTATCGGACCATGCCAATTTCGCTCTTTTTCGCCACTCTTGTCAAGTCTTTTTTTCTACTTTCGATAGACGCGCCGACGCCAGAAAAAACTAGAGTTTCAACCATATGGACCTTCCGGAGTAATCGGCAGGTCGCGGGTTCAAGTCCCGCCCTCGGCTCCATCCCTATACCAGTCTCATTCCCTTCAAATAATTAGAGCTCCCATCATTGAGCGTAGAAGCGGTTACTGCACAACTTCGAACACCAATATTTTCGCTTCTTCGATGGTTGCTTCCTTTGATTCGGCGATCGGCGGAGTCAGTATGACATGCTTCGGAACAGCCACATAAAACCGCTTCAGTTCCGGCACAAGGAGCGACGTCTTGGCGATTGCCCCGGTCGCCACTCTCCCCAGGCGCTGGTAGTGGTCTGCATCCATCTGTTGGAACACATCAATGTAGCCCGTCGTGCCGGTGTAGTAGACGCGCTTGCTTGGCACGTCGTACACCACTTCGTCCACGCCTCCTTCGGTGTCGATCGCATCAATTACTTTTCCCGTGTCGGAATCCATCACGACCATCTTCCCCGGTTTGTAAAGGTGCCCGCGTTTCACGCGGCTCCCGATCAGCAGGCGATGATGGGCTGCATCCAGCGCCACCGCATGCGGCTCCGGGCCTCCCGTGATGGGCCACGTGGCCAGCACGGCGCGCTTTTCGCGGTCAATGACCACGACCTGGCTGGTGTCACCCATCACCACGTACATTTTGGGTGAGGATGGATCGAGCACCAAGCCCGCGGGATTGAGGCCATCCACGTCGATGCTCCCCGCGAACTTGCCGTTCTTGATGTCCACGATTTCGATTGAACCTTTGACACCTTCTTTCTTGAGACCATCCGCTCTGTCACCGAGATAGAATAGCTGCGCGACCGGATCGTAGACGCCGTTATCGGGCACTTTCCGCGAATCCGTATCGAGATCATGGCCCGACAACGGGATGTTCTTGATTAGCTCGTATGTATCCCCGCTAAACGCTTTGCAAGTGGCATCTCCGTCGTCCACCCAGATTTCATTGGACTGCGGGAGATAGAGCGCCTTGCGAGGATCTCCCCCGAAGCCCGTGATGGTCTTGATCACTTTGCCCGTGCGCAAGTCAATAATTTCCAGAGTCCTTTGGTGCTCTCCTGTCACAAACAAGCGCTGCCCCTTGATGTCCACAGCCATATGATCGAAGTAGCCTTCGACATTTGGCATCGGGATCGTCTGAATCAGCTTGAGCGGTTCTATTGTCTGAGCCTGCGCCGCTGGCATCACTGCCATGCATGCTGTCCAGAGAATTGCCAGGTATGTTTTCATTCGTGAGCTCCTCTTTCTTGATTTCTTATGATTACTTCGGCTGTCGGAGCGGGTTCACGCCTGCCTACAAAACAAATCTTGTTCGCTCAGCCCCGCTGAAGCACCGACCGCAGCTCGCGCACGTCTTTCACGCCTTCAAGACCAACCACTTTCTCGATCAGGGACGCGCAGGTTGCGGCGCCGAGGACCGGAGTGATCAGGTCGCGCGCTTTTGCAACGACTTCCTCGCGCGTCATCGGGTTTTCCGCCGTACCACGCACGTCCCGGACCCACTCGCTCAACTGTGTGCCATCCGCGAGCGTAACCTCGACGATAGCCTCGCGACGCGGACGCCGCGCGTCAATCCGGGGATCGGCTACAACCTGCACCTTGGCGCGCTGGCGCAGCACGGCAGGGTCCTTCATGCGCGCCTTGTCGTGTACCGAATGGAACGTCACCGTCTTGTCCAGCAGCATTACCGCCACCATGTGCTCCATGCAGATGTCCGGCATGTCGCGATTGCTCACGGTGTTGGCTTCGTCGCTGGCGATTCGCACGACCACCTTCTGTACATCGTCTGCGGAAAACGAACGCTGTTTGAAAAATCCCGCGAGCGCGTCGAGCGGCGCCTGGATGGGCGACCCGACCGTCCACTTTTTGATGTTTGTCCGCGTAATTTCGTAGCGTTCGCCGAGCTTTTCGACCAGCACCGACGGGTCGGCTTTGATCACGCCGTTTTCCCGAGGTGCAAAAGCATCAAAAAAATTGTCCGGGCCGGAAAAAATATCATCAACACCCGTCCAGCCCGACCGCACCAGCATGGCCGCTGTGACTGCACCCGCCGCCGGCTTCCCTCCGAACAAGAATGCTTTCTCCATGTGTTCGGCATCGCGCGACCAGGCGCCGATCCCGGAGGTTTGCTGCGCGCTGTAATCCAGGAGCAAACGCATCTGCTGGGCGTTGAGGCTTGCGGCGCAACCCGCGGCGGCGCCGGCGCCGAAAGCCGCGGCGGTGCCGTGCGTGCTCCTGTGCGTCGCTGCCTGATACTTTGGCCCACCCAGGCTCATGGAGACGCGCGTGCCAATGTCATAGCCAAGCGTCACAGCGCGCAGAAACTGCGTCCCGCTGATTCCAAACTGCTCACCTGCCGCCAACGCCGCCGGGACGACGGAAACGCCGGGATGCGAACGCGACGGGCCGTGCGAGTCGTCGGTTTCGTCCGAATGGGCCAGCACTCCGTTCGCCAGCGCGGCTTCGATGGGTCCGCACATTATGTTCGCAGCAACCACGGTCGCGACTTCCTTGCCGCCATAGCTGCGCGCAAACTCGATCGCTGCCCGCCCAGGGCGCAATTCCGAACCTGAAATCATCGCCGCAAAAGTGTCCAGGATGTGGTGTTTGGCCTTCTCCGCGACTTCGTCGGGCAGCGCACGACCGCCGGCTTCGCCCATGTAGGTGCTGAGCTTCTCCATGACCGAACCAACGTCTTGCGCGGCTTTCTCTGGACTCGCGGATTCCTGCGCCTTCGCCAGCTCCGCTGGAAGCGCTGCGCTAGCCATGGCCAGCCCCGCCAACTCAAACAATTTGCGCCGCGACAGCCCCGAATTTCCCTCTCCCGCAGCTACCCCGCGGTCTTGGTCACATCGCATGCTTGTCTGCCTCCGCACAGTCACCTTCCCGCAGCCTCCGCCTGACTAACGTTTCTATCAATCACTGTCGAACGATGCGCTGGAAGCTTATGCTGCTTCCAAACTCACACACCTGAAAGTAGGATTAATTTTCTTTTACCCCAACTGCGCATTTTCCATTGTGCCCGGCGAGAGACATTTAGTTGTCCACCAATTGCTTCATCACGCGGAACAACTCGCTCTTCGCTTCAAATCCAATCCCCGGAATCTCCGGCAACCCGACATAGCTGTTCTCAACCGGTATCCCGTCCGCGAATCCTCCGAAAGGTTGAAATATCCCGGGATAAGATTCGTTGCCCCCGAGGCCCAACCCAGCAGCAATGTTCAACGACATCTGATGACCGCCGTGTGGAATACATCGCGTCGGCGACCACCCGTATTCTTTCAGCATGTCCAGAATGCGAAGATATTCGACCAGACCGTAGCTCAGCGCGCAGTCGAACTGCAGGATGTCCCTATCTGGCCGCAGCCCCGCGTAGCGGATCAAATTTCGCGCATCCTGCATAGAAAATAGATTTTCTCCCGTTGCCATTGGCCCCGGATAATGAGCCGCAAGCTTGGCCTGTAACTCATAATCCAGCGGATCACCCGCTTCCTCATACCATCGCAGCCCATACGGTGCCAGCGCCCGCGCATAAGCAATCGCTTTCTCGAGGTCGAAGCGGCCATTGGCGTCCACCGCCAGTTGGTCCGGAGTCTTCAGAATTTTCAGTACCGCTTCAATGCGCCGCAAGTCTTCCGCAAGCGGCGCGCCCCCGATTTTCATTTTCACCACGGAATACCCGAGATCGAGATAGCCCTGCATCTCCTTCTGCAGGGCCGATAAATCCTTGTCCGGATAGTAGTAACCGCCCGCTGCGTATACGAAGACTTTGCGTTCGATACGTCCGCCGCGAAATCGCTCCGCGAGAAGCCGGTAAAGCGGAAGGCCGGCGATCTTCGCCACTGCGTCCCACACCGCCATATCGAGCACGCCGACGGCGACGGATCTTTCGCCGTGCCCGCCGGGCTTTTCATTGCGCATCAAAATTTCCCAAACGCATGCCGGATCGAAGTTTTCACCAGTTTCATCAACCAGGGCTTTTGAATCGGCGGCTTTGAGACGGGGAATAAATCTGTCGCGCAAAAGCCCACTCGGCGCGTACCGTCCGTTGGAATTGAAGCCGAAGCCGGTCACAGGCTTTCCATCGCGCACCACGTCGGTGACGAGCGCGAGGACGCTCACGGTCATCTGGCTGAAGTCGATATAGGCGTTTCGAATCTCCGACTTGATCGGCACCACGGTCTCGCGAATGTCGACAATCCTCACCGGTTCACCTTTTCAAATGGAATACGTATCTTGCTCAGGTTCTTTGCAGCAGAGGCCGCAGTTCTCGGATGTCCTTCACGCTGTCAAGGTCAAGCACCTTTTGAATGAGGCTCGTACACTTTGCCGTTCCGAGAACGGGCGTGATGAGGTCGCGCGCTTTGGCGACGATTTCTTCGCGGCTCATGGGATTTTCCGGCGTGCCCCGGACATTGTCGACGCGCTGGGAGAGATGCGTCCCATCTGCCAGCGTCACCTCGACGATCGCCACGCGCAGGGGCATGAGCCGCTCCAGCTGCTCCTCGGGAACAAGCTTCACCTTCGCGCGCTCACGCATCGTTGCCGGATCCTGCATGCGTGCTTTGTCGTGTGCGGACCGGAACGTGACCGTCTGGTCTTGCAGCATCACTGCCACGATGTGCTGCAGACAGATGTCCGGGATCTCGCGGTTGTTCACAATGCCGGCTTCGTCCGTAGCCAGATGCACTGCCACCTGCTGCACTTGTTCGGCGTCGAACGGGTGCTGCTTCCGCAGGATTTCCAGCGCATCCAGCGCCGCCTGGATTGGCGATCCTACAGGCCACTTTTTGATGTTCGTCCGCGTAATCTCATAACGCTCGCCCAGCTTCTCAATGAATTCCGCCGGGTCGGCCTTAGGATTGTAAGCCAGAAAGAAATTGTCCTTTCCCGACAGGATATCTTCGACGCCTGTCCATCCCGACTGAACAACCAGCGCGGAAGTCACGCCGCTGCGCGCCGTCATCCCGCCAAAAACAAATGCTTTTTGAATATGTTGCGTGTCGCGGTTCCATGCGCCAAGGCCGGAGGATTGGTGTGCGGTATAACCGAGCATCCATCGCATCTGAGGCACGTTCAATCCCGCGGCGCAACCCGCCGCCGCCGCAGCACCGAATAGCGGGGAAATGCTGTGCGTGCTCCAGTGGCTCTCCGTTTCGAATTGTTGACCGCCAAGCGTCATCGTGACGCGCGATCCAATGTCGTAGCCGAGCGTCACGCCGCGCAGAAAGTGTGTCCCGCTGATCCCAAACTGCTCGCCGGCCGCCAACGCCGCGGGCACCACCGCGCAGCCGGGATGTGCCTGCGAAGGCGAGTGCGAATCGTCGGTCTCGTCGGCGTGCGCCAGCATTCCGTTTGTCAGCGCCGCTTCGATGGGCCCGCACAGGATGTTCGAGGCAACCACCGTCGCAACCTCCTTGCCGCCATACGCGCGAACAAACTGGATGGCGTCGCGACCCGGGAGCAGTTCGGAGCCCGAAATCATCGCCGCTAGCGTGTCAAGGATGTGGTGTTTCGCCTTCTCGACCACTTCCTCGGGTAACGCGCGGCCGCTCGCTTCGCTCATATAGCTGCTGAGTTTTTCCATAACCGGGCCCGCATTTTGCGCGGCGCCCCCAGGGCCAGCAAATGCGTTGGCCATCGTCACTCCGTGCGGAAGCGCCACAGTTGCAAGGGCCATGCCGGTCAGTTCAAACAAATTGCGTCGTGTCAGCATTGCTCCGCCGATCCTCGCCCGCGTGTCTTTGTTTCGCTGATTTCCCATGTTTGCGTCCCTCTTCTCCGAACACGTTCTCTCGGGATTGAACCGCAGAATAAGGTTATGTCACTACTAAAATTTAATATCTGAAAAGAGTATTAATTTCTGTTCACCCCGATGGAGTCTCCGCCAATTCCGGACGTGTGCGCGGCCCAGACTCTCTTGGAAGCGAACGCATTAGTCTAGAAGCATCTTAAAGTGGAATTCCAGTTTGAAAGTCGAGAGCTGTCGGCTTGGAATGCGATCCAACGATAGGAAGTAGCGCGTCGGATTCACGGCAAGGTGATTAGCTCGCGCAAGTCGGGTCCCGGCGAGTTCGGAGAGTTCGTGCTGTAAATGTAGTTGTCATTGCTCATGTAGTGGTAATCCCCGTAATTGCTGACCTTGTATTGGGTTCCCGTTTGTGGATCCACGACATCCAGTGTGCCGAGAATCGCATTTTCCCGCTTGCGGGAAATTTCGTCGTAAATCTTTTGACGCTGCTCGTAACCCTTGGTAATAGTTTCCGTGGTCTGGCGCTGATCTTCCGCGATGGCTTGCAAGGCGCGGCTGCGAATCTGCTGGGATCGCATATTGTCCTGCTGCAATGCGGCATTGGCGGTGCCACTCTGCTGCGCCAGCCACTGGGGGTTGAACTTCCAAGTTTGGAGAGCCTGCAGGACGACTCTTTCCGCATCTTGTTGACGAGAAGCAGGCGCCAGGTAGCCGTAGAGGCGGTAAACGGCCCACATGGGAGTCTGGCCGGGGGCCAGCAGGGCCGTGGCGGCGACATACTTCCCTTGCACCGCGTTGCCATTCAACGTGCACGTGAAGGAAGCATCGCCGGCGGTCAACTGTGCGCTCGTCGCACCCTCGTTGCGTGCGGCTTGGCTAAATGTCGCGGCGAGGTCCGGGCGAATATTGTTGGAAGTAATCGTCAGGTCGCCGCATTGCCGGCGCACAAAATTTTCCACGTAGAGACGCGCAAACGGTGGCCCCGGAATGTAGCGGCGAATCTCGAGTTTTGTGCCGTCGCCGAGAGCGTAGTATCCGCCTTCGCGCAGCCCGACACTGTTCAGCATGGGATTGGGCTGCGTGAAAATGCCGATGTTGGAGTCGCCGATGGTGGCGCGAATCTGGCCGTCCGGTGCGGCCATGTTGAGGGCGTAGCGGATGTCCGTGGCGCTCAGGCGATATGCGCCACCGATGATCTGCCATCCTTGCGGCACGGCCACACTGAACGCCCCTTCGTGGGGATCGTTCCAATTAACGAAACTCACCGCAGAGGCGTTGGCGGTGTCGGCCTGCGGCCCGGCGTTTTTCAAGGATGGATCCTGAACGATGTGAAAGCTTTTCAAGATGCCGACAAAGGCGTCCGCAGAATTCCGGTACAACTCCGCCGGAGCTTCCACACAGTACAGATAGACCGAGGTGCCGCCCGTTCCGGAGGCCCAGCTCAGCATGGCCGCAGCGTTGCGTTGTCCGGTTTTCGCGGTGACGCGAACCAGGTTCGCGGAAGATTCCGGTGTGGCCCAGGGCATCTGGCCATCGACGTTCCGCGCAAGTTGTTGCAAGAGAGCAGCGGCCCCACGCGCATCGAGTTGTTGCTGTTCGAGGAACATGGGCCAAATCACCGTTCGCTCCCCGTGTTGTCCCAGAATCGTTATCCTTCCGGTCGCGGCATCCCGGGCCACATTCCAGTCACTGGGCGTATCCACGGAAAATCCCGAGGGATCATTGTGAGTGGTCCAGGCTGTGGCCGCTGGTGAGGGCGCGGCCACGGGTCCGTCCAGAGAGGTTATGGGTTGCCAGCCGGTTGGCTGGCCCTTCACAACGTCGGAATCAGGCGCGGCGCTGCCGAAAAAGCAAATCGCCACGAGAAAGTGACTGGCAAGAGATGGTTTCATGGCCCCCATGTCCTCCTTACAAACCGCTCGAATCTCACAGATAAAGATTTGGAGCGAGGTGTTGCCGGGGTCCTGGTTCAAGTTCTTCGATGAGATGTCAGCCGGAATTTCCTTTTTGATCTCGAAAACGGCAACATAGTACACCCGTCTCACGTTTTCGCGACACTGGGGTCTTTCTTCTCTCTTGGGCGGGTGGAAACGTGAGGATGGAGCGCCGCAGGAGTTGCAAAGCGACGGGCTTGCCACAGCTTTTGCCGTGCTTGCTCTGACCGAAAATAACTGAGTTGCCAAAATTCGGAAATCAATCGGTGTGCGAGGGCTCTGCGGCGGCCGCGGCAGCGGCGTGCTTTTTCCCAGGGATCAGGCTCGTAATTGCAACGTAAAGGACCGGAATAAAAAGCAAATTCAGCGTCGTGGCTGCAATCATTCCGCCGAAGACTGTGGTGCCTACGGAAACGCGCCCAGCCCGGCCCGCGCCACGCGCCAGCACCAGCGGGACAACTCCGAGGATGAAGGCCAGCGAAGTCATCAGAATCGGCCGCAGACGAATACGGGCTGCTTCGATGGCGGCATCGACGATGGACAAGCCTTGTTCGCGAAGCTGTTCCGCGAACTCGACAATCAGAATGGCGTTCTTGCTGGCGAGACCGATCAGCATCACCAGCCCAATCTGGCAATATACGTCGTTCTGCAAGCCGCGCAGCGATTGTGCCCCGATCGCGCCAAGCAGTGCCACCGGCACGGCCAGCAGCACAATGAACGGAAGAACATAACTTTCGTACTGCGCCGCGAGTGTTAAATAGACGACCACAAGACCAAGAGCAAAGAGGATCAGGGCCTTCCCGCCGGATTCAATTTCTTCCAGCGAGAGCCCGCTCCACTCAAACTTCATGCCATTAGGCAAAACTTGCTTGGAAAATGCTTCCATCGCGGCGATACCTTCGCCTGTGCTGTGGCCCGGCGCTGCAGATCCGTCAATCTCGGCGGACCGAAACAAATTGTAGTGGCTGATGACTTGCGGATTCGCAGTCTGCTCGACCGTCACCAGGTTGTCGAGCGGAATCATCTTTCCCAGGTCCGAGCGCAAATAATATTGCCGGATATCTTTTGGCTGCGCGCGGAACCTGCTGTCGGCTTGTACATACACCCGGTAAGAGCGGTTGTTGAAATCAAAATCATTCACGTACACCGAGCCCATGAAAACCTGCAGCGCATCGGTGACCTGGCTCAGAGGCACTTGCAGGCTCTTCGCTTTTTCACGGTCGATACGAACCAGGTACTGCGGGTCATTCGCCGTGAAGACAGTGAACAGACCCGTCACATCTCTGCTTCCATTGCCCTTGGCAACTAACGCGTTTGCCGTTTTCGAGATGGCTTGTAGCGAATTGCGGCCCAGATCCTCGAGCTCATATTGAAACCCCCCGAATTGGCCAAGGCCAAAAACCGCAGGCGGATTGAACGGCACCACCAGCGCCCCCGAAATCGCTGAAAGAGTCCCGCGCAACCGTTGAATCGCAGCGGCTGCGGTGTGCGCCTCTCCTTTGCGTTCCTCGAACGGACGCAGGTTCGCGTACAGCATGGCTTGATTGGAGGCCGAACCGGCGGCACCAAACCCAACGATGGAGAAGACCCCGTCGATTTCCGGATCTCGCGAGATCACTTCTTCCGCCTTTCCGCAAATGTCGCGGGTGTAGGTGAGAGAAGCACCTTGAGGAGTCTGGACGATGAACATGAGATAGCCCTGGTCATCCTCGGGGAGGAAGGCGCGCGGAACGCGCTGATAGAGCAGGTAGGTACATCCGAGTAGAGCGAGGAAAACAACCAGCGAAACGGCGCGCCAGTTCAGCACCTGGCGCACGCTCCTCCGGTAGAGGCTTGTACCCGCGCTAAAAACGTCATTGAATAATTTGAAGAAGCGGCCCTGCGCGCGTTCCCGATGATGCCCGAGGAAGATGGCCGAAAGAGCGGGTGTCAATGTCAGCGCGTTGAACGTGGAGATCGAGACGGAGAATGCAATTGTCAGCGCGAATTGACGGAAGAGAATGCCGGTCGTTCCGGGGAACAGCGCTACAGGCACGAATACCGCCACCAGAACGAGTGATGTCGCGATCACCGCTCCCGTAACCTCCTTCATCGCCACCGAGGCCGCGTTGTGCGGCTCGGTGATGCCTTCCGTGATGTGACGCTCAACGTTTTCGATGACCACAATCGCATCATCAACCACTAGCCCCGTGGCCAATGTGATCCCAAATAGCGTCAGCGTATTAATCGAAAAGCCGAGCAACTTTACAAATACGAATGTCCCTATCAGCGAAACCGGGATGGTAATCGCCGGGATGAATGTGCTTCGCCAGTCCTGCAGGAACACGTAGATGACGATAATGACGAGCGCGATTGCCTGCAGCAGCGTGATCAGCACATCCCGAATCGATTCGCCGATGACCGTTGTGGTATCGAATGCGACGGCAGCTTTTAACCCTGGAGGAAAATCCTTGGAGAGCCGCAGGAGTTCCGCCTTCGCCGCCTTGTCCACATCGAGTGCATTGGCGCCGGGCAACTGCGTGACCGCCAAGCCGACCGCGTCGTGTCCATTGAATCGCAGGATGCTGCCGTAATCCTCAGCCCCGAGCTCCGCATGTCCCACATCTTTTATGCGGACCAGCGTCCCATCGTTACCAGTTTTCAAGATAATGTTGTCGAATTCAGAAGCCTCGCTCAGCCGTCCGATGGCCCGGACGCTGATCTGGAAAGATTGACCCTCCGGTGATGGCGGCTGCCCGATTTGGCCTGCCGTGACCTGGACGTTTTGTTCCTGCAGAGCGCTCAATACGTTCGTAGCCGTCAATCCGCGCTGAGCCATTTTCGCGGGATCAAGCCAGAGACGCATCGCGTATTTGCGTTCGCCGAAGACAATCGCGTCACCCACGCCTTTCACGCGCTTCACGGCGTCCTTGACGTACACATCGAGATAATTGCTGAGGAACAGGCTGTCATATTGCCCGTTATCGGAATATACGCCCGCACCGAAAACGAAGCCGCCGATCTGCTTCGTGATGATAATACCCGTGTTCTTGACTTCGTTGGGCAGCCGGCCAAGCGCCTGATTCACGCGGTTCTGGACGTCCACTGACGCCAAATCCACATTCCTGCTGATGTCAAACACCACCGTGATTTGACTCGTCCCGTTGTTGCCACTCGTCGAGGTGATGTACTTCATGCCCTCTACGCCGTTGATGGCTTGCTCCAGCGGAATCGTGACCGCGGATTCGACCGTTTGCGCGTTCGCACCAATATAACCGCTGCTCACGATGACCTGCGGCGGCGCCAGATCGGGTAATTCCGCAATCGGCAGCGTGGGAATGGAGATGGCTCCCGCGAGAATAATCATCAGCGCGCAGACTGTCGCGAACACCGGCCGCCGAATGAAGAAATCAACGAACACAGCCGCGTCCCATCCTGCTTTGAATTGGAGATGCCCTGCTCATGAGGTCTGTGTGGTCTAGCGCCCTGCAGCGCCCTGGATTTGTTCCGTGACAGGAAAGCCGTCCTGCAAAAACTGCGTCCCGCTGACGATCAAGTGTTCACCCGCTTTCAATCCCTCCAGCACGGCGTAATTGTTGCCTACCGTGTCGCCCAGTTTGAGCTGTTTCTGCCGCGCCACCGTGCTCTTGCCATCATTGACCGCGACAAATACGAAAAATTGCCCATTGATGCGGTTCACCGCCAGCACCGGCACGACCGGGCCGTCGTGCGTGCTCCAGGTCACTTGTGCGCGCATCTGTTGAGCGATGCGCAGTTTGGATTTGGGATTTCCTACCGCCGCCTTGGCCAGCACCGTTTGCGTGTCGGTTTCCACCTGGGGCGAAACGAAAGTGATCCGCGTCTCGTCAACCAGACTCCCGGCTTCATCGAGCAAGCGAACCGGCAAGCCAAGTCTCAGGTCCTTCGAGCGGTCTGCGGGCACATAGATGTATGCTTCCAGCGCGCCCGGTTCATCCACGGTGGTCAAGAGAGTGGAAACCGTGATCCGGTCCCCCATGCGCACCGGAATGTCGCCGACGATGCCATCCATCGGCGCGCTCACCGTGTAATAGCGCAGCTCGACCCGCTGCTGCCGCACCTGTTCGTCGAGCGCTTTCACCAGCGCGTCCGCCGAGTCGTAACCGCTCTGCGCGTTATCAAGGTCTTGTTTGCTGATGACCCCTGCTTCGTACAGTTTTTTTGCGCGCTCCAAGGAGATTTGAGCCAATCGCCGGTTCGCTTCCTGCGCGGCGCGGCTGGCTTCCTGGCTGCTGACCGTCGCTTCCTGCTTGAGCGGGTCGATTTGCAGCAGCGGCGTTCCCGGAGTCACACGATCCCCCGATTTCACAAAAATCTTCGTAATCTGTCCTTCAACTTGAGGATTGATGGTGGCCGAATGCCGCGACTTCAATATCGAAAGGTATTCCGTCGTTTCCGGAATCTTTACCGCTTGTGCGATTTGCACCTGCACCGGCATCGCGGCGGGGCCGCCCCCGCCGGGTGCGTCAGCAGCGGTTTTCTGGTTGCAGCCTGCGGCGGCGAGCGTGGTCAGCGCAAGCAGGTGCTTGGCATGCCTCAGCCAGTTACGATTCGAATCATCTTCGCGATTCACTTGGAACATCGTCGGATATGCCTTTCCGGCGTAAGCCTAAATGGTACGACACCTTTTCACCATCACCAAATGGGCAGCAACCCGCGCAACCCTGGAAAAAGCGCAATCTCCGTCTAAGTGGAACATCCCCTCTTCCCTCGACTCGCATTCCCGTTGACTTCGGGTTCTGAGCGCCCGTAACATGTGCGCAAATGCCGGAAGCTCAGTCTTTGATCGGCCAGACCATCTCTCACTATCGCGTGGTGGGAAAACTTGGCGGCGGGGGGATGGGCGTTGTCTACCAGGCCGAGGACACCCGGCTCGACCGGGCCGTCGCCCTGAAGTTTCTTCCCGAGGAATTGGCGAAGGACCCGCATTCGCTGGAGCGCTTCAAGCGTGAAGCTAAAGCCGCGTCAGCTCTAAATCACCCGAACATCTGCACCATCTATGACATCGGCGAGCAGGACGGCCGGGCTTTCATCGCCATGGAATTTCTGGATGGCGCAACGCTGAAGCACACTCTCGCTGGGCGTCCGCTGGAAATGGATACGCTGCTGTCACTGGCCATTGAGATTTCCGAGGCGCTGGATGCCGCCCACGCCAAGGGCATCATCCATCGCGACATCAAGCCCGCCAACATCTTCGTAACGAGGCGCGGCCATGCCAAGATTCTCGATTTCGGTCTGGCGAAGATTACCCTGGCGGTCAGCTCTTCGAGCAAGGTTGCCGCATCCAGAGGTGAAACACTCGACCCGGAGCATCTGACCAGCCCGGGGACGGCTTTGGGAACCGTCGCCTATATGTCCCCGGAACAGACGAAGGGAAAAGAATTGGACGCCCGCACGGATCTCTTTTCCTTTGGAACCGTGCTCTACGAAATGGCCACCGGAATCTTGCCGTTCCGCGGAGACACGTCAGCCATGATCTTCAAAGCCATTCTGGATAGCGACCCCACCCCGCCCATACGCCTGAATCCGGATCTTCCGCCCAAGATGGAAGACATCATCAGCAAGGCCTTGGAAAAAGATCGCAATCTCCGTTACCAGAGCGCCTCGGAGATGCATGCCGATCTGGCACGACTGCGCCGCGACACCACCTCCCGCGCTGTTCCCGTCGCCGCTGCGCATGACTCTTCGGTGCACCCCGCTTCTTCAGCCGCTGCGACGGCCTCCGCACCGGTTCAGGCTCCATCCGGATCTACGACCATCACGCTCCCGGCGTGGACTACCAGCAAACGAACTTGGGCGGTGATCGCCTCTGCTCTGATCGTTGCGTTCGGCGTGTTTTTTTTCACGCATCGGTCTGTGCGTGCGTTAACCGACAAAGACCTGATCCTGGTGACTGATTTCACGAACACTACGGGCGATGCGGTCTTCGACGGCACCTTGAAAAGTGCCACAGCCGTTGGCCTGGGCCAGTCGCCCTACCTAAACGTGGTTTCCGATCAGAAGGTGCAGCAGACCCTCAAGCTAATGGGCCAAGCGGCGGAAGCACGAATAACGCCTGACAACGGGCGACAGATTTGTTCACGGAACGGCATCAAGGCCATGCTCACAGGCTCGATCGCCGCACTCGGAAGCCAGTATGTAATCACCCTGAAAGCGGTGAACGCCGTGACAGGTGACGTTTTGGCGGAAGAGCAGGCGCAAGCCTCGAAAAAAGAGGACGTAATAATCTCCCTGGGTGAAGCCGTATCGAAGTTGCGTGGCAAGCTGGGGGAGTCGCTTGCCTCCGTCAAGAAATTCGACAAGCCCCTGGAAGAAGCCACTACTTCTTCGCTCGAGGCACTGAAGTCATACACCGAAGCCAACGCAGCGCGCACGAAGGGCGACGAGTACGGCGCCATTGCTCTGCTCAAACACGCAATCGAGCTTGACCCCAACTTTGCTTCCGCTCACGCATATTTGGGCACGACGTACAGCAATTTGGGCCAGAGAGATCTCTACGAGCAGTATCTGAAGAAGGCCTTTGACCTGAAGGATCGGGCCAGCGAACGCGAGCGGCTTTACATCGCCGGTCATTACTACGATTCGCTCGGCGATATCGAGCAGACTCTCCAGACCTGGCAGCTTTACCATCAGACCTATCCCAACGATGAGATCCCGGACTCCAATCTTGCGTCGCTGTATGCCCGGCTGGGAGATTTCGAAAAGGACTTGCAATTCTCCCTGGAGGGCGTTCGCGCTGCGCCGGACTCCAACTATGGATACCTCAACGCGGCGTACTCCTACCTTGCGCTCGGACGCTACGAGGAAGCCAAAGCTATCGCCAACACCGGCTTGCAGAAAACCGATGGCGCTGCCGTGCTACATGAGGCGCTGGCCGTGAACGCCATGGCCCAGGATGACTCGGCAGCCGAGCAGCGGGAGGCGGTGCTGACGAGTACGAGTCCTCCCAACTATCTCGGACTGGTGTTTGCACAAGCAGCGAAGGCCGCTGGCCGTGGCCAACTGCGCAAGGCCCAGAACCTTCTGTCGCAGGCGGAAGACATCTCCCGGCGAATGGGGTTATCCGAATCGCAAGCCGTCGCGCTTTGTGCCAAATCTCGGATAGAAATGCTACTCGGCAAGAGGAATCGGCCGGGATTCGATTCCGCCGGGCCGCTTTCCCTTTCTCAGAGTCCGGGTGTCGTCGCGTTTGTCGCGTGGACCCTGGCTCTCTCGGGAAACGAGAGCGCGGCGCTCCGGCTGGCCGACGATCTCTCTCGCAAACGGCCGCAAGACACCTGGTTCCAAGCCCTAAACGTTCCTGCCATCCGTGCCCAGATCGAAGTCAATCATGGCAACGGAGCCAAGGCAATTGAACTCTTAAAACCTGCTCAGTCGTATGACAAAGGCCGGGCCGGAATTTTGGCCCTGCGTGGCCAGGCTTATCTGCTCAATCATCAGCCCCAGGAGGCCCAGGAGGAATTTCAGGCGGCGATCAAGCTGAGAAACGTAGGGCGACAGGATCCCAGTTCATGGCTGGCGCAATTCTACCTGGCGCGGGCCTACGCTATGCAAGGAGATACCGCCAAGGCCCGCGCAGCGTACCAGGATTTCCTCGCTATGTGGAAAGATGCGGACCCGGACGTTCCCTTGCTCAAACAAGCGACAGCCGAGTACGCCAAGCTGAAGTAGCCAACCGCGAGTGATCTAGTTTGTGCGTCAGGCCACCTGGAGTACCGGGCTTCAACCCAGAAATTCCAGTTGGTGCTCGAAATTCTAGTAGAAGTCGCTCGGGTCGATCCTCTTGCCGGACAGGCCGAGTTGCAGGATCTCCATTCGGTCCGGGCGATCGAAAACTTTGCCGGGGAAAAGCCTTTTAGTCACCACGCGCACTCCGCCGAATGCAATTCCCAGAACGACCGCCGCGACCATGAAAACCCCCGTGCCGATGATAATCTTCGCGATTACGCTCGTCCACGGCGGGTCCGTCAATGTATGGATCGGCTCGTTCCAGGTAACCTGTGTTTCGTAATTCACCGCTCTACGCAGACTCGCGGCATAAGCTGCCGAACTCGGTGCCAGCACAATCACCAAGAGGGAACCCTTTTGTTCGATGGGTGTCTGACTAAGCCCGGCAATTTCCGACAGCCCCAATTCCAGGTGCTTCTGATGATATACAGCTAATTGCGGCGTCGGATAATCGAGGAGCAACAATACGGCTTCCCCTTTTCCCGACCGGTACTGCGCCAGCATGGCTTCGGCGCCATCGCTGAAACCTACCGCCTCTGTCAAAGCTGTGAAGGCGCCGCGGTTCAACTCCGCGGCGGCAGCGCGAAAAGCTGCCGGGCCCAGCGCGTAACGCTGCGTTCCATCCACCAAATTGCGGTCCGGTAGATAGGTACGCAGCGGGGGTAACGGCGTCTGGTCCGCGCCCGCTCTTAGCACACTCACCAAGTCTTGCAAGTCTTTAGTGGATATCGCCTGCGGGGGTCGCACCTCGAATACGATGTTTCCGACCAGGGCGACCAGTCGTTCGCCATCCACCGCCGAGTTTTTTCCAATCAACGAGGGCCGCATGCTTGGATTGATCAACGAAGAATACACTTCATATCCGCTGCTCGGATCGCGGAACCTGCCGGCCCAGATCGAGACGATCTCGCTTTTCGAAGAGAACTCACAAGAAAGGAAATTTAGTTCACCGGCTTCCGGCGAGAGGGCTGGATGCACAGGTTTCACTGCGCAGGTCCCCATGCGCATGCTGCCGAAATGATCTGGAAGGAGAGGTCGCTGCGCGGACAAGTACGGCGCAAGGACGAGCGCCAACAATGGAGCCGCAATGAAGTGAAGAATCCGCATCCCTGGCATTTTCTTAGACACTACTAGATTAGCGCTGGTTCCGGGTTTGTTCAACTGAGGCGACGGGGGCGGGCCGCGGGGGCGCGGCTTTTCCCGGGAGGTTAAACGTGACACTGTTCAAGCTTTGCAGATAGCTTGCGATTCCCTGATACAGGCCTTCCGCGACTCTCTGGCGGTATTCGGGTTTTTTCAAGAGCTGCTCGTCCGAAGGATTGCTGAGGAACGAAATCTCCGTGAGGATGGACGGCATGTCCGCGCCGATCAGCACGACGAAGGGCGCCTTGCGCACGCCGCGGTTTCTCATCGTCCGCGCCGATTTTTGGATGCGCTTGGCGAGCGAATCCTGAATGTCCTCCGCAAATTCGCGCGACTCGTCGATTTTTTCGTTGCGCGCGATTTTCTTCACCAAATCCTCGAGGTCGTGCACGCCTTCCTGTGAAGAAGCGTTCTCCCGCGCGGCCACTTCCATCGCTTCCGGCGATCCCTTCAGGTTCAAATAATAGGTTTCGATCCCGCGCGCTGCGTGGTCCTGGCTCGAATTCGCATGAATGGAGATAAACAGGTCGGCCTTCGACTGATTTGCGAGGTTGGTGCGGTCTTCGAGCGGAATAAACGTGTCGTCCGAACGCGTGTACACAATTTCGGCTCCCGGCAAGCGCTGTGCAATGATTTTCCCGAGCCGCAACGCCACGTCGAGACACAGATCTTTTTCCATCAGGCCGGTTGGCCCGATCGTTCCCGTGTCGTGTCCTCCATGGCCCGGATCGATCACCAGGCGGCCAATCTTTAAGCCCAGCGCGCGCGTCAGCGTCGCTTGACCGTCGCGCGTGGGTTGCGGGGCGGCGGACGGCTGCGGCAAATCCGGCTTGCCTTTCGATGTATTCAGCAATTTTGATCGTGAATTTTTCGCCGCGGGCGCAATATCCGTTGCTCCCGTGCTCTTGCCCGCGGTCTGGACGGTTGAAACTTTCGTGTCCGCGTCGCTGCTCTTCGCCACTCCACGCTGCATTGCCGGCTTATTTCCAGCATGCGCGACTACGCTGGCGTCTTCATCGTCGGGATCGCTTTTTTCCTTGGCCTGTTTGGCTCTGGCCGCACGCAACGCAGCAGTGCTTCCGTAGAGATCAATGATGAGCCGCGGCGGAGTATTCGAGAGCGAAGCGGTATAATCCTTCACGCCGTTCACATTGAAGACAATACGCACAACTCCCGATTGGTTTTGCGCCACGCGGACATCGGCAAGAAGGTCGCCTTCCACGCGGATGTTGCCCTTGGCGATCTCCGGGGTCAGCCGAGCAGCGTGCAAATCAAAAAAGATGCGATCCGGATTGCTGATTCGCGCGGACGTGTACTGCACCCTGTCTTCGAGATCGATGGTGATCCGCGTGGAGTCGGCTGAGGCGCTCGTGGTGATCCGCCGCACCCGAGGAATGTTGCCTTGCGGAGTGTACTCCGGCGTCCTCGGCAATTCCTCCGCGTCCACAGCCGTTGACGCCACCGCGTGCGAGGCAGCTTCGCTGTTCCGCAACAGTGCCAGCTCCGCCAGCGCTTCTTCCACTTCGCGGCGGTGTTGCGACCGCGGATATTTTTTCAAGAAATCTTCGTAGCTCTTCGTGGCCAGCGCGGAGTCGCCCAGCTCTTCTTTCTGCAAGTGCGCGAGGCGCAACGCCGAATCCTGGCAATAGCGGTTCTTGGGATATTCGTGCACCAGGAACTGATAGGAATCCACCGCCGATTGATAGTAGCTGCGGCCGAAGCGGTCGCCCATTTCCGTGTACAGCTCGGCCACGGCCACCAGCGCCTCGGGCACTTCCACGGCATGCGGTGTGATCAAATAGACTCGGCGATAGCTGGTGACAACCTGTTTGTACTCCGCGAGGGTGCGCTGATTGGCCGGCTTGCTGTTGAGGATGGCGCGCTGCTCTTCCGCTCTGGCGAACTGCGCTTCGGCGGCCTGGCGCTTTATGCTGGCTGTGGCGGCGGCGAATGCCGGCGCGGTTGCGCCAGCGCACAACAAGACCAGCGTGAACGCCAGCGCCACAAAAACTGGCGAAACATGGGCGAAGCTCCTGTTGAAATTCTTTCCCCCAACTGACATGCGCGCCCTGCGTCCTTATCTGATCTGGAACGGCCCCTCTAGAACGGGGCCGGCTCAATCATTCGTGAAGACGACGCGGCCGCTCGTATCGACATCTTTGTGGATTGCGCGTGGATTGAACCATGCATCCCCAAGACGGCCCGAGCCAGGCCGGAAATAAGCATTCTGCACCTTGTGAACGTAGTCCCGCGTCTCGCGAAACGCAGGGATGCCGTGAGCACGATCCACGGCTCCCTCACCCGCATTGTACGCCGCCAGGGCCAGATCCAAGTTGCCATTGTATCGTTCTAGCAACGTCTTGAGGTAGTGGACTCCGGCGTCGACGTTCTGCCTCGGGTTGAACACGTCATTCGCTCCAAATCGCTGAGCCGTCGTCGGAATCAACTGCATCAGGCCGGCGGCTCCTCTGCGGGAAACCGCTATCGGATTCCAGTGCGATTCCGTCTCGATCACGGCGCGGACTAATGCTGCATCTACGCTGTGGCGATCCGCTGCTTCTCGCACGAGCTTCTCGACGCCGTCGCGGTCAATGCTCATCGCGGGACGCGAGTGCCCTGTAAAAGAAGATTCAGCGGGGAGATAGATGGTTGTGCGCGGCTTAGTCGCGGTGAGCTTGGCGGAGATGGGAGGTTCGGCGTTGACGAAAAGCCGGCGTCCGGTTTCCTCTGTGGCCCGTCTGATCTGGGCGCTGGAGGGGCGTGCACACATTGCCAGCGTTCCCAGAACGAGCCATGCCGCGATTGCCGTGCGTCTGCTCATAAGGTGCCTTGGGGAAGGCAAGACAAACGAGTTATAGTTTTAACCCTGACCCCGTCAGGGTCAATGCGACTTCGGTACTACCGATTTAGCCGCAAAGTTATGCTCTGGACAGAGAACTGTATCCTGCCAGACACGCTTCTGACGCTGCAGGGGATTATAGCAACGGTTCCAGGAGGGAGGGGAGGTTCTGCAAGGCCATTTTTAGGCCAGATGTGTCCTTTCCGCCAGCCTCGGCCAAATCGGGTCTTCCGCCCCCGGAACCCCCTATTTGTTTGGCCAGTGCCTGTATCAGCTTGCCAGCGTGGACTTTAGCGGTCAGATCCTTTGTAACTCCTGCAATTAGAGCAACTTTGCCGTCCTCGGGCATCCCGAGAGCGACCACCCCGGACCCCAACTTCTGCCGCAGGCTGTCCACCAGTTGCCGGAGGCCTTCCCGGTCCACATTTTCGACCTCGGCGGCGATCACTTTGACCCCCTTGACGATCTGGACCCGGGCGAGTAGGTCCTCCAATTGCCCGAGGGCGCCTTTGCGCTTCTGTTCGCCAAGCTGCTTCTCCAGTTGCTTTGCGGTTTGCGTGAGCTTTTCCACTTGGGCCAGAACCGCGTCCTCGCCAAGGTTGAGCTGGGCAGCCAATTGCCGCAGGAGGTTGGCTTGGTTTTGGTAATGCTCCAGCGCGCCCGTTCCCGTGAGCGCTTCGATGCGGCGTACTCCCGCTGCCACAGACTCCTCGCTGACGATTTTGAGCACGCCGATGTCGCCTGCGCGTTTCACATGCGTGCCGCCGCACAATTCTCTCGAGTAGAAGCCCCGAGCCGCTCGGGGGTCGGGAATCGTCACCACGCGCACGTTGTTCTCCGGGTATTTATCGCCGAAGAACGCCAGCGCGCCGGAGGCCAGCGCATCTTCAAGCGAAGTGACACTCGTTTCGAGCTCCGTGTTTATGCGAATCTCTTCGTTCACCTGCTGCTCGATGTCGCGCAGCTCTTCCGCGTCCACGTGCGCAAAGTGCGAAAAGTCGAAGCGCAGTCGCCCCGGCGAGTTCTCTGATCCGGCCTGTTTAATGTGAGTACCAAGAATATTCCGTAACGCAGCATGGACAAGATGCGTCCCGGTGTGATTGCGCATGATCCGCGCCCGTCGCTCCGCATCCGCGACAACGGCTACACGATCACCGACGCGCAGCGTCTCCTTGGCGACGATCTTATGCGCGATCAGTCCGGCGACCGGGTAAAACGCTCCCTTTACTTCCGCGAGAATCTGCGATTCCGAGTTGTCGTAGAACGCGCCGGTGTCCGCCACTTGCCCGCCCGATTCGGCATAGATGACGGTGCGGTCCAGCACGACTTCGCCGCTCTCGCCCGGCTTCAATTCATTGACAGGACCAAGCTTGGTGACGATGGCTTCAATTCGGCAGTCCTTGCCGGTCGTGCCGTAATAAAAATCCGCCTCGGTCTTGAAGGCTTCCGCAATCTTCGCATACGCCGGATTCGCCGCCTCCTTCGCTCCGCCCTTCCACGACGCCCGCGCACGCTTCTTCTGCTGGTTCATTGCTAGCTCGAATCCCGGCTCGTCAAAGGTCAGCCCTGCATCACGAGCAGCATCCTCAATGAAGTCACGTGGTAAGCCGTACGTGTCATACAGAGTGAATGCCCGATCTCCGGGTAGAAATCCGACCGAAGGCTTTTGAGTGTCACGGGCGCTCTGGAAATCGGCCACAAGCTCGTCGAGTCTCTTCATGCCGACTGCCAGCGTGTGACCGAAGCGTTTTTCTTCGGAGAGCACAATTTCAGGGACACGTGCGGCGGCTGAATCCAGCAGTTCTGAATAGGCGGCGCCCATTAGATCGCGGACGGTGTAGACCACTTCCGAAAGAAACGGTTTCGTGGCGCCGAGCAGGCGGCCATGGCGGATGGCGCGGCGGATGATTTTGCGGAGGACGTATCCACGACCTTCGTTGGACGGCAGAACACCGTCAGAGATGAGAAATGTTGTGGCGCGGGCGTGATCCGCAATGACGCGCAGGGAGGCGGCGCCGCCTTTGCCTTCTTCGAGGGCCTCTTCTTTCTGGAAATCGACGCCGCAGAGTTCGGCGGCGCGCTTCATGAGTGGAACGAACAAATCGGTATCGTAGTTGGAGATGACTCCTTGGAGGACGGCGGCGACGCGCTCAAGGCCCATGCCGGTATCCACGCAGGGCTTTGGCAGAGGAGTGAGTTGGCCCGAGTCATCGCGATTGAACTGCATGAACACCAAATTCCAGATTTCGACGTAGCGGCCGCAGTCGCAGCCGAATTGGCAATCTGTATGGCCGAGATCCGACGCGGAAGGACCCATGTCGTAATGAATCTCGCTGCAAGGCCCGCAGGGTCCCGTGTCACCCATGGCCCAGAAGTTTTCCTTCAGGCCGGGAACCGCAATGATGCGTTCTGCTGCGACGTTTTGCTCCAGCCAGAATTTTTTGGCTTCTTCATCAACGCCAACATCCACAAGCCAGGCGATTTCCGCACCCCCGAACACAGTGACGTAGAGCTTGTTCTTGTCGATCGCAAACCACTCGGGAGAGGTCACCAACTCCCAGGCGTAGGCGATGGCTTCCTTCTTGAAATAATCGCCGAAAGAAAAATTGCCGAGCATCTCGAAAAAAGTGTGATGGCGCTTGGTGAAACCGACGTTTTCGAGGTCGTTGTGCTTGCCGCCCGCCCGCACACACTTCTGCGCGGAGGTGGCGCGCGTGTAGTCGCGCTTTTCGAGACCCAGGAAAACGTCCTTGAACTGGTTCATGCCAGCGTTGGTGAAAAGAAGCGTGGGGTCCCCGTGAGGCACGAGTGAGCTGCTGCGGACGCGGCGGTGGCCTTGACCGTCGGCGCTCGTCTTGCTCTCGAAGAAGCGCAGAAAAGCCTCGCGGATCTCGTTCCCGGTCCAAGATTTTGGTTGTGTTTGCGCGCCGCTCACATTGTCCTCAGGTTGTCCATGATTATGGCAGACGCGCTACACCACCGCAAAGAGGGCTATAATCGCGACGCGTTTCGTCACCCGGAGGAAAACATGACTCGCGTGCTATGCACGACCCTTGCGGACTTGTATATACAGGGTTACGTGCATGGCTTCTGAAACTACGATCAACCCGAAGGGGCTGGACAGCAAGACGCAGTCACTCATGGACCGCACCATCGCCCGGGAGAGGGCACTCTCCGGGATGCTGATGACCTACATCCTGACGGGTCTGGTGTTCATGCTTTTGCCCGGCACTTTCCTGGGTGTCTGGAATTTGATCTCCATCAGCCGTTTGCAAGCGCTGGAGTCCATTGCGCCGGGCTGGATTCAAGCGCACGGCCATGCACAAATCTTCGGCTGGGTGGCGACTTTTATTCTCGGCATCGGTTTCTATTCCATTCCCAAACTGCGCAAAATGAAGCCCTTTGCGATGTGGCGCGGCTGGACCTGTTGGGCAATGTGGACCACGGGCGTGCTGCTTCGCTGGGGGGTGACCCTCTGGCCCTGGCACTGGCGGTTCTGGATGCCCTTCGCGGCGCTGCTGGAGTTTGCCGCATTCCTGCTGTTCTTCGTGACCATCGGCCCTGCGCATTCCTCGACGGACGGGCCCCGCAAGCCCTGGGAAGTTTGGGTCTTTGCCGTGATCGCCGCGACGTCGGGGCTGATGCTCTCGCTGATGCTGCAGATTCTGGAAACCTTCTCACTTGCACGAACGGGAATCTCCCCTGCCTTCCCGCATGATTTCGATCAGAGATATCTGGTGGTTTCGACCTGGGGATTTCTGGTGCCCATGGTTTGGGGATTCAGCGCGCGATGGCTGCCGGTTTTCCTGGGCCTGAGGCCCATGTTTTCGCGCCTGCTTGTTGCAGCGTTGGCGGCAAACTCCACTGGGGTAATAGCGGCGCTCCTCGGCTCCTTCGCGCCGGCCACGATCCTGATCCTCGTTGGCAGCGTGTGCGGGGGACTTTCCATCCGCTTATTTGAACCATCGATCAGTAAGCCAAAGATCGTCGGCGTGCACCCCAGCTTTCCGTTTTTCGTGCGATTCGCGTATCTGTGGCTGGTAGTGGCTGGAGTCCTGGGAATCTGGGCGGAGTTCAGCGGCCAATTAAGCCCGGGTATCTGGGGAGCGTCGCGGCACGCGCTGACCGTCGGATTTATTTCTGCGATGGTCTTCAGCGTGGGGCAGAGGATTCTGCCATCTTTTGGCGGGATGCGCGTGCTGGCAAGCCCAAAACTGATGTTTGCAGGGCTCGCGTTGTTGATGCTCGGCTGCACCCTGCGCGTAAGCTCCGAGATCCTCGCCTATCAAGGCTATGCCGGCTGGGCTTGGAATGTGCTGCCCGTTTCCGCGCTGATCGAGATGACTGCGGTGACGATCTTTGCGGCCAATCTTGCCTGGACGTTTCTCCGCCCGCCGGTTGTAGCGCCAGGGCCGTTGCATATGTACGCGGAATAAGAAGTAAAGCGGGAAGAAAAAAGGTGGTGCGGCCGCCGGGGCGGATTATTCAAGACCGGCGTCAACTTCAGGAACTTCTTCACGTGTCATGGCACGGAGTTCGCGGCGGACCACGTCAGCAGAAAATCCGGCGCGCATCAGGCTGCGGTAAAGAGAAGCGATTTTGCGGTCGTCGATCTCACCACGGAGGAATTTGAGTTTGCGCTCGATGCGCTGGCGGATGACGGTAGCTTCGTCGGTATCCGTGGAGGCGGCTTCGAGGGCGGAATCGATGTGGCGATCGGGAACGCCACGGGCGCGGAGATCGCGCATGATGCGAAATTTGCCCTGTTTGCGGGATTCGGTCCGCTGACGCGCGAATTGTTTGGCGTAGCGGGCGTCGTCGATCTGGCCATTTTCCTTCAGGCGCGCCATGACGACCTGCACCAGCAATTTGTTGTCGCTGCGCCGCTCCAGTTTTTGCTTCATCTCGTGGACCGAATGACCGCGCCGCATGAGCGCGCGAACCGCCACGTCGTAGAGCTCCGCTTCGGTGTCGAGTTTGGGCGGCTTGCCGAACATGGAGGAAGCATAGAAGTAAGGAGCCATGACGGCAAGTGCGAAGAGCCCGCGGCAAAGAACGCCGCGGCCACTACAAGGGAAGAATTACTTGCGGGCGAAGCGCTCGAAGTCGGCCATCTGGCGTTCCATCTCCTCGCGGGCGGAGTCGGAGGCGGAGCGAATGCCCTGGATGCGCAGCTTGAATTCGTCGGGGTTCGAGGACCGCGACAAGGCTTCGTCGAGGGTGATGAGCTGCCTGGTGTATAGATCGAAGATCGATTGATCGAAAGTCTGCATGCCGTATTGGCTGGTGCCGGCGGCGATGGCGTCATGAATTAAACGCGTCTTGTCCGCATTGATGATGCAGTCGCGGATGTACGCGGTGGCGATCATGATTTCGCAGGCAGGTACGCGGCCCTTGTCGTCGGAGCGGCGGACGAGCCGTTGCGAGATGACGGCCTTCAGCGTTGCGGCCAACTGCAGGCGAATCTGCTTCTGTTCGGGCGGCGGAAAGACCGCGATGATGCGCTGAATCGTTTCCGTGGCGTCGAGGGTATGCAATGTAGATAAAACCAGGTGGCCGGTTTCGGCCGCCAGCAGCGCGGTGGATATGGTTTCCAGGTCGCGCATTTCGCCGACTAGAATCACGTCGGGGTCCTGACGGAGTGCAGCGCGCAACGCGGTCGAGAAGTTTGCGGTGTCCACTTCCACTTCGCGCTGATTGATGAAGCTCTTCTTGTCGCGGTGGAGAAACTCGATGGGGTCTTCGATGGTGATCAGGTGATCGGAGCGATTGGCGTTGATGCGGTCGATCATCGCGGCCAGCGTGGTGGACTTACCGGAACCCGTCGTGCCAGTAACCAGCACCAGCCCGCGCTGCTCTTCGCAGATGCGCGCAACGACCGAAGGCAGGTTCAGCTCTTCCGTGGTGCGAATCTTCGTGGGAATGACGCGCAAGACCATGCCGACGTTGCCGCGTTGCTGAAATACGTTCACGCGGAAGCGCCCCAAACCCGCTACGCCATAGGCCATATCCAATTCCGCGGTTTCCTTGAATTTCTGCTTCTGGCGGTTCGTCATCATGCTGAACGCCATGGAAAGCATCTCTTCCGGAGTAATGCGGGCGACGTCGGTGAGCGGAGTGAGCAAGCCGTCGATGCGGAGATAGGGGTGGTTGCCGACTTTCAGATGCAAGTCGGACGCTTTGTTTTCGACAGCCCGGCGAAGAAGATCGTCAACGGTGATTGCCATATCGGTCAGAACTCCGCAAGAGTGCTACCAAATGGCGACACTAGCACCCGTGATTGGGGCGGGCAAGCAAGCTGAACTTCTGGGTAGCGCGCTAGTAACCTGCGCTTAAGGACAGGCGAATGCGGAGGCGAACGCGCTCCGAGCGAGGCCGAGGCGAAACACGGATAGCCTTTTCAGCGTGGGCTTGTGACGAGTGCGCGCTGCTAGGATTTTTTTAAGTACAAAGAATCGTAGAGAAGCCCCGCAACAAAGCCACCCGCGAGCGGACCGACCCAATAGACGCCATGATTCGCCCAGTGCGTAGCGGCCAACGCAGGACCAAACGCGCGCGCGGGGTTGAGCGCGGCGCCGGTAAAAGGACCGGCGACCAAAATACCGAGCGAGAGGCTCAAGCCAATCCCAAAACCCGCAATCGAACGAAACGCACCCTTTTCGTCCACCGCAGTCGCGAACACGGTCAGAACCAGAAAGAAAGTTGTGACTGCTTCGAGAATCATCCCCGATAGCCGCGAGAAATCGCGAGCGAGGTCCGGCGTGCCGAGAGCGACGGCCCGCCACGTGTCTTCCGGGATGATGGCCTTGAGCAGAAATGCCGCGGCAATGGCCCCGGCAAGCTGCGCCGCCCAGTAAAGGACCACATCGAGTGTATTGAGCCGCTTGGTGACCCAGAAACCGATAGTCACCGCGGGATTAAAGTGTCCACCGGAGATGTGACCAAGCGCAGAGACCATGATGCCAATTGCCAGCCCATGCGCGAGGGCGATACCAAGCAAGCCGACGTCGCTCGTGCCATGCAGGAACTGATATGCGCATACTGCGCCTACGCCGAAAAAGATTAGCGCGAAGGTTCCGATGAATTCAGCCGTCAGTTTTTGCGGGGTGTTGTACATACAGATTCCTCCCGGCCGGGAAGGGAACTGCGCCCGGTTCGAACGGCTGAATATTAACTGGAACGCAGTGAAGGCGCCAGCCCCTAGGCGGGAAAAAGTATTCTGACGCCGCTTGGCGGCGAATGTTCAGCGCGAAACGGCGCCGACCGGTGCAGTCACAGGCGTGAACCAGTTGTGACGGTCCGGCTTGGAGCCGCTGGTGATGGCGAAAAACTCTTCCTGCAGCTTGCGCGTGACCGGTCCAGCGACGCCTTTGCCTACCTGGATGTGATCCACTGAGCGAATCGGAGTAACTTCGACGGCCGTACCCACGAAAAACACTTCATCCACGATATACAACATTTCACGTGGAATGACATTCTCCCTCACGGGAATTTTCAGGTCTTCCGCAAGCCGCATGATTGAGTCGCGCGTGATTCCCGGCAAAATGCTGGTGGCCAGGGGCGGCGTGAAGAGCGTGCCGTCCTGGACGAGGAAAATATTCTCGCCCGAGCCTTCGCTCAGATGACCGGTGGAATCCAGTGCAATGCCTTCGGCGAAACCATTGAAGCAGGCTTCCATGTGGACGAGCTGCGAGTTCATATAGTTCCCCGCGGCCTTGGACATTGCAGGCAGTGTGTTCGGCGCGATGCGCGTCCAAGAACTCACGCCGACGTCCACGCCCTTCGTCAGAGCTTCCGGGCCAAGGTAGGCGCCCCACGGCCAGCAGGCCAGGTAGACCTCGATTGGATTCTTAAGTGGATTCACGCCCGCTTCGCCGTATCCACGCAGCGCGATGGGCTTCACGTAACAAGAATTAATCTTGTTCAGGCGAACGAGTTCGGTTGCGGCGCGGCAAAACTCGTCCAAGGAAAAGGGCAAATCCATGCGGTAGATCTTCGCGGAGTTGATCAGGCGCTGCATGTGCTCTCGCAAACGAAAAATCGCGGGCCCCTGTTTCGTGTTGTAGCAGCGAATGCCCTCAAAGACCGCGGAGCCATAGCTGACCACGTGCGAAAGCACGTGCAGCGTGGCGTCGTCCCAATTGATCCATTTTCCGTTGTGCCAGATTTTCTCGGTCTTCTGAATCGGCATGATGGCTCCCTTATTGTGTAGCGCGTTTCGCGTCCCGCGGCTCGAAAACGCAGAATACGGCACGGAGCGGCAAGCGTCAATGCGCGGTGTGTACTAGTAGGGAAGTATCCAAAACCAATTTGGCGTGTACCCCGATTATTTTTGCTCGTTGCTGGAGGGGTTCGCGTCAGTTGCAGGCTTGCCTGGCGCGCCGGCGGAGTCCGATTTCGGCGCGGAGATGGGCGAGGTGAGTGCAACGAATGCCGATTTGGCCTCGAGGAGAATGCGATCGGACCGGTTCTCCACGACCCCTAGGAGGAGAAATGGAATCGCGGTAGCTGCGACCAGGAGTTTTGCGCGGCGCGGAATCCTGGATTCTGGTTCCCAGCGGAACAGCTGGGCGGACAGGAAAAATGTGAGGCCAGCCCAGCACGCAAGGGAAAGGATCTCCGCATAACGGCTCCAGGGAGTGGCGGAATTTACGATAGTTTGCTGAAGGCCGTTGACGAGGTAGGTGGCCGGGAGAAATAAGCCAAAGCGCTGCACGGGGCGCGGTAAATAGGCGAGAGGAAAAGTGGCTCCGGAGAGAAAGATCAAGGGCAGCCACAGAAGCTGGTTGAGCACCTGCGTTTCCTGCATGGTGTTGGTGACACTGGCAACGACCAGGCCGAGCGAACCAAAGGCGATGATGCCGACCGAGATCAGGATAAAAAGAGAAAAGGGGTTGCCGAGGCTCGGAACGTGGAAGATGACGCGAGCAAAAAGCAATTCGAGAAGGATGATGGGCAGGGTGAGGATGTAGTTGGCGACGATGCTCGATGCGAGCATATCGCTGGAGGTCACCGGAGCAACATGAAATCGCCGAAGGATTCCTTGCTCCCGGAACATGACAAGAGTGGCGCTGAGTCCCCAGAAACTTCCCATGACGTTAAAAGCGAGGACCGGACCGAGATAAAAACCCACCGTTTGGGGCACACTCTTGGCGAACACCGCCGCATAGAGGAAGAAAATGGCGAAGGGAAACACAATCACGAAGAAAAAGAACATTTTGTTGCGAAAAGCAAGCTGGACGCGCATACGCGTGAGTGCGGCGAAGTTTTTCAATCGCGTAGCCTCCTTCCTGTGAGTTCGATGAAAACGTCTTCGAGAGAAGGCGAAGCGATCTCCAGGCTGACGAGTTCGTTGCCTTGGAGTTCGAGGTGCTTGACCAGGGACACGATCGTCTGTGGGGGGCGATTCGAATGCATCACATAGCTGCCGTCAACCTCGCGGGCGTCTGTCACCCCTTCGAGGTTCTTGAGGACGCCGTTTGATTCCGGCTTGGAAAGCCGCACCTCAATGCGCGTGGCGCCGCCGGAGCGCGCTTTCAATTCGCGCGGTGTGCCGAGCGCGATCACTTTTCCATGGTCAACAATCGCCACGCGATCGCACAGCCGTTCCGCCTCTTCAATGTAATGCGTGGTCATGACGATAGTTTTCTTATCCCGCCGCAGCTCTTCGATGATGTCGTAAATCTCCCGGCGAACCTGCGGATCGAGGCCGGCGGTCGGCTCATCGAGAAACAAAAGCCTAGGTTCGTTGACGAGCGCCATGGCGAGAGCGAGGCGCTGCTTCTGCCCGCCGGAAAGCTGGTTGTAAAATGTGTTGCGCTTTTCCTCGAGACCAAAGCGTTTGAGCAGCTCCTCAGGATCGCGGCGCCGTTTGTAGAAGCTGGCGAAGAGGCGTAGCGCCTCCATGACCCGCAGCTTATCGGGCAGGGACGTGGATTGCAGCGCCGCGCCAATTTCATGTTTTAGGGCTTCCGCGTCCCGTTGTGGGTCGAACCCGCAAACGGAGACGCTCCCGCCGTCGAGCGTACGCAGCCCTTCGAGAATCTCAACCGTGGTTGTCTTGCCGGCGCCGTTTGGACCGAGCAGGCCGAACACCTCGCCTTCTTCCACGGCGAAAGTGACGCCGCGAACGGCTTCGACATCGCCGTACCTTTTCACGAGGTTCTCGACTTGCAGGATGGGATTCGGCATGGCCAGAGAGCCTATAGGATACAGCAGTTGGGTGTTTGCGCTGCAACGCGGCGGCAAGAAACTGCCTGCGATTCTTTTGGGGATGGTGGCTGGGGTCGCCTATTTCGATCTGCGATTACGGGGCGGCGTCCATAGGTAGCGTTTGAGGTCGAGGCGAAATTCGACTACCTTGACCCCTTCACTCTCGAGCAGCTTTGTCTGTAGGGAGGCGTATGGCTCACGAATGAGAATCTTGCCGCGCTCGCCAACCACTCGGTGCCAGGGAATACCTTTTCCGGAAGGAGTTGCGGCCATGGCGCGGCCTGCGCTGCGTGCGCCGCCGCGGAGCCGCAAAGTTTTGGCAAGCGCCCCATACGTTAGAACCCTTCCGCGGGGAATTTGTTGCACGAGCCGGTAGACCGGATCCCAAGACATTTTGAATCAACCTCATGCAAGATTCGCGCACCAAGCCAGAAATGTTAGCATAACGCAACAAGACAAAAATACAGCTCGCGTGTTTAGTGGAGTGAGTGGTCAGTGGTAAGTTGTTCCGGAATCTTGGTTGGATTCTGCAGCGGAAGCACAAACCAAGCATCTAACCTGTAGCGGTAGAGAGATGAGATCAGTGGATGACGATGCAAGAGATGGATGGAACGCAGCAAAAAAAGTGATGAACTGTTCCGAACCAGAGTGGCTGCTTTCAGACAATAATGCATGGGACGCAACCGTTTGCGCTAATACGCACCCTGTGTTGACGGGTGGAGTGAAAGCTCCATACGCTTCAAGCACAAACGCGATTTCGAGGTGACGTGATGGCTTTTGTCCGCCGCAAAGGAAACTTGATTTGCCTGGTGAACAATGTGCGGTACCGGGACAAAGTGCGGCAGCTCCATCTCGCGCGCCTGGGGCAGCGTGCGCGGATTTCCGATTCACCAGTTATGGCTCAGGAAATTCTCATGCAATTACGTCTTTTGCTGCCAACCATTCAGGTTAAACTGAACCATCTTGACCAGGGGCGCGCGCGCTTCAGCGACAATTTGAGTTGGGATTCCCGGCTCGCTAGGAGGCGGCCATGAGCGACTACATCCTTCCACTCGACCCTAGCAAACGCAGCACCGATACGCTCGACTTCCAGACTTCCCTGGCGGCCAAGATCGTGGGGCAGGAAGAGGGCGTGCAGGCGCTGGTGGACCTGTACCAGGTCTTCTGCGCGGGATTGAATTCTCCCGGCCGCCCGGTGGGGAATCTGCTGTTTCTGGGGCCGACGGGTTCGGGCAAGACGCGCATCGTGGAAGCGGCGGCGGAGATCTTGTTTGGGGACGCGCGCGCGGTGATCAAGGTG
>JBIOGB010000038.1:0-39019 GCA_044447665.1 Candidatus Acidiferrales bacterium | reverse complement strand
GCCAACGAATGCGTGCAGATTCACGGTGGGTATGGCTTCATCAAGGACTATCCGGCGGAGAAGTATTACCGCGACGTGAAGCTGTGCACGATTGGGGAAGGCACCAGCGAAATTCAGAAATTGGTCATTGCCCGCCAGCTACTCGGCAAGAAATAATAGCCTGGTGCATCCAGCCTGGCCGAGAGTTACCCAGGAAAGCCATGTCCGTGACTGCTGAGAAGTGGGCGGAACAGGTGCGCGCGGGTGAGGTGCGCGCGATGTCACGCGCGATCACGGCAATCGAAAACCATCAGCCGGAAGCGGAAGAGCTTTTGCGGCTGCTGTTTCCTTTCACGGGACGCGCCTATCTCACGGGAATTACCGGCGCCCCAGGAACCGGCAAGAGCACCCTGGCGGACAGGCTGGCGGCGCACTACCGCAAACAACAAGAGCAAGTGGGGGTGATCGCGGTCGATCCGACGAGCCCCTATACTGGCGGAGCGATTCTGGGCGACCGCATCCGGATGCAGGGACACGCGGGCGATTCCGGGATGTTTATCCGGTCGATGGCGACGCGGGGATTTCTCGGAGGACTGGCGAGGGCGACGGCGGAAGTGGCGCTGCTGTTGGATGCGGCGGGCAAGCAGCAAGTGCTGATTGAAACGGTGGGAGTCGGGCAAGATGAAGTGGACATCGTGCGGCTGGCGGATTGCGTGCTCGTGGTGATGGTGCCGGGCCTGGGCGACGATATCCAGAGCATGAAGGCCGGGCTCATGGAGATCGGCGATATTTTTGTTTTGAACAAAGCAGACCGGCAAGGAGCGGAGCGGCTGGAGCAGGAGTTGATGGCGATGCTTTCGCTGGTGATGCCGCGCGATGGGTGGCATCCGCCGGTCGTGCGTACGGTTGCGACGGAGAACAAGGGGATCGACTTACTGGCGGAGACGATTGGAAAATTTCGAAAGCACTTTGAAACGAGCGGGGAGCGTCAGCGCAAACACGTCGAGCATTGGAAGAGACGATTGGTGGAACTCCTGGAATCTCGGCTGCTGGAAAAAGCGCTGGGCGGCGCCGAGGGGCAGAGGCGACTGGAGGAGCTGGCTTTGGAGGTCGCGCAGCGTAAAAAAGATCCGTTTGCGGCGGTGAAGGAAATTCTGGCAAAGAGCGGCTTGGCGGGTTGAAGCGGCTGAGGATGCGAGTAGGAGAAGTTCCCCTGCAAACCGATCGACGCAGATCAACGGACTAAACGGAGAGACCAAATGGCGGCTGTGAAGAGTAAAAAGGCAAAACGCGGTAGCCGAGAACCGCAAGCGACGATTGGAGTCATCGGCGGAAGCGGAATCTATGCGATGAGCGGGCTGACAGGCGCGCGCGAGGTTCGGGTCAAGACGCCGTTTGGCGATCCTTCGGATGCGATTGTTTTGGGCCAGCTGGAAGGGAAGCGCGTTGCTTTTCTGGCGCGGCACGGGCGCGGGCACCGAATTTTGCCCAGCGAGATCAATTTTCGCGCCAATGTTTATGCGATGAAGTCGCTGGGCGTGGATCGCATTATTTCGGTTAGCGCGGTCGGATCGTTGCGGGAAGATGTGCGGCCGGGGGAATTTCTGGTACCGGACCAGTTTGTGGACCGGACAAAATTGCGGGTATCCACGTTTTTCGGCGAGGGGCTGGTGGCGCATGTCGCGTTTGACAAGCCGACCTGCGCGCAGGTGTCCGGCGTACTGGCTGACGCGAGCATCCATTGCGCGGTGAAAGTGCACCGGCGCGGAACGTACGTATGCATTGAGGGGCCGCAATTCTCTACCTTGGCGGAAGCACACATGCACCGGCAACTGCGCTTCGAAGTGATCGGCATGACCAACGTGACGGAGGCGAAGCTGGCGCGGGAAGCGGAGATCTGCTATGGGTCGCTCGCGATGATCACGGATTACGACTGCTGGCATCCGGAGCATGATTCCGTGACGTATTCGCAGATCCTCGCAACGCTGAACCAAAATGCGGAGAATGCGCAGCGCGTGTTGCGCGAAGCGGTGCGCGCCATGCCTGCGGAGCGAAGCTGCAAGTGCGGCAGCGCTCTGCAGCACTCGCTGGTTACGGATGCAAAGCTGGTGCCGAAGGCGACAAAGAAACGCCTTGCGGTGATCATCGGAAAATACATTTCCTAGGAGAAGAATGTGTCTTTACTCGTGGTGGGTTCGGTCGCGTTTGATGCGCTGGAGAGTCCGTACGGCAAGGTGGACCGGGTGCTGGGGGGCGCCGCGACGTATTTTGCGGTGGCGGCGAGTTTTTTTGCGCACGTGAGCGTCGTCGCGATTGTGGGCGATGATTTCACGGAGAAGGACGCGGCAATCTTTCGTGGGCGGCACATTGACACAGAAGGGCTGGAACACGCGCCGGGCAAGACATTCTTCTGGGCGGGGCGCTATTCGGAGAATCTGAATGAGCGGGTGACGCTGGCGACGGAACTGAATGTATTCGCGGAATTCAAGCCGAGACTGCCAGAAAAATACCGAAACTTGAAATACGTTTTTTTGGCGAACATCGCGCCGGACCTACAGCGCAGCGTGCTCCATCAGGTGAATGGAAAACCAAAGCTCGCGGCGCTGGATACCATGAACTACTGGATCGAACGCAGCAACGCGGAACTGCGCGAGACGCTGCGTCACGTGGATATTCTGATGATCAACGACTCGGAGACGCGGGAGCTTTCGAACGAGCACAACTTGCTGCGGGCAGCGAAGCATATCTTCAAGATGGGCCCGACCACACTCGTGGTGAAACGCGGCGAGCATGGCGCGATGATGGTGGACAAGAACGGCGTTTTCTGCGTGCCCGCATTTCCGCTGGAGGAGCCGCACGACCCGACGGGCGCGGGGGATAGTTTTGCGGGGGGATTCATGGGCTACCTGGCAGGCGCCGGGCAGAAATCGGATGCGGCGCTACGCCGCGCGATGGTCTATGGGTCGGTGATGGGAAGTTTCGCGGTGGAGCGATTCGGGCTCGAGCGGCTGAGCGCACTGAAGCGCAGCGAGATGCACGCCAGGGCACGGCACTTTGCGAAATTGACGCAATTCAAATTGTAAATAGTAGAATCGCGCTCAGGCGGACAGGGGTCCGCGAGATCCATGCTTCCTCTCCACGAAATTGTGTTGCGCTTGACGGTGGCCGCGGTGCTTGGCGCGTTAATCGGCATCGAGCGTGAAGTGCACCGTAGACCGGCGGGTATTCGCACGAGCCTCTTTGTTTGTCTGGCGTCGGCTCTTTTCACCATTCTGTCCGGGGAAATCGCGCAGCGCTTCGGGGATACAGGGTCGACGCGAATTGCGTCGAACATCGTGCAAGGCATTGGTTTTCTAGGCGCTGGGGCGATTTTGCGGGAAGCGGGGGGCGTCGTCGGGTTGACGACGGCGGCCACGATTTTTGCCGAGGCCGCCATCGGGATGGCGGCGGGCGGGGGACTTTACGCGGTTGCGTCCTACGCGACGGGGCTCGTTTTGTTCGGGTTGATTGTTATCGGATGGGGCGCGGAACGCTTTAACTTGAAGAGGCGGGTGATGGTTTTCCGGGTGCAGACCAGTCACGCCGACAGCGTCTCCACGGAAGTGCAACGCTTCTTGTCCGAGATGAGAATCCCGATGCGGCACTTTCGAGTGTCCATGCTGGGCGACAAGTCCGTGGTGGAGTTTGAGGTGAACGCCAGCCATAAACAGCAGGAAGAGATTCTCACGCAGCTGAACCGGCCGGGAACCATGACCGAGGTTGTTCCGCTCGAGGGCCGCCAGGAATGAAGAAGCCCGGGCGGAGAATCTCGCCGGCTCTTGGGCGCCCGCAGAAGCCCCGAGCGCTCAAGGCCGGTTCACGCTTGGCTGTATTTGCTCCCGCTTCCCCTGCAGATGCCGCAAAAGCACAAGCAGGTCGCGAGGAATTGCAGCGTTTGGGTTTTGCCGTGGAGTCGCTGCCATCCCACACGCAAGAAGGGTACTTTGCCGCATCGGCGAAGGCGCGCGGCGAAGAGTTTGTAGGGTTGATGAAGGACAAGCGTGTGGATGGTGTGGTGGCGATGCGAGGGGGTTACGGTTCCAATTACCTGCTGGAGGCGGTTTCGCGCGTTCGTTTCGGCGAGGCAAAGTGCGTCATAGGTTTCAGCGACTTAACCACGCTGCAGATTTATTTGTGGGAGCGCTACCGGTGGGTGACCTTTTACGGTCCGATGATTGCGGCGGGTTTTGACGCGGGGCCCAGTGCGAACGGCGGGTATGACAAGGAGTGCTTCTTACGCTCGATGCAGACGGATCGCGGGAGCTGGTCCGTCAAACTTAACGGGGATACCATCGTGCCCGGAAAAGCGGAGGGAAGACTTCTTGGTGGATGCATGACGCTGGTGGAGACGACGATTGGAACGCCATGGGAGCTGGAGACGCGCGGGGCGATTTTGGTCCTGGAGGACCGCGGGATGAAACCGTGGCAGGTAGATCGCGCGTTGATGCATTTGAGGCAGGCGGGTAAGTTCGACCGAATTCGCGGAATCGTGCTGGGTGACTTTCCCGAATGCGAACCGCCGATGGCGGGGAGCCCGACGGTGAGAGATGTCTGCGCACGAATTCTTGGGGCGCTGGGCGTTCCCGTGGTTTTCGGAGCGCCTGTGGGGCACACGCAGCGGCCGATGCTCACGGTGCCGCTGGGAGTGAAAGCACAGCTTAGCGCGAAGGGAGAAGGCGTCCTTGAGGTTCTGGAACCCGCGGTGGTGCCATGAGTGAGAAGAAACACATCCACGTGATCGGAATCGGCGGTTCGGCGATGGCTCCGCTGGCGGGAATGCTGCGGGAACGAGGGTTTCGAGTGACTGGATCGGATTCGGGAGTTTATCCGCCGGCATCCACGCTGCTCGAGAAACTGGGAATTTCTTTTTTTAATACGTTCGATTCCGCGCATCTCCAACCGACGCCTGATCTGGTGGTGGTTGGTAACGTCATCGCGCGCGGAAACCCGGAACTGGAAGACGTGCTCGACCGGAAGATTCCTTACCGATCGCTGCCGGAGATTCTGGAAGAAGAGTTTCTGCCGGGGCACTATTCGATCGTAGTGAGCGGTACACACGGAAAGACGACGACGACGGCCATGGCGGCGTGGATATTTGAAACGGCCGGGAAGAAGCCAAACTTTCTTGTGGGCGGGGTTGCGGAAAATTTCGGGAAGAGTTACGGACTTGGAGGGGGAGAGGAATTCATCCTCGAAGGAGATGAGTACGAGACCGCCTTCTGGGACCGCGGGCCGAAATTCTTTCACTACCATCCCGACGATCTGATCGTGACTTCGCTCGAATACGATCACGCGGACATTTATCCGAACTTCGCGATGTACGAACTTGCGTTTCGTCGCCTCGTGAATCTCGTGCCGCGAAGCGGGCGAGTGGTGATCTGGGGCGATACCGAAGAATCGGGGCCTGCGCTGCGGCGGGCTGCGGAGAAGGCGTTTTGTCCCGTGGAAACGTATGGTTTCGGGGCGGCAAACGACTGGGCCGCCAGCGAGGTGCGGGTCGAGGGCGAAGTCATGAGCTTTCGCGTAGCTCACCGCGGCAAACCTCTGGGAGAGTTCAGACTTTTGTCGACGGGCCGGCACAACGTGCTGAACGCACTGGCTGCGATGGGCGTGGCGCATGGGAGAGGAATCAGCGCGGAAGCGATCGCGAAGGCGCTTGCGACGTTTCGTAGCGTGAAGCGGCGAATGGACGTGAAAGGAGAGGTCAACGGCGCGCTGATCGTTGACGACTTCGCGCATCACCCGACGGCGGTTCGCGCAACGATTGAGGCGGCGCGCGGACGATGGCCGGGGCGGCGAGTCTGGGCGATTCTGGAGCCGCGGTCAAATTCGATGAGACGCAAGGTATTCGAAGAATCGCTGCCGAAGGCGCTTGCTCAAGCGGATCGCGTGATTCTGGGGGGAGTGTTCCGCGCCCAACAGCTCGGCGAGGAAAACCGTCTTGATCCGGGTTGGGTCGCGGAAAGCATGCGTCGACTGGGCAAAGATGCGCAGGTTTTTCCAAGCGCCGATCAGATCGCCGAATATCTTTGCGGAGAAGTCAAGGAAGGCGATCTGCTATTGGTGATGTCCAACGGGAGTTTCGACGGCTTGTGCGAAAAATTGCTGAAGCGGCTGGCGCTGCCAGCGACACTGCCTTCCGAGGCCAGCGTCAAGTGAATTTGAATTCAGTCTTGCGACGGTGCGCGATGGCCGCTGCATTCTTCGTACTTTACTTTCTACCTTGCGTTTCAACGAGTTGGGGAACGATTCGGTACGAAGTTTCGCTCGCGCATCCGGAAAATCATCTCTTTCATGTGACGATGCAGATCCCCGATGTTTCCACGGAAGTGAAGGTGCAGATGCCTGCATGGAACGCGCTCTATCAGATTCGCGATTTCAGCAGCCACATGCAACAGGTAGAAGCCTTCGTGGGAGCGCAAAGAGTTCCGATCGAGAAGCTCGACAAGCAGACATGGCGCGTTGCGGCGGCGGGAACCGTGAGGATTCAATATGCGACCTACTGGGACGAACCGGGGCCGTTCGCGGCGCAGTTGAACAGCGAGCATGCTTTTATCAATTTTGCGATGCTGCTCATGTACGTTGTGGATCGTCAGCAGGAAAAAGTGAACCTGGCCATCATGGATTTCCCGAGGGAATGGCGGGCAAACGGAGCATTGCTCGAAGGGTGCAAAATGGTTTTTGACCAGCCGACTTGCCCCGAGAGTGCGAGCGGGTACGATGCGATTGTCGATGCTCCGATCGAGGCCGGGAAATTCGAAGAGTTCGATTTGCCCGATGTTTCGCCGGGGATTACCGTGGTCATCCATGGGGACAACTGGAAAAAGAAGCAGGTCGAGGAAGAACTTACGCGCATTTGCCAGTATGAGATCAAACTCATGGGCGGAGCGCCGTTCGAACACTACACGTTTATTTTTCACTTCGGAAAGGTCGCGGCCGGCGGTGGCGGCGGGATGGAGCACGCGAACTCGACGGCAATCTCCGCTCCCTCGGGCGAGTATCTGGCGGGCGTTTCCGCGCATGAATTTTTCCATCTGTGGAACGTGAAGCGGATACGTCCGGCGTCGCTGGAACCGGTGGACTATGCGAAAGGACAATACACGCGGGCACTTTGGTTCGCGGAGGGCGTAACGAGCACATATGGTTCGTACACCCTGGTGCGCACGGGCATTTGGAGCAAGCGGCAGTTCTATGGGGATTTGAGCGGCGGGATTACGGAACTCGAAGCCCGTCCGGCGAATCGCTGGCAAAGTGCTGAGCAATCAAGCCTCGACGCCTGGCTCGAAAAATACCCTCTCTACAACGAACCGGAATACAGTGTTTCCTATTATACGAAGGGGCAAATTCTAGGGTTTCTGCTGGATGTATTGATTCGTGACAGGACCAACGACGAGAAAAGTTTGGATGATGTGCTGCGGGCGATGAATGCGGAGTTCGCAAAAGAAGGCAAGTATTACCGGGAGAGTCTCGACATCCGGCTTGTGGCCGAGAAAGTAGCGGGCGGATCTCTTGAAGAGTTTTTTCAAAAATACGTATCGGGTACAGAGCCATTTCCGTATGAGCAGTTGCTGCCGCTCGCGGGGCTTCAGTTGAACGCAAGCCAGCGCAAACGGGCCACGCTCGGGTTCTTGGCCGAACGCGAAGCAGGTGTTGGCCTGGTGGTTCGCGGGGTGGAGGCGGGAGGTGCGGCCGCAAAGGCGGGGCTCCGGTCGAGCGACGTAATCGTGAAATGGAATGGCGGTGATCCTCCACGCCGGCTGGAGAAATGGGCGCGCGCGCAGAGCGCGGGGAATGTGCTTCGGCTTGTCGTAAGACGAGACGAGCGGGAAATAAAGCTGGAGTTCCGCCTGGGCGAGGTGACAGAAACCTATTACCAGGTGGAGGAGAATTCCAAGGCAGGGGAGAAGGCGAGGCGTATACGGGATGGATTGCTTCACGGGGAAACGCAACCCGCTGCTCCCCGATGAAATATTGATGACGAATTACATTTGTACCGGCTTAGTGTTTGCGACTGGAAAAGGCTTGCAAATTCAATGCTGCGCACGCTGTTCATTGCGGTTTTCCTGAGCATTTATATTTTGCTCGTGGGGCCGCCGCTCCTCATCTATTCGCTGCTCACGAATCACATTGACCCGCTTTATTGGGCGGGTGTGAAGGGCGTGATGTTTTTCGTGCGAGCCGTCGGCGTCCGAGTTCGAATCGAGGGGTTAGAGAGAATTCCTGCCGGGGCGTGCGTTTTTGCGGCCAATCATACGAGCTCCGCGGATGCCCCGGCAGTCGTAGGGGCGATACCCCGCCGGATTGCGATTATCCTGAAACAATCGCTTTTCAAGTGGCCAATCGTGGGACAAGCGTTTCAACTGGCACGCTTCATACCTGTAGACCGGAGCAAACGAGACTCAGCGATTGCAAGCGTGGAAAAAGCTACGGAAGCTCTTCGAGCGGGGCAATCGTTCTTGATTTATCCAGAGGGCACGCGGAGCCCTGATGGTCGCCTGCAGCAGTTCAAAAAGGGCGCCGTGGTTATGGCAATCAAGGCAGGCGTGCCTATCGTCCCGATGGCATGTTCGGGCGCGCATCGCATCATGGAAAAGCGTTCCCTCGTAATTCACCCCGGTGAAATTCTGGTGGAGTTTCTGGAGCCGATCGATGCTTCGCAGTACTCGCTGGAGCAAAGAGACGAATTAAATGAGCGGGTGCGTGAAGTGTTGGCCGCGGGGCTACCGCCCGACCAACGGCCGCTTGACTACCAAGGGCAAGGACGCGAGGCTTCGTGAAAATGGTCGGGATTGAGCACTCTCGCTGGTCCTTCACCGAGTCTTCAATTCCTTGATTTGCGCTTCGAGATCCCGAACGCGCTTGAGCATGTCCGGCAAACGGTTGAGAGCGGCTGTAATCTTCAGCCATAGGCGGTTGTCGACTGCAGGTTTTCCCGAATGGATGGCGCCGGGCGGGACATCCCCTGGAATGCCGCTCCCCGCGGTAATGATGGCGCCGTCGCCGACGGTAAGATGGCCGGAACTTCCGACCTGACCCGCCAGAATGCAGCCATTGCCGATTTTCGTTGAGCCTGCAAGGCCTGTCTGTCCGCAAATCATGGTGTTTTCGCCGACTTGTGAAGCGTGACCAATCAGGACAAGGTCGTCGAGTTTAGTCCCGCGTCCAATGCGAGTTTCGCCCACGGTGGCGCGGTCGACGCAGGTGTTGGCCTGGACTTCGACGTCGTCTTCGAGGATAACCGGGCCGGACTGTGCCATCTTGTACCAGGAACCATCTTTTTGTTTCGCAAAGCCCAGGCCATCGCCACCTATAATCGCGCCGTTTTGCAGGATAACGCGGTTGCCGATGCGGCAAAATTCGCGGACAACGGCATGCGCGTGAGCGAAGAAACTGTCACCGATCTTTGCGCCGCGGTAGATGGTGACGAAACTGTGCAAGACAGCATTGGGGCCAATACTCGACTCTTCGTCGATGAAGCAATAGGGACCAATATGCGCGCCCTCTCCGATGCTGGCGGTCTTGGCAATTACCGCTGTGGCGTGGATGCCGGGAGCATAGCGCGGCGGCTGATAGAAAAGCTCAAGAGCGTGGGCAAAGGCCAGGTAAGGATTGGGTGAACGCAGGATAGAGAGTGGCGACAGGCCCGGCGAGCGTTCGACGACAACACCCTCTTCGACTAGAACCGCCGAGGCGCGGGTTGTTTTCATCAGAGGGAAGTAGCGCCGGTTGGCGAGGAAGGTGAGCTGACCGGATTCGGCATGCTCGATTCCGGCGACGCCGTGAATCTCTGTTTCCGGGGCGCCTTCAAGGCGGCATCCGAGCTTCCGCGCGATTTCGGCAAGTTTCATGGATGGCTCCTCAACGCTGCCTGCGAGTCTCGCACAGCGCAGCGAGAGAAGTACAGACGGGGGAATGCCACGCGAGACGTGACCCGTGACTTGTGAATCGTGATTGGTGACTGGTGATTCGTGAAGAACGAAGACCAGGGGTCCAAGCTGGGTCGAATCTCCAGTTTGCGAGAGACTCCTTGGTGGAAGGTATTCCGTTTGAGAGGGGGGTATACACCCCCATTGCGATGGAAAGAGTCCGGAAGCGATTGAAGACAAAGGGGTTGTGGAGCGTCTATTGCGCGAAAGAGTCCGGAAGTTGTTGAAGGGAAAGGGGTTGAATAACTAGAAGACCTTTGAGGAGCGGGGAAGCCTGTCAGGGTAGGCAGGCGGTCTGACGAAGCGAGCTGGGATCGAGTAAACACGCGGAATGGTAGCATGCAGGTGACGATAACCGAATGGTTATTCAGGGAATGGTGGAATTAGCGGGTTGAATGGCGATTTTTGGAGGTGGAACGGGAAGATCGAGGGGTCGGGCTGCGGGATTCCGCCGAGCGAAGACTCTACTCGGGACTCAGAGGACCTCATATGATCCCCTGCGCGAATCTAGGGGGCAGCTCAGCAGCTCAGGCAGACCAGGATCGAGCCTGGGGCGGAGCTTCCACAGTGCGAAGCCTCTAGCTGAGGCTTAGAGGGCCCCAAATGGCCTCCTGCGCAGAGCTAAGGGGTAGGTCGCCAGAAGCCCCCAGTCAGCGTCGACCCAAGCCCGGCCCTGAAATTGCCCTGGTCCAGGGAGGAACACCTTCAGATGCTCTCGAAGTAGGCAGCTCTCCTAGACTGACTACCTCCGGAGAAGCTGAAGAAATTGGTCCACCGATCCCGCTAAATCAGCCACGGGTATCTTGACCCAGACAAGCCCTCCCTGGTCATCCAACCCGTACGTGGCTGTTGGGTTGACAGAGTAAGAGACGGTTTTTAGTTCGACCTGCTCTTGTGGTGTCAACTGGGCGAATCTGGAATCGTACTCCAGGTAGATGAAGGCCGCGTCTGCTTGTGGATCGTATGTGACCGTTCCAGGCCATCGAGCACTAGGTTCTGGCATAACAGGTTCGAATGGACGAACAGCTTTCTCGATCGAAAACGGCACAAATCCACCCACTATTTCAAGGCCAGGCACCCAGTTTCCGGAACGGTTGAGGTTCAGGATTATCTCGCCCCGTTTCTGCTGTACAGCCTTGACGCCGTTTCGCAGATAGACGCACACCAACTCCGTGCTTTCGGCAACTACTTTTTGCGAAAATGCAGCTCTCGTCATGTGTATCAATGTAATGGACTCGGGGCGCCAGGCGACAGGAAGCGAATTACCGTGACTATGGTTCCGGTCACCCTGTTCACTCTGACTTCGGCTGCTTGCCCTCTAAAGCGGAGCACTGACCCGCGCCCGGCTTCTTGCTTGGGAACGTGGCTCAGGGCCTCGGCGATTTCTTCCTTTGTTAGGCCCTTGAACACCGCCTGTTCGGCGGCATGAGAGCTTAACTCGGCTTCGCCTTGCAGCAATCCTTTGCCAGCGTTGAAGACGGTACCTGGAGCTAACTCGCCGGCGGCTTCGGCACCCCCTGCAAACAGGTCAGCGATGCCCCCCACGGCAAGTCGCCCAAGGCTAAATAAGCCTTTTACGCCTGAAGCTAGGCCATACAGCTGCAAGATGTCAGTCGAAATGTCTGGAGCCCCCCTCTCTGATTTAGCTAAGAGGTAGATTTTGTAGTTGCCTTTGTCTCTGTCGGTGTCGCAGCTACAGTCGTAGTGTGTGTAACCTTGGGCGTCATATTCCTTCGGATCTTTCACGTAATCAGAATTCGTGACGTCGCATATCTGGGTTACTCCTTCGCCCTCTTTAGAACCCGTAACTGTTCTGCAAAAGACTTTACCGTCGGGGTCCGTGAGATTCAGCGGATTGTTTCGCACATAGGAGTAGGCGTCCCAGCTCTGTGGATCGTCCTGATTTTCAAAGCCACTGTCGTTGTCCGGGTCCGGCGACACGAAGCGTCCCAGTGAAGAGCCGTAGTAACGAGCCGTGAAGTCGTCGAGGCCGGATTCGGGGTCGCGTCGCTGACCAGTAAAGTTGACTGGGGTCTCGATGGCATTCGGGGAGGGGGACTGGGCGAGAGCGTCACCGAAGGGCAGACTGGTGGTCGTGTAGTTGTATATTTGGGTCCCTGTGACCCAGGTGCGGGCGCGGTCCGTGCCTACCTGGTCCTGGTGATCGAAGTAGGCGTTGCCTTGGAAGATGGTAGTCAGGTGACGGTTGCCCGCATAGACGTCACCGCGTGAGAATGTGCCTGGATTAAGCTCGGCGTAGAATCGCCCTTCGAGGTCGTAAAGGAAGTACCACGTGCCAGGCGTTTCGTACTGATTCGACGTTGCAGTGATGGTCTTTTGGATAGAATGCCCTTCGCCGTCGTAAACATAAGTTGCCGTGGACCCTCCATCTACGTTAATGATGCGGTTTTCGGCATCGTAGGTGTAGCTGTGAACTCCGTCGTTCAACAGGTTGCCTGCAGCGTCGTAAGAGAACCCGTCCATGCGGTTGTTGTTGGCGGGGTTCGTGGGATTGTTGCCGGTGAAGGTGGCGATAAAGGATTGAGGCCCGTTCTGCTGCCAGCGGTTGCCGAAGCGATCGTACAGGTAGTTATAAGTGGAATGACCATTCGTGGGAGCGGCGCATGTTCCGTTGCTCAAGTTCGCGCACGTTAAGCGGTTAAAGGGATCGTAGCCGTACGTCCAATTTCCGTTAACACTGTCGTTGGCGGCAGTCACGTTGCCATTGGGGGCGTGTGAAAGACTCAGTGAGTAAATGTTCGTGCTAAGTACAGTGGCACTAGAAGATTGGAGCCACCCACGGTTCGCGAAAGTAAACGATTCAACCTCGCCGTCCCCGAGGGTGTCCGATGTGCCCTGCCCCAGAGCGTTATAGTGTACAGCTGACATTAGCGTTGCAGGGATGTTCGCACTCGGAGGGCTGTAGCTGACAGTCGTGAGGCGCGCGGCCGAACTATAGCCATAACTGATGGTATTTTGCAGATCGTCTGCTTCAGACGTCTTGTTTCCAAGCAAGTCATAACTGTAGTTGAAACGAATGTTGCCGAAACTACAGTCTGAAGGTGGATAAAACGTATGCTGCACGATCCGGCCCATAGGATCATAGTCAAAGAGCGTTAATGGGCAATGCGCAGTACTACTGCTGTTGACGATCGTCTCTACTAGACGGCCAACGGCGTTCTGCCGAGGTGCCCCTGGAGTGACATCGTAAAGGAAGGAAACGGACGGAGTTGATCCATCGCTGTAGGATTTAGCCAAAAGTCTGTTGAGGGCGTCATAAGCATAAGTGGTCGTCACGGTAGCGGTGCCGGTTTGGTTCGGAGCGGGGGCGGTTTTCGTAATCAAGTTGGAGTTGGCGTCGTATCCGTTTCCTTGGCAAATTCCCGCAGTGTAAGTTCCGTAGCAGATCGTGCCGGATTCGGGATTAGTGGCACTGGTGAGGCGAGAAAGCGAGTCGTAGGTCAATTTGCGAGCGCCAAGGCCCGCTTGATTGACCTGGAGAAGATTGTCCAATGCATCGTACTGATAGGTCGTTAAGAAGCCCGTGGCGGGAATGTCTTGGGCGCAAGATGCGGGCGTGCCTGCCGAGCCAATGAGAGCAGTGGTGGTGGCTTCGCATACGGAGACTAAGCGACCTAAGCCGTCTGTCTGCGAGACGCGGATGACGCGCTGTGTACCATTGCCTTCGTCCTGAACCTGCGCTGCGCGACCGGTGGAAGTTGTCAGCACTGTAGAACTGTCGGGGTCGGTGACCTGAGTGGTCCGGCCGAGGGCGTCGTAGGCGTAGGTGGTGGTGCCATCGGTTGAGGAAGCGGCGGAGCGGTGCGGATTGGATTGCTTGAAAACGCGCCCGAGACCGTCATAGGTGGTATCGGTGAAGCCGGTGCCATCTGGATCGGTGGTGAGTTGGGTCTGGACAACATGACCGAGGCCGTCCATGACGCCCAGAGACGAAATAGATTGGCCGGAAGTATTCATCTTTCTGGAGGTAGTCACAGTGGGAGAAGGTGCCGAATCGTTGTAGGAGAGAGTGGTTTGCCCGCCGTCGGGATAATCGGTTTCGGTGAGGCGGCGCAAACTGTCGTTATAGAAATATTTGGTTGGCTGCCCGTTTTCGTCCGTAGCGGTCGTGAGCTGGCCGTCGGAATAGGCATACGAGAAGCTCTGGACGTGGCTGACGCCATTCACCGCGGGCCGCGTGATCTTTGTCAAGTAGGCATCGGTGCTGCCGGACGGCGTGCCCGTTCCAGCGGTGTAGTTGTCGGCGTAGGAATATTGCGTGGTGTTGGCGTTCGAATCGGTCGTGGAAACAACTTGGCCGCCCTCGTCGTACGCGTACGTGGTAACCGCGTCGGCGCAACTGGGAAAGCATTTGTGCGTGGCGGTGGTCACGTTGCCGCGTGGGGCGGTGGAATTGTAGTTGGTATCGTCCTCGCCCGTAAGATAAGCCACACCGGCGACGGAGGGGGTGCCAGGAGCGCCACATGGAGTTGTCGTCGAGCCGTTGTCATAGAAATAGTCGGTTTCAGCCACGCGGCTGCCGTTGCCGCCGTTCACGACAATCTGGCAGGGTCTATCCAGTATCGAAGGACTGGCGGGGAAAATGGGAGTGGCGGGGAAGCCGGCGTAGTTCTGGACAGTTTTTCGGAGCAAGGAACCTTTGGCACCTGGCCCGAAGTCGTATTCGTCTTTTTCCTGGAGTTGGAAGCCTTGAGCGGCAGGGTAGTAGGTATAGTGCGTATCCGAGGTGGGAGCGGTTGATCCCGTGCCGAGCTGAACAGTTTCGTCGGTGAGCAAGAATTGATCTTGCCAGGTCTTGGTTACAGTTTTCAAGATTGCGCCGTTCCAGTCCTTGTAAGTGGTGGTCTTTTCAAGAGGGACTGCGGGTCCCGGGAAGGGGTATCCGTTCGGATCATTGCGAGCGACGTAGAAGGGGACGTAGGTGTAGATGGTCTGGAAGGTTCCTCCCCGGATCTGGTCGGTCGTGGTGACGGTGGTTTGCTTTGACGACCAGCCTGAAGGACCCGCGTTTGGGCTGTTCCAGGTAGTTGAATAAGTGAAGTTCTGTGTAAGCGCGACATGCGTTCCATCGAAACTGACAGTGCGGCTCGTGATTGCGGGTGTATCGTATAGATAGTCACAGCCAAATGGGTTGTTTTGTGAGTCGGTAAAACTTACTTCCATCGATAGTGGGTTGAACCCCCAGACATATTTCACCCAGGCCCCGCTCGGATAGGTGATTTGAGTCAATAAGCCAAAAGGATGAGTATTAGAAGGATCGTCGCTGTCATAGCTAAAGGTATACTGCTTGCCGTTTGGGAGGGTGATGGCTCGGATTACTGATTGCGTCTCGTTATCGCTGCCCTGGAAAGTGCAGACAAGGCTGTGCTCATCCTTTGAACCTACTGTGAAGTTTGAGGTGGCTGTGCCCCAAGTGATTGTGTATGGCGTGGAGAGCCCCGAAACTGTAACTGTGTTGCCTGTCGTCCCAAACCCGCTAGAGCTAAGGACGGTTCTGCCGAGCGTATCTGTATAGCTGAAGGCGCTCGTGTTTCCTGTGATCTTGATCACGTTTCCGTTGCGATCTTCGACGGAACCGGCGAGGTTGAACCCACCACCAGCAATAAGGCAGCAAAACTGGAAGACCGTGCCGTCTCGGTCCACAACGCTTGTGCTTGGGCCAGTGGGCGTTGGAGTCATCGCCGCATAAGTATCGTCGCCCGCAGAGGTAACAGTAACCTGAGGATTATTAGTGCAGCCCGCTGTCGCACTCATGTTAGAGAGACCGAGTGCATGCCGGCTTCCTTGCGGGTCTTGGAAGAGGTAATCGGTCCAGTAAAAGCAGCGATAAATACCGGTGCCATTAGCGCCCTGAGAGGTGGTGAGGAGCGGGGCTGTATAGGTCCAACCACCTTGCGACAGCCCGATTGACAGCCCTATCGACAGCCCTTCCGTCCTCCAGTATGTTACGCCCTGTCCTCCTTGGATGTAGTGCACGCCGTTGGAATCGTACGCGAAAGCGAAAGGAACCGTCAGCGCTCGGCCCTTGGGCATCGGTACATTGATTCGCGCGCTGACTGAGCCGTCAGCGGGGTTCACCGTCTCTGAGAGCAAGTGGATGTAGTCGTGGCCCACTCCGGGATGGGCGCAGCCTGATCAGCGGTAACGTTTGTGAGCTGTGCGCGAGCAACCGGCGCGAAGCCAACGACGCAGAGGGCCAAAAAGAAATTGAGACAGCGCTTCGATGGAATCATGAGACCTCCTGGCAGAGGGTCCACGGACCGTTCGGGTCGTAACCCCTCACCGGAGTCGTTCGGGGTAAACCGGTGAGAGCGTGGAGGGAAGTTTTTACCGTTAGAACGGTAGACGGTGCGCTGGAGTATTTACAGGAGAGGGTAAGGAAATGTCAAGGAGAATCTGTGATAATAACTAATACTGAAAATAAATTAGCAGGTATGTCGTCGGACGAAGTCCACGGTGTTAAGGGTGCTCCCTGCAGCCGGAACAGCATGTCCGAGGAGAGGAATTATTCGGTGAAAAGGCGGGATTGAGCGGCAGCGGCGGCAGCGGCGGGTTTGCGGCGGGCGATGCCAACAACGCCGAGAACCGTGACCTCCGAGAGGGCAGAACGCGGCACGAAGATGCGATCCGTACTCGAATTTAGGTCCGGCGGGCTAATTTGCAAGCCGTTGTCGAGCAGCGAGATCAGGTCGTTGGGTATCAGGCCTTCCAGCGTTTCACCATCGATATAGCGCAGACGGACCCAGAGACCGTCCAGCTTGGGCCGGCTGAGGAATGCTTTGCGCTCGGGTTCGAACTCATCGGAAAACTCGCGCACGAAGTAAATGGAACGGATTTTGGCAACAGGGATCTGCTGGTGCGCACCGTCTTGGGTGAGCAAGTCAATAGAATCGGTCTGCCCCAGCCAGCCAGCGTTCAGATAGCCTCGCAGAGGTTTTCTGTCGGCTAGAACAACGATAACTTTTTTGTGCGTAGAGGCTGGGGCGCGATTTTTCAAAGAATCAGTACATCCATGAGCGGGAAGAGCTCAATTTGCCAATTCGCAAGATGTATGTTATGTTAAGCGGGTTTTTCCTGTCAAGTTATTGTTTTTATTGGGGTTAGGCCGGGAGTTCCGCGCTTTGACCGATAAAAAGCATATCCTCAAGTCGGCCTCCGTCATCTCCCTGGTCACCATCGTCAGCCGCGTTCTCGGCTACGTTCGAGATCAGCGGTTTGCCCTGCTCCTCGGAACTTCGCTCGCCGCCGACTCCTTCATTTTGGCATACCGCATCCCAAACCTCTTTCGCCGGCTGGTCGGCGAAGGGTCGATGACGGCGTCGTTCATTCCCGTGTTCACGACCTGGATGCGGGAGAAACCGAAAGAAGAAGTCTGGGACTTTGCGAATCGCCTTTTTTGGACCCTGGCGCTGGTTCTTGCCATCATCACCGTACTAGGGATGGTGTTCTCTCCCGCGGTCATTCAAACCTTTACGTCCTCAGCCGACAAGAGCGTTCATTGGGATGAAGCTGTAAGGTTGAATCGCATCATTTTCCCGTACCTGTTTTTCATCGGGCTTGCCGCCCTGGCCATGGGCATCTTGAATTGCTTCAACATGTTCGGCCTGCCTGCGTCAACGCCCGTTTTTCTGAATCTCTCAATCATTCTTTTTTCGATTGGTGCGGTGTGGAGATATTTCAAGGATCCGGCGGTTTCCCTTGCCGTAGGAGTATTGGTCGGCGGGGCGCTGCAATTCTTGATTCAGGTGCCGCTGCTGGTCCGGAAAGGAATGAAGTTTAACTTTGGGATCTCTTTCGATCATCCGGGCATTCGAAGTGTGGCGCGTTTGATGGTGCCACGCTTCTTCGGGATCGGGATTGGGCAGATCAATTTTTTCGTTGATACATACTTTGCGAATGCGGCGAAGATGCCGCGAGGCAGCTTGACGGCGCTGTATGTGGCGGACCGAGTGATGGAACTGGTTTTGGGCGGCTACGCCATCGCAGTGGCGACGGCAATTTTGCCGATGATGTCGCATCAGGCTGCCGCCAATGATTATGGGGCGCTCAAGAAGACGCTGGCGTTTTCCGTTCGCATCGTGGCGTTCATTACGGTGCCTGCGGCGCTGGGATTGATGATCCTGCGCGAGCCAATCATTCGAGTGCTCTTCCAGCACGGGCAGTTCGTCGCGGAATCAACGCGCATGACAGCGCGGGCTTTGCTGTATTACGCGGTGGGGCTTCCCGCGCTGGCGTCGGTAAAGCTGATCGTTCCGGCGTTTTATTCCACGCGCGATACCAAGACGCCGGTGCTGATTGGTTCGATATCGATGGTGATCAACATCGTTTTGAACGTGGTTTTCCTGGAATATTTCTTCAAGCGGGTGCAGAACGGCGGGCCGGCCCTGGCAACCGCAATTGCGTGTTACTTCGATTTCTTCGCCCTCTTTATCATTTTTCGGTTGCGGTACGGCTCGATGGGCACGCTGCAAATCGTGACTTCTTTTTTGAAGATAAGCCTCTGTGCGGGCATCATGGGAATTGCCTGCTGGTTCGGGATGCACTACACGGCTTTCACGCTTCAGTCGGGATTCTTGATTCAAGTCTCAGTTTTTGCGGGGCTAATCGTTGGCGCGACCGCACTCTATCTCGTGCTGGCATGGATTTTCCGCTGCCATGAAATCGCGGAGGTGTACGGAATCGCCGTGCGACGCCGCGCGGGGAGCTTTGTGGAGCCATGATGGAAATTTCCGGGGCCATTTCGGGGTTCCTGACACACGTGAAGGTGGAGAAAGGACTCTCATCGAATACCGTTTCCGCTTACAAGCGAGATCTGGTGAAATTCGATGCCTTTGCGAGGAAGCGGAAACTTTCTCTCGAGGCCATCAGCCGAGACGATCTAGTGGATTTTCTGGCAGGACTTTACCGGCAGAAGCTGGAGAGTCGGACCGTGGCCCGGCAACTTGTGACGCTCCGGAATTTCTTCCGGTTCGCGCAGATTCAGGAACTCATCCCCGCCGATCCGTCGGCGAATCTGGAATCTCCAAAAATCCGGCGGACCCTGCCAGGTTACCTGCGCCTGGAAGAGGTTGAGCGGCTTCTGTCGCAACCTAACGAGAAAACGCCGCTGGGGCTGAGGGATCGGGCCATGCTCGAAGTGCTGTACTCGACGGGACTGCGCGTTTCGGAGCTGATCAGTCTGGGAGTTTCCGATTTGGACGGCAAGGTCGGTTGTGTGCGGTGTATCGGAAAAGGCGACAAGGAACGCATCGTGCCGGTGGGGCGAAAAGCGATCGGCATGGTCGATAGGTACCTGAGGGAGGCCCGGCCGCAATTGTGCGGAAAAAGCAACTCCTCCGGCAATCCGACGCTTTTTGTGAATCGCAGGGGAGGGCCGCTGAGCCGCGTGGGGGTCTGGAAAATCTTGTCGGCGTATGGGCGGCGCGCGGGACTGCGCATGCCCATTAAGCCGCACATGCTCCGGCACAGCTTTGCGACGCACCTTTTGGAACGCGGGGCGGATTTGCGTTCGGTCCAGTTGATGCTGGGACATGCGGATATTTCGACGACACAAATTTATACGCACGTAGTCGAAGAGCGTTTGAAACAGATTTATAAGGCGCATCATCCGCGCGCATAACGCGGCAGGCCCTGGATCCCATCGCGGGTGATTCGCGGCGCTCGGGCGCGGACATCCTGAAGCAGAAGGAGCGCAATGCCAGACTACATGTTCTTGCTGGAAAGCCGGCTATCGCCGGAACAACGTGCGGCGATGATGCGCGTTCAGGAACTCTCGGCCGCGCTAGGACTAAATGTGTATCTGACGGGCGGAACGGTGCGCGACCTCATCACCGGGGCATCGTTGCGCGACCTGGATTTCACGGTGGAGGGGAATCCTTCGAGGATGGTGCGCGAACTCGAAAAAGGCGGCGCAAAAATAATTTCCGAAGACGACAAACTGCGTCACGCCGAGATCAATTTCGCCGGCGACTGCGATGGCAGCATTGCCGGGGCGAGAGATGACTACTATGTGCGGCCCGGCACACGTCCGGAGTTGCGCTGGTCCACGATCATGGAGGATCTGCGACGGCGCGATTTTTCTTTGAACGCCATTGCGATTTCGCTGAACCCTGCCTCGCGCGGCCTGCTCCTGGATCCGACGAACGGACTTTCCGACATTGAACGAGGAGAGGTTCGCGCGCTCTCGATTCATAGCTTTACCAATCAGCCGGTGCGCTTGCTTCGCGTGCTGCGTTATGCGGCGCGGATGGGGTTCAAGGTGGAATCCAGAACGCAGGAATGGTTCGATCTGGCCATCGAGCGCGACCTGCATCATACGATCGAGCCGGCAGATGCCGGCACGGAACTGCGCGCCGTATCCCGTGAGGAGCGCCCCGGGGTGGTGCTCAAAGCCTGGGAGCAACATAACCTTCTCGAAGCAATCCATCCGGTGCTTGCGAAACGCCACCCGGATTACGACGCGATCGTGCGCCTGGTAAAAGTTCGTGAAGATCTATTTACAGCGGGATTCCGGCCGCGGCTGGTAACACCGATGCTGCTGGCGATTCTCGGCCGGCTGAAAGATCGCGAGATGGGAAGCGTGCTTTCCAAAGCGGGTTACCGGTCCGCCGAGGCGGCGATTGTCTTCGAATTCGAAGAAGAGGCGTTCAGCGCGCAGAAAGAGTTGATGGGTCGCAAGATGAAAGCGCCCATTGACTTCTACCGGTTTCTGGAGAAGTTACCAATCGACCAAATGGCGTATCTTTTGGCGGAATCGAATCATTCGGGCGCATTATCGAAGATTCGCGCGTACTTGCATAAGTGGCGGCCGATTCGGAGCGCGCTTCCCGCGGTTGTGAACGAACTCGAGGCTTTGGGATTTCCACGTGGTTTGAAATTTGACGCCATTGTCGAGCAGGTATTCGCGATGCAGCTGGCCGGGCGAGGCAAGACGCGAGAAGAGCGGGAGAAGATTCTGAGAAAACTTTCCGGAATTAAAGAAGCGCCCAAGAAAAAGGAAAAAGAAAAAAAGCCCGCGAAGGCTGTGGAGAAGCATCACAAGGCAATCAGCGCAATGGCCAGCGCCAAACCGGAACATGGGGCGGCCGCTAAGAAAAATCTTTCAGCGAAGCAGCCGCACAAGGTGGCTGGCGCTGCGGCGAGAAGTTCCGGCAAGGCTGGAGCGAGGCGCAGCCATGGAAAGAGGCCGGTTGGCGGAAAAAGGAGCCGTGCGCGAAAGTAAGTCGGGCTCGTTTGTAATGGCGCCTGTGGGAAACGTCACATTGCGGGTCGCATTTCGCGCGGCAGAGTTCTAGAATTGAGGTCCATGGGCCAGCCGCAGTTCGTCCATCTCCACGTGCATACAGATTTCAGCCTGCTTGACGGAGCATGCGAAACATCTGAACTGCTTGACGAGGCATCTCGCCAAAAGATGCCAGCAGTGGCCGTGACCGACCACGGCAACCTCTTCGCGGCTGCAAACTTTTTCCATGAGGCGAGCAAGCGCGACGTCAAACCCATCATCGGCTGCGAAGTCTATGTTGCCAAAGGCAGCCGCTTCGACCGGGGAGAAAAGGCGGCGGGCGGAAGCGGACAGAACCGCGGCGACGCCGAGCCGGGAATGCGCGGCAGCAATCACCTTGTGCTGCTGTGCGAATCGGTCGAGGGCTACCACAACCTGATCAAACTGGTTTCTTCCGGTTTTCTGGAAGGCTTCTACTACCGACCGCGCATCGATTACGACCTTCTCGCCAAACACAGCAAGGGACTGCTGGCGCTTTCCGCGTGCCTGCGCGGTGCGGTCACGGAAGCGGTGGCAGAAGAAAAGTACGAGCAGGCACGGGAAAACGCATATCGGTTGAGGGATATTTTTGGCAAGGGGAATTTTTTCATCGAGGTTCAAGATCAGGGCCTCGAAATCGAGAAAGGCGTGAACCGGGAGCTGGTTCGCTTATCGAAAGAGACGGGAATTCCGCTGGTGGCCACGAACGATTGTCACTACATCCACCACGAGGACGCCCACGCGCAAGAGGTTCTGCTCTGCATTCAGACCGGTAAGACCATGAGCGATGCGCACCGTATGAAGTTTGCGACGGATCAGTTCTATTTCAAGACCGCGGCGGAAATGGCGCAGGTATTCGGCGAATTACCCGAGGCGCTGAGCCGCACTGTGGACATCGCTTCACGTTGCAACGTCAAAATCGAACGCATTCCCAATCCGTTCCCCGAGTTTAAGATTGCCGCGGGCCACAGTGCGGCGAGTTATTTCGAGAAAGTAGTGCGCGAAGGATTTGTGACGCGGCTGCCCCATTTGGAGCAACTGGCGAAGCAAGGGGCTTTGCGCAACACTCTCGCCGAGTACGAGCGCCGGCTAACATCCGAAATCCAGATGATCCAGAAGATGCGTTATGAAGGGTATTTTCTGATCGTCTGGGACTTCATTCATTATGCGCGCGCGCAGGAGGTTCCGGTTGGACCGGGGCGCGGCTCCGCGGCGGGAAGTCTCGTCAGCTATGCGCTGCAAATCACGGATGTGGACCCGTTGCAGTACAACTTGCTCTTTGAACGATTTCTAAATCCCGAGCGAGTTTCGATGCCGGACATCGATATCGACTTCTGCATGCGTCGCCGCGGAGAGTTGATTGAATACGTGACTCAGAAGTACGGCCGTGAAAACGTTGCACAGATCATCACTTTTGGGACGATGGCGGCCAAGGCGGCGGTCAAGGATGTCGGGCGCGCTATGGACATCCCGTACGGAGAGGTGGACCGCCTGGCAAAGCTGATTCCGAATACGCTGGGAATCACGCTAGATACGGCGCTAGAGGAGGCACCGCAGCTCAAAGCCGCGATCCACGGCGACGAGCGGCTGAAGGACCTGATGGCCGTGGCGCTGCGTCTCGAAGGGCTGGCGCGGCACGCTTCGACGCATGCGGCCGGCGTGGTTATTTCACCGCGACCGCTGACCGACGTCGTGCCGGTTTACAAGACGAACCGCGACGAAATTACGACGCAGTACGACATGAACGCGCTCGAACGCGTGGGCTTGCTGAAGATGGATTTCCTGGGCCTCACGACGCTGACGGTGCTCCACGACACCGTGCGCATGGTGGATCAGAACCGCGGGGTGAAAATCGAGATCGACAACCTCGCCCTCGATGACGCGGAGACCTACAAACTTTTCGCTAGAGGCGATACGACGGCCATCTTCCAATTTGAATCTCACGGCATGCGGGATATTTTGCGGCGCTACCAGCCTACGCGCATCGAAGATCTGACGGCGCTCAATGCCCTCTACCGGCCCGGGCCGATTCAGGGCGGCATGATCGATGACTTTATCAATCGTAAGCACGGGAAGACCAAGGTCAGCTACGAACTTCCGCAGCTCCAGGACATTTTGGAGGAGACGTACGGCGTCATCCTGTATCAAGAGCAGGTGATGCAGATCGCCAACTGCCTGGCGAATTTCTCACTCGGCGAAGCCGACATTCTGCGCCGCGCCATGGGCAAGAAGAAGAAAGAGGAGATGGCCGCGCAACGTGCGAAGTTCATGGCTGGCTCCCTGGCGAACAAAATTCCTGAGAAGAAGGCGGAGCGAATTTTCAATCTTATGGAGGAATTTGCAGGGTACGGATTCAACAAATCGCATTCCTGTGCTTATGCCTTGCTGGCGTATCAAACGGCCTACCTGAAGACGCACTACCCGGTCGAGTTCATGGCGGCGCTACTCACTTCGGAAGCTGGCAATACCGAAAAGGTGGTGAAATACATCAACGAAGCGCGCGGCATGAGCGTTTCCATACTTCCACCGGATGTGAATGAGAGCGATCTATACTTCACGCCGGTGGGAGAGGCGATTCGCTTCGGTCTCGCGGCGATCAAGAATGTGGGCGAAAACACGGCCAGAGCGATCAAGGAATCGCGCAAGAACCAGGGGGCATTTCGTACTTTGTACGATTTTTGCGAGCGAATCGAATCTCGATTCTTGAACAAGCGGGTGTTTGAGAGCCTTATCCGATCCGGGGCGATGGATTCGCTGGGCCCCCGGGAAGGGATGCTGGTCTCCGTTGATGACGCGTTGGCTACGCTGCAAAGGGCGTCGCGTGTGCGCGAGTCGGGGCAGCATGGCTTGTTCGGGACGGCGGCGGCTCCCGCGCTGATCGCGTTTGAACTGCGCGAAGCCGAGCCGTGGAGCGAAGAGGAACGCTTAGCCAGCGAGTATGCCATGCTGGGCTTCTACGTTTCCGGGCATCCGCTGGCGAGGTATGCGTCACGATTGGCGGAATTGAAGACTGTCTCGCTAGGCGAAATTGAGTCGCGGCGGAATCGCGACGAGATTACCGTAGCGGCCTTGATCGTAGGGATTCGTCCGATGCGTTCGAGAAAGGGCGCACGCTGGGCAATCTGCACGATTCAGGACATGACCGGAGTTCAGGAATTGTTGGTGTTTCCAGAAAGTTTTGCCCGGCTGGAACCCCTGCTCAAAACCGGCACTCCACTTCTGATGAAGTCGCGTGTGCAGGTCGAAGAGGCCGGCACGCGGCTTTCCTTACTGGAGGCGCGTCGGCTGGAGGAGATCGCCGAACGCGCTGGCCCCTCTGAGTTTCGATTGCGATTGCAGATAGGAGCGCTGACGGAAGATACGCTTGAAGCGCTTGAGCAATTATTTTCCGACTCGCCAGGACCCATCCCAGTTGTCTTCGAGTTGCACTCGCCTGACGGTTCGGTGGCACTATTGCAGGCGCAACAGCGCGTGAAAATATCGCCGGAGCTCTCGGAGGCGGTGCGGCAAATTTGCGGCGAGCAGGCTGTTGAAACGGTGGCGGAATGACGACGAAAGAGAAAGGTCAACCGAGCGGCGTTCGGGCGGACCGTCAAACGGAAATCGAGCGCTTGGAAAAGGACGTTGAGGACCTGCGGCGGCTTGCGGGCGACGAGGAAGCCGACGCCGAGCTAGTGCGCATTCGTCGGCAAGTGGCGGAGCTGCGACGCGAATTTTACACGCACCTCGGTCCATGGCAGCGCGCGCAAATCGCCCGGCATCCGCAGCGGCCTTACACGCTGGATTATATCGGCCTGCTCTTGTCGGATTTCATTGAGCTGCACGGTGACCGCAGTTATGGCGACGATAAGGCGATTATCGCGGGCTTAGGAAAGTTTCATGGGCGCCCCGTCGCCGTCGTTGGCCACCAGAAAGGCCGCGACACCAAGCAGCGACTGCTGCGTAATTTTGGCCAGCCGAAACCGGAAGGGTACCGGAAAGCGCTGCGCGTGATGCAACTTGCCGCTAAGTATGGACGGCCGATATTCACGTTTATCGACACGCAGGGGGCGTATCCCGGAATCGACGCCGAGGAACGCGGCCAGGCCGAAGCGATCGCGCGTAACCTTCGCGAGATGGGGCGGCTGGCGGTGCCGATTCTTGTGACGGTCACGGGAGAAGGCGGCTCGGGTGGGGCGCTGGCCATAGCCATCGGGGATCGCGTCAACATTCTCGAGAACAGCTTCTATTCGGTGATTTCGCCGGAGGGCTGCGCGGCCATCATGTGGCGCGATGCTGCCAAGGCTGAGACGGCCGCCGCCGCGCTTAAAATTACCCCACGCGACTTGAAGGAACTCGGCATTGTCGATGAAATCGTCGCGGAACCGGAAGGCGGCGCGCACGCGGACCCGGAAGGAACAGCGCGGATCCTTGATGAAGTTCTCGATCGCGAGTTAGTGGTCCTGAGCAATCAGCCCGTAAAGGACCTGCTGGCGGCCCGATACGAGAAGTTCCGCCGCATGGGACAATTTTTCGATTTGGGCACTTAGCGATTAGATTGAACCCGCTCGTGGCATCGTTCCTACCCCCGTAGCAGATTGGCAACGCTCCCAATTCCTCGGATTGTGACCTTTAAGACCGCAGTCTACTCTGAATGAGGATTCGTCAAGGTGCACCGGTTCAGGGGGATTCTGCGCTTACGCAGCGGCCGGTACACGGAGGACCGCACTTATCATGTCGGAACCTTTCCGTCCTTATGAAAAGCTCGTGGACATTTCCATTCTGGGCAAGAAGTTTCAAGTGCCGGAGCGCAATTCACTCCTTCGCTGTTTCCAGTTCATTAGCCCCGAAACGATTCCTTATGGGCGCTTCTGCTGGAACCAGGATTGCCAGTATTGCCGGGTTACGTGTCAACTGCCCGACGATGATGAGCCGCGAGAAATGCTGAGTTGCAAATTTATTGTCATGGCAGGGATGGAAATTACCGAATTGAGCCAGGAGCTGAAGTGGTGCCTTAGGGCAAAGCTTCCCGCCGATGCGGCTGTCTCTCAGGGCTGACTTTCGCGAGCATTTGCACTCCGGCTTCCTATCGACTACGATTTTTCTCCAGCGATGAGCACTCCAAGTGTGATGCTGTGTGACGGTTGTGGACAAACCGCATCTCCTCAACATATCGCTAAACGATTGCAACGCTTGGAATGGACCACGCGGTTCAGGCCCGTTCACGTCAGTGTGCTCCTGGTGAGTGCTTTTCCTCCCGAAGCGGATTCTGAATTCTTCTATGCGGCTCCCGGGGTTTTTCAAGGGGAAGCTGCCCGACTGCTCGAAGCTCTCGACGTGCCTTACTTGGGAAAAGCGGCGGATGCCGTGCTCTCGGATTTTCAGCGCCGCGGATTTCTCCTGGTCCACGCAATGGACTGTCCCCCGAACCCGGAAGCGAACAACACGGCGGAAATCCAAATTTTGATCACGGCGCGGCTCTCCACATTGTTTACTCGGGTCCGTCGGTCGCTGAAACCCAAACGGGCGGTGCTCATCTCTGAATTGCTGGAGCCGCTTGTGGACCGCTTTTCGGGGAGCAGTCTGGGTTGCCCGGTCGTGCTCGACAATGGAAGACCGTTCGGGCTGCAGAGAACTGGTTCCGACGCTGCGATTTCACGCTTGCGGTCCGCGCTCACCTTGTCCGCCACCTCGGCACTTTAAACGCGGCATACACCTGCCCTCCCGAACTGTACGGAATCTGTATTTTGTGACCGGATACCCCTTTTATAGCTGTGATAGAATCAAAACAAGTGTAGGCTGAGGGAGGAGTCAGTTCTGTGCAAAAGCAAGCGAAATTCGGCATCGGTATCGGCTTGATCGTTATGTCCATGGCATTCCTCGCCTGGCTGGGGTATGGCGAAAGCAAGACCTACTACCACACCATCGCAGAGCTGCAAACTCTGAAAGGTGCCGACCTGACGCACCGCATGCGCCTGGGGGGCACCGTGCAACCGGGCACTATCCGCCGCCTTTCCGGCCGCATCGATTTCGTTCTGCAAGGGGAAGGGAAGACGCTTCCGGTGAGTTATGTCGGCAGCGACCCGCTGCCGGACACATTCGTTGACAATTCTCAGGCTCTGGTGGAAGGGCGCCCTGCTCCGGACGGCCGGTTCGTTGCAGAACATGTCCAGGCGAAATGCGCATCAAAGTATGAAGCCGCGCCCGGGGGCAAGGGTGGCGCCACTTCGAGTTCAGCCCAGCCAAGCACTATGTAGCGCACCCGGCGTGACCGGGGGAGAGGGAGCGTCTACGTGGATGTATTCGGTTCGTTTGCACTGATTCTGGCGTTTGTGTGCGCCGCGTACGCGATTGTAGGCGGCATCGCGGCAATCTTCACCAGGCATCCGCTTCTTATCAAGAGCGCGCGACAGGCGGGGCTGGCTACTTGCGCGCTGATTTTCCTCGCCACGGGAAGCCTCGTCTATCTCTTCTTCAGCGATAATTTTTCGGTTGCGTACGTTGTCGCGCACAGTAACCGCGATCTGGCGACGTTTTACAAGATTGCCGCGCTGTGGGCCGGCCAGGAAGGCTCGCTGCTTTTCTGGAGTTTCCTTCTGTCGATCTATGTTTTCTCCGTCTTGATGGCCTACCGGAACAAGAATGGCGAGTTGATGCCGTACGTCGGCGTAGTTATGGCCAGCGTGCAAATGTTCTTCCTGACACTCAATAATTTTGTTGCCAGCCCATTTAAGGTTTTGGGAGTTCCCGCTGCCAACGGCACTTTCGATCTGGTGGCCCGGAGCGATGGCAATGGTCTGACGCCGCTCCTGCAATACCCCGAGATGGTGATTCATCCCCCGAATCTCTACTCCGGCTACACGGGCTTTACGATCCCGTTTGCGTTTGCCCTGGCGGCTTTGTTGGCGCGCTACCCCGGAGAAAAGTGGATCCACCTGACGCGCAAATGGACCATGATCGCCTGGTGCTTTCAGTCTTGCGGAATCCTCCTCGGCGCTCATTGGGCGTATGCCGTTCTCGGATGGGGCGGATATTGGGCGTGGGACCCGGTGGAAAATGCGTCGCTGCTGCCGTGGCTGACCGGCACGGCTTTCCTTCACTCCGTGATGATGCAGGAAAAACGCGGCATGATGAAGGTATGGAATGTCTGGCTGGTTTTCATCACATTTATGCTCTGCATCCTGGGGACGATGCTGACACGAAGCGGTGTCGTAAGTTCGGTGCACGCGTTCGCGCAATCGAGTATCGGCAGCTGGTTTGTGGGTTTCCTTGCCATAATTTTCATCGTCTGCTTTGCAGCGTACATGTATAACCGCGACTACTTGAAGAGCGAAAACCAGCTCGATTCGGTGGTGTCCCGCGAATCCAGCTTCCTGTTCAACAACTTGGTCCTTCTGGTCTCCTGCATCGCGGTGATTTCCGGCACGCTCTTTCCGGTATTTTCGGAGTGGCTTTCCGGTTCGCGGATCAGCGTGGGCACTCCTTTCTTCAACAAAGTAAATATTCCTCTCGGCCTGCTACTGCTGTTTCTGACTGGAGTGGGCCCTCTGCTGGCTTGGCGGAAGACTTCTCTTGATAGCTTGAAACGCAACTTCGGTTGGCCCGCGCTCACCGGGCTTTTGGCTGGGGTGGTCGGGTTTGCGTTTGGTCTCCGTCAGTTCTATGCGCTGGTATGCCTGATCCTGTGCGTTTTCGTTACGTGCACCATCGGAATGGAATTCTTTCGTGGTGCGCGGGTGATTCGAGCGCGCTCGGGCGCGACGTGGGTCGCATCGGCGGTAGATCTGACCATGCGCAATACGCGACGCTATGGCGGCTACATCGTGCACATGGGGATGGTGCTGATTTTCGTCGGACTTGCCGGGGCGGCTTTCAATCGCGATGCGCAGAAAGAGATGCAGCTCGGCTCAACCCTGGATATTGGATCGTACAAACTCCTGCTGCAAAGTTTCGATCAAAAGGCGGAGAGGAATTATACCGCCGAGCGCATGATCGTGGAAGTGCTGCGAGACAACAAGCCGCTCATGATGCTTTATCCGGAGCGGCGCTTTTTCCAAACCAATGAACAATCCGGCACGATGGTGGCGATCTATTCCACCTTGCGCGAAGACCTTTACGTCGTCTATGCGGGACAGAGCCCGGAGACGCAACTTCCCGTGATGCACGCGTATCTGAATCCGCTGGTGAAATGCATATGGCTCGGCGGTGCGATTGTTGTTTTTGGGACGCTAGTCGCTTTGCTGCCGAACCGCCGTGCGGTGCTGGTCCTTTCGGGAGCCGCGCAGCCCGCGGCAGTACAGCCGTTGACTCACGCGCTTACTCCGTCGGTCGCGGTTCGAGAAGGTCATGACTAGTCTCCACAGGAAGCGCAAGGTCTCTCTCATCGCCGGAATGTTGGTCTTGAGTGCCGCGTTCTTGGCGCTTGTTTCATTGCGCGCTGGCGCACAAGAAACCGATCGCGCCAAACAAATCGGCGGCAAATTCATGTGCATGTGCGGCTGCAGTCAGGTTCTGACGCAGTGCAACCACGTGGGCTGCACGACATCGGCCAGCATGCTAAAAGAGGTTGATCAAGCGGTGGCTCGCGGCGATTCCGAGGAAAAGATCACCCAGGCGTTTGTCCTCGAATTTGGGACCAAGGTCTACGCGGAGCCGCCCAAGTCGGGGCTAAGCCTGGTCGCCTGGATGCTGCCGGGCATTTACCTGCTGACGGGAACCCTGCTGGTTATTTTCGTGATTGCCCGCTGGCGCAAGAGGAATGTCTATCTGGCCGCCGCAACGGGAGTGATCGCCACCAGCGGCGTATCTGCGGAACTGCTCGCACGCGCGCGCGCTCAGGCGGCGCGGGATACCGAGGATTGATGGCTGCTCCACTTCTGTTTATTGCCGCGGTTTTTCTCGCTTCCGCGGATTGGGCGGTGCTTGGAGCTTGTCTAGCTCTCGCTGTCGCGACCCTGCTTTTCATTTTCTATATTCAACCTGATGCTTCGGACCTCGCTCCTCACCGGTCGAAGCTGGATCAGTTGCTGGAGCGCCGCGACACGATCTACGACAATCTCCGGGACCTGCGATTTGAATATCGTTCGGGAAAATATTCCGAAGCCGATTACGAAACGATGAAAGCTGCGCTCGAAACGGAAGCGGCGTTAGTGCTTGCCGAAATTGACCAGGTGACGGAATCGCAAGTGCGGCGGCCCAGGGCGGCGCGCCCCGCGCAGGCCGATCGGAGCGCTCCGTGAGAGCCTTTGCCGGGCGATTGGCGGTTTTTGCGTGCCTTTTGCTATTACCGTTTCTTGGTGTGCAGGCCGGTACCGTACATGGCACGGTAAAAAACGGAACGACCGGCAAGCCCGCGGCTGGCATTGAGATCATTCTGATTCAGCTGCAAGGCGGGATGCAGCCGGTCGTCAATTCCAAGACCGACGCGCAGGGCCAGTTTACGTTTGATCATCCCTCCCTGGGTGCGCAGCCCATGCTTGTGCGAGCGATCTATCGGGGCGTGAATTTTCACCAGCCGGTGCCGCCCGGGAAAAACGAGTTGGAGGTCGAAGTATTTGACCCCACGCAGGACGCCAAGACCATCACCGTGCCCTCGCGCGTCGTGATTTTCCAGCCGGACGGTGAATCGCTGATCGTCGGCGAGGAATATTCCATTCAGAATCACTCGCAGCCGCCGGTGGCCTATTTTCGCGCTGACGGAAATTTCGATTTTATGCTTCCGGACAAAGCTGACCTGCAGCAGGTCGCGGCATGGGGGCCGGCGGGAATGCCCGTCGTCCAGGCCACGATCGACCGCGGAAAAAACCGCTACGCGGTCGCATTTGCTTTCCGTCCGGGAGAGAGCGGCGTGCGGTACTCCTACAAACTCCCCTATCCCGGCAACACTGCTACAGTAAAGATTCCTACGGTCTATGCTGGAGGGCGTCTGATGGTGGTCGCCCCGCCGACGGTGCAGCTCAGCGGGGATGGTTTGACTCCCGCGGGGCAAGAGCAGGGCATGAGCCTTTATGAGCGCGCTGCCGTTCCTAGCAACACCACCATTGCAGTGAATCTTTCCGGCACCGCTCCGCCTCCCAGTGCCGCCGGGGGAGCCGATTCCGGTCCGCCGGGCGGCCAGGATGCGCAACAGGGCGCCGCGGCTGGAAGCGTCAACATCCAGCAAATTCCCGGGCGCCTCGACGTTCTGAAGTGGCCCTTGGTAGCGGGATTCCTCGGAGTGTTTGCTCTCGGGGCAATTTTGTTGGCGCGCAAGCCGGTGGCCGTTGTGGCAAACCTTCCGGCGGGCGAAAGGGAAGATGCGCCTGCGCCGAAACCTGCCAAAAAGCAAACGGCGACGAAATCGCAACAGAATCAGGCAAGTCTCGCCCAGGTCGACGCTGCTGTGAGCACGAGTCTCGACGCTTTGAAAGAAACGATTTTCCGGCTCGAATTGCGGCGGCAAGCCGGCACCATTTCCGAGGAGGAGTACGCTCGGGAACGGGCGCGCGCGGAAAAAGTCCTCCGAGATCTCGTGCAAGGGTGAGCGGTGTACAACCGGCCCAATCTCCCCATCTACGAGGCGGTTCGGTGACGCGGCCGGCAAGTCCTTCCAGCGGCATTCGCTTTGAAAACATTGATAAACGTTACGGCGGGCTGCATGCCTTGCGCCGCCTGACGCTGGAGGTTGCGCCGGGTGAGTGCGCTGTGCTCGCGGGACCCAACGGTTCGGGGAAAACAACGTTGCTAAGGATTGCGGCGCGGCTCGTACGGCCCTCCGGTGGAAGTGTGACATTTCCATCCGCGCACACGTCCCAAGCAGCAGGTCATGTGCAAACGGGGTACGTTGCGCACGCGACGATGGTTTATGACGAACTGACGGCGGAAGAAAATCTGAGGCTGTTCGCGCGGCTCCTGAAAATACCAGATGCGCAAACAAGAGTGGATTCGTTGCTCCGGGAAGTGGGGCTGTCCGATCGGCGTTCCTCGCTGGTGCGCACGTTTTCACGCGGAATGCGCCAGCGCGTGGCCATCGCGCGCGCTTTGTTGCAGGAACCCTCCTTGCTTCTTCTGGATGAGCCTGCCACGGGCCTCGACCCGCAGGGAACGGCTTGGCTGGCGGGAACTTTGCGGCGGCTCCGCGATTCCGGCTGCACCATTCTCATGAGCTTGCACGGGGAATCGAATATTTCCTCGCTCGCGACGCGCGGCATCCGCCTCGAAGGCGGCAGGGTCGCGGCCGACACGAAAACGGGCGCCACGCTTCAATCCATACTCACGTTTGCTGACGCTTGAATGAGCTTGCTAGCCAACGCGTCTGTGTTGCTGGGAAAAGAACTCCGTACGGAATTCCGCTCGCGCGAGCTTCTCACCACGACGGTTGTATTTATTCTGATGATCATCGTGCTGTTCAGTTTTACATTCGATCCCACATCCACCGAATCGCGCCGCTTTGGTCCGGGCCTTCTCTGGCTGGCGTTTCTCTTTGCCGCTTCGCTGATGTTGCAGCCTTGTTTTTTGCGCGAACAAAACAATGACACGCTCAGCGCCTTGCGGCTTTCCGTCGAAGACCCTTTTGCCATCTTTCTGGCCAAACTGGCCGCGAATACTTTGTTCCTTCTTCTAACTGAATTTTTACTTCTGCCTATTTTCTCCGTTCTGTACAACGTTGCGGTTCTGCCTGTTCTGGGGTGGCTGATTTTCGTGTTTTTTCTCGGGAGCTTGGGAGTTTCGATCGCCGGAACGGCGCTTTCGGCCATTTCCGCCCAGGCGCGTATGCGCGAGCTTCTGCTTCCTCTACTGCTCCTTCCGCTGCTTACACCCGTGCTCGTTGCCAGTACGGAGGTAACCAAAGCTTTGCTCGATCCGTCGCCGTACGTCTCGTGGAGGGGAATCGGATTTCTTGCCATCTTCGATCTGGTTTTTTTGACGGCGCTATGGCTTTTCGGAGAATATCTTCTGGAGGAGTGAACTGCGCGTGGCAAAACAAGTGATTGCCGGTGTCTTGGTTGTCGGGCTCATGGCGGCCGCGGCCTACGCGGCGTTTTTTATCGCGCCAGCGGAACGCACCATGGGGCTGATCCAGCGAATATTTTATTTCCACGCTGCGAGCGCATGGGCGGGGATGACGGCGTTCCTGGTCTGCTTCATTGCAAACCTTCAGTACGTTCGGTGCCGTCAGCAGAAATGGGATTCGCTGGCCGTTTCCGCCGCCGAAGTGGGCGTGGCCTTTATCACGGTTGTGCTCATCACTGGTCCGATTTGGGCGCACCCGGTATGGGGAATCTGGTGGACCTGGGATGCCCGGCTCACTTCAACCTTCGTCCTGTGGCTGCTCTATGTTTCCTATTTGCTCTTGCGCACGCTCATCGAAGAGCCGGACCGAAGGGCTCTCCTGAGCGCGCTCTTCGGCATATTCGCCTTCGTTGATGTTCCGCTGGTTTACGGCTCCATTCGCTGGTGGCGGACCCAGCATCCTCAACCGGTCATTATGGGCGGGCCGGGCTCGGGGCTCGAGCCGACCATGCGTAACGTGTTTTTCTTCAGTGTGCTTGCGCTCCATGCCTTGATGGTCTTCCTGATTGCGGAACGCTATCGGCTGGAGAAGTTGCGCACGGAACTTGAAATGGTTCGCCGCGAGGCGGAGGGGTCATGAAAAATCTGGACAGTGTTTTCGCGGCCTATATGATCGGCTGGGCCGTGTTTTTCTTTTTTTATTTGAGCGTCGCAAAACGCACTTCCTCTCTGCGCGCCGAGCTCGAGCGCCTGAAAGACTCCATCCGCAGGGGAAAGTGACTTGGCAGGGAAGAAGCGCGTCGGAATCGTCCTCTTCCAGCTCGGCGGGCCGGACTCGCTCGATGCTGTTGAACCCTTTCTGCTGAACCTGTTCCTTGATCCGGACATTATTCCTCTCGGTCCGTTTGGGTGGCTTCGCCGTCCCATCGCGAAACTTATTTCTTCACGGCGATCGGTTCCCGTGCGCGAACGCTACGCGGAGATCGGAGGCCGCTCGCCCATCGGGGCGTTGACCGAGCGGCAACGGGTGTCCCTAGTGGAAGCAGTCGCGCCGTACATCGACCCTGTGGCCGTCACGGCAATGCGCTACTGGCATCCCTTTACGTCTGAGGCTGTGGAAGCCTTACGCAAAGCAGGACCACTCGATGAACTCGTGCTGCTCCCGCTCTATCCACACTACTCGTACGCCACGACGCTCAGTAGTCTGAAAGAATGGCGCCGCGTGTACGGAAGCCCCAATGGCGGACCTCCTGAGCGCACCATCGAGCACTATTACAATCATCCTCTCTACATTCAGGCGCTGGCTCAAAAGATAGGCTCGGTCTTGCGCCAATTTTCGGACAGTTCGCGTATCCACCTGATCTTCAGCGCGCACGGTTTGCCGATGAGTCTGGTCGAGAAAGGCGATCCCTATCCCAAACAAATCGAAGAAACCGTGCGGCTCACTTGCGCGGAAGGCGCGAAGGAATTTCCCGCTTGGCCGCGCAAGCATCTGCTTTGCTATCAGAGCCGGGTAGGACCCTCGAAATGGCTTGAGCCGCCACTGACGGGTACGATTGCACGGCTTGGCCGCGAAGGCGTAAAGGAAATGCTTGTCGTGCCCATCTCTTTTGTTACCGAACACATCGAGACGCTGCATGAAATCAATATCGAAGCACGCGAGGAGGCCGCTAAACTTGGCATCGAGACGTTCCGCATGATGCCGGCGGTCGGCGATTCGCCCCTTTTCATTGCCGCGCTTAAGGATCTGGTATTGCGTGCCGTCGGCATTGCCCCGGATTCCGCAGCGCAGCAATCCTTATCCCGTAGCTGAGTGAGTGGTTTTCCGCAGGGGCGCTACCGAAGCCACTAGGGTATAATCCCCGGCGGAAACCTGAGCTCACGCTATGCCGGCGACCTACAATGCTTTTGTGCACCGCTTCGCAGTTTTCGCAGTGCTCTGGACGATTCTTCTCTTGATCGCCGGAGCTCTCGTCACTTCCAATGACGCCGCGCTCTCCGTCCCTGACTGGCCGCTGTCGTATGGCACGCTCACGCCTCCCATGGTTGGAGGTATCTTGTACGAGCATTCCCACCGGTTGATTGCCGCTGGCCTTGGGATTTTTACGCTGCTTCTGGCAATCGTCCTCTGGGTCGCGGACGAACGCCGGTGGCTGCGTTGGTTTGGCGTGATCGCGGTGCTCGGGGTAATCGTTCAAGCCATCCTCGGCGGCCAGGTCGTCATCCGGCTGCTGCATTACTGGCTGCCGGTCGTCCACGCTTGCTTCGCACAGATAGTCTTCGCCGCGGTGCTAGGCATAGCGGTGTTCACCAGCCGGTGGTGGATGTCCGAGCGGCCGCAGCTTGAAGACCGCGGTTCTCCTTCGATTCATGCGGTGGCGCTGCTGAATGCTGCAATGATCTTTCTCCAAGTGTTTCTCGGCGCGGGATTTCGGCATCAGGAAATGCCCATTTGGCCGCACATTGCCGGCGCGCTGGCCGTGCTTGCCATGGTGATTTGGACCGCCGTCGTTTTACGTAAGCGATTTTCTGAATCGCGCGAACTCTCCCGAAGCCGGGTTCTGCTGCACGCGATCTTCGGAGTGCAGTTTCTGCTGGGCCTCGGGACCTACTGGTCGCGGCTTACCACCGCCGATGCGCCGCAACCCATGCCGGTCACGGTCGCGCTGACCGTCACTCATACCGTTGTCGGTGCGCTCGTCTTCGCCGCATCGATCGTCATTGTGTTGGTGTGTTACCGCGTTGTTCCACGGAGAAGGGAACTGGTAGCCGCGGCACACAGCCGGGCAGCCGTTTGATGAGTACGCTGCGCACCGCCGAATTGACTTTGTTTTCCCGCGCGAATGCCTATGTCGCGTTGACCAAGCCTGACGTTTCCTTTCTGGTCTTGATGACAACCGCGGCCGGCTATTACATGGGCACGCGCGGGCCGGTCGCATGGCTCCACATGCTGCATGCGATCTTCGGCACGATGCTCATTGCTGCGGGCACGGCTGCGCTGAATCATTACGCCGAACGCGAAACGGACCGCTATATGCGTCGAACCGCTGCGCGTCCGCTCCCAAGCGGCATCATGAGTCCTCGCGACGCGCTGGTGTTCGGCGTCGTTCTTTCGGCCGCCGGCGCCGCGGATTTGTTTGTCACCTCTGGCGCCCTTGCCAGTGGACTGGGCGTAGTCACGTGCCTGAGCTACCTCCTGGCGTACACACCTCTGAAGAAGAAGACCGTTTGGGCCACCTTTGTCGGCGCATTTCCCGGAGCTGTTCCGCCGATGATCGGCTGGGTTGCTGCTACAGGTTCCTTGGATCGAGGCGCGTGGCTTCTGTTCGCCATTCTATTTTTCTGGCAGTTCCCGCACTTCCACGCAATTGCATGGATGTACCGCGAAGACTACGCGCGAGCCGGCATCCTGATGCTTCCCGTGGTTGATCGGGAGGGATCGCGGACCTTTCGGCAGATCATTTTCGCGGCCGCGGCTCTCCTGGGAGTCAGCTTGTTGCCGGCAATTGTAGGCCTGGCGGGCGTGCTGTACTTTTTCGGCGCGTTGATCACCAGCCTGGCGATGCTTCAAGTTTGCTTGTGGGCGGCCAGCGCCAGAACGAATGTGCGTGCCAAATGGTTGATGCACGCCACTGTCCTGCACATTCCCGTGCTGCTGGGCCTCCTGATTTACGACAAGATTCCTCGCTAGCTCGGCCACTCAGAAAGAAGGAAACAAGCCAATCCATGTTCTCGCATGCGGCCCTCAATGCCTCTCTGAACGGAACCAGCGCCATTCTACTGGCGTCGGGTTACGCGGCAGTACGCAGAGGGAAAATTGCCGTGCATAAAGCTTTCATGATCGCGGCCTTCGCGGTTTCTTCCGTATTCTTGGTTTCCTACGTGGTCTACCACGTGCGCGTCGGAAGCGTGCATTTTCAGGGACAAGGCTGGATCCGGCCGGTTTATTTTGTCTTGCTGGGGTCGCACACCGTTCTTGCTGTGGTGATCGTACCGATGATTCTGATTACGCTGCGGCGAGCGTGGCTGGAGCAATTTGACAGGCACCGCCGCATCGCGCGATGGACGTTGCCGCTCTGGTTCTACGTTTCGGTCACTGGAGTCATCGTCTACTTCCTGCTCTACCACTTGTATGCGCGGGACGTGTAGACACACTCGTAGACATGAATTCCGAATCGTCCAACTTATGACTAGGCCTGAGGGGCCTTGTGGATTGCTACTCCGGGCGAGATGAGCGCCCCGGTCTGCGAAGAACGAACCGCCTGGCGCGTTCCCGCCTTGGGGAAGGCCATGTGCCAGAAGTTGTTCCGTGGAGCTGCGAAACCGATCCCGATGAAATGCCCTTCCCGTTTTTCTCTTACCGAGGTTACAAAGCATTCCGCCGACTCGTTGGTCATTTCGTTGTATAGGCGCACGGCTTGCCCCGGCGCCAAGCGTTCGGCCATGAACACAAGAGCGCCATTGGCGCTTACTGAGTGCGTTGCGGCTTTCAAGTAGATGGCGTCACCGTCAATCGATTGGCAGCGAACCGTCAGCGGTATCTGCAGAGATACGCGTACCGTGTGGCGCCGTTCGGGGTATCGAGAACGTTGCATAAGCCGCTCTTGACGGGGCTCCTGGGGGACAGGCCTGAGAGCATGCCACGCAAGAGGCCAAAAAACAATACTTTTTGCGATGCGTCCCCCGGCGCATTTAGCAGGACCGAAGAGCGGCGATGACCGCGTCGGTGAACTCAGCGGTGCTTGCTTTGCCGCCGACATCTGGCGTGGTGCACTTTGCATCGCGGTACACGCGCTCTAGCGCGGCCTCAATGCTCCGGGCCGCGAAACGTTCCCCCAGGTGATCGAGCATCAAGATGCTGCTCATCAGGAGCGCCGTTGGATTGGCCAGGCCTTTTCCAGCGATATCTGGCGCAGTGCCATGCACGGCCTCGAACATGGCGGCTTCGTCCCCGATGTTCGCACTGCCGACCACACCCAGCCCACCCACCAGGCCAGCCGCAAGGTCGCTCATCACGTCTCCGTAGAGGTTGGGCAGCAGGAGCACGTCGAACTGTTGCGGATTCATCACGATTTGCATGCAAGCGTTGTCGACGATCAATTCTTTGTATTCGATTTCCGGAAATTCGCGAGCCACGGCGCGGATGGATTTCAGAAATAGCCCGTCGGAAAGCTTCATAATATTCGCTTTGTGGATGGCGTGAATTGTTTTCCGCCCGTGCTTCGTGGCGTAGGCAAACGCAAAGCGTGCGATTCGTGTGGAAGCGCGCTCGGTGATGATTTTCAAGCTCTCAACGACGCCCGGGACGACTTCGTGCTCCAGGCCGGAGTACAGGTCTTCCGTATTTTCGCGGACGAGGATAACATCCACATTGTCGAAGTGCGATTTCACTCCGGGCAAATTCTTCACCGGCCGCAGATTTGCGTAAAGGTCCAGCGTTTTTCGCAAAGCGACGTTGATGCTCGGCGCACCTCCCGCGATGGCTGTTTCCATGGGGCCCTTCAACGCAACGCGATTGCGCCGGACCGATTCGACGGCCGCCTGCTGCAGGAATTGACCCTTTTCCGTGGCCTGATCGGCGCGGGCTTCGACCTGCTCCCAATCAATCTGAACGCCAGTGGCGTCAAGAACCCGCCGCGTTGCAGCAGCTACTTCCGGCCCGATGCCTTCGCCGGAAATCAAGGTAACTTTGTGTCTCATAAGGGCATCTCATTGTATGCGATGGTTGCACCCTTGTCGAAACGCGCCGTGAGCGCGGGTTTCCGGGGAAGAACGCAATGACAAATCGGCTATTGTGCGGAACAGAGAGAGTTTTGCTATAATG
>JBIOGB010000037.1:0-40523 GCA_044447665.1 Candidatus Acidiferrales bacterium | reverse complement strand
TGTCCGAGAAAACGGCAACGACAACTGCCCCGGGACAGACTTCTTTCCTCTTCCGCGTAGCGCTCGGGAAACCTTCTGCTTCAGCACTTGCAGTACCTTCGACGGCGTACCTTTCCTCGGCTCGCTCATGAGCAGGTGCACGTGTTCTGGCATCACGACATAACCGATCAGCTTGAAAGCATGCCGGGAACGCACTTCGTCGAGTATTCTGACGAAGCGATTACGTGCGCGTGCCGTTCCAAGAAGTGGGCGACGACGATAACAACTGAAAGTGACGAAGTGCAGATCGCCGCGGCCGTAGTGGCGTCGTAGGGGGTTGCGCATCGAAGAAAAACCCGCACCCTTAAAACCGAAGGGTGCGGCACCCCAGTCTTCTACCTACAAAGGATAGTGCCCGGATGATATACTCCCTCGGTGCCACGTGACCAAAGGAATTCTCGGAACAATTTCTCTGCGCCACCCGCCGAGCGCAATCTGCTCGAAGGCTACCGCACGGTAGTGAACAACGGCCGCGGAGCGGGTCAGTCGGTCTTTCATCTTCACGTGCACTTGCTCGGCGGCCGGGCGTTCCGCTGGCCGCCGGGGTAGAGTCCAATCCGCAGGACGAATTCCTGCAACGAGGTCTCTCAGAAAACCAAGAGCCGCCGGCTTATTTCGTGGGATTCCAACAGCGTAAGTCGGCTCGCAAGAACAAAACGGGGCGCAACCCGCGGCGGGCTGCGACCCTTGATTTGTGGAATTGCTGCGTCCGGTTAATGTGGCGTCAGCGTGATGGGATCGAAGGACATAGTGAATCCGCTACTGGCGGCGTTTTTGCCGGTTACGGTGAACTTGAAGCTCTGGTTGCCTGCGGTGGAGATGGTGACGTTTCCGGCGTCCAGGACAGCGTACGTTCCGCCAGTGTTCAAGTACTCGTCTTGAGGTAAACCGGCGTTCACTCCATTGACGCTTAATTGCCAGATGCCGCGGGTGGTGTACTGCTTCACACCGACCTTCACGTCGTAGGTACCGGGCGTCGCGACGTTGAGGGTGAATGTGACGCTGTCACCTACCTTCGTGGCGTCGAGGATCGTACCGTTGCCGTCCGGGAACCCGGCGAAGGCGAACTGCCGGAATGTCGGGCCGGAACTGACGGCGGTGAGTTTTTTCGTATCGTAGACGATCGGCGTCTTCGGGTTCGTGACCGCGCCGGGTGCGTACGTCCAGGTGAGAATCTCCTGCGTGGCGACCACGCCGCCAGTGCCGCCGGTGAAGCCGACCCATGCGGTGTTCGCGCCAAGCGTGCCGGGGATATTCACGGCCCAGCTGGTGGTGAATGTTTGCGCGGTGTTGACGGTATCGGTGATGGTCATCGCCAAGGTCGTTCCGTCGTAGGTCATGTGCACCTTGAAGATGTCACCGCTGTGGAGATTCACTCCGCCGCCGAGCGTCGTCGCCGGCATCGTTGGCGAGGCGCCATTCAGGTACAACCCTGTCGAGTTAACGCCCTCGCCGGCGTTGCTGTAGAGGTCGAACTTGATGGCCACGCTCTTGGCGATGGGGGTGTTGGTGCTGGCGGAAGGACTCGTCGTGTTGTCCGGACCATAACCGAGGCCGCCGCCCGAAGGACCAACGGCAGTCGTGGCCGTGTCTTGGATTACGAAAGCCAAGCCGTCAGCGGTGCTTGTTCCGCTCGAGAGCTGGAAGGTGAAGTCGTTGGTAAAGGTCAGTGCATTCACCTGTGTGCTCCACCAGGCACTGGAGGCCTCGTTCGCACCGCCGTCCGTCAGCCGCAGCCGCGTTCCGTTGAGTGTCGACTTTCCGTTCAATGCCAGGCCGGTTGCTGTAAAACCGGTTCCGAAATTAACGCCGCCGGTAGTCGCCGCAGTGACGGTGAGGGTCGTGCTGCCTACTATGCTCCCAGAGGTGGCCGAGATCGTTGAACTACCCACAGCGACAGCCGTTGCCAAGCCCGCCGTGCTCGTGCTGATGGTAGCCGCGGCCGGGGTGGCTGATGCCCAAGTCACTGAGCTGGTGATGTTCTTCGCGCTGTTGTCGGAATAGGTCCCGGTGGCGGTAAATTGCACGGTCGTGCCTGCCGCTGCTGACGGTGTGACTGGTGTGACGGCAATGGACTTCAATGTCGCGGCGGTGACCGTCAGTGTGGTGCTGCCCACCATGCTTCCGGAGGTGGCTGAAATGGTGCTGCTGCCGACGGCCACAGCGGTCGCAAGTCCCGTAGAATTGATGGTAGCCGCGGCCGGGGTGGCTGATGCCCAAGTCACTGAGCCGGTGATGTTCTTCGCGCTGTTGTCGGAATAAGTCCCGGTGGCGGTAAACTGCACGGTCGTCCCTGCCGGTGTTGAGGGCGTTGCGGGTGTCACGGCAATGGACTTCAATGTCGCGGCGGTGACTGTCAGTGTGGTGCTGCCCACTATGCTTCCGGAGGTGGCTGAGATGCTGCTGCTGCCTGCGGCCACAGCGGTTGCTAGTCCTGCAGAATTGATGGTTGCTGCTGCCGGGGTGGCTGATGCCCAAGTGACTGAGCCGGTGATGTTCTTCGCGCTGTTGTCGGAATAAGTTCCGGTGGCGGTAAATTGCACCGTCGTCCCTGCCGGTGTTGAGGGCGTTGCTGGTGTCACGGCAATGGACTTCAATGTCGCGGCGGTGACTGTCAGAGTTGTGTTGCCCGAGACGCTTACCGAGGAAGCTGAAATGGTGCTGCTGCCGACGGCCACAGCGGTTGCTAGTCCTGCAGAATTGATGGTTGCTACTGCCGGGGTGGCTGATGCCCAAGTCACTGAGCCGGTGATGTTCTTCGCGCTGTTGTCGGAATAAGTTCCGGTGGCGGTAAATTGCACCGTCGTCCCTGCCGGTGTTGAGGGCGTCGCTGGTGTCACGGCAATAGACGTGAGCGTTGGCGGCTGGGTCCCGCCGTTCGAAACGTAGGTCCAGGAAATGATTTCCTGAATTGCCGTCAGACCGCCCGTGCCGCCTGTAAAGCCCACATAGGCCGAATTTCCTCCGACCGTTGCGGGAATATTGATCGGAAATGCGTGGGTGAATGTTGCATTCGTCGTGGCATCGGTGATGGTCATGGTCAGGTTCGTGCCGTCGTAGACCATGTGGACGTTGAAGACATCTCCGCTGTGCAGGTCGATGCCGCTCCCGGTCAGGTCGACGAAAGGTGTCGTTGGCGATGCACCATTGGTGTAGATGCCGGTCGAATCGATTCCTTCGCCAGCGTTGCTATAGAGGTCAAATTTTACGGCGACGCTGTTGGCGATTCCGCCGGTGCCCGTCGTCGTATCGGGACCGTAACCCAAGCCGCCGCCCGAGGGACCCAGCACCGATGTGCTGTTTCCCTGAATAGCAAACGTCATGCCGTCCGCGGTTGGACTGGAACCGGGAGTGATTTGGAAGCTGTAGTCCGTGGTGAAGGTTTGGATGTTGGCTTGCACGTTGTACCAGGAGGTAGCGGCTTCCGTGCCGCCTCCATCCGTAAGGCGCAGACGCGTACCGTTCAGTTTGGCGTTGCCGTTCATCACGATACCTCCGGCACCGAAGCCGCTGCCGAAGTTGATGGAGGTCACGCCGCCGATGTCGATCGTATACGCACCGATTGCCACCGGGCTGTTGGTCAGATTGGTGGCTGTGGCGATGGCCTGTAGGATTGTCGTCGAGCTGATCGGCACCGGAGTCGAGTACAGTGTGGTGCCTGATGTTCCCGGCGATGGCACGGTGTTATTCGTTGTGTAGTAAATCTTGGAGTTGGGGGTAGTCGAAGTGATGATCACCGACTGCGCGGTCGTGTAGGACCCCGGGGCGGGAGTAAACGTCGGCATTGCCGCCTGTGTCACAAGCGTATACGTGGCAGTGGCCACCGGGCTCTGCAGGAAGTTCGGCGCTGTGGCGATGGCGTTGATGGTCGTCGTGGTCGTCACATTGATCGCCACGCCGCCGTACTTCGTGGAAGCGGTCGTGGGGGTGCTGCCGTCGGTGGTGTAAAAGATTTGAGCGCCAGCGGTTGAATCGGTGATGGTCACCGAGACCGAAGGATTGAACGACTCGTTCCCCGGGGTGATGACAGGTGTTGCCGCAGGCTGCTGTCCGTTCAGAAGGCCGAAGACACTCACCTGGAATTCGGCGCCCAAGTAAACTTTGCCATTGATGACCGTGGGCACGGTGAACTTCACGGCATTTCCCGGATTGTCGCGGGTGACATTGTTGTCGCTGGAATAGAGTGTCGTCGCAACGTTTGTCGCATCATGTGCAAATAGCACCGCTCGCCCCTGCGAGGAATACGCATCGCTCTTGATGCTCCACACAATTGCATTCGTCGTACCGTTCGCGGATACCGTGGGCGTTGCTCCGGGGAAACCGTACGATTGTGATGATGAGGAAGTCGGACTTGAAGAAAGCACACCGTTGCTAATCGAGAAGGCCTTCAGAGTGTCCCCGCTGCCCCAGTAATAGATGTTTCCATTCCAATAGGCGGGCATGCTCCACATGCCCGCTACACTAGCCGCTTCGCCCGGGTCTTTCGTGTTGTTTGGGTTGTAGCCGCCAAGGCTCTCTCGATTGAGCAAATAGACGCGTCCCGTCTTTCCGACCTGCGTCAACAAGTGCTTCCCGCCGCCAACGGCATCAGGAAGAAGGAGCACGCCGCCTGAGGCTTGATCGGTATCGCCATTGTTCAGATTGGCTTGATCATGCGGCGTGAAATCATCGCCCACGACCGTGCCGCCCGAATTCATTGTTGGCACGCCGTTGGCGAGATCCAGTTTGATGATGGAATCGCCATAGTTCATGGTGTTGTCGTAGATCAACGGCGACGTTGTATTCACGGGGGCGCTGTGAGAACCGTTTCCCGTCGAGGTAAACATTCGCCCGAAGGGATGACCAACCGGATCGGCCACATCCGCGGCGAGCCCCGAGCCCGACATCCAGATGCCGTCCGCGCTGCCATTGGGCGACGCGCACCACATGCCGGTGCGTTGTAAAGTTGACGCGTTGTAGGCCAGAATCCAGCCGTGCCAGGGGCCATTGTCACCGTGCGACCCGAATCCCAAGTAGATGATTCCATTCAGCAGCAACAAACCCGGCCGGTTGTTCTCCCATTTGGGGTCCCAGTTCAGAGTTCCGCCCGAACTCCCGCTTCCATTTCCTGACACCGAACCCGACAAGGCCACCGGTCCGCCAAATTTTTCCGCGCCGGTGGCAATGTCCAGCGCGTGCAGGCGTTGGACGTAGCACGGATTACTTGTCGAACAACTGCCACCCGCGACCTCCTTCGTTTTTCCCACGACATAGATGGTGCTTGTCGCCGGGTCGATCACCGGCGTTCCGGTGATTCCGATTTCCGGCACGATATCTCCGGTGCTCACATCGCCATTTGGCATGGTCGTCGCGCCGGACGTTGCGCCGTGCGCTGCATCCAGCAGAGTGATGTGCCAAAGCGGATTTGCATTCGCGCCGGCGTTGCTGTCGGCGTCAAAGGCGTAGACGCTGTCATGTTGCGTGGCGATGAACAGGGCGTTGTGTGTGGTTCCAGCTTGCGGCGTTCCCGCGCCCAGGGTCACGCCGGGCAGGTATAACGGCTGCGCATAAACCCAGCCGTCCACCGGATACGAGAACAATTTCCCGAAGCCGGTTGGATTCGTGGTCATGTTGATATTCGCGGGCGTGAGGGTCGTCTCGTTTGCATTGAGTCCAGAGCGCGAAATGTCGTAATGCTGAGTCACGACGTTCGTTTGCGCCATGGCGCACATAGCGCTCAAGAGCACCAGCGCACAGAGCGCAGCACTGATTCGCAAAATGCCGTCTGCACGAAGTGTGGCTATCCACGCGGGGTTCTGGTTCATGTGCACTGCACTCTTTTTCAGGGAGAAAAGGAACATGATGGCGCTGCCTCTCTCGAAAAAAATTAATCAGCTTCTTGCGTCGGGCACTTCGGAATTCAGGATTCTTCCGGCAATCAGCTTACCGTCCATCGGGAGGACGTCCGACCGGACCTGAGAACAGGACGAACTAAGCGAACTGAGCTGAGACTACCGACGATGGGCGGGAGTATACAGAGCGTTCCGCTACTCTGGCAATGCCGAAATCGACGGAAGCGATGGTTTTTTCAGGCTGATGGTACCGGTAGTACGGCAGCGAAAGTCCTAGCACGTCACGCCTTCTGCGCGGTGTCATCATTGCAGAGCTGCATGCAACACGACAGCTTAAGCGGCCTTTCGCGATTTTCGCTCTCAGGTTAGAATGGCGCTCGAATTCAGGAGGAGCCGATGCGGTTGCGCCCCTACTTTTCTGCTTATTTTATGGTCGTGTTGACGCTGATTCTCTGTGTGGGTTGTCCGCCATTCTCCGAAGCGCAGCAACCTCCAGCGCAAGCACCCGCGCCGACAGGGGGCGTCCTAACCGTGGAGCGCATCTATTCACAGCCCAGCTTGAGCGGCCATCTGACGCGAGGCATTGCGTGGACTCCAGATGGCAAACAACTGAGCTATTTCATAGATACCCCGCCGGACCGCATGCAGAAGGCGCGAAGCGAACTGTGGATTGCCAATGCGTCCACCGGCCAAGGTCACCTGCTCATCTCCAGCGAAAAACTAGAATCCTTGCTTCCCCCTGAGAAGGGAAAGGCAACGCAAGCGACCGGGCTGGGCCGCCGCGCACCTTCGCAATACGAATGGGCGCCCAGTGGTTCGGCAATTCTTTTCGAGAGTTCGACCGCGCTTGCATGGTTCGACCTGAAAACGCAAACAAGCCGCATGCTCGTGTCCGGAAAGGAGAACATCGCAGATCCAAAAATTTCTCCCGACGGACGCTACGTCAGCTTCGTGCGCGGCCACAATCTGTGGCTGGTGGGCGTGGCTGATGGCAAAGAGCGAGCAATCACGCAAAACGGCCGGGAAGAGATCCGCAAAGGTGAGCTCGATTGGGTCTATCCCGAAGAGCTAGAAATCAAAACTGCATACTGGTGGTCGCCGGATTCTTCTGCGGTGGCTTATCTGGAAATGGACGAGCGCAAAGTTTCGCAGTATCCGCTGGTGAATTTTTCGGCGTATGACGGGGACGCGGAGATGGAGCGTTATCCAGTTGCCGGGGGCGCTAATCCGGTGGTTCGCGTCCTTGTCACGACCGTCAACGGCGGCGAGCCACGCGTGATGGATACGGGCGCAGAGACAGACATGTACATACCGAGGGTGAGCTGGCTAAATGACTCGAAACATCTCGCCGTTCAGCGGCTCAATCGACAGCAGACGGTTCTCGAACTTCTGATCGCCGAATCCGACAGCGGCAAGAGCCGCATCGCCCTTACCGAAAAAGATCAATATTGGATCAATGTCAGCGACGATCTTTACTTCTTGAAGGACGGCAAGCGCTTTCTGTGGTCCAGCGAGCGCTCCGGCTACCGTCATATTTATGAGTACGGTCTGGATGGAAAGCAACTCGCACAACTCACGAAAGGCGACTGGGAAGTCTCCGCCGTTGAGGCCGTTGACGATTCCAAGGGCATCGTGTATTTCACGGCGACGGAAAAATCGCCGCTCGAGCGCCAGCTCTATCGAGTAAATCTCGATGGTAGAGGCTTTGCACGCGTCACGAAAGAGGACGGCACGCACCACGTTAGCATCGCTCCCAATGCCGCCGCCTTCGTCGACACGTATTCGAACAGCATGGCACCACCTCGGCAGGATCTCCTGCGGGCCGACGGATCCCGCATCGCCACCATCAACGAAAACAAAGTCGCCGAGCTCGCCGAGTACCATCTCTCGCCTGTCGAATTTCTGACAGTGAAATCGCACGACGGCATGCCGCTCAACGCCATGATGATCAAGCCTGCCGGGTTTGATCCGGCCAAGAAATATCCTGTTCTTGTCTATACCTACGGTGGACCTCATGCTCAGGTTGTTCTGAACGCCTGGGGTGGAAGCACGTTCCTGTGGCATGAACTGCTCGCGCAGAAGGGTTACATCATTTTTTCGCTTGATAACCGGGGCTCCGCAGGGCGCGGCCATCTTTTCGAAGAGCCCATTCACTTTCGGCTGGGTGCGCAAGAAATGTCCGACCAGCGGGACGGCGCCGCATACCTGAAGTCACTTCCGTATGTGGACGCCAACCGCATCGGGATCTGGGGGTGGAGCTACGGCGGGCATATGACGCTGCATGCCATGTTCGAAGACCCGGAAGATTTCAAGGTGGGTTTTGCCGGTGGACCGGTCACCGACTGGTATTACTACGACACGATCTATACCGAGCGCTACCTGGGCCTCCCGCAGAAAAACGAAGAAAGTTATCAGGAGTCTTCGCCGGTGAAAAATGCCGAGCATCTTAAGGGCAAGCTGCTCATCGCCCACGGCACCGGCGATGACAACGTGCATTTCGCCAACACGCTGTCCGTGATTAACAAACTCATCGAGGCGGGGAAGTACGTCGAAGTGATGGCCTTCCCGGGCCGCGGCCACGGCGTCAGCGATCCTCCCGCCCGGCGCGTGTTGATGCAGCGCGTGACGCAATTTTTCCTCGACAATTTGTGAATTGGAAACGGTAGGAGCCTGGGAATTGGGAATAGAACGGATCAACTACAAAGGCTGGCCGAATTCTCTTCGTATCCGGAATGATACCGTCGAGCTAATCGTTCTCACCGACGTCGGTCCGCGAATTATCTCTTACAATTTTCTTGGTGGAGAGAATCAGTTTCATGAGGTGCCTGCTCACGCGGGACAGTCGGGCGCCAAAGAATATGTCGCCTATGGCGGACAACGGCTGTGGGTTTCGCCGGAGGTGGAGCGAACCTACTATCCGGATAACGTCACGTGCGCAGTTCAGGAAATATCAGGGGGCGTTCGAGTCACGCCGCCCGTCGAGAGCGCTTCTCCTGGCACGCATTTGCAGAAGGAAATGGAGATCTGGCTCGCTACCTCCGGCTCGCACGTGCGGGTGACCCATCGCATCACCAATCACGATCATCAGGCCACGCAACTTGCTCCGTGGGCGATAGCAATGATGGCGCCGGGCGGCCGCGCCATTCTTCCGCTCCCGCCAAAGGCTCCGCTGGACATGCAGCACCTGTTGCCGGTCGGTCTTTTCGCGTTCTGGTCGTACACGGATTTCGCCGACTCGCGCTGGCACCTGGGCACAAAATACATTCAGCTGGAGCAGGAAGCACGACCAACAGGCCGCTTCCGGGAGCAGATGGGCGGGATATTCAATCCTGCCGGCTGGGGCGCCTATTTTCGAGAGGAGCAGCTTTTTGTTAAGCGCGTGGCGATCGTCGAAGGAGCGCGATATCCGGACTACGGGTGCAATTTCGAGCTGTATTCGGATCCGGAATTCCTCGAACTGGAAACGCTCGGCCCGCTTGTCGAGCTTTTGCCCGGCCAGAGGGTCACGCATGAGGAAGAGTGGCAGCTTTGGCGGGTGGCTGGAGAGCGAGACGTTCCGCTGAGAGAAGGAGACGAGTGGATCGACGCGGCCATCCTCCCGAGGTTAGCAAAAACCAATGCATGATTATTCCAGTTAACATGTTATTTTTCAATCCCTTGGAAGGAGTGGTGCGAATCATTTGGAAGTCTTATGGGAAATCCATTTATCTATTGTATTTTCTAATATACTTTGTTATAGTGTTGCTACCTTGAGAGAGGATAGTTCCGATGACAACTACAACTCGGGCTAAGATCAAAGTGGCTGATGAAGTCTGGATTGCAACCGCTTTGCTACACCGCGAACATCCAGAGCGCACGGACTTCTCCATCGATGAGATCGTAGAACGCGCTAGGCGCGAGGAGCTCGCCGCGTCACTGCGGCCAGGCGTCTACGTCCATACCGTTCAGCATTGCGTAGCGAACCGACCGCCCAACCCCGGCCGCTATCGGATGCTTTTCGAAACTTCCGAGGGGCGCCGCCGTCTGTTCCGCAGAGGAGACTCTTATCATCCTGACCGGGAAGGTGCCAAAGATACGCCTGCTTTCGAAGACCTTCCGGAAGATCACGTCGGGTTATTGGACTGGTATCGCGACTGGAGTACAATCCTCAACACAGATATTCTGCAGGAAGATCCTCTCCTCACTTTGCGTGGCTCCGGCAAACAGCTTTGGTCGGACGAGCATGCCGACGATTACGTCCGCCGTTTGCGCAAAGGTTGGGAATGAGCCGCGTTTTCTGGGACACGAATCTTTACATCTATCTATTTGAGGATTACGGAAAACTCTCCGCGCTGACCGTCAGTCTTCGAAACAAGATGTTGCAACGCGGCGATCAACTCTTGACGTCCGCTCTCACTCTAGGAGAAGTTCTGGTAAAACCCACCGAGCATGGCATTACTAATCTCTGCCGGAAGTATGAGCACGCCATAACTGCCACTTCGCAGTTGATTCCATTCGGCGTCGAGGCTGCTAAGCGATATGCGGTGCTTCGCTGTGATCGTTCTCTTCGTGCGCCGGATGCCATCCAACTTGCCTGCGCTGCCTCTGCTCGCGTCGATCTCTTCATCACCAACGACGAACACCTTCATGGTAAAGAAGTCACAGGCATTCAATTCGTAGTTGCCCTCGACCGGAGCCCAATCTAGACAACTAGAAACAGCTCTCCGCAAAATGAACAGGGCGCGGTCATTGAATCTCGCTCTGTTACTGGCAATCTTCTTTGAAGAATAAAACCAGGCAATCCTGCGTTCTGGGCTAGTGCACTCCAGAGTACTCAACATGGACGTACCGGCCCAGCCTGGCGTTGAACAGCAGATACCAGCCGGGATGATGGTCATCGTCGTACACAAATACTTGGTCGTGGTCCCAGCGCCAGTCGCGGCAGCGGTCCAGATCGTAGGAAGCCACCACCCAGTTTGAATTATCGTAGAGCACGACGCGCCGCGTGCGGAAATCGATCCGGCGGGCAATGAAGTCACCTCTCACGTGCTCGTAACGGCCGTAGGGATAGGCGCGGCCGGGCCTGATGCGGTCGTGATCGAAATCCCAGTTGGCATGGGGGTTATGCGGATTGTCCCAGCCCTTATGTTTGCCGTTGTCGTGGCGGTCTCCCCGATCGCCGCGATCGTCATCGCCATGTTTTTCCTGGCCTTTGTGTTTTCCATTGCCTTGGCGTTCGTCGTGGTCTTGGCGCGGGTTCGCGAACGCCAGTGTTCCCGCCAGTGCCATTATCGCTGCGCTTGCAATGAATTTCCGCATGTTACCTCACTTTGGAGAACTATCGACAAGACTCTCGGCTTAATTCCTCTTTGGCCCTTGTCCGCACTGCTCGGAACGCAAAGCCTGCTCTTGGCGGGCGGGTGCCAGTATCATTTTCGCGCAAGTGCGGGAGCTAGAGCTCTCCTTTCGATCCCCGCGCTACTGATCAGGCACGGGCACCCAGGGATCGTAGCGGGACGATTCCGCCATTTGCTTTTCAGCGTTCCCGAGGGTGATAAAAAGACTCGTTGACTTTAGTTGCAGCTGTGATAAGCGTGGTCTATCAGGACTCCTGGATTGGCCTCTATGGAATTCAGACATTTGCGATCGTTTCTCGCCGTTGCCGAACACCTCCATTTTCGCCGCGCTGCTGAGGCGATTCACTTGAGTGAGCCATCGCTCAGCGTGCAGATACGCGCGCTAGAAGAGGAAGTCGGAACGCAACTCTTCATACGAGATCATCGAAAAACGTTGCTCACTCCGGCGGGAGAAGTTTTTCTTGAGGAAGCGAGGGAGATTGTAATGCGGTCTGACCGGGCGGTCGGTCGTGCCCGGCGAGCGGCACTGGGACAGGTGGGAATTTTGCGAGTGGGATTCGTTTCTACCGCTGCTGCTCTCCTGGTCCCGAAACTTGTTTTGCGGTTCCGAGAGCTCTATCCAGATGTGGAACTTGAGCTGCGCAACGTATTAACCGCCGACCAGGTCGTCCAATTGGGCCAGCGGCAGCTCGATGTGGGACTCCTGAGGCTGCCGATTTCGGCAAATGAGGAGATAGAGACACACGTAGTGCATCGGGAACCTTTTGTTTTGCTCTTGCCCGCTTCGCATCCTTTGACGCGTAAGCGCTTCCTTCGGATTGAACACCTGAGGGATTCGAATTTCGTAATGTATGCGAGGAAACGAGCGCCAGGCTTCCACGATTGTATTCTTGGCATCTTGAATGAAGCCGGCTTCAGCCCGCATGTTGTACAAGAGGCGAGTGAGATGCCCACCCTGGTTTCGTTAGTTGCTGGGGGGCTGGGAATCGCCGTGGCGCCAAGCTCAATACAGCTACTCCACCACGTCCCTGGGGTGGTTGTTCGCAAGCTGCCAGGGAAACTCCCTCTCTCCGAAATTGCTCTTGCGGTCCGGAAGCACGACACTTCTCTCACCATCAGGTTATTTGTCGAGCTGGTGCGTTCTACTTACGTAGTTCCATCGAAGCATTAGTCCGAGGGGCGCCGTACTCTGTTTTCAAGACTCCTGGCGCTGTTCGGGAGAACTGCAAAGTGCCGCCCGAATGCGAGGTTTAACCTTTGTCAGGGAGGCAAATTTCCCAATCAAGAAAATGGATTAATCGCATTTCTCTATCAAGCTTGATAGTGATATTCGAATAGACTATTCCCTGTTTACGTTCACAATGTTCTTTGGATCCGCGGCAGCGCATGACGACGCCAAGGTGCTCTTCAGCTTTCTCTCCTCCCGCAGGCTGAGGGCTCGCAAGAACGACGAGCGCTTGGAAGATCCAACAGGAATGTTTCGCCCCAAGGGTCCAAAAATAGCCAGTATCAAGTGTCCGGGTTGCAAAGCAGAGCACCCGGAAGTCACGCTGGCATTTTATTTATACATTTGTCCCGTTTGCAAACGCTATCTTGGGATGCCCTCGCAAGCGCGTATTGCCCTGATCGCCGATGCCGGAACTTTCCGTGAGCTGGACCGCAAGCTCGTTTCCAAAGACCCCTTAAAGTTCGTGGACTCCAGATCCTACCGGGAAAGGTTACGGGAAGCCCGGCTGGAAACTGGGGCTCGCGAAGCAGTGACAACGGGCTTGTGCACGATCGGAGGCCAATTTGTCGTTCTGGTGGTTTTCGATTTTCGATTTCTGGGCGGCACCATGGGCTCCATCGTGGGAGAGAAAGTTGCCGGCGCATTTGAGGAAGCCATCAAGCGACGCGTCCCGCTTGTGAGCGTAGCCGCCAGCGGAGGAGCGCGAGTCCAAGAGGGAATGTTCTCCCTGATGCAGATGGCCAAGGTGGCTGCAGCCGCTTCGCTGCACGATCGCGCAGGGCTCATCTTCGTTTCCATCCTCACGGACCCCACGTTCGGGGGAGTCACGGCGAGCTTCGCATCACTCGGCGACGTCATCATCGCGGAACCCGGGGCGCAGATTGGTTTCGTCGGGCCACGCGTAATTGAGCAGACCACCGGAGTTCCTCCGCCGAAGGACTCGCACCATGCCGAAACTTTGCTTCGCGCAGGGCTAATCGACCTGGTAGTGGCCCGTCCGGACTTGCCGGCAGTGGTGGCTTATCTCACCAGCCGCTTCAAGCGAACGAAATCCAAGGAGAGCGGCAGGGAAGAGGCGCCGCCAACCGCCAAGGGCCGCCGGCTGCCTGCCTGGCAACAAGTTGGATTGGCCCGGCACGCAGGACGTCCTACCGCCCGGCATTATATTTCGCGGATTACCTCGCATTTCCTGGAACTTCATGGAGATCGCTGGGGGGGAGATGATCCCGCGATCATCGGAGGGCTGGCGGAAATTGGTGGAAGGACGGTAATCATCGTTGCGCAAGAACGCGGGGGAACAGCCGCAGAGAAGGAAGCCTCCCATGGCGGCATGGCTTATCCCGAGGGCTACCGGAAGTCGTTGAGGCTTATGCAACTCGCGGCCAAATTCGGAATTCCGGTGGTCACCTTGATCGATTGTCCAAATGCTCAGTCCAGCTATGACTCCGAGCATCGCGGGATCGCCAACGCCTTGGCGCGAAACCTCGCCGGTATGTCATCGCTTCCCACTCCGATTGTGGCCGCGATCATCGGAGAAGGAGGCAGCGGCGGCGCTTTGGCGCTCGGCGTTGCTGACCGCATCCTGATGCTGGAGCATGCAATCTACTCGGTCATTTCTCCGGAAGGAGCAGCGGCGATTCTATTCAGGGATGCCGGGCAGGCCGAATCAGTCTCCGAGGTGCTGAAGCTCACGGCGCATGATCTCCATTCGTTCGGCATTATTGACGTTGTCGTTCCCGAGCCGGAGGGCGGAGCGCATCTTGACCCAGATGCCACAGCCGCCGCACTGAAGAGCCACATTCTGGCGGGTTTGCTTGAGATCGACAAAATTCCCACGCGCCGCCTCCTGGCCGAGCGGTACAAGAAATTCCGCCACATCGGCCGGGGTGGCATCTTCTGGCGGGAGGTCGTCCGGAATAAGATCCGCGACGCCTTCGGCATTCTGGATCGCCTGCGGCCAGCGGAACCAAAAACGCAGAAACGAACGCGGGAGCGGTAAAAGTACGCAGGAATTTCAGACCGGCTGATTGCTTCACTCTTTGGAAGAGATGGGGAATGCGTTGAACCGTGGGAGAAAGGTTGCCACAACGTTTGCCACAACAGGAGCAGGTGCAGGCGCTTGACGGCGTGCGCGTTATCGAATGGACCGAAGCGCTGGCGGGGCCCTACTGCGGCATGCTGCTTGGCGATTTGGGCGCCGAGGTCATCAAGGTCGAACGGCCGGGGAAAGGCGATCAATCGCGTGGTTGGGGGCCGCCTTTTGTTGGATCCGAATCCACTTATTTTCTGTCGGCAAACCGCAACAAACGTTCGCTCACGCTGAATTTGGATCACCCTCGCGGCGTTGCGATTTTTCGCGATCTCATAGCGCGGGCGGATGTTTTTGTGCACAATCAGCGGCGGCGCGAGTCTCTTGCGAAGCGCGGCCTCGATTATGAAAGCGTGTCGGCGAAAAATCCGCGGCTGATTTATTGCGCGATCAGCGGCTACGGATGGAATGGGCCGAAGGCGGGACTTCCCGGATACGATATTCTCGCGCAGGGCGAAGCGGGCATCATGAGCATCACCGGCGAACCAGGCGAGGAGCCCATGAGGTATCCGATCGCAATTGCCGATGTGACTTGCGGCATCTACGCGGCAATGGGCATCCTGGCCGCTCTACTGGTCCGGGAGCGCGTGGGAAAAGGCCAGTTCCTCGATTTGTCTTTGTTCGACTCTCAGTTGAGCTGGCTCGTGAACGTCGGCAGCGCTTACCTCAATGCGCAGGAATCGCCAAAACGCTACGGCAACGCGCATCCCAACATAGTTCCTTATCAGCTATTTCAGGCGAGCGACGGCCGTTACCTGATGGTGGCGATTGGCACGGACGCATTGTGGACGCGCTTCTGCCGCGTGCTGGAAATGGAAGAAACCATCGGCCTGGATCCGCGCTTTACCGACAATCGTTTGCGCACAAAGAATCGCGCCGAGCTGATCCCCGCGCTGGAAAAAGTTTTTCGCACCAGGCCGGCGCCGGAGTGGCTGACTCGCTTTCGCGAGACGGAGATTCCCGCCGGCGCGGTGAACACGGTGGAAGAGGCGTTGCAGGATCCGCAAACTTTGGCTCGCAGCGCCATCATCGAGATTGAGCATCCTCTGATCGGCGTTGCTCGCAGCATTGCAAATCCGATCAAGATGTCCGCGACACCTGTCCTTTATCGTTATCCGCCGCCGCTCCTTGGAGAACACAAGGCAGCGATTCTTCACGAGGCGGGGATTTCGAATGACGAAATCGCGAAGCTACAACGCGAAGGCGTGATTTAGCGTTCTCCGCTCGCAAATAATGGTGCTGGTCGCGGCCACATGCCTCGAATTCACGATCGGAGAAAATTCTCCGCCGCTCATCGGGCACTGGAGTAAACTCTCCGCAGATTGTTGATCCTGGAGGATTCATGCGCGAGCTGGTCAGTCGTTTTCTCAACCATGGAATCTCTCGCCGCGAATTCGTTCGCAATCTCAGCGCTCTGGGCTTCACGGCCTCGGCGACGGCCGCCATTCTCGAGCCTCTCGAAGCGATAGAGTCTTCCGCGGGCGATCTTGCCCTAGCTCCGGAAACATCCATGACCGGTTCTGGGGGAGAGCTCTTCGTCGCGCAAGCCCGCGCTGCCGGAGTCGAGTATCTCTTCACCAACCCGGGTTCTTTTGAGGTCGGCTTCTTTGACGCGGTCGTGGACGATCCTCAAATTCAACTTATCGAAGGTCTGCACGAAGGCATTGTCATCTCCATGGCGGATGGCTACCACAAAGTCAGCGGGAAGCCCGGGTTCGTCAACGTTCATGCCATCGCCGGCACCGCGCAAATGGCGGGCCAGCTTTACAATGCCAGCCGCGACGGTTCCGCTCTCGTCGTTACCGCCGGTCTCAATGACAACGAGGCCTGGAGCGATGACTATGTTCTGGCGCCGCGGCCAGGTTTCGATCAAAAGGAGATCAACCGGCAGTTTACAAAAATTTCTTGGGAAGCGCGCCAGCCCGCCAGCCTTCCGCTCATGCTGCGCCGCGCCTTCAAAGTGGCAACCACCGATCCCGGTGGTCCAGTCTATCTCGCTGCTGCCCACTACGCGCTCGAACAGAAAAATGTCAGCGCAACGATCTATCCCGCCGAGCGATTTCTGATTCGCACGCGCGTCCATGCCGATCCCTCTGCGATCGAACAGGCCGCGCGGCTGCTGATCAACGCGCAGTTCCCCATCCTCATCGCGGGCGATGAAGTCTGGAAATCCGGCGCGCAGCAGGAGTTGCTTTCTTTGGCTGAACATCTGGCGATTCCCGCTGTCAGGCCCGGCGGTGTGGTATTCACGAACGCGTTCCAAAGCTTTCCCACGTCGCATGCTTTCTATCTGGGTACCGCGCAGGAATTTCAGGCCGAGTTCCGACGCGTCCCCGACGTAATTTTCTTCGTTGGTGCACGCGATGTGGGAGACCGGGTGGTGCCCGCGTCCCCAGAGCTTCCCGCAACGGCGCGGATCGTTCGACTTGGAATGGACACAATGTCGTTCGGTCGCAATTACCCCACCGATGTGGCTTTGATTTCCGATGTAAAAGCGGGATTGAGCGACCTTCTCGCATCGGTCGATTCGCTCGTCACCAAAGAGCGGCGCGCCGCAATCGTTACGCAGCGCGCTGAAGAAATCCGGCGCATATCTGCTGCCTCGCGCACAAGCGTGGAAAAGCAAGTCTCCGTAAATTTCGGCCAGTCGCCCATTCATCCCGATGAACTCTGCAAAGTGATGGCCGACACTCTCGACAAAAATGCCATCATCGTTTCTGAAAATCTCACGGGAAAATTCGACTCTTTCCGTTTTGGATTTCGAGAAGACGAACAGATGCATCTCGGCAACAGCGGCTCCTCGCTTGGCTGGGGAATCGGGGCGGCCATCGGCGCCAAGCTCGCCGCGCCGGATCGCCAGGTGGTTTCTTCCATCGGCGACGGTTCGGTCATGTACAGCGCTTCCGGCTTCTGGACGCAGGCCCGCTATCACATTCCCATCCTCACGGTCGTCTGGAACAACCGCAACTACCAGACGGTGCGTTTCGCTTACCATGAATACGCCGGGCGGATGGTGAATTCCGGGAAATACGCGGGCATGTATCTTGGCGATCCGGACATTGATTTCGTAAAGCTGGCGGAGAGCCAGGGAGTCTCCGGCGAACGCGTGGCTTCGGGGAATGGTTTGCGCGCGGCATTGAAGCGCGGCATCGCGGCGACGCGGGACGGCAAACCTTACCTCGTCGAAGTCCTCATCGCTCGCTACGGAGGCGGCGCGGAATCCACGTGGCATGAGACGTTTAACCTCGCGTCGCGTCGCAAACGCGCCGTTTGAGCAAATCAAATTTGCCACGCGCGGGACGGTTTGCAAAGCCGCCCGTGGCTGAGCGCTTGCTTCCGTTCCACCCGTTGCATCCATCAGGCGCGACCTTCAAATAAGGAGTCTTTGGAATGACCGATGAAGCCGATATTCGCCGCGTTGTCGAAGAATTCGTGACCGCATTCAATTCCGGCGACATGCCCCGCATCCTTGACATTTTCACGGATGAGCTGATCGACATGTCGGCCGGAGGACCCACGCGCACGGGGCAAGCGGCGAGAGAGCATTTTCTCAGCCGCGTCGCGGAAATGCACGCCAAGTACAATCCACAGCTTGTTATCACCATTGACGAAATCCAGGTTGTCTCGAATTGGGCTTATGACCGCAGCAGCCTGGCAGTAACGCTTGTCCCTCGCGCGGGTGGAGAAACTTCTTTCGTTCGCCAGCGTTATCTCGAAATCTGGAGGCGCGGCAGCGACGCCAAATGGCGAATCGCGATTGAAATGGATAACTCAGCCGAACCTTGAGGCGGGCGCAGCTTTTATGCGGGCAGCGAGCACGCCAGTCCAACAGGCTACTGTGGCTTCGCAGGCTGTGCCGTCGGGGGCAGGATGCCGTTCAGGCGCAGATAAATGGCCTGCGTCCCATAGTGATCGTACCAGTCGTCGCTCAGGGCAATGAGCGCGGCAGCGCGTGAAGCAGGGCGGTTGCCGAATAGCGTGAGGGAATCGCCAAGCTTCGAATCGTCCACATTGGCCAGCGAGGCGGTGCAATATTCGAACGAAGCTTTCAATGCCGCCACCAGCTTGTCTTTTGCGTCGGTGTCGGTCAGCTTTATTTCCGGAGCGGTGGTTCCGGAAATCTTCGCGCACAAGAAGTTGTTCGACTGCGCGATGTGCAGGATCAAGTGCCCAAACGTGTTCATCTCCGGTGTAGGTTTGAAAATGTATTTTTCGGCGGGCATCAGATCGGCTGCCGCTACCATGTTTTTGGCGTAGCGCGTCAATTGCGCTTTGACGGTCGAGGTCACCGGGTTTGCCACCGGCGCGGATGTTTCTTGTGCGCTCGCGGCTCCCGCCACGAATAGCGTCAAAACGAGTGCCAATGCCATCCATCCGATTCGTTTCATCTGTTTCTCCCTCCTGAGCAATGCCGGACGTAAGCATATCCCCAGACCATGCGAGCGACAAGCGCGATTCGGGTCATACGCGGTCCATCTTCGCTTCAGCCATTTTCGTGATGACCGATTTCGGGTGAAACTTCCGGGCATGCCAGTCCAGCTGCGATGCGCTGCGTCAAGAATTTCGCGTCCTTGACACTACAAGCGAGTGGACAGAGCTCGGGATTAGGGAGCCTCCGAGCGAGGCAACTGAGACTTGCGGGACCACGTCGATTCCTGCCATCTTCCGCGGGTCATCCTGTGAACCGCGGTGATATACTCCACGCGGTGAACAGAGTACGGGAAACCAATATGAGATCCTTCGGGTTTGCCGGGCTGGATTCGACGCTTCGTCCGGTACAAAACGACTCCGCGAGATGCTCAACATTTTCGATAGTCTGGGATTGCTTCTGCGAAGTCGGGAATAACTGATCTGATGTCTACCCTTCAGAAGACACCGATTTTCTGCCGTGAGACGTGGAGCCAAGCTCTGCAGGCACTTGCGTCAAACAAGGCGCGCGCGATTTTGACGACCTTGGGCGTAATTATCGGAAGCGCCTGCATCGTTCTCGTGGTCACAATTGCACTCTCTGGAAAGCGTTATATTATCTCGCAAATCGAAGGCGTCGGTTCGAATCTTGTGTATGGATGGCTGGTAAAATCCCCCGTTGAACGGCCCGCGGATGAGATTACACCCGCCGATCTGCGGACCATGGAAGAGGAAATCCCTCAAATTGCGGTAACCGCGGGGACTTACGATGAGCCAATGGCGGTAACCGTCAACGCTATCGAGCACCCCATCCGTCTGATCGGCGTCAGTGAAGGGTTTGAAGAAATCCGCAAACTCCTCATCCTTCGCGGGCGATACTTCGACCGGAATGAAATGACGACCCGAAGGAAGGTGTGTCTCATCACGCAGAGTCTTGCCGCCCTTCTTTTCCCCCGCGATAATCCCGTCGGGAAGGAACTCCATGTCGGCGAACTGTACTTTACGGTTATCGGAGTTTTCAAAGAACGCGTATCGACCTTCAGTCAGACGGAAATAACCGAGGATTCCGTGATTATTCCGTTTTCGCTTATCAAGGAATATACGGGTTCGGAATATTTCAAGTCATTCTATGCGCAGGCGAACCGGCCCGAAGACGTTCGTTTTGTGAAAGCCGCCGTCGCAAGGATCTTGCGGAGCAGGCACGGCGCGGGGGCTCGCTATGACATTGAGTCTTTGACGAGCATCCTCGAAGCTGCCCAGAAGATCTCGGTGGCCCTCACCGTGCTTCTGATTCTAGTCGCGCTCATCGCCCTGACAATAAGTGGAGTTGGAATTATGAATATCATGCTGGTCACAGTAACGGAGCGGACGCACGAGATCGGCATTCGCAAAGCCCTCGGCGCACCCAGCAACGCGATCCTCTGTCAATTCCTCGTAGAAGCTTTCCTAATTAGCGGAGTGGGGGCCTTCCTCGGGATCGTGATAGCCGTTTCGATTTCCGCCGTGGTCAATTTCGCACTCAGGTTTTATCCCGAATTCGGGAGCATCAGTGTTCCGATATCCTGGATTTCAGTGGTACTGGCATTCGGAGTGTCTTGCGCGACAGGTCTCGTTTTCGGCCAACTCCCCGCAAATCGAGCGGCTAAACTCCAGCCGACGGAATCGCTGCGCTACGAATGAATCAGCCGCCAGGTCCGAAGCCATTCCAACCATGTTTTGCAGTTTTCCTGGGTTCGGCTCATCTACCAAGCTACATTTAAACTTGTCTTGTTGCTCTCTGAAGCAAGAAAATACTTCGATAAAACCTTTATACATCGCTCTGGACCTCGTGCACATGTTTCAAGCCTCGCGATAATTAAGCAGCAAGCAGCCAATGAGCACCAGGCAAGCAGGCCAGACGTGGCCCGCAATTGCGGAGACCCGGCCGCCCTGCCCAATGGGCAAACGGACCTCTAGCAAGCGCGCCCAACCCCCGAACACGGCGAGGATTCCCATCGAATTGTGGGCCATCTCTATGAGAAGCTCGTTTTTCACGTTGCCCAACGCGTGACTGTGCAGCAGCAGGGTGGCTCCGCCCAAGCCGATCGCCAGAGGAAATACATATGCTGCCTTGCGGGACTTGAGGCGCCCGGTCTGCACCCCCCACTCGAACAAGGCGTACAAGACGATGAGCACGTCGTACACCCGATGCATCGCCACCTCGGGGTCGTAAAAGCTTTTCCAGAAGCTGATGGGACCAAACGGCCAGTTCTCCGTGTCTCCACGCAAGAAGGAAAATATGGCCAACCCCACGAAACCCAGCGGCCAGACCCGAGCCCAGGGAAACTTTGGGGATCGCGAGAGCCAGGCCATAACGCCGATCGCCAGCATGATCAGTCCTGCCCAATGGTGCGAATACTCTGACCAGGCAATGTCAGGATCCTGATTGTGGGCCTGAGCGAGCGCGGAGTTGTCGTAACTGTTGATGGCCGTCTCCAGCGGCGTGGCGGGTGAAAGCTGATCAAACGTTGGGGTGGTGAAGCGCGGAAAGATAGGGTGATAGCGCTCGACGATCTCATGAGTCGAAAGGCGATCCTGCACCAGGTCAACGGCCGGCGGCTGTGAAGTGAGTGAAGCCGCAGCCAGGATAATGCTAAAGCCGATACCAATCTCTGCCTCGCCAATGCGGCGGATCACCAATAGCGGCCTTGGGGTTCTTCGTTGCCCTGTGGATACCTCATCCTCCGAGTTTTTCCCCGCTCGATCATCCAGGGAACGCGCCAGCCACCAATTGCTCGCGCCGAGCAAAAGCAGGATTGCCAGCATCGCGGACTTGGTCAAAATCATAAAACCGTAGGCCGTGCCGTAAAGTGCTGGCCACGCTGCAATGTAAAAGTACGACAGTGCCGCCCCCGCACCGATCAGGGTGGCTACGCTCGCGACAGCCATTGAGGAAAAGCGCCGGACCAGGAACCGCGCGCAGTCGACCCGCTGCACTGCGCGTAGAGAGACCAAGAGGAACGGCAGGGCGCCGATCCATGCAGCGACTGCAAGCTGGTGTAGGCCAGTGAGCAGCGCCGTGACCACGCGATGATCGAGGCGCGAGACCGAATGACTTGTCCAAATAGAAGCTGCAAGCAGAATCGCAGCGAATGGCAGCGTATTAAGCAGGAATCGCGTTCTTGACTCGAGCCCCGAGCCGGATCCCCGCAGGATAACAGTCAGCGCCACGCATGCAAGCACGGCCCCCGTGCCTGCAAGAAAATAGTCTGCCGTCACCACATCGCGAAGTGAAAGCTGGAGGGTCCCCATCAGGATGGCTGTGTCGACAGAAACGTAGAGCAACTGCGCCACCGCCAGCGCGACCGCCGCCCAGCGAATGCCCCGGCGACAGAGCTGCATCGCCGCCTCTGCCGCGGGACCGGCCGGCCATTGAATGACGGCGACGTAGAGCAAGCCGCCGAGCACCAGCGACTGAAATGCAAGCGCGGCCGCTCGAAGCACGACCGAAAAAAATGCGAACTGCAGCAGGAACCAAGCCATGAGTTATCCTCATCCAGGTCGATACAGCGAAATGAATTTACAAGAGGTCACTCCGAAGATGTGTTATTTGACTTGGAAGGGAACCTCGCCCCGCGTGATATGCCCGTCGTTGGCCAGCACCTGCCACCGGAGCACGTAGCTCCCAGGCACCAAGCGTGACGTTTTTGCAGCTAAGCCGGCCGGCGAAGGCTGTGGGAGTTGCGCAAGCTTTTTAACTTGGCCATCGGGCATGAGGAGCGCCAGGCTGGAGCGCGCTGCGTCAATCCGCGAGTTAAACTGTAATTCGACATTCAGTTCGCCGCTCGCAATGGTCTCATGCGCCTTGGGGGTGGAGTGGACCAGAATGGCATGAGCAAATGCACTAGTTGGCTGCAGCAGCAGCGAAAGTATGGTGACGAGAGGCAGCATCCAGACTGGGTGACGCAAAAGGGCCAGCCCCGACTCGAGAATAGGATTCTGGTAACGCGATAACCTTGGTTTATGGTTTATGGCGAGAGAGTAGAGCAGATCACGGCTCAAAAAGCCACATCAAAATTGGCGGCTCGAAATTTGGCGTCAGCGCGTCCGAGCCAACCATCTCAACTCCATTAGGAACTCTCGCGTTCACCCGTTCTAAGACCACTTCTTGACGAACAAGACGCAGTAACTGTTCTCCGGCCAGTCATTCACTGTTTTCTCGACCTGCAAACCCGCCAAGGTCTTCCCTTAGGGAAAACGCTTTAGGGCGCAACCACGTCCTTCAGCTTGGGTTTGACCTGAACCGCCGCCAGGCTGGATGCGTCCCAGCCGCCGCCGAGCGCCTTTACCAGCAAAACGCTGGTCACTAGCCGCTGACCCCGGATCACCGCCATTTCCTGTTCGCTCGTCAACAAATTTTGCTGCGCGGTCACGACATCCAGATAGCTCACCAGCCCGCCCGTGTAACGGTCCGTGGAGATCTCCAGCGTGCGCCGGGCCGCATCCACCGCTTTCTGCTGCGATCGCTGCGCCTCGCTCAGTATGCCCAGTCCGCTGACGTCGTCCTGCACTTCCTGGAAAACACCCAGCACCGTTTGCCGGTAGTTTGCCACACTCGCGTCATAACCAGCCTGTGCAAACTGCACCTGCGCGCGCCGCGCCCCGCCCGTGAAAATATTTTCCGCTACGATCGCACCCACGGCCCAGAAGGTGCTTGCCGCGTTCGCTAGCTTGGCGATGTCCGCGGCCTGCCACCCGCCCTGCCCAAACAAATTCAGCGATGGGTAATACGCGGCTTTGGCAATGCCGATCTGTGCGTTGGACACGGCCATATTCCGCTCCGCTTCCGCGATGTCCGGCCGCCGCTCGAGCAAATCTGAAGGCAGCCCCGCATCTATCGCCGGCGGCTCTGCGTTCAACTCTTTGTTGGCGAAGTAAAAATCGGGGGCCGGTCTTCCCACTAGCACTGCGATGGCATCCTCAAACTGTTTTCTCTGTTGCAGCAGCAGCGTCGCTTGTGTGCGCGTGGTGTTCAGCAGCGTCTCCTCTTCGGCCACGTCCAGGCCCGACGCCAGACCTCCCTTGTGCCGCGAGTCCACCAGCTCCAAGCCCCTCTTCAGCGTTTCTACGGTGCGGTTCAAAATTCCCAGTTCGGTATCCAGTTGCCGCAACGTAAAATAATCTCCCGCCAGCTCCGCGGTGGTCACGAGCCGCACATTTTCCAGGTCCGCCGCGCTCGCTTGGTAGGAAGCTTGCGCTGCCTCGATAGTCCGCCTGCGCCGGCCAAAAAGATCAACTTCGTAGCCTGCCGTGAAGGGCAACGTGATGTTGTTCTGCGTTATGGGGGACTGAGCTGCAGGCGTTGCTACCGTTGGCCGGTTTCCAGACAATCTTTGCCGCTGGATGCTCGGTGCGGTGGCAAGAGTGGGATAGAGATAGGCAATCTGGATCGCTGCCGCCGCCCTTGCTTGCGCCAGGTGCGCGGCTGCGATCTTGATCGTTTCGTTGGCTGCGAGCGCGTCGTGCTCCAGGGCACTTAAATCATCATCGTGGAATACGCTCCACCAGTCGCCCTTGGGCAGCGCGTCCTTGGGAGCGCCCTCGCGCCACGGTCCAGCCAGGCCCCACTTTGCCGGCACTGGCGCCGCTGGCCGCTGAAATTTTGGGCCGACGGTGCAGCCATTTCCGAGCGTCAAAACCGCAGCGGCCGCCGAACACATCACGAGGAAAGAAGGGAATTGCCGCCTGCAGCGCATTACTTCTTGGCTCCCGCTGCTCCATCCTTGTTTGCTTTCGGGGCTGCGCCCTCGTCTGCGTCACGCGTGTTCGCCGGTGGAATTTGCGCAACTTCCTTCACGCGCACTTCCTGGCCTTCCTCCAGCGAGTCCGCCGGATTCAGGACAATCCAGTCGTTTGCTTCCAGGCCCTGGAGCACTTCGAGTGCGATTCCGAAGTCGCGCCCGATCACCAGCGGGCGCAGATGCGTCTTGTGATTTGCATCCACGACCACCGCACGCAATCCTTCCGAACGGAACAGCAGAGCGTTCACTGGAACCTGCAGATGCTCTCCGCTAACCTTTACCTGCAGATGCGCTTGCGCGTAGCCGCCCGGCAGCAGTTGTCCGCTTCTGTTCGGCACATCTACCTCGGTGAGCAAGGTTCGCGTGCCCGGGTCAATCGCTTCCGCCGTGCGCGCTACTTTTCCCTCGAATTTCTGACCGGGGTACTGCGCCAGTTCCAGATAGGCCCCGAGTCCCGCGTGGATGGACGGCGCATACATTTCGGGAACGCTCGCGTACACGCGGATCGGATCGGTTTGCGCCAGGAAAAACAATTGTTGCGACACGCCGCCGTTGCCGGCATTGATGAGCATGCCAATGTCCACGTTGCGCCGCGTAATCACCCCACTGAAAGGCGCGTAGATGTGCTTGAACGATTCCAGCTCCTGCAGCCGGCGCACATTGGCTTCCGCGGACTGCACCGTGGTCTGCTTGGCCTCCAAATCGCCAGCGGCGTTATCAACTTCCTGTTTCGAAACCCCGTCGGTCTTCAACAATTCGCCGTAGCGCGTGGATGTGATTTCGGACAGGCGCGCATTCGCTTTTGCAGTGTTTAGGTCGGCTCGTGCCTGGGAAAGCTGCTGATCGATTTCCGGCGTATCAATATCCGCGAGCAATTCGCCCTGCTTGACGCGGCTGCCGATATCGCGATACCAGTTTTTTAGATAGCCATTCGTTCGCGCGTAGATTGGCGATTCCACATACGCTTGCATCGTCCCCGGCAAGACGAGGTCTTCCTGGCTTGCTTCCGAGGACGGATGCGTCACGGCAACGACCGGAATCGCCCTCGATTCCGTTTCATTTGCGAGCGCCTGATACTGCGCCCGCCGCTGCAACAGCGTGAGCACCCCGGCGACCACGAGCGCGATGATCCCGATGATGAGAAAGACAAACAGCCGGCTGCCCTTCGAGATGGTTCGCCTTTCTCGTCCCGGTTCCATCGGTACTTTGCTTTCTTCCATCTTTCCCAGAGTCTCTCTTTCTTCCATTCATCGCTTGTTTACGCGATAGCGGGCTCCCCCGCCCGTTTCTGCTAAGTTTGGAGTTCGCGCCGGCCGTGGATCATCGAGAACACACAGGGCACGAAAAACAATGTAGCAAAAGTGGCGAATACCAGCCCGCCGATAACCGCGCGGCCGAGTGGCGCGTTCTGCTCGCCGCCTTCGCCGAGACCTATGGCCATCGGCACCATGCCGATGATCATCGCCAGTGCGGTCATCAGCACGGGACGGATACGCACAAACCCTGCCTCCAGGGCAGCGTCTTTCGCGTTCTTTCCCTCATTCATCTGTTCGCGCGCGAAAGAAACCATCAAGATGCTGTTCGCCGTCGCGACTCCCACCGACATAATCGCGCCCGTCAAAGACGGCACATTCAAAGTGGTGTGGGTAATCAGCAGGGTCCAGCAGATTCCCGCCAGCGCGCCCGGCAACGCGGTGATAATGATAAAAGGATCCAGCCAGGACTGGAAATTTACCACGATCAGCAGATAAACCAGCACGATCGCGCCGATCAGGCCGAAGCCCAGACCGGTAAACGAGGTCCGCATTGTCTGCACCTGTCCACGGATGAATGTTTCGCTTCCCCGGGGCAGTTCCCTATGAATTGCGTTGACATGCTTGATCACTTCGTCCGAAACGGCCCCCAGATCGCGGCCGTCCACGGCCGCATATACGTTGATCATCGGCTGCGCATTGTAGTGGGAAACCAGGGCCGGGCGCGCCGTGGCGGAAGTCTTCACCAAGTTTCCCAGAATCTGCGGAGGAACACCCGGCACACTCCCTGCGACAGGCGTATTCTGCAGCGCCTGAATGCTGTCTACACGATATTGCGGCGTTTGCACGGCCACGCTGTAGCTCACCCCGTTTTTCGGGTCCAGCCAGAATGCGGGAGAGGTCTGGAAGCTGGAGCTCAACGACACCAGGAGATTTTGCGCCACGTCCCTGGCTTGCAATCCGACAGACTGTACTCTCGTCCGGTCGATATCCAAACGCAATGTCGGCGCGTCGAATGCCTGCTGAACGTGCACGTCCACCGCGCCGGGGATGTGCCGGATTTCATTGGCAAGTTTCTGCGCCACCTGGAAGTTCCCCCAAAGATCGTTGCCGGTGATGGCCACATCAATGGGAGCAGGCGTTCCAAAATTCAAAATCTGCGTCACAATGTCCGCGGGCTGAAAGAAAAACTGCACGCCAGGAAACTGTTGCGGCAATTTTTCACGAAGCTCGTTGATATAAGCGATGGTCGGTTTGCCGCGTTCTTGCTTCAACTGGACGAGGATTTCCGCGTCGGACGTCCCGAAGGTCCCCGAATTGCTGTAGCTGAGGTTGATGCCGCTGTAGGGTACGCCGATGTTGTCCAGAACAGTCTCCAGTTCCCGGGGAGGAATCGTTTTTCGGATAACCGCGTCCACCTGATCGGCCAGGCGGGCTGTTTCTTCAATCCGCAAACCAGTGCGCGCGCGGAAGTGCATGCGAATCTGTCCCGCATCCACCTTTGGGAAAAAGTCTCTTCCGATGACAAAAACAAGGCCGGCCGAAAGAACGCAGAAACTCAGGAACAAGAGAGAAAAAATCCTGCGGTGTTCCAGAGCGGTCCCAAGTGACCGGCGGTAACCGGTCCGAAATTTTTCAAAGTTGTGCTCAAACCTTTGCTGATAGCGCCGCAGGAATCCCTGCTTTTCGCCCAGGTGATCTACGGCCAGGTATTCGTCTTCGGCGCTGAGAATATACATCGTGAGGGTCGGAACAATGGTCCGCGACCACATATAGGAAGCAAGCATCGCAAATACGACCGCTTCCGCCATGGGCACAAACAAGTATTTCGCCACTCCCGACAGGAAGAACATGGGAATGAAGACGATGCAAATGCAGAGCGTCGAGACGAAGGCAGGAACTGCGATCTCCTGCGCACCATCCAGAATGGACTGAATGGTTTCTTTGCCCATGGCCAGGTGGCGGTTGATGTTCTCGATTGCCACGGTAGCATCGTCGACCAGGATCCCCACAGCCAGAGCGAGCCCGCCAAGGGTCATGATATTGATGGTCTCGTGCAACGCGCTCAGCAGCAGGACGCTGACAAGAATCGAGAGCGGGATGGAGACGGCAATAACCAGCGTGCTCTTCCAGTTGCCGAGGAAGAGCAGGATCATGACGGCGGTAAGACACGCGGCAATGATGGCTTCGCGCAACACGCCCTGGATGGAAGCGCGCACATAAACCGACTGATCGAAAAATAGGGTGACGCGCAAACTCTCCGGCAAAGAGGATGAATAATTCTGCAAGACCTGCTTCAGGCGGGCCACGATATCGAGAGTGGAAGCGCCGCCGGTCTTGAATGTGCTCATCAAGACGCCGCGCTGGCCGTTGGCGCGCACGATGTTCGTTTGCGGCGAAAAGCCATCGCGAATATGCGCCACTTCACGCATGTAGATCGTCGCGCCATTGACCGTTTTCACCGGCAAATCGTTCAACTCGTCCACGGTTTGCGGGCTGCCGTTCATTTCAACGTTGTATTCAAGCGAACCCAGCTTCGCGGTACCGGTTGGCAAGATCAGATTTTGCGCGTTGATGGCATTGACGATGTCCACGGGCGAAAGCCCCTTGGACTGCAGCGCGGCGGAATCGAGATCCACCGAGATCAGGCGCTGTTTTCCGCCATAGGGGTAGGGAAGAGCCACACCCTGCACGGTGGCAAGCTGGGTGCGAATGAAATTGTTTCCCAAGTCAAAAATCTGCTGTTCGCTCAAGCTGTCGCTGGTCAGTCCGATTTGAATAACGGGCACCGTCGATGCGGAATAGATGGCGATGAGTGGAGCGGTGGTCCCCGCAGGGAGATATCGGAGGATGGTCTGGGCAATCGCCGTGGTCTGCGCCAAGGCGGTCTGAATGTTTGCGTTTGGCTGGAAATAAATCTTGACGACGGCGATGCCATTCAATGACTGCGATTCGATGTGTTCGACGTCATTGACGAGTGTTGTCACAGCGCGTTCCGAGTTGGAAGTGATGCGCTGCTCCATCTCGCGCGGCTCGAGACCCGTGTACTGCCAAACTAAACTTATGACGGGGATGTTGATGTCCGGGAAGATATCGGTCGGCGTGCGAAGCAGGACCACCGGTGTGAGCAGAATGATGGCGAGCGCCATCACGATGAAAGTGTATGGCCTCGCGAGCGCTAATCGAACAATCCACATAGAAGATCGGGTTTTTCCTCGGGCGACACGTATCACACCGCCCGTGTCTAGATGTCTTGGGCGTCCCTGTCCCTATGCATCTTAGATTCCGCGGGACAATCTTTTGGGTACGTCCGAGGAGTGAGGCTTCCCGGGGTGCTCCCAAGCTGCTCCATTTTAATCATTTGCGGGCAGGAATGTGCGGGGCATTTCGGCTCACCCAGCTCTAGGCCTGAGATGAGAGGTTCAGCGTATTCAGCAGCAGCCCAAATTGGCCGGTCCGCTTCACGAAGAGGGATCAACGTTACACCGAGCGGCGTTTGACTGTGCGCGGATGTTTACTTCGCGCCGCCAGGTAGGCCTGATTCAGTCACCACAGCGCATCACGCGGAGCCGCCATTTCGCCTTGGGCGCTATTCGCGGAAGATGAAATTCAAGCGCACGCCGCCGACTTCGATCACGTCGCCGTCATTCAGGCGAACCGGCCCGTGTATGGGCGCGCCGTTCACTGCGGGAACCTTGTCGCCTGGACCGATGTAAAAACCATCATCGCGTTGATTGATTTGCGCAGCCATGTGCGGCTTGAACCAGCCTTTCAGGCGCACGGTCGCCATTGCCGATTTTCCGATGACCGTTAATTTGTTGGTCAGCATGTATTCTTTCTGGTCGGTTCTGCCGTTAAGGACGATTAAGGTCGGCACCTTGATGCGGCCAGCGGCAAATTGCGTGCGCTCACCCATGGCGGCGGCTTGCTGGAGCATCTCGCGGCGCACCTTGGTGTCGAGCACCATGGTTTCGTTGATGCGCGGTGCGGCAACCTTGCGCCCGGTATCCCAGGGTACGGGGGCGTCGCCTGTCGCATCGACCTTTATGCGGTGCTTGCCGATGTGGATGGAATCCCCATCGTGGAGCGTGGCGCGCTCCACGCGCAGATCGTTTACGAACGTGCCATTGAGGCTATCGAGGTCTTCGACGACCAGCCGGCCGCCCTCGAAATAGACACGCGCGTGATAATTTGACACCGCCAGGTTGTCCACCGGCAGGTCGTTGTCCGGAGAGCGGCCGATTCCGATGGGCCGGCTCCCGACGGGCACTTCCTTCACGATTTTGTCTTCAAACATGAGGCTGAGCTTAGCCATCTAACTTTCCTCCTGCGGAGCCATTGCTGGCCGCATTTTTTCGCGCCCCACGGCGCAGCCAGGAAAACCATTTCTTGGAACCCGGTTCGAGGCGGATGACGATTACCGTCACGTTGTCCGCGCCGCCATATTCGTTGGCCAGGGCCACCAGCTTTTCCGCGGCCCGGGTTGGGTTTGTTTCGGCCTGGAGCGTTCCCGCAATTTCCGGCTCGGTGACCATGCGGGTCAGGCCGTCAGAGCACAGCACCAAAATATCGCGCACGAAAAGCGTATGTTCTTCGGCATCGACTTCGACTTCCGGCTGGGCTCCCAGGGCGCGGATGAGAACGCTTTGCATTTGGCTCTCTTCCGCTTCAGCGGCGGTGAGAATGCCGCGGCGCACCTGTTCGGCGACAAGCGAGTGGTCGCTGGTCAATTGCTGCAACGAACCGCTGCGAAGCAGATAGGCACGGCTATCACCCACATGCGCGATACTGAGCCTGGCGCCATCGATCCAGGCTGCCGTGAGCGTGGCGCCCATGCCGCGCTGTTCGGGGTTCCCCTCCGCCGATTCGAAAATTTTCTTGTTGGCGAGATGCACGGCACTTGCGAGACGCCGGGCATGATCGCTCAGGCCAGCCTGCGGTTCTCCAAAAATCGGCGCGGCGTGATTCTCCTGCCCGTCGAGGCAATGCTTCGTGACCGTTTCGACCGCCATGGCGCTGGCGACTTCCCCATGGGCCTCGCCGCCCATGCCGTCGGACAAAACGAAGAGCTGCAGCGGCGCGATGATGCGGAAGCAGTCTTCGTTGTTTGTGCGAAGGCGACCGACGTCGCTTACGCCGCCGCTTACGATTTGCACGAACGCTCCCCTAACCCAGCGCGGGTCACACCCGCACTCACACTCATCCCCGGTGGCCTCGATTCCAAGCTAACAGACCAATCGCAACGGCGAAAGGCTCTGAACCCTACTGATTACCAGCTTTTTAGCCACAACTGGGTCTTCGCCTCCATTGGGCTGTTCGGAAGGGGTATGCTTTGCAGGCTAAGAAGCGCTCTTTTTCGTTACAATCCCCTCATGTCTTTGAGACGTCCTTGTTTCCCGGCCACAATCCTATGTGCTGCGGGATGTCTTTTTTTGGGTGCCGCTTTGGCACAGCAGGCGCCGCCGGCCTCAGGCGCGCGCATCTTGTTGTTGCCTCGACGTATCGTGTCGGGCGAGCGAGCCACGCTTGCGGTGTTGGATGCAAATGGCCGGTTGACGCCGGGAGTCAAAGTGAATTTTTCAAATGGCGACCAACTCACCACGGATACTACGGGGCGCTCCTTGTTTGTTGCGCCCCTCACTCCGGGGGTGATCTTCGCCTCCATTGAGGGGCGGCCGGGACGCGTGCCGACAGCCGTGCTCTCAGCTTCGCAAGAAGCTACTCCGTCGATTGAGGTAAGCTCCGCACCGCGCTTCGCCTCCCTCAGCGACCGCTTTGAGCTTGCGGGCCATGGTTTCTGCGGCGATGCCGACGCCAACCAGGTCATGATCGGCGGCAAAGCCGCACTGGTTTTGGCGTCATCACCGAGCTCCTTGATTGTCCTGCCTCCCAGCGACCTTGAGCCTGGCCCCGCTGGCGTCGAGGTCTCCTGCGCGAAACGGATCGCGCCAGCGTTTACGATCACACTCGTGGGTTTGCAACTCGAAGCCGATTCTTCTCCAATCGCACCTAGCGAACGCCGAGTGCTCACCGTTCATGTACGAGGCACGACATCCAAAGTCGGGCTCGAAGCGCGCAATCTCGCTCCCGATGTCGCGGATCTTACCGGCGGCAATCCGGTACGCCTATCAACATCGGGCGGAACCGGGAATTTTGCGCAATTCGAAATCACTGGCCGCAAACGCGGGAGTTTCCTGATTTCCATCCGCCTGTTGTCGCCGGCCGGCGCGCCGCGCCCTTGAAGAGATGAAAGCGTGCGTTCGATTTGCTGCGAAAGGCGACCAGAAGCTATGCGCTCTGCTTTGCGCTTGATTCGGCGGGTAGCGAGAGCGTGGCCTCGGAGTCGCTGAGTGCAGCTTCGCCCGAGCTTCCCCCAAGCATCTCGCCCAACGTGTTCTGCGCTTTATCGAAGCGTTTGTCTGCCTCTCCGTAGCTTTGCTGTGCGTTTTTCAGGTGGGTGCCTAGTTTTCCGAAAGCATCCGTGAAATTCTCCATTTGCTTTTGCAGGCCTGCGAGGCTGGCATGCAGCCGCTTGGCATTTTCTTCGATTTGCATTCCTTGCAGGCCCATCAAGATGACCTGTAGATGCGCGTACAGGGTGTTGGGCGAGACGGCGATAACATTTTTGCTGCGGCAATATTCATCGAGCGGCACGGACTTGGCGTCCGTGGTCATCAGCAGCTCATAGTAGACGCTTTCGGAGGGCACGAACATCAGCGCGATGCCGAGCGTGCCTTCGTTTGGAAGAATGTATTTTTTCGCGGTCGTGTCGGCATGCCCTTTTACCGCAGTGGCGAACGCGCGACGCGCTTCGTCGGCCTGAGCCGGGGCTTGGCTCGTTCCTTGGCTGTGGATTTTCTCACCCATGCGCCGAAAAGCGTCCAGCGGAAACTTCGAGTCAATGGGAAGCATCTTGTCGCGCAGGAAAATCACGGCGTCGGCGGCTTCGCCGCTCGAAAAACGGTATTGCCGCTTATAACGCTCTTTCGGGAGCGCATCTTCGAGTAATCGTTCGAGCGTCACTTCGCCGAGCGTGCCGCGCGATTTCGCGCCACCCAGAATGGTTTCAAGCGTCTGCGCTGTCTGCGACATCTGCTGCCCCGCCAGCTGCACTTCGCCAAGCTGCTTCTGGATGCGTTCCATCATTTCGCGGGAGTTCTTAATTTCATCGCGGACGGCTGTTTGCGACTGCGCCGAAATATTCGCAGAGTCCTTTACGCCGTCCTGCAGCGCTTTCGAGACGTTGTCGAGGCGTTGCGTAACGCTCTGCCCGATGGCGTCCACTTTCCCCGCGCTTTGTGCCTGGCTGGTTGCAATGGTCTGCAGTTCCCGGCGCAGCTCGCTCAATTGACTTTCAAGCATTGCGCTTTTCTTTTGATCCTGCGAGCTTTGCAGCACGAGCCACAGCACCAGCGCAGCTAAGAGGATCGCGGCGCCAATCATCAGGGCGTTCATTCGTTCTCCAGTTCCATCGCGGGAAACGGTAATTCTACTTTACTCGCAGTGGTTCCATTCTGAAAACTCTGGCTCGGTAGATTAGGCAGGTGAAACAAAGAGGGCCCCGGGTTATCCGCGGGGCACTCTTCAGCTTGAATTTTCGACTGCTAACGGCTGCCTTGTTTTCTACCAGCTGAGCTTGAGGGCGAACTGAAACTGCCGCGCATCATAGGCTGCAGTAGGTTGGCCTGCCGCGAGGCATCCCGAAGGATCCGACGGGTTGCATAGCTGGTTCACCGCGGCGACGTTCAAACGGTTCAAGAGATTGAACCCATCCGCCATTACATCCAGCTTGACTCGCTCGCCCACGGCAAAGCGCCTGGAGAGTCGCAAGTCCACCTGGAAGAATCCCGGCGTGACGAATGGATTCCTTCCGAGATTTCCGTCGCACCCCGCGCCCAGTGTCGTGACTCCCGGGACCGAAAAAGTAGTTCCGGCATTCGTCAGGCAGTTATTTGGCACGACAAAGGTCTCGCCAGGAATAAAATTCGATGGCGCCCCGCCAGTTCCAACGGAAGGCCGTCCATTGGAGGCCCCGAGGTCGAGCCGGAAATCCGTCCCGAGGATCAAGGTATAGGGTCGTCCGGACGACACTTCGATGATGGGTGCCAGCGTGAAATCTCCGGTGAAATGTTTCCAGGCGCTATCCCCCTGTTTTGCGGAAGGCGACTGGAAAACTGCGCTGGTGACCCAGCGATGCCGCTGGTCGTTGTCTGAATTCGAGCGCTCCACGTTGGGGAACCTGCTGTCCTGTGGCTCAAGCGGCGACTGCAAGTCGGTGGAATCGTCAATCGAATGTGAATACGTATAGCTCGACAGCAGTTCCATCCCGTGCGAGAACCGCTTCGTCACATTTATAGTAAGCCCGTGATAGACGGAATTTCCATTGGAGAGTTGGGTGTCCACGCTGTTGAAGGGCACGGGGACGCCGAAGCCCTTCGGATATCCCGCGAGTTGTGCCAATCCCACGAGTAAGGCATAGTTTGCCGCGCCCGGTCCGGCAAACGACGGATTGGGCCCGGACGGGCGGAAGAAGTTGAAAGCTGCGGGCGTGCTCACGAATTGATTGTTTAAGACTGCAAGAGGTCCGGGGCAGCCAAAAATGACACCCAGGACCGGAGCAATCGCGTTGAATCCACAGGTGCTCGCCGTGGGAGCCACGTTCGCTCCCGTAAGAGAGACACCTGCGGGGCTCGGCGAACACGACAACGCTGCCGCCAGTCCCCCCGCCACTCCGCCTGCACAGTTAGCGAAGTTTTGATCCAGTAATTGCGGATTCGTCGAGTTGATGTCCACTGGACGGTAAAGGTGCACACCATGCGTGTACTGATATGCGGCGCTGATCTTCCAAGACCCTGCGATCTCCCGCTCGATGGTCAGATTTCCCTGTTGTGCGGAGCCGTATTGGAAATTCTTGGCCACCGGCAGGGTGAACGGCAGAGCTCCCAGCGGAAATCCCGCCTGCAGGTAGTTCTGGTTCGCGAAAAGCGAACCGGCGAAAAGAGGATCAAATCGCTGCTGGTTCGGTAAATAACCCATGTTTGGCAGCGCATTCAAGACACCCTGGAAGATCGAAGATCCATTGAGATTCCCCGGCGAACCCAGTCCGGCGCCGCAGGCGATCTGGACCAATGGGCATGCGGAAGGGGCCCCTCCTCCCGTAATCAATTGCACGGACCGCCCGCCATCGGCGGTCGTTGCGTCGAAGGGTATTGCCAGCAGCGGGTGGTCATAGAAAAGGCCGTAGCCCATTCGGATTACGGTCTTGCCGTCGCCTTTCGGATCCCACGCGAGGCCGAACCGCGGAGCAAAATTATTGTAATCGCGTGGGATGCCTTCCACGACGCCGAGCGCCTGCTCGGCCGCCGCATTGAGCGGAGTAGCTGGGGCGAAGAGCGGTGTGATCTCTACGTCGTAACGCAAGCCATAGTTCAAGGTGAGCTTGCGGTTCATGCGCCAGCTATCCTGGAAAAACAACCCGATGGGGATATTGTCGAAGGGCTGCTTGGACTGCCCGATGCCCTGGATGTAGGTGGTGGGAAGACCAAGGCCATACATCTGAGCACCGTTCGTTCCGGGCAAAGCTATTACTTGGCCAGGTCCGACCGTCACCGAGTTGGGAATAAGTCCGCCGCTCGCGACAGAAATCGGCTGCCCTCCAAACTCTGCCAACCCGCCGAAGTCCAATTCGAAGATCTGCGCCTTGCTCGAGCGCAGCTGGACCAGGTTGAAATCCCCTCCCATCTTGAACGTATGCTTGCCCCGGATCAGGCTCACGTTGTCCGTGAATTCAAATCGGCGCTCGATGCGGTCCACAGTGGAATAGGGCTCGCGCCCGAAGTAGGCGAATCCCGGGATGTTCACGGCGAGCTGATCCCCGCCCGGGAGATTTGAGAACCCGAAATGCAAGCCACGCCGCGCAAATTGGAAGCGGAATTGGTTGAATGCCTTGTCGCTCACAATCGTGTCATTCTGGAAGATGGCGGAGAGGTCGCGCGACTGGTTCAGACCTGTGCGCGAGCCGGAATTCTGGCCGAAGACTTGATTCTGTGCCGTGGACTGGATCCCCGTCACAAGCGAGGGTGACACGCTCACGCGCAGAAAGGAATTATTGTTGTTGTTCCAGCGCTGGTCCAGCCGCGCGGACCACAAGCTGGTTTTTTCAGTGACGGGGAAGTTCCCACGAAGGGAAGCGAGAGGCACAAACGACGCTGGCAATGCTGCCAAGCCGACACCTAGTGGCGTGCACGTAACCGTGCCCACCGTTGCGCTGGGAGGACATGGTACGGGCAGCGGAAATCGTGCCCCTGGCACAGGTCCTGGGTTATTGCACAATCCAACATTTCCGCAGATCAGTCCGGGGTCAATCCCCTTCACTGCTACACTCGCCGCGGATCCTACGAAGGCTGCATAGTTGCTAGCCAGACCCTGGAGTTGTGCCGCGGCGAGTGGATTTCCACCCGCTGCCGCGGCTACCGCGGCTTGAAGCACAGAGTTCACGGCCGTCGCCTGCGAAGGCGTCATCGGCAAACCGTTCAGCGGGCAGCCGGCACCGCAGTTTAACGGCGCAAATCCAAAATTTCCCGCGCCTATGCTGGAAAACCCCGTCTCTTCGCGCAGCGTGTCCTCGTAAGAGAAGAAGTAAAACGTCTTGTCCTTCTTGAGCGCGCCGCCGAGAGTTAAGCCAGCCTGCACGCGGGTGAAGGCCTGCTTGACAGGGTCGAGCTGCCCCGTGGTTGGGTCCACCTGGCCAGAAAATGCGTTGCGAGCCTGAAACGCCTTGTTGCGCAGGAATCCGAAAACGTTGCCGTGAATATCGTTGCCGCCGCTCTTTGTAACGATGTTGATAACGCCGCCTGTGGCGCGTCCGTACTCGGCATTGTAGTTACTCTGAATCAACTGGAACTCCTGCACTGCTTCCTGAGACACGGTCGCGCGGATACCGTTGACGGAGTTGTCCACGGCATCCGCGCCGTCCACGCTCACCTCATTCGAGCGCGCCCTCTGTCCGCCGAAATTCAGGCCGCTGCTCGGCGCCGGGCCAATCGTCGGCGCGACATCCCGGGTCGTTTGCGAATTCGTCAGCGTGAAATTGATGTAGCTGCGCCCGTTGATAGGAAGATTGTCAATCCGGCGCTGTTCGATGGTTTGCGAGACTTCTGTCTTCGTCGTTTCAATCGGCGCGGTTTCCGTCGTTACCGTGACCGTCTGTTGTACTCCGCGCAGCTCCAGCCGGGGATCCAGTATGGCGTTCTCACCCACGGTTACCACGATGGACTCGTTCTGGTAGGTGGCAAAGCTCGCTCCGCCATCAACTGTCATTTTGAATCGCCCGGGAGGGAGTCCAACCAGAGTGTAATGGCCGGTGTCATCGGATTCGGCGGAGCGCTCGGAGCCGGTGGCAACGTTTGTGACTGTCACTTTCGCGCCCTTCACCCCAAGACCCTGCGGGTCCGTCACCGTTCCGGAAAGAGTTGCCGTGTTGACTTGCGCCGCAGCTTTCCCGGCGCAAATCAGCACCAGCACGCACAGCATCAGCACTGTCAATGTTGGCCGGCGAACGATCAACGCACGCACACTTTGCCCGCGCTCCATGTTTTCCTCCTAGTCGGAACCCTTCAATCTTCCGCTACCCCTAGCGGTGGCGGAGCTACCCGCCTTGTACTGGCGTACGCGATTGAATACTGGGCTTTTACTTCAATAAATCGCCGCTTTCAACTGAAAAATTACGTGCCGTGTCTCTCGAAGAGAACTATCCCCCGATGGCGTTTCTGAGTTGTTGGCCATGGAAAATCCTGGACCGCCCGACGCGTCCAGGAACCGATGCAGCATGAGCCTTCAGGAAAGACTTGGCAAGCGGCAAACTGCGAAAAACGAGAGGTACAGGCCGATGTCGCGCCTTGCCGCCCTTCTTGCAGACTTACCGGTGCCGGACGCCAGCCGGCATGCATCCGCTGTGCGGATCGCTATGCCGGCCGCGTATATTCTTTTCAGGATGTTTGCAATGGGAGTTTGCGATTCGAAATACTTATTCGGCCGTTTCGTCCCGAAGAGTCTGCTTGCTCGCCACTCTATTAGCTGTCCAGGCCTTCAGGACGGTTGCAAAGGCGATCAGCAGCCCTGTGGCGCCATTCGTGAGAATGATCGCCAGCGCGTGCAGCAGCACGCCATAAATCAGCCACAACGAGACTCCGATCAAATAAAGCGCCAGCATGCCGTAGGAAAGATCGCGGCCGCCTTGCTTCCAGATCTTCACCACCTGCGGGACAAACGCAAAAGTGGTACACAATCCCCCCAGCGTCCCCACCACGGTCACCCACGATTGCGTCGTCATGAACCTAGCTCCATTCTCGTCCCGTACCGCTTCGGTTTCTACGATACGAGCAGTTTAGCAGTGGTCGGTGCATCGCCAAAAGGAACGCCGCTTCAATTGACAAGAGTGGGGACACTCGGGGATTTTTGAGGAAGAAAGGGTGAGCAGGATTTCTTCAGAGGCGAGAAATCAAATTTGCAGATGCCGCTGCACCAGCCGGCGGAGCTTTTCGCGGTCTTCATCTTTCATGTGGACGAACTCGACGCCGTTTCCGTCCGGACCGATGTTGCGGACGACGGCGGTGAAATGAATCTTGCGCAAGCCGGAGCGCACCTCGAGCTGGATAGAATCGCCGACGCTCAATTTCTTGGGAGATTCCAGATAGGCCCCGCCCAAGCTGATGGTCTTGACCCGCGCGAGACCCGCTTGCGCGCCATCGATTTGCGCGCGCAGCGGTGATTCGAGGGGCACGCGCACGTACCGGCGCGGCACGACGTATCCCGCGTGGGACTGTGCCGCTGCTTCAAACGCCGCGCGGACTCGCGCCGAGGACGGACGGTTTTCCAGGAGCGCCAGAGCGTCTTCCGCAGCGGCGCGCAGACCCGAGGGCTCCGCGTAAGCCAGTCCTTCGCGCCCTTCGGCTAACTGGCGGAGAAGTTCCGCGGCCTCCACGGCGCGCATTCGGCCGAGCGCTTCGATGGCCTTGATGCGTACAAACAGGTCGCGCAAAATTTCGTGTTCGCCCGCGGCGATCTCCATCAACTGGGCAACGGCGGTGGTTTCCTGGGCGAGGCCAATCTGATCGATCATCATCGGCACGACCAGGGGATGCGCGTCCGCAAGTATCGCGGAAAATATGAAGGCGGCGCTCTGCGCGGATGCGGCGTTGGCGGGCCGGGCAATTTCGCTGACGGCAAGATCTTGCAAATTCCATTCCCAGCTTGCCAGCGCCCGCGGGAGGCCGCGCAACAGGCGTTCCGTATCGGCCGCCGCAAGCAGCTTGATTGCGGCGCTCACGCGCTGCCGCCGCGCTTCGTAGAGGCGTGTTTCGAGCAGATTTAGCACGGGCACGCCAATGGTCCGCAGAAGCCGTGCCATGGCCGGTATCTGCTCTCCGCTCCGCGGCTCGGTCAGCAGCAGGGTCAAGCGATCGAGTAAGCGATCAGGGTCGCGCTGCAGCAAACGAGGCAGCACGGGATCCAGCGCGCGGTTGGCGAGCGCGGCATCGACCAACATCAGCCAGCGGTCCTGGGCCACCAGCCGCTGTGCCAGTGCGGCAAGGTGCTCATGCTCGACGTCGCGTGGCGCGCGTTCCAGCCCCGTCAGAATATTTTCGAAGCCGGCATAGTCCGCGCGGCTAACCGCGATGCGGCCCAGCGTTTCGAGGAACGCGGCCAGCAGCGCCCCGGTCTCCGGGATGGTTTCTTTCTCCAGCGCGTTCATCGCGCCGCGGCTCAGATCTTCTGGAACTTGATTGGGCCACAGCGACTCGATGATCGCCGTCATTTCGTTCAAGCCGGCTGCAACCGCTCGGCGGGCGGCGGGCTCGGGAATCTCCAGGCGGCGCGCATAATTCAGCAAAATATTACGCGCTTCGCGGCGCGGAGCATCGGCTCCGGCATCGGCAAGCTGTCCCAGTGTTTGACGAAGCGCAATAACCGGCACGGTCCAAACTTCCGGGCCGCGCAACACTTTGGACTTCTCGCGCGGAGACAGTTCGAGCCAGAATTTTTCGAGAAGCTGTTCGCGATGTGTGTCCGTGGCCCAGGCCGTTGCTAAGGAAGACAAGTGTTGGGAAGCGTGAGGCCCGGAGTATCCGCCTGCCGTCACCAGCACGTCACCCATGCGGTTGAACATGGGACGCACATTCACCGGCGTGAGCGTGCCGGCGGAAAATTCCGCGCTCAGAAATTCGAAGATCAGGCTTTCCGACAAGCGCAGCAGATAAGGCTGCGGACGCTCGGAGTCCCGTGGCGCGTACACAGTCATCGCGCTCAGAAGCATGCGCACGGTTTCCCGCGTGGCTTCTTCCATTGCTCCGTGGATGGCGCGCGCCGCTTCTTCCGGAGCAAGTCCTCGCGCCACCTCGAGCGGCGGTGTGAGCCGCGCCAGTAAACGCAATGCTGCTACCAGATCGTCGATCTCAGGAACTCGAATGGGAGTATCGGCGTTCTCGCGGGGTGTGTTCCCGCCGTAGGCGACCAGCGCCGCCATGAGGCTCGCGAGCACCGTGTCTACTTTGCGGTCCGT
>JBIOGB010000036.1:0-41101 GCA_044447665.1 Candidatus Acidiferrales bacterium | reverse complement strand
CACTTGCACCGAACCTACCGGATCTGCCGTCACTGCCTGGTCCATGTAGCGGAACCACGCCAGGCTCGGCGGCGTTCCGCAAGGACAGCTTTGCGTCACGCTGTCCGGCTTCAGCGCGCGTGTCGTTTCGAAAATCGTCTTGTAGACTTCGCCCATCGCATACACCGAATCCATCGGCGATTTGTGGTGGTGCTTCGGGTTGTAACAGGGAGGCGTGGCATAAATGTTGTCCAGCTTGTGCCCGTCGAAGCCCCAATCGCGGATAAATCTCTCCGTGAGCTGCTTGTAGTACGCCTGCACTCCGGGCACGGCCGGGCACAGCGTCGCCAGGTTGCGCGTCATTCGCGCCGGCTTTCCATTTTTGTCGAGCACCAGCCAGTCCAGATGCTTCTTCAAAACATCCGAGACGACATATTTGTGCTTGCCATAACTATTGTGTCCATCCTCCACCGCCAGCGGCAGCCACCACAATTGCAGCTTGAATCCCTGCGCGTGAAAATCGCTCACCATTTTCTGGATCGCGTCGCCCGCAAACGTATCCGCGCGCGGCTGCCAATCGCCATAATTGTTGAACCACCGGTCATCCAGCGTCGCCCAGTGAATCCCCAGCTCCTTCAGTTTCGTGATCGTGTCCAGCATCTGCTTCGGCGTCACATCCTCTTCATAGCCCCAGCCGCACCAGCTCACCGCGTAGTTCTCATCATTATTCTTCGGGCGCGCCAATCCTTCGCGCTCCACCGCGTTCGACCACATGTTCAGCGGCTCGTAATAATCGCCTTTGTACACCGCAAGAAACGTCCGCGGCGTGGCAAACACTTCGCCCGGCTTCAGCACCGTGTCCGCCGGAATCCTCACGCCCGCCGCCACCCGGCCGTCTGCCGTTGTTTCCACCGGAATCGACAAGACCAGCGGAAGCGTTTCCGCGTGCCCGATCGCTTCTCCCATTTCGCGCGTCCAGAACGCCACCACCGGAATGCCTCCGCCGACGCGCCCCAGGTCGCCCTTCGTCTCCACCGGCGCGCCAAACGGATTCTCCTGCGAAAATTTCGCAGGTATCGGCAGCACGTCATCCTTGCCCCACTTCAGGCTCGCGCCGAAAAAAGACCACATCTCGTGCGGCGCGGCTTGCGCATCAACAGCCGCCGCATTGAAACGATGCTGTTGCAGCGAAACATCTCCGAGCGCTAAATCTTTTTGTCCTGCATTCTGAAACGTAGCCGAAAGCAGCGCCAGCGCCGGAAAATCGTCATACACTTCGAGCGTCAGCGTTTCCGCAAGCCCCGTGCTCGCGCTAGTCCCGGCTGCATCGATGTGTTTCCCTAATCGCCCGAGCTTCCCTTGCGCCTCGCTGATCTTCGCGCTCGCCAAATCAAACACAAAATCGCTCACATCTTTGTGCGCCACGCCGACCCGCTGCCCCGCCGCGCTTCCCGCATCATCGAGTGAAAAAATCTTGTCCCCGCTCTTCAGGCTTCCCTTCAAATAACCCGTCCCCGACAGCACAAACTCCGCCGCCGGCGTCAACACATGAATCCCATCCGCTTCCGTGCTCACGCGGATCGTCGATGTCACCGGAGCTGTCACCGCCGGCGCCTCTTTCTTACTGCACCCGGCCAATTGCGCCAGCGCCGCGCCGCTCAAAATCAGCAAAGCGCACGCCGCCACGCACCTCGCTGGAATTCCGCTCCTTGTCTTCGCCCGCTCAAACCATCTCATGGCTTCTTGCCCCCGCTTCCCCCAAGTCCCTTGTACTCCGCAAAAATCCTCTCCGCATTGGCGTGATACACTTTCTCCAGCGCCGTGTCCGGCAATCCCATTCCATAAATCTCCCATCGCCCCTGCCCCGGATAGTCCCAATAGTCAAAATATTCGTCATTCGTCTCCAGCCATCGAAAATAGTTTGCGTACATTTTTTCATTGGGTTCGCTGTCCGTTCCGAACAGGATGCGATCTTGAAATTCCAGGAAGAATTTCCGCGCCCGCCGCGGCTGCCGGCCCAGTTCCGCTTCCCGGGCGCCAAATTCCACATTCATGTTCGGATATTTCCTCAGCCACTCGGACACTGCGTCCAGATTCTCCGGCCAGTTCGCCACGTGCAGCGCGATAAATGTCGTGTGCGGATGTTTCTCGATAATGTGATTCCGCTCATCGAGCAGCTTCTTCTTGCTCGGAAATTTCGGCCCGTAAAAACTCCACGAAGGATTGTGCATCAGTTCTTCGTAACGCTCGTTGTGCTTGTCCGTCGGCGTGAAGAACGCTTCCGGATCCGTCGAATGAATCGCCACGGGAATTCCCAGCCGCCCGCACTCCTCCCAGACCGGATCGATCCTCGGATCATCGATGGCCACTAGCTTTCCCGATTTGTCTTTTACTCCCAGCCCCAGGTCCTTCAGCACCTTCAATCCACGCGCGCCTCGCCGCACCGCATCGTCCATCTGCTCGACCATTTTCGCGCTAAATTGCGGATCGTCAATCTTGCTCCAGTCCATCTGCGTGAACACCACAAAGCGGTCGGGATACGGCTTCACCATTTTGTCCAGCACGCTTTGCAGCTTTTCTCCCCACATCCCCGTCAGGATCACCACCTTCTTTACGTTTGCGTGGTCCATTATTTTCACGACGTCCGCCGCGGGAACTTCCTCTCCGTGCACCCCTCCCGGATCGTTCACATGGTTGTGGACGTCAATCACCGCGAATTTCGCCCGGGGCACTTCATGCACCGCCAGGTGCACCATCGGATGCGGATCGTAATCCTTCAGCAGCAGTGTCATCCGCTTGTCCGCATTGGGATCCGCGCTGTACTTGATCTCCTGGCTCCGCGCCAGCCGCACCCCGCCCGCAATCAGCAGCACCAGCGCAGCGCCCGACGCCGCGCTCGCCATCCATCTGCCCAAAGAACTTGCCTGCTCGCGAATCCAACTCATTCCGCTTCCCCCTCGCGCAAAAATCTAGCTCACCCTCACTTCGAGAGTGTACCTCTCCCAGTAACAAAACGAAATAAAAAGCAGTAAAACGAAACCCAAGCCTTTCGTGCCCAAGCTTCGCGGGCCACCTTTGACTTTGGTCTTGAGCCTTGTGTAGCGGCCCCGGCCCGGCCGGGGGCGCCTTTGTCTTGGTTTTGAGGCGTTATGTATCAGCAGTCGATCATCACGAGCGCCTTTGTCTTTGGTCTTGAGAGATCATGTAGCGCCGGGCTTTCCCCCGGTTTGTGGGGGGCCTGACGGTTCTTGTCGGGAAGCCCGGCAGTCTTCCTCCTTTTTTGTAGCGGCGACTTCACGTCGCCATCTTCGCTCTTGTCCTTCGCCCACATAGCACCGTAGGTGCGGCAGAGGTTAGCCCAGCCCGTCAGGGCTGGGAAAGGAAGATGAAAGAATCACGAGCGCCGTAGGTGCGGCCCCTAACGATGGAGCGCCCGCGGCCCTATCTCCAAATTCTTTTGGGGGTCGGAGCGGAACATGTCGCGCCTGCCCCGAGCATCTCGGGGACCTGGTCGGGAGCTCCGACATAACCGCCCACCCCTCCCCGCTCGTCATTTGCGTTCTTTGTGCGCTTTTTGCATCCCGGATGATTCTGCGGGACCGAACGCAGCAGGCCGATTCTTTCCTGCCTCTTGCTCCTGCAAGAGGCGGGTGGCGCACCCTTTGGGTTTTGGCCTTTCAAAGGGTGCGGACGCTGACACCTTATAGTGAGTGAGCCGGGCATTCGAAGGTTTTTCCACACTTCATTCGAACGGTACCAATAAAGTAATTGACACACCGGGTACTTTTTTGCTATTCTCTCGCGTGTATACCGAATCTCACTCTCGCCGAAGTGCTGTTTTTGCACCCCTAATGAATCTACGGGACGCCGCCTATGCGGCAACTGGCTATTCTGTTTGCAAACTAGTTAAGCCAACAACTCCGGCGGATCCCATAGGCACTTTGTACCCCTTTTCTTTTCAATCGCTTGCGGAACCCTGCTCCCCGTCGTGCTCCAACGGAACGCCATTTATCTCCTTTAATTTCATTCCCTTGCAGACCCTTTCCCTCACAACGGACGGGTATACCCCCTCCCCACAGCGCTATGCGAGCGCGAAATCAACGCACCCGCCGTGGCGAGCGCTCTTTCTTGTCCCCGGGCGGAGCGAGGAGTGCGCGCTAACCCCTTTGTTTGCCACTCATACAAACTCTGCCTCCCGTAAGTCTTTTATTTGCCACTCATACGAAAACACCGGGGGTGTATACCAACTCTTCCCATTCTGGTTTACCAAGAGCGGGTTGTGCGAAGGGAACTCGGGTCAGACTCCCCGTCTCCCAGCCTCTTTGAGATTCAATTCCGTTCCGCCCGTCGCGCGCGCTTGCTTCACTGCCTCAACCAGCGCCCTTGCTCCCTCAACGATCTTCTGCGCGTCATTCCTCCGCAGCGCGGCCAGGTCCACCAGGTCCGCTCCGATGCCCAGCGCGAAAGCGCCCGCGGCCAAATACTCCGCCGCGTTGGCAAGATTCACTCCGCCCGTCGGGATGAACCCGCACTGGGGAAACGGCGCGCGCAGAGATTTGAGATATTTCGCTCCGCCAACGCTCCCGCAGGGAAAGATCTTGATCAGCGTCGCTCCCTCTTCGAGCGCCGCCATCACCTCGCTTGGTGTGAGCGCCCCGGGAATCGCCAGCTTGCCTCGCGCCGCCGCCGCGCGCACCACCGCAACCGACAGCCCCGGACTCACCAGAAATTCCGCTCCGGCATCCAGACACTTCTCCGCCTGCGCTGCGTTGATCACCGTCCCCGCGCCCGTCAGCACCTTGTCGCCATATTGCTGGACCACTTCTCGAATCATCGCCGGCGCGTTCGGCACCGTCATCGTGATTTCGACAACCGGAATGCCTCCCGTGCGGATCGCTTCCACTGCGCGCCGCGCTTCGTCAACGCTACCCGCGCGCACCACCGGCACAATCCCAATCTCTGCAATTCTCCGGATCGTATCCGTCACCGTCATCCGTTCGCCCCGCGTTTCTTTCTCTCCGCAGCCGGACTCAGCGCGCGATTCGCGCCGTCTGCCCTTTCATCACTTGCAATACTTCTTGCAGCGTCGCCATTGAAGTGTCTCCCGGCGTGGTCATCGCCAGCGCGCCGTGAGCCGCGCCGCATTCCACCGCCCATTGCAGCTCCTCTCCCTTCAAGAGGCCATAGATCAAACCGGAGGCAAAGGAGTCTCCGCCGCCCACGCGGTCATAAATTTCCAGGTCCTGCCGCATGGCCGCTTCACAAAATCCTCCATCCCCATAAGCGAGCGCGCCCCAATCGTTGCGCGTCGCAGTCTTCGCATGCCGCAGCGTCGTGGCCACCACCGCCAGGTTCGGAAATTCCTGCGTCACTTTTTCCATCATCCGTTTGAAATTTTCCGCGTCGAGCTGAGAATGACTTTTATCGGCTCCCGCAACCGCAAACCCCAGCGCGGCCGTAAAGTCTTCTTCATTTCCGAACAAAACGTCCACGTAGCGCATGAGTTTCCGGTTTGTCTCTTGCGCTTTGGCTTTTCCGCCAAAAAATTCCCACAGCGAAGCGCGATAGTTCAGGTCATACGAGATAATCGTGCGCGTCCGCTTCGCCACTTCCATCGCTTCTTCGGCCACCAGCGGCGTTGTCGCCGAAAGCGCGCAGAATATTCCACCGGTGTGAAACCACCGCGCGCCTTCCTGCGAAAAAATCTTTTCCCAGTCGATGTCGCTGGGTTTCAGCTGCGATACCGCCGTATGTCCGCGGTCGGAGCAGCCCAGCGCCGCGCGTACGCTGAATCCGCGTTCCGTGAAGTTCAACCCGTTGCGGGCCTTCCGGCCCACTCCGTCGAAAGGCGTCCAGCGCAAATGCTGGAGGCTCACGCCTCCCTGAAGCATCAGGTCTTCGATCAATCTTCCGACGGCGTTATCCGTCAGCGCCGTCACGATCGCCGTGTCCATGCCGAAGCAGCGCTTCAGTCCGCGCGCCACGTTGTACTCTCCGCCGCCTTCCCACGCGCGGAACTCCCGCGCCGTGGACACTCGCATATCTCCCGGATCGAGCCGCAGCATCACTTCACCCAGGCTCACCAGGTCCCACTTGCACTTTTCTCTTGGCTTGATCTTCAGTTTCGTCATGTTTTCCAAGCTTCCAGATCTCAACTGTGCGACGAACTTACTGCCGCGTCCAAATTAGCAACAAGACTGCGCTCGGGATTCACGAATATCCACGCCAGTGCACCCACGGCGCACAATCCTGCCGCGACCAGAAACGACGCCGTCCACCCGTACCCCTTGGCGATCCAAGGCGTCAGGGAAGTGGAAACGGCGCCTCCCATCATGCCGCCCATGTTCATGAATCCGGAAACGGAGCCGGAAAATGCGCCGCCGATATCCGCGGTCACGGACCAAAAAGAACTCTGCGAGAGATACAACGCGCCCGCTCCGCCGGCGAGGACCACGCTGGCCAGCCGCGCACTGTCCACTTTCGCGCCAAACGCGAGAAAAACACCGGCGAGGCAAATGCCGAAAATGGCGACGCCGCACCGCCCAAGACGTTTGCCCGCGTGGCGCGTCAGCCAGTCGCTGAGGAGTCCGCCCAGCGTGCAGCACGCCGCCATCGCCAGGAACGGAAGCATCGCGTAGAAAGCGCTCGCTTTCAGATTCAAGCCGCGCACCCTCGCGAGGTAAATATAAAACCAGCCGAAAAAAATCCACGCGATGTAGCAATAGCAGAAATAGCTGCCCGTGAGAATCCAGACCACTTTACCGCCGAGAATCTTCGCCCACGGCACGACCGCTTTTCCGCCGCGGACCTCGGGTTCCGCGCCGCGCAAGGTGAGCCCGGCGCGAATCTTCGCGAGCTCCACAGTGGAAACTCGCGCGTGCTGTTCCGGTTTATCGCGCGCCGCGAGATACCACACGATTCCCACCGCGAATCCGATGCCCGCGCAGACCCAGAACGACGAGCGCCATCCGTGATGGATCATCACATACGTGATCAGTGGCGGCGCAAAACCCGCCCCGGCGCCCACGCCTGCGAAAATCCATCCGTTCGCGATTCCCCGCTCCTGCGTAGGGATCCACCGCGCAATAAACTGGTTCGATGATGGATACACCAGCGCTTCACCCGCGCCCAGCAGAAAACGAATCGCGATGAAAAATAAAATGGGTTTTGCGATGGTGATTGGGACGGCCGCAGTCAGCGCGGTGAAAATTCCCCACCAGAAAACACCGGCGGTGAGGACTCGGCGCGGCCCGAAACGATCCGCGAGCCAGCCTGCGGGAGTCTGGGATAGCGAATATCCCACCAGGAACGCGCTGAAAACCCAGCCGAGCTGGACATCGCCCAGATGGTATTCGCGGGCGAGAGAGCTCCCCGCGATGGAAACGTTGACGCGATCGAGATAGGACACGGCGCTTAAAATGAAGAGCCACAAAACGAGGAACCAGCGCACGTTGCTTTTCGCCACGCCAATCACGAGAGAATTCCTGTTCTTCGGCCGAGGAGATTTTTCAAACGATTACCCTTTCATGGAATTTGTGCGGAAAAGCTGAACCAAGCGTTCGGCGATAATTTTTTCTTCGCCCGGCTGCAGCATAAACGAATTCATGCCGAGAGCATTTTCGCTTCGACCAAGCGCGATGGAGGGTTTGCCGCTCCGCAACTGTTTCGACGCTTCCTGCACGGTGAGCGAAATACGCCGCGGATCCCAATTGATTTGCATGTGCGGAACGTGATTGGCAATATCCGGCACCGAAACTGCCGTGCTCACGCCTTGCACGCGCATGATTTCTCCGGAAATATAATCCAGGCGGCGCCACCATTCTTTCGTCAGCGCTTCGTGATCTTCCTTGAGGTAGCTTTCAAGCGCTTTTACCATGCCGACAATTTCTTCCTTGCCCACTTTCTGGCTGCGGCCGAGGGTATCTTCATGCGGGCTGTTGTTCAGCAGCGCGCACGCGACCAAATCCTTTCTGCCGATCAGCAATCCCGCGCACTGCGGGCCACGAATCGCTTTTCCTCCGCTGAATGCGGCGAGGTCGTATCCCATCTTGGTGTAATCCCATAGATGCGAAACCGGGGGCGTATCCGCGGCGGCGTCAATGAACGAAGGAATGCGGTATTCTTTCGCCAGTTTCACCCACTCGTCAACTTTGATTTCACCGGCCGCATTCGCAAAATTCGTGAAGTGCATCATGGCGGTTTTGGGATTCACGGATTTTCGCAATTCTTCCCGCGTTTGAATTTCCACGAGCTTCACGCCGGTGGCGCGGAGCTGGTGGTCAAAGGGATTGCGATGCGATTTTTGGATGATTACCTCAGACTTCATTCCGGTGAGATCCGGCAGTTGCTGAATAAATTGCGGATTGTCACCGGTGAGAATTCCTGCGAGGCCGGACTGCATCGCGGCCGCAGCGCCGGAGGTGACCAGCGCGGTGTAACCTTCGGGCAATTTGAGCATCTCCGCGATGCGTTTGCCGGCGGCCACTTCCAGGTCCGGAACACTCACAAAATAGCGCCCCGCGAGCGCCAATACCGCTTCCACTTCGGGACGCATCAGGGAACCGCCGAGCACGGTCATGGTTCCCTGCCCGTTGATCACGGTGGTGACGCCGAGTTCGTCATAGACGTTGCCGGATTCTCCAAAGCCAGAGATTCTGCTGCCGGCCGCCGGAGCGGGTGAAGCAAAAAGTTTTTTTGCGTTGAGCAATGCCCCGGTCATGACGCCGAGACTTCCCACAAACGCGCGGCGGGTCCAATTCAGTTTCAATTCCATGAGTTGTTCTCCCTCCGGGTTACTTTCGAACAATTGCGGCCGTGCAATTGATTTCGACGAGTGATTTGCCGGGCAGGGCGGCGACGGCCACAGTCGTGCGCGCCGGACCGCCATGCGGGAAATAGGTTTTGAAAACTTTGTTCATGCCGTCGTAGTCGTCAATCTTGGCGAGATAGACGGTGAGCTGCAAAATGCTGTCCATGGCGCCGCCGCCCGCTTCGACGAGAGTCTTCACGCTTTCCATGACGTGTTTCGTGTGGTTTTCGATGTCCATCGGGAATTCTGCTTTGCTGTCTTGAGAATGCGCGCCTTGGCCCGCGATGTAGATCACTCCATTGTGGGTAATCAGGGGCGTGATAAAACCCTTTTCGCCGGCGGGCTTGCCTTCGTAGTCGAGTTTTTTTACGCCAGGCTCTTCCTTCGCTTGTGCGACTGCGGAAGGCGCTGCCGCAGCGGCGAGGCCCAAACCAGAGAAAAGAGTAGCCAAGCGACCGGCAAAAGCTCTGCGTGTGAAAAGATTCGAAAGCATATTTTGTTTCTCCTCTCAGTGACGTTTTTCGAAACTTACTGCTCCCTAGGGCAATACGAAAGTGAAAATGTCGCTGCCCGAAGCGATCGCGACATATTGCTTCCCCAAAACTGCGTAACTCATGGGGGAGGCGTGCATCCGCTGACCGGTGGTGAAATGCCAGAGCTGCGCGCCCGTCTTTCCATCGACAGCTTCGAAAGATTCCGCTTCATCGGCAAAGAAAACGACGCCGCCCGCGGTCGTCATGGTTCCGCCGGAGGAGCCGCCTTCGGCGATCTGGGGATAGCGCCATTCGAACGAGCCTGTATCGAGGTTGTAAGCGAGCAGGATTTTTTCCCTTTTTTCGCCGCGAACGCGCTTGACGCCGGTCGCGTAATAGCCGCGTCCTTCTGCGAATGGTTCGGGCTTCAAGAAAAATATTCCGCAATCCTCTTGAGCGAGGAAATAGAAAAGATGAGTCTGCGGATTGTAGGAGGGCGAGTACCAATTCGTGGCGCCCGTAAAGCTGGGGCAAACCTTCATGCCCTCGGCGGTGGGTTGCGCGTCCGTTCGAATAGGGCGGCCTTTTTCGTCGATTCCTTTCGCCCAATTCAATTTCTTGACGAAAGGAGCCGCAGAGAGAAATTTTCCGTCGGTGCGATCGAGCAGGTACAAGAAGCCATTGCGATTGGCTTGCACCAGGAGCTTTCGCGGCTGGCCCTGGTATTGAGCATCGAGGAGCACGGGAGTTTCCACGGCGTCGAAGTCGAAGAGATCGTGAGGAGTAAATTGGAAATACCATTTCAGTTTGCCGGTATCCGGGTCGAGGGCCAGGACACAATCGGTGTAAAGGTCGTCGCCGGGTCGCGGGCCACCGTCGAAATCAGGAGCAGGGTTGCTCGTTCCCCAGTAAACGGTATTCAGGTCCGGATCGTAGGTGCCGGGCATCCAGGTGGTGCCTCCGCCGCGGAGATACATTTTGCCCGGCCAGCTTTCCGAGCCGAATTCACCCGGGCCGGGAATGGTCCAGAAGCGCCAGGCAGGCTTTCCGGTTTCGGCATCGAAAGCCGCAAGAAATCCGCGGACTCCGTCATCACCCCCTGAAGTGCCCACGAGGACTTTGTCCTTGACGACAAGGGGGGCGCTGGTTGCACCGTAATTCTTGTTTCCTTCGGCGTATGGGACATCCCAGAGCAAGTGGCCGGAACGCGCATCGAGACAAAGCAGGTGAGCGTTGTCCGTCTCCATAAAAATTCTTGTGTGCCAGACGCCCACGCCGCGATTGTGGTGCTGGGAAGCGTCGTCAATGAGCCCTTCCGAGATGGGCCGCGAGTAATGCCAGATCTGGCGTCCCGTTCTGGCGTCAAGCGCAAAAGCATCGTTGGCTGCAGTGACGAACATGATCCCTTTGACGACGACGGGTGTGACTTCCAAGTCGTTCGAATCGCGAATGTGAAAAACCCATTGTGCGCGTAACTGCGCTGCATTCTCCGGAGTGATTTGCGCGAGACCGGAATAACGCCGCCCCGAGTAGTCACCGTTGTAGGAAATCCAGTTTGCGCCGGGCGGCTCCACAAGCAGATCCTCGTTGCGTACGTCGATGGAAGCGGAAATCGCGGTGCTCGTCTTCTCTTGAGCGGCGGCCAATGTGGCGAAGCAGCCGCAGAGGAGAACGATGCAAAAGCGCGCGCGCCGCGTGGAGATGCCCGGAAGGTTTGATGGCATATTCGGATTCATTTCAACGGTGCTGCGAGGCGCGTCTCGCAAACTTTTTGGCCCTCGACGGATGCGGCGGCGAGAAAGCAAGGCGAGACCGCGATTTCTTCGAAGGCTGGTAGCCGAGTTCTTCCGAGATTTTCCTGCCTATTTCGAGGATGAGGGGCGCGATCTGGCGAAGACGAGCGCTGGACATGCGGACTGCGGGCCCTGTGACACTGAGGCTGGCGTTGACGCTGCCGGTGTGGTCCCAGATAGGCGCAGCGATGCATCGAATGTGCGCTTCGTGTTCCTCGAGATCGCATGCATATCCGTTTTTCCGCACGCGCTGAAGTTGCGTTTGCAATTCCTGCAGATTGCCGACCGTGTTTCCGGTGAGGCGTTTCATCTCCAACTGGTCGAGAATTTTCTCGAGCTCGGCTTCTGGCATGTAAGCGAGCAGAACTTTTCCCACCGCGGTGCAGTAGAGAGGAACGGCAGCGCCGATACGCGAATGAATACGGAGCGGCTCGGGGGAATCAAGTTTCTCCACGTAAACCGCGGAGAGAGCGTGGCGCACCGTCAGATGAACAGTTTCCCGCGTGCGGCGGTTGAGCTCCTGCAGATGAGGCAAGCTGACGCGGCGAATATCAATCTGGCCGCGCGCGGCTTGACCGAGCGAGACGCAGGCAATGCCCAGCTGGTAAGTGCCGTTGCCGTCGCAATTGAGGAAGCCGGCAGATTCGAGGTTGGCGAGAAAACGATGCACGGTGCTGACCGGGAGGCCGGAAAGCCTAGTGATCTCCGAGGCAGACAGGCCTTTCTCGGTTGCCGCAAAAAGGCTGAGCAAGCGAAGCCCGCGCTGGAGAGCAGTGATGTTGTAGCTGCGTCTGGCTTGAGCTCGCATGCCTCTCCGGGGTGCTTCGGGCGATGGATGCCCACAGAAATGAAAGTCCTTATTACCTGATGAAAGTCTCTATACTACAAACCGGTTGCAGAATCCAGAATCATTTTTGGGAGTGTGGGATGGGTTTAAACCGATTTAGAGGCCGCCAAATTTCTTGACGGCTTCCCCGATGGACTTGAGCTTTTCGATGTAGGCGTACATGGAGTGTCCTATAAAGTCCATTTGCGCCAATTTAGGATATTGAAAGCCGGGGTGTAGGGGATGCCCTGGTTCGAGGGGTGCGCGCCGATGCGTCCGGACGTGTCATTAAATCGATTGAAGAAAGAAAAATGTTGACACATCCCGGGCGATGCAGTATCACCAATTAACACACAAGCGCGGATTTTCACGATTACTTTCATACTTTCATCTGGTGAGAAAGTGCAATTCCCCGGGGCAGCGAAGCGAAAATCATTGGGGGTGGAAATTATTTCGAGGGGGAATTCAATGCGACATTTTCTGAGAGCAGTTCCGGCGGTGGTTTTTGCATGTTTGATGGGAGCTGCCCTGGCATGGGCAAGCATTACCGGGAGCATCTCTGGAGTGGTGACGGATCAAAATGGCGGAGTCGTCGTCGGAGCCAAAGTGACCGCCATCGAAACACAGACGGGTGTGCGGTCGGAGATCACGACGGACTCACAAGGATTCTACAATTTCCCTGCGCTCCCGGTGGGCAAGTATGACGTTGAAGTCCAATCGAGCGGATTCAAACGCTATCGGCAGAGCGGTTTGGTGATTGACGTCAACTCGGCGTTGCGCGTGGACGTGGCCCTGCAGGTGGGCGAAGTGTCAGAAAGAGTGACGGTGTCGAGCGAAGCCGTACACGTGGAAACCGACAGCACGCAGATCGGCGAGGTCATCACAGGTACGCGGATGACCACGGTTCCACTTGATGGACGATCTTATACTGACTTGCTGTCCCTTCAACCCGGCGTAGTTCCTTCCGCTTATGGCGCACAAGCTCCTGGCACGAATGACAGATCGCCGTCGGGCGGCCCCGCCGCTACCGGCGGGGGCGGGGTGAACTCGGGGAACCAGTCCGTGAATGGACAACGGGAGGCGGCCAATGGGTTCATGGTGAATGGCGCCCTGGTGAACGAGGGAAAGAACAACGGCGCTGCGGTCGTTCCGAACCTGGACGCCATTGCGGAGTTCCGCATCATCACCAGCAACTTTGACGCGGAATACGGCAACTTCAGCGGCGGCCAGATTAACCTCGCAACAAAGTCGGGAACGAACACGATCCACGGCAGCGCGTTCGAATTCTTGCGCAATACCGCGCTGGACGCGCGGAACTTTTTCGATCCGCCGGGTCAGATTGGCGATTTCAAGCAAAACCAGTTTGGAGGGACAGCCGGAGGGCCAATCAAGAAGGATAAATTATTCTTTTTCGCGGACTACCAGGGAACGCGGCAGATTAGGGGACAGACGGTAAACACCGTTTTACCTTCCGCCGCGGATCGGACCGGGAACCTCGCTGACCAAGCTGCTAGCTTATCGGGAAGTGTCGGGGGCCAAGCGTTCGCCAAAACACTCTCACAGAGGCTTGGGTACACCGTCACACAGGGCGAGCCATATTTTTCTGGCCCCGCATGCGCAGCAACGGGACCTAACCCGTGCGTCTTCCCCGGAGCGATAATTCCGCAGAATGCTTGGTCACCGGCAGCCGCCAGTACTTTGCCGTTCATTCCGCAAGGGGATCCGACAACAGGTGCGTTTGCCACGTCGGCGTTTCCGAACCGCCTGAGGGATGACAAGACGGGGCTCCGCGTGGATGGGAACACACGATTTGGGATGCTCTCCGCGTACTATTTTTTTGACGACTACAATGAAAATGATGCTTATCCCAATGGGGGAGCGACAGTGCCGGGATTTAACGGAATTTCGCTGGGACGCACGCAGTTGATCAGCCTTGGTGATTCGAAGACATTCGGTTCAACGGCGGTAAACGAATTTCATTTGAGCTATACGCGAAATGCCGCCAAGCTGTTCACTCCGCAGGGCGGCCTGGGCCATACTTTGAGTTCCCTAGGCTTCACCCAGCCCGTGACTTCCGGCGGCGTATTCAACGGGGGCATCGCACCCGTCGATCCGAAACTCGAAGGAATTCCCAATATCGCGTTCAATAATTTCACCATTGGCGTTCCATCGGACACGGTGGGCCAGTTTAACAATACGTATCAGTTGCAGGATAATTTTTCCAAAGTAATTGGGAGGCATACGCTAAGGTTCGGCGGGCAATTCCATTATGACCAGATTAATGAGCGGAACTTTTTCGGTGAAAATGGGGCGTTCGGCTTTTTCGGGGGCGAGACCGGCAGCGACTTTGCCGATTTTCTGGTCGGTGCCCCGGACAGTTTCATTCAGGCGACCCACCAAATCCTTGATTCACGGACAAAATACGCAGGGCTCTTTCTTCAGGACAGCTGGCGGGTCAAATCGAACGTGACTTTTAATTATGGCCTGCGCTGGGAAATGAGCCAGCCGTGGTATGACACGCAGAACAAGACGGAGACGATCATCCCCGGGGTCCAGTCTGCGGCTTTTCCTAACGCGCCGAAAGGATGGCTGGTGCCGGGTGACCCGGGCGTTCCTCGCACCTTGGCCCCGACGAAGTACGATGCCTTTTCGCCTCGGCTGGGTCTCGCATATTCGCCAAATGTTAGCGAAGGAATCCTTGCCAAGCTAACCGGCGGACCGGGGAAGACGAGTATTCGCGTTGGGTATGGGATTTACTACACTTCCATCGAGGACTTGAGCCAGTTCCTGGAAGTTGGCGACCCGCCATACGGTGTTTTCTGGGTGTCGACGGCACCGCCGTTCTTTGAAGCTCCCTTCAACGCGCGAGGCACCGGCACTCCGGAACCGGCAAGCGGGCAAAGTCCTTTCCCATTCGTTTTTCCGCCGCCAAACGTTTCCGCCAAGAATCCAGACACGACATTCCCTTGGACTACAGTCGAACCAATCTCCAGCGGATTTGTTTTTTGGCACCAGAACCGCATGCCATACTCGGAGCACTATGAACTGTCGGTGCAGCGCGAGTTGGGTTCGCAGACCGTGCTGAGCGTGGGCTATGTCGGAAACCAGGGACACGGACTGATTACTTCGATCGAGGCCAACCCGGGGAGTCCGGCTATCTGCAATCAGGTCAATGCGGTGATTGGGGCAGGCACTTGTGGGCCGTTCGGTGAGAACACGCAGTACACCTTTCCGTCCAGCGCCCAAGTCCCAGCCGGGGCGTTCTTGGCTCCGGGTAGTTCGACCACAATCACGGGTACTCGTACGGTGCTCGATCCACTGGCTTTCGGGAGCAATCCATACATGAAGGAAATTGCGAACTCTGCCTATCACTCTCTGCAAACTACCTTGCGGCATCAGAGTGGGCGTGCGGAATTTCTTTTCGGGTACACCTACAGCAAGTGTCTGGACAATTCTTCCGGCTTGCAGGACACGACCAATCCGTTCAACCCGAAGTTGAGCCGGTCGCTTTGTGCCTTCGACGTCACACAAAATTTCGTATCCAGTTACAGCGTGCAACTGGGGATCGAGAAGCTCTTGCATGCGGAGCACGGCATCGGCAATAAAGTTGCGGCCGGCTGGTCATGGTCCGGGATCACCACCTTTGCCACGGGCTTGCCGATTTCCCTTTCCGAGAATGACGACAATTCGCTCACCGGGGCAGTCGGGGTGGATCTGCCGCAACTCAGCGGCACCGGTAGTTTATTCATGAACAAGAATCCGCGCTCAGGGCAGCCGTATTTCAATCCGGCGTTTTTCACTACCGAGCCGATCGGGCAGATCGGGAATGCCAACCGGCGTTTTTTCCACGGGCCGGGACTATACAATTTTGACATGGCCCTGCTGAAAGATACCAAGTTAACGGAGTCCAAGATACTGGAGCTGAGGTTTGAAGCTTTCAACATCTTCAATCACGCCCAATTCCAAAACCCGAACGGACTGATTAACAGCAGCTTGTTTGGGATGGTGACCTCGGCCAACCCGCCACGCGTCATGCAGGTCGCGGCGAAGTTCCGGTTCTGAAGCAGAGGACGTCTCGAGCCTTCGGGGCCTTGCGCGCGGCGAGTGAGCTGCTCCAAGGCCTCAACACCTTTTTATGACTCAAAATAAAACATCCTTGACGTTCGCACGCCGTCGCATCGGTGTGGCGGGATCGCTGGCGTGGGCGTCTTTGTTTCTGGCTGTGGCGGGCACTCCAGGGCAGAAGCCGCGGCAGGCCGTGATTGGCGCGCAGGAGCCGCATCCAGCGATTGCGGAAGGGCGGCAGGCTTTCGAATCGCGCTGCGCGGGGTGTCACGGATTGGACGGGCGCGGCGGTGAGCGCGGTGCAGACGTCGCGAAGCGTGCGGGCGTGCAGAGGCTGTCGAATGCCGATTTGTTCAAAATCATTCAAAGAGGAATGCCGACGGCGGGAATGCCGTCCTTCGCCACTCTTGACAGCTCCAGAATCAATGCGCTGGTGAGTTACTTGCGTTTGCTACAGGGGAAAACCGGGGGCGCGAAGGTCGCGGGCGATCCGCAGAAGGGCAAGGCGCTTTTCTACGGCAAGGGGCGGTGCGCGGATTGCCACATGATGGACGGCGCCGGCGGCTATATCGCATCGGATCTTTCTTCCTATGGCCGGACGAGAGCGCCGGAGGAAATCCGTGACGCGATAACGCAGCCTGGCAGAGACAGCGGAACATCACGCGGCGTCGTGGCGGTGAGCACGCGCAACGGACAGAATTTTTCGGGCGTCCTGCGAAATGAGGATAATTTTTCGCTACAGTTGCAGACCTTCGATGGCGTGTTTCACCTGTTCGTGAAGTCCGACCTGACAAACGTGGCGCACCAGGCGGAGCCGCTGATGCCTTCGGACTACGGCTCGTCGCTCAACAAAAGCGAAATCGATGATTTGATCAGCTACATGGTAACGGCGGCGAGAGGCGGCCCGTCCGAGACAGCCTCGCGTACAAAACGAAATCGAAACGACGAAGACGAAGATTGAGGCTGGCTCTGTTCGGCGGCGCCCAGACCATCGCCTTACATTTCAAAAAGCGAAGGAGTTTATCTGTCGCGTGACCCGGCTGGAATCAAGAAAATCAAAGTAACGATAGCGGCCAAGGCGCAGCAAGCCGTCTGCACGCTACCGGCAGAGTATCGCGGGCTGGCCACTGTGATATAGACTGTCGAGCGGGCTGACCTGGAAAATGCACAATTTTAATTTCGAAGCGAAGAGTGAATGCCATAGGAATTGCCGATGATTCACACGGGCCGGCATTTTCTACAAATCCCTGGGCCGACGAATGTTCCGGATCGGGTCCTCCGGGCCATGGCCCAGCCGGTGATCGATCATCGCGGGCCGGAATTTGCGAAATTGGGGACCGAAGTTTTGGAAGGCATGCGCACCGTCTTCCAAACGAGCGGCCCGGTGATTCTGTTCCCGTCTTCCGGCACGGGAGCCTGGGAAGCGGCGATTGTGAACACGCTTTCTCCCGGCGACCGCGTGTTGATGTTCGAAACCGGGCAGTTTTCGGAACTCTGGCGGCAGGTTGCGCAGCGCATGGGCCTGAATGTGGAATACGTGCCCGGGGACTGGCGCAGAGGCATCAACGCCGCGGATGTAGAAACGCGGCTTGGCGCGGACGAACGGCACGCAATCAAAGCCGTTATGGTGGTGCACAACGAAACTTCCAGCGGCGTAACCAGCCGACTCTCCGAGATTCGGCGCGCGATGGACAAAGCGCATCATCCCGCATTACTCATGGCAGATGCGATTTCTTCTCTGGCTTCGATTGACTATCGCCATGATGAGTGGAAAGTCGACGTGACGATCGCCGGTTCGCAGAAGGGGCTGATGGTGCCTCCGGGACTCAGCTTCAACGCGATTTCGGAGAAGGCGCTCGAAGCCAACCGGAGCGCGAAAATGGCCAGGTCTTACTGGGACTGGCAGGAAATGCTGAAGATGAACCGGAGCGGTTTTTTCCCCTATACGCCGGCGACAAATCTCATCTTTGGCTTGCGCGAAGCTTTGCAGATGCTGCGCGAAGAAGGATTGCCCAACGTTTTTCGCCGGCATGAGCGCCACGCAGAGGCTACTCGGGCGGCAGTGCGGGCGTGGGGTTTGGAAGTTGTCTGCGCGGAGCCGCGAGAATACTCGAGCTCGATGACAGCGGTTTTTACACCCGAGGGGCATGACGCGGACCGGCTGAGAAAGATCATTCTCGAAAATTTTGACATGTCGCTCGGAACGGGGCTCGGAAAACTAGCGGGCAAGGTGTTTCGCATCGGGCACTTGGGCAGCTTCAACGATCTCATGCTGTCCGGAACGCTGAGCGGAATCGAAATGGGATTGCGGTTGGCGGGGGTGCCTCATAAAGCAGGCGGCGTGACGGCGGCTCTCGAGTGCCTCGCCGCTTCCGCTTCAAAGCCTGCAACAGCCGCATCTGTCGCGTGAAGCGTAGGTTCCGCCGCGCCGGAGGTGAAGGAAATTGCTTGATGCCGGGAACCGCTGATGCCCACTGAAGCAAACCGGGCGATATCCAATCCAAAAATATTTTCCGCGACGACGATTGTGCTCGTCCTGATCTGCCTGATGTACGGGCTCAGCTATATAGTCCGGAACAATGTGAGCACGGTGGCCTCGGTTTTCGAGCGGGACCTTCACCTTACCAATACGCAGATTGGGCTGGTGTATTCCGCGTTTGCTTATCCTTATTTGATATTTCAGATTCTTGGAGGGTGGGTCAGCGACCGGTTTGGAGCGCGGGTTGGGCTCACGGTCTCGGCGATTATTTGGGCGTCCGCAACTCTGTTCACCGGGCTGGTCAGCAGCCTGGCGGCCGTGCTTTTTCTCAGGGTGATGCTTGGATTCGGAGAAGGCGCTACATTTCCCACGGCGACGCGCGCGATGAGCGACTGGACGGCGAAGGAAAAGCGCGCGTACGCACAGGGAATTACGCATGCGAGCGCGCGGCTGGGCAATGCGCTGACGCCGCCACTGGTGGCCTGGCTCATTGCAGTGGTGACATGGCGGGGATCGTTTATCGTCCTCGGGATCATCAGTATGGCCTGGGCAGTCGTCTGGGGTTTGTATTTCCGCGATGATCCCGGTGAACACTCTGCGATGACTTCCCGGGAGCTGGATTTTTTGCCGAGCTATGCGGCGCGAAAGGCAAGAGCGAAGGAGCCTGTGCCGTGGACGGCGCTGGCACGGCGTATGATTCCGGTGACGGTGGTCTACTTCTGCTACGGATGGACGTTGTTCCTGTATCTAGCATGGATGCCGTCGTTTTTACTGCACAACTACAATCTGGATTTGAAGGGTTCGGCACTTTTCTCCGCGGGAGTATTTTTCGCCGGCGTGGTGGGAAACACGGTGGGAGGAATTGTAAGCGACCGGATTTTCGAGAAAACCAATGACCGCAATAAAGCGCGCCGGGATCTTGTGGTGGCAGGATTTCTCTGTTCGCTGGCTTCGATGTTGCCGATCCTTTGGTTGCATAATCTTGATTGGGTGGCCATTTTTCTGAGTTTGGCGTTTTTCTTTTCCGAGTTCACGATCGGGCCGATGTGGGCCATCCCCATGGACATCGCTCCACGCTTTTCCGGCTCCGCAAGCGGCTTGATGAATACAGGATCGGCGCTGGCAGCCATTCTTTCTCCGCTGGTGTTCGGATTTGTGATCGACAAGACAGGAAATTGGGAGTTGCCGTTTCTCGGAAGCATCGGCCTGCTTTTGTTCGGGGCGATACTCGCGTTTTGGATGAAACCGGAAGAGGGGCTCGCGGGCGCGGGTCTCGGGGATGCTCCGGCGGTGAAGGAAGCTACGGTCTAGTTTTTTATGCGACGGCCGGGAATTTGTTTCATTCCTCTTCGTCCATTTGTAGAAAGCTGAGAACACTTTGCATTCTTCCGCGCCATTGCCGCTCAGTTCGCACGCAAAACCCGTTGACTCGTTCGCGCAGGCGCTTGAGCTGGAAAACGAGCTGAAGCGCGCGCTGCGCGGCGAGGTGCGCTTCGACCGGGGAAGCCGCGCGCTGTATGCAACGGACGGATCCAACTACCGGCAGATTCCTATCGGCTTGGCCGTGCCGCGCGATGATGAGGACGTGATTGCCGCGGTGGCTACATGCAGAAAATACGGCGCTCCTGTGCTGGCGCGAGGGGCAGGCACGAGCTTGGCCGGGCAGTGCTGCAACGTCGCGGTGGTTCTGGATTTTACAAAGTACATGAACCGGATCCTCGAGCTCGATCCCGGGAAGAGAATCGCGCGGGTTCAGCCGGGCGTGGTTTTGGATTCTTTGCGCAATCGAGCGGAGGTTCACCAATTAACCTTTGCGCCAGACCCTTCGACACATAATCGGTGCACTATCGGCGGGATGATCGGCAACAATTCCTGCGGAACGCACTCGCTGCTTGGCGGCAAGACTGTTGACAATGTCGAGGAGCTCCGGATTCTGCTGTATGACGGCACGCAGATGACGGTCGGGGCGACGCCGGATAGCGAACTGGAGCGCATCACGGATCAGGGCGGACGCCGCAGTGAAATTTACGCCAAGCTGCGGACAATCCGCGACCAATACGGCACAGAGATACGCGCGCGATTCCCGCAGATTCCGAGGCGCGTCTCCGGTTACAACCTGGACGAGTTGTTGCCGGAAAGAGGATTTCATGTGGCGCGCGCGCTGGTGGGCACGGAAGGAACCTGCGCGATCGTGCTTGAAGCCAAATTAAAGCTCATCCACAGCCCACAGCAGAGGACACTGCTCGGACTCGGCTACAAGGATGGTTTTGAAGCCGCGGATCACGTGCCGGAGATTTTAGAGTTCCGGCCGATCGGGCTGGAGGGATTTGAAGGAAGCATCGTTGACGGTCTGCAGAAAAAAGGAGCGCCGAACCTGGAACTTCTTCCCGAGGGGCGCGGCTTCCTGCTGGTCGAGTTCGGCGGGGATGATCCGGGCCAGACGGAGAGTGTTGCGCGACAACTCGTCGAACGGCTGCGAAAGGTGGACGATCCACCGAGCACGCGAATTTACACCAAGAGCGAAGCGCGAGCTGTTTGGCAGATACGCGAGTCTGGGCCACGCACGGCCGCCTTTGCTCCGGGCGCACCGGCGGAATGGGAAGGGTGGGATGATGCCGCGGTGGCGCCGGAAAAATTGGGCTCCTACCTGCGTGATATTCGCAAGCTCATGAATGAATACAGCTACCGCGGGGCGTTTTACGGGCATTTTGGACATGGTTGCGTGCACATGCGCGTCAGCTTTGACCTCGAGAGCGAAAACGGAATTCGTAAGTACGGTGAGTTTGTCGAGCGCGCTGCCGACCTGGTCGTTGGTTACGGCGGTTCGCTTTCCGGCGAACACGGCGACGGGCAATCGCGCGGCGCTTTGCTTCCGAAGATGTTCGGGCCGGAATTGATGAAGGCCTTTGGCGAGTTCAAAGCAGCGTGGGATCCGGGGAACAAGCTGAATCCTCACAAGGTGGTGGATGCTTACTTGCCCACGGAAAACTTGCGGCTGGGAGCGGACTATAAGCCGCTGCAGCCAAAGACGCATTTCCAATTTCCCGAGGATGACGGTTCGTTTTCAAGAGCCACGATGCGGTGTATAGGTCTCGGTGCGTGCCGCAAGAGCGATTCGGGCGCGATGTGCCCGAGTTACATGGTGACGCTGGAGGAGGAGCACAGTACGCGCGGCCGCGCGCACATGCTTTTTGAAATGCTCCAGGGCGAGGTGGTGCGAGGCGGCTGGAAAGACGAGGATGTCAAGAATGCGCTCGAACTTTGCTTATCCTGCAAAGCGTGCAAATCGGAATGCCCGGCGAACGTGGATATCGCGACGTACAAAGCGGAGTTTCTGTCGCATTACTACGAGAATAAAGGGCGCCCGCTGCACGCTTATGCTTTCGGTTGGATCGACAAGTGGGCGCATTGGGGTTCCCATGCGCCTCGGATCGCCAATTTTTTCAGCCATGCACCTGGTCTGGCGCACTTGATGAGGAAAATGCTGAGGCTGGCCCCGGAGCGGCAGCTTCCCCGGCTTGCGCACGTCCATTTTCGGGAGTGGGCGCGGAGGAACAACATTCCCGGCTTTGAAGAAGTGACCGCGCACGGATCGGCGCCGGTGACCGGCGGTTCGCGCGAAGTTATTTTGTGGGCGGACACGTTCAACAATTACTTTCATCCGGAAACGGGGCGGGCAGCGCTGGAAGTCTTACGAGATGCGGGGTTCAAGGTGAGAGTTTCGCGTCAGCATTTGTGTTGCGGCCGGCCGCTCTATGATTTCGGAATGCTCGACAGGGCCAAGGCGTACCTCCAGAGCATCTTGCAGATTCTCAGTAAACAAATTGATGCGGGCTTGCCGATAGTCGTGCTGGAGCCGAGCTGCGCGTCCGTTTTTCGCGATGAATTGCGCAATCTGTTTCCTGCCGACGAGCGTGCCAAACGGTTGCGAAGCCAAATCTTTCTTCTCAGCGAATTTCTGCAGCAGCATGCTCCGGACTATCAGCCGCCGCGGCTTTCGCGAAAAGTGCTTCTCCACGGCCACTGCCATCAAAAAGCGCTGATGAAAATGAGTCACGAAGAGGCGCTGCTGCGAAAGATGGGCGCCGAATTGCTGTCCATCGACTCCGGCTGCTGCGGAATGGCGGGGCCGTTCGGCTTTGAAAAAGATAAATACGCGATTTCGCAGGCAGTGGGAGAGCGCGTGCTCCTGCCCGCGGTGAGGCAAACTTCCGCGGAAACTCTAATTGTTTCTGATGGATTCAGCTGCCGCGAACAGATTCTTCAGGCTACCGGGCGGCGCGCCGTGCACTTGGCCGAAGCGCTGCAACTCGCTGCTGGACTGCGAGAGGCTCCGGATGCTCACCGTAATTAACATTTCTGTCTAAACGCAAATTCGTTCTCTCGGTCAGTAGAGGAGTCATTGCGTGAAGGAGTATGCGTTAACGATTGTTCGCGGACACCAACGCCGGCAAAGGCGCTCCCGGAAGGAGCTCATACCTCTGCGGTGCGCAGCAAGCGGAACGCAGCCGCAGGGTATCGCGCTGCATCTCCGGCTTTTCTTTCAAATGTTTGAGCGTTTCGCGCAGAATACGCGCCGCGGCTTCATCCATTGGAACCACGAGCCGATAGTGCATCCACTTGCCTTCGCGTCTGGCGGCCGCAATGCCGGCCTTGCGGAGATAGGCTAGGTGACGGGAGATTTTTGGCTGGCTCGTGCGCAGGACTTCCACGAGGTAGCAGACGCAGATTTCGCGGTCCGCGATGAGGTTCAGCAGCCGAAGCCGGGTGGGATCGGCAAGCGCGCGGAACAGGAGATCGAGCGAGAAGCGTCCCTGCGATTTTGCCATGTACAGAGTATACATCATATTCGCCTTGACAGATATGTGGGAACCCGTGTAACGTTTGGACATATTCGCAGATGCAGATATGATCTGCGGGAGGCAAACGTGACGAGCAGCGACATCAGGGACGTGGTCAAGAGCAAGTACGGCGAGGCGGCGCGGCGGGTACAGGCGGGCGGAGCGGCGGGTTGCGGAGGCGGCGACGGCCAGGTTCCGTGCTGCGATCCGATTTCTGCGAATCTTTATGATGCGAGGGAAACGGCCGGGCTGCCGCAGGCAGCAGTGTCGGCATCACTTGGCTGCGGCAATCCAACTGCTCTTGCGCAGCTGAATGCGGGTGAGCACGTGCTCGATTTAGGTTCGGGCGGAGGGATTGACGTCTTGTTGTCAGCGAAAAGGGTTGGACCCACGGGAAAAGCCTATGGCCTGGACATGACGGATGAGATGCTGGCGCTCGCTCGGGAGAACCAACGCAAGGCCGGCGTAAGCAATGTGGAATTTATGAAAGGGGAAATCGAAAACATTCCGCTGCCGGACAATTCCGTTGACGTCGTAATTTCAAATTGCGTGATCAATCTTTCGGCGGACAAGGATCGCGTTTTGTGCGAGGCGTTTCGCGTGCTGCGGCCGGGCGGACGATTTGCCGTATCGGATGTTGTCGTGCGCGGCCCCGTGCCCGCTGCGATACGCAGGAATGTGGAGTTGTGGGTGGGATGCGTGGCGGGAGCTTTGGATGAATCGGAATATCGCGCGAAGCTTGGCGCAGCGGGATTCGCCGAGGTCGAAATCGAGCCGACGCGCGTTTACTCGATCGAGGACGCGCGGCACTTTCTCACGGCGAAAGGCGTTGACGTGGAGGCAATCGCGCCCCATGTGGAAGGCAAATTCGCGAGCGCCTTCATCCGTGCTAAGAAACCTGGCGCGCATGAGAGCACTGCGGAAAGGTCCTGCTGTACGCCAACCTGCTGCGCTCCCTCCAAACTGGCAAAGGGATGAAGTTCGTGCCAGACCGCTACAACGTTCTCTTTCTCTGCACCGGCAATTCCGCGCGCTCCATCATGGCTGAGGCAATTCTCAACCACAGAGGCAGGCCCACATTTGCTGCCTACAGTGCGGGCAGCCATCCTTCGGGAATTGTCCGCCCCGAAGCGTTGCGGCAACTGGAAACGGCGCGACTGCCAACGAGCGGATTGCGCTACAAAAGTTGGGAGGAATTCGCAAGGCCCGGAGCGCCGAAAATGAATTTCGTATTCACCGTCTGCGACAATGCCGCGCGGGAAGTGTGCCCTGTTTGGCCCGGCCAGCCGATGACGGCCCATTGGGGCGTTCTTGATCCAGCGGGAGTCGCAGGCACAGCGGAACAGATCGAGCGTGCTTTTCGGGACGCTTTCTTGACGCTCGATCGCAGGATCAGCTTGTTTCTTTCCCTTCCCCTCGCGAGCCTCGACAAACTCGCAATCAAAAATGAGATTGAACGCATCGGCAGAGAATGAGGCTCCCGTCCGCGCACGGAATCCTATGAAAGCGTAACGAATTCTTCGCCTGAGACCGAAACAAAGAGGCACCGTCAAATCTGCGCGGCCACACGCAGGCGTCATGCTATTTCAACAGTGTTGGACTTTCTGCTATCTGTTTGACGATGCTCGCGGAGGGGATGGGGCGACCCGCCGGGATTCGTCTAGGGACTGTTGAACCTTAGCGAGTGCCCCCCGGGGTACGTTCGGTGTTGGAACTTTGCTGCGCTACTTCTCTGACGATTTACAGCCTGCCGAGATGAGAAAAATCTCGGCAAGCTGGTAACCCCTGACTACCGATTCGAAGCGGCGCGCTCCGATTCGTTGCGGGGTGCGCTCTTCTGCAAAACGTCAACGAGATTACGGCCTGTACCAGGCACAGCCATATTCTCACTTCTCACGATGTCCTTTGCCTTGATGGCGTGGCCATAGATCTGTTCGCTGGCTTCGTCGTCGGGACGAATCGTGGAGCCCTCGAGGGAAACTCCGGCAAACACACCACGGGAACGCGAGTAGCTGAGGATCTCGGCGCGCATCCAAGCGTCGGTATCCGCGGAAGCGTTACGTCCTTTGGGTCCTCCGGCAATGGAAGCATCGGCTCCCAATTTGACCTTGCTGCTGAGAATCGATTCCATGCCTCTGTCATTCATGACCAGCAGGACCAAGTCGGTCGCTTCTCCGCCGATTTGGAAGCCGACACTGCCACCTTCCAACGCGTACATGGCTGGGGCTCCCCAAGGTCCACGGAATTTCTCACCCGTCCGGCAAACCATCGCGCCGCGTCCGTAGTCTGCGCCGATTCCAAACGCCAGCTTTCTGACGGAAGGAATTACAATGACGCATTCCGCCTTTTCCAAAAGCTCATGAGGAATGTTGTCTGGAATGTTGAGCACTTCCTGCATCACGACGCCACTCTCTTCGAGGCGTTTTTGCTCCTTGTTCAATTTTTGGGCATACACTGCACCTGCTACGAGCGTAAGACATGCTGCGGTAACCATAAATCTCTTCATCGCTGACCTCCATGGTCAAAACTTCTTTTGCAGACGTTTGCTTCTTGAGAATCTCTAGCTGAAGGACCTTCAACCTGGTTCGAGTTAAGAGAGGGTTATGCGTTACCCGACTCTCAGGCGGGCACTTTTGTAGTTTCGAGCTAAGCCTTCTTCCTGGCTCCAACGACGAGCAAGGCAATTCCTCCGACCAACACCAGCCCGCCGAGTATGGGTGGAATCGAAACTCGGTCATGATCTTCCCTGGTGACATGCATTGGTCCTACATCCATTACTTGTTCGTGATGGGTGTAATTGAATCCCTGATAGGCGAGGGCCAGCCCGCCCAGAACAACTAAGAGAATCCCAACCCAAATGATCGGTTTCATATGTTTCCCTTTCGCAGCTAAACTACGCGCCTTTGGCCGTGGACTAAATTAACTGCCAGAAGGACCAAAGCCGCTTGTTTCCCTGAGTTGTAGGACTTGGCCGAGACGATCAGACGAGACGTGATGGGGCCTGCGCGAAAGTCTTTTTGTTTTTTCCTACGAGATCATCTTAGATGCGGCCAGGAAAAGAGTCTGTCCACTTAAGCACACATTTGTATTTACTTGCAGGCCGCCGCTTCGCGCAAACCCAGCATCGTGGATAGCAATCAGTTCAATCAACTGCAGAGCCATCGTCAGGGTCATTTTGAAGGACTGGCACCGAGAAGCGGAGTGGGGGTAACCAGCTTTAACTGGTCAAGGGACGACAACACGCTTTGCCACCGAGTAGAGTCCTTTTTGGTTTCAAGCGGAAGGGAGAGGTCCGAATAAAAGTTCAGGATATTGTCGCGCAGGTCCGGTGACGTCAGATCGAACTTGCGCTCCGCCAGCTGACCTAACAACTTTGCATAGGTTTCGTCGGTCAAAGAGTACTCGGCTGCCTTGGTTTCTTTGCCACTGTCAAAATCATCGTTGGCAAGTTCCAGTGAGCCGGCGCGAACTTGCTCGAGAAAAATGCGGTATTGGTCGACGGTCGTATTGATGCTCTTAAAATACATGTCCTCCGTCTGCGGCGTGGGGTTGTTGAACGCCAGCGCCTTGAAGGGTCCAATTTTCGGCATATATCGCAAGAGTATTGAAAACAGTCGAGTCTTAAATCCGTCCTTCTTATAGTCCTTTCCCCACTCTTTTTCATAGTTAGAGCGCGAAAGACGGTAGAGGAACTTCTTTTTCGCAAAATCGGGCGTCTCCTTCATCAAGTCCTTCTTGTGGGTCCGCAGCGCGATTTTGGTCATCTCTGGAATCATCCGGCTGACAGCAAAGCGATAGGAACCGATTGCGAGATCCTCATGCGTCAGCACGTCTTTTAACTCCACTCCGTAAACGATCGGGAAAGCCCGCTCCAGGAGCGGCTTGGACACTTGGAATCCGATGAAATCGTGATACTGCTGCGACGCATAACGATTCTTCGCCACCTGCACCATGTCGAATCCGAACTCCGTCTTCAAATGCGCGGTGTGGTCCTGCGCGTACCTGACGGAATTACCGTACTTCGCACGCAGCTTGGGATATTGGATGGAAACGGCCCGGTTGACGGCCGGATGGCCAGCGATATCCGAAGCATAGTGCGCAAGCGCGCCCAGGGCAAAGGCGTATTCGTTCGCGTCCTGACTCTGCAACAGCAGCTCTCGAACGAAGTCACCGCTGCGAACGTAGTGCACCAGATTGCTGAATTCCACGCTGCCAAAGGGATAGTAGCCCAGGTCCTGGATGACCGCGCCGCCATAGGCGTAACCGTGCGCCTCCTTGAGCTGGTCTTCCGTGAGCGTTGGAAATCGCTTGAGAAGAAGTGGGCGGAGCTCATCGGTCCACAGCAGGTCTACGATTTCCTCGTGGGTGAGCACGGAGTATGCGAACGAACCGCTGGTGCACAGCAGCAGGACGACGAAGACTGCCACTACCCGGATACCCCATGGGCCCCAGCCACTGGAAGCGGCACTTTGAGGGAGTCGCGTCCTAATTGGGTTTTCTGAGTTCATGGACAAGTTTCTTCGCTTCCTTCATTCTTTCTTTGTAAAACGTGGGACTGAGAAGGACTTTTTTCTCTCCCACGCGCACATGTTCCTTGATGCCCTTCTTCGACAAGAAGAGAGATAAGGCCATGTAAGTCTTGATTTCTTTCTCGAGAAACTTGACTACACGTCGTTTGGACTCATCCACCGCTGACCTCCGACCTGACAGGTACGGCCTACCTGGAAAAGGATGAAAGTAGACCGCGACATGCAACAGATACCTTCAAGCTACCTCGAGCGCGATCACCCGGACTAACGGGGCTTCGCCAGCGGGAGGGCGCAAGAACGGCTCTGAACTACCGCGGCAAAGTCTAAATACGCCCGAGAAGAACGAGAATGACAACGACGAAGAGAGCGAGGCCCACGCCTCCCGTCGGGACATAGCCCCACTCGCGGCTGTGAGACCACCGCGGCAACGCACCCACGAGCGCCAAGATCAAAAAGACAACCAAGATAGTTCCAAGCATTGTTTTCCTTCCCAAGTGAATTCAGTTGTCGAGATTCAGGCACCCGGCCCCAGCGGCGGTCTAACTCTCTGACAAATCTCCGCGCTGGACCGGGGTTGCATTGGGTCACCGCGCTCGATGAGCGCCTAGTTCACGTAGACGGTTATTGTGATTCGATCCCGGGGATACCTACGGTTGTGCATGTAATAGCCGTCCGCGGAGTATTCGATATACACGTCATCGTTGTCGTACCAGTCGTCTGACCAGTATTCTGGCCACGGGTCAACGACACTGAACCAAAAGCCGCCGTACTGGAAGCGGGGATACCCGCCAACCACCACCACGGGGTAGCGGTAGATGCGGAACGCGTGATCCGGACCAAAGTAGCCGCGATAACGGTCCTCTGGAATGCGGTAGCCGTTGTAGCCGCCGCGTTGCTGCCAGTCGCGATGCTCGGACTGCCAGTTATGTGCGCGATGCTCCTGCCAGACGGCCCGCTGTTCGCCTCGCTGTCCATGTTGCTCTTGTTGTGAAGGGGGGTTGGCCTGCTGTTGGCGTTGCTGCTCTTGCTGACTCTTGGCTTGCTGTTGCTGTTTTGCAGACTTGGCCTGTTGCTGCTCCTGCTGACCCTTGGCCTGCTGCTGTTGCTGTTTTGCGGACTTGTCCTGTTGCTGCTGTTGCCGATGATGCTCCTGCTGACCCTTGGCTTGCTGTTGTTGTTCCTGCTTTGCGGACTTGTCCTGTTGCTGCCTCTGTTTGGGGGCCTTAGCCTCCTGTTGCTTTTCGGGCTTAGCTTCTTGTTCCTGTTTCGCGGGCTTGGCTTGCTGCTGTTCGGGCTTAGCCTGCTGCTCCTGTTTCGGGGGCTGAGCCTTTTGGTCCTGTTTCTCCTGTTGCTGCTCCTGTGCGTCAGCCGGCGCAGTCATTCCGAGCAGCAGAAATAGAGCTGTTGAACTAATAAATCCAATTGGTTTCATGCTGTTGCCTCCATTACGAAGTACTCTTGCGCCAGTTCAGATGTCATTGCGAGAGTGTCAGCTTAGAAGAGATAGCGAACGATATCTGTCCCTTTGGCGACATATTTGCCTTCAGTTGCGAATGGTTGCTTAGTTTTGGTACGATATTGCTTCCCGAACCAGCCACTGTCGTACTGGTGTGAAGACATGCAACTGAGTAAGAAGATTGCCTTTAACGCCCAGACTTTTCTTGATTCCACTGGTGTGGCAAGGAAGGTTGTCGAATTCCCCAAAAAAACGACTATCTTCGCGCAAGGCGATGCCGCTGAGCACGTAATGTACATTCAACTCGGCGGCGTGAAGCTTTCCGTGGTCAATGAGACTGGCAAAGAAGCTGTCGTGGCCAGTCTCAGGCCCGGGGACTTTTTTGGCGAAGGATGTCTTGCGGGTCAGCCCCTTCGGATGGGGTCGGCCACCAGTACCGCACAAACTACAGTGCTCATGATCGATAAGGACGAGATGATACGTGTGCTCCACGCCGAACACGCCTTCTCCGACCGATTCATCACTTACATGCTTTCCAGGAATATCCGGATCGAAGAGGACTTAATCGACCAACTTTTTAACTCCACCGAAAAACGGCTGGCTCGCACGCTTCTCTTACTAGCCCGCTATGGCAAGAAAGATGAGCCGCAGAGAATCCTTCCAAAGGTATCCCAAGAAACATTGGCGGAAATGATCGGCACAACGCGCTCCCGCGTTAATCTGTTTATGAACAAATTCAAGAAATTAGGCTTCCTTGATAATACAAACGGTCTTGAAATCAACAGCTCGCTTTTGAGCGTTGTCTTGCACGACTGACTCACGGTAATTGTCTATCCACGAAACTTGACATTGAGATTTTCGAGCTTGAGGAGCATCACCCGCGAAGCGAATGCTTCAAGGCTTCGATTCGAATACGGTCTTGCCGCCAATAATTGTCCAGAGAACCTGGGCGCCTCTGAGTTCTTCCGCAGGAATCGTCAGCACATCACGATCTACAACAGCGAAATCGGCTTGCTTCCCGGGTTCGATGGACCCGATCTTATCCAACTGATTCATGGCGCGAGCCGAATTGCGGGTGTAAGCATAGAGCATCGCTTCGCGGGGCATGCATTCATCGGCGTTCAGAACACCTTCCGACCCCTTTCGAGTTTCCGCTTGATAGATCGCCAGAAACACGTTCGGACTCGACACAGACCAGTCGCTCGCGCCGGAAATCGTCGCACCGGCATTCAGCATGGATCGCGCTGGATATTGCCAGACATAAACCGCGGGGTCGATGTACGGCTTGACCAGCTCAATTGCCTCCGGATTCGCGCTCGCCCACAACAGTTGATAGGCCGCCACGACTCCGAGCTGTTTGAAGCGCGGGATGTCCGAGGGAATTACAAACTGAAGATGAGTGATCGTGTGCGGCAAGCCGGAATTTCCATTTGCCTTTCGCGCCGCTTCTATCCCATTCAGCGATTCCGTTACCGCTTTGTCGCCGATCGCGTGGATATGCACGATCAGCCCTTGCTTATCCGCCGAAATTACCATCTTGGCGAAGCGCGCGGGATCGAACAGCAAGTCTCCGTATTTTCCCGTGTTTTTGTAGGGCGCGGCCATCGCCGCGCTTTGGGAAGGATACTCCACCACGCCATCGGCAAAAATCTTGACGCCCGGAACGGTCATGTTCGGAACATCTTTAAACTTATTCAGAAGAGCCTGCGCTTCAATCAAGGGATCGGCAGCGGTCTTGAGTTTGACTTCCGTAAAAGCCGCGACGTGAGCGGTCAGCTCTCCGCGTTCCGACAAATCGCGATAGGCCGTCAAAATGGGCTCATCGGCAAGCGGATCCAGCCACGCCGTAATGCCCAGACCATTAAGGTAATGAACCGCCGAGCGGCCGGCCGCGAGAAGTTCCTGCCTCGAAGGTTTCGGCAAGGTGGCTTGAATCTTCTCCAGGCCCGCGTCCACGGCAAACCCATTGGGTTCCAAGTCCGCCGTGAGCCCGTAATACTTCCGCTCGCGCTCCGAAAGATGACTGATGAAATCCTTCGTGACACCCGCGCGCAACCGCAGAGCGCGATTGGCCCAACCGGTGTGCCCGTCCGACCCTTGAAGGAACACAGGTTGTTTTTCATACGCTCCAGCGCTGAATTGGGCGTTCAGCTCGTCGGTCTTTGACCAGATGGGAAGCGGGATGCCGCTGATCAGCAGGATGTCGCCCCGCATTCCCTTCCCGCTCTTCTTGGCTTCTCCCGCAAATGCGACCAGCTCTGCGACCGACTGTACCCTGTCGCTTACGTCCGCCGAGTTAAGCGAGATACCTCCATAGATTGCATGGATGTGGCTGTCGATTAAACCTGGAAGCAAACTCTTCCCATGCAAATCGATGGTCTCGGCACCGGCGCCGACCGTACTTGCCACTTCTTTTCGGCTGCCCACAGCCACGATTTTGTCGCCGCGGATGGCAACCGCCTCCGCATATGGATGCTCCGGCTCAGCGGTAAAAATCTTCGCGTTATAGAAGATGCGCTCGACTGGGCCGTTGCCCTGAGCCAACGAAACAGGAGCCAGACAGACCAAAGCTCCGGCAATTCCAAGAATGAAATTACGCCATCTCATTTCACGCCTCCTCGACCGTTCCCGCATCAGAACCCGCATCTTGTGTTCCGGGTGCACAAAAGGCAAGCAGCTATCCGCCCGCTAATTCCGACACACAGTACACCCCACACAACAGGATGGCTAGTCCACACGACGGCCAGAATTACTTTTGCCTTGACAGCAGACCACTGCCCCAATAACCTTGCGCAATTATAGTAAAGTATCGCATAAGGGGTGTGCCGCTCCAGTTTCTGTCTTTCGGCAATTGAAGTATTCGGGGAGTGAGGTTGTCTGGTGAACCTGCCATTCCCACATGCTTTCCGTCGGTCATCGATTTACCTCCACAAATTCTGCTGCGCATCACCGCCTCGAACGCAGCGCAGCTTTCTTTCCGTTTGGAGAACTCTCGGCCTCACAAATCTCTCTTTAGTTTCCGAACACTTTCTTCGATTAATTCTTGCGGCCTTTCATAAAAGACTGGAGCGTGCATCGTGATTCGATCCTCTTCATCAACATTGGTTGCGTCATTCTATTCGTGGCGGATGCTCATTGCCGCCGTGTGCGTTGTCTTTCTCGTATCGTTTCCGGCGCTGGGGCAGAACAGCACGGGCCGCATCATCGGCACCGTAATGGATGCGCAAGGCGCTGCGATCGCCGGCGCAAAGGTGACGGTCACAAATACTGCCACCAACTCGCATTGGGGAACCGTGAGTGGGAGCGACGGCGCTTACCAGGTTCTCGAGCTTCCGATCGGCAGCTACTCCGTGACCGCCGAGCACGAAGGTTTCACCAAGGCCGTTACTGCGCCGCTGCCTCTCGAAATCAACCAATCGCTGCGCATTGACGTGCACATGAAGGTCGGCTCTGTCGCCGAGGTAGTCAGGGTCGAAGCCGCGGCTGTGCAAGTAGAAACCGTCAACCCGACCATTGGAGGAACAGTGACGGGCGCGACCATCCAGAATCTTCCTCTCAACGGTCGGAACACGCTGGATTTGGCGCTTAGCATGCCAGGTGTGACCCCAGCCGCTCCACTCCCGGTTGGTGGCTCGGGCGTCCCCACCGGAGGCCTCAGCGTGGCCGGGGGCCGCGACGATTCCGTGACCTATCTGCTCGATGGCGGCGACAACACTTCTATGACCTATGGCGCGCCGGTCGTGAGTCCCAACCCGGACACGGTCGCGGAGTTCCGAATCCTGACAAACAATTACACCGCGGAATTCGGCCGCAGCGCTGGTGGGGTTGTCAGCGTGGTGACGAAGTCGGGGACGAATGATATTCATGGGAGCGTATTTGATTACTTGCGGAATGACGCCTTCAACGCCAACAACTTCTTCAACAAATCAAACGGCACCGTCCAGCCTCGCCCAGTCCTGAAACGCAATCAGTTTGGGGGCACAGTCGGCGGCCCGATCACGATACCGAAACTCATCAACGGGAAGGACCGTTTCTTTTTCTTCTTTGGATACCAGGGACAGCGTCAGTCAAGCGTTACGGTTGGAAACGCTCTAACCGTTTATACGCCCGCGGAGTTGAATGGCGATTTCTCCCATTCCGGCCCCAATGGAGGGCCAGATCCGGGTGTCGTCAAATTCCTCACAAGCCATCCCTTTTTTGTCCCTCAAAGCGGGAGCGCCGCGAATGCCATCATTGATCCGGCAAAGACCAATCCAGTCGCTCAAGCTTATATCAAGGCCGGCCTTGTTCCTTCGTCCCCCAGTGGCGTGCTTACCCCCAATGGTTCTGCCAAGGACAACCGCGATGAGTACACGGGCAAATTCGATTTCAATGCCACGCAGAATGATCGAATCAGCCTGACCCTCACGAAATTCCATAATCCTGTAGCGTATCCGTTTCTCCTGAGCCAGGCGCCAAACGTCCCCGGCTATCCGGGATTAAATCAGTTTGATAACTATTTCGGAAATCTTACCTATACAAAAACCATTTCGCAGACGATGCTGAATGAGTTTCGCATGACCGCGCAGCGAGCGGGGAATTCACTGAATTTTCCAGCAAGGCAGCTTCCAGGACCAGCCAATCTGGGCGTCAATATCACTCCCGATCAGGTGACCGGCCCTCCGCAGATTCTCTTGAATGCTAGCGGCCCTCAGCTCGGCTTCAATATCAATGGGCCGGCATTTTACGCAGATACGACGTATGTTTACGCGGACACCCTGAGTTGGACCAGGGGGCGGCACACCTGGAAATTCGGCGGCGGGATAGGCATCGTTCAAAACAACGCTTTCTTTGATTTCGCAGTGGACGGCCAATTTGACTTCAGCGGCCCCGCGGGGATTGGCAGCGGAAATGACCGAGCTGATTTTTTGCTTGGAGCTCCGGACATCTTTGAGCAATTCCCCAGAGGGCTGAGCGCGATTCGGAGCCACCAATACTCCGTATTTGCGCAGGATGAGTGGAAAGTCACACCTCGCCTGGTTCTCACGCTTGGAGTCCGCTACGAGTACAACACTCCAAAGTCGGACCCGCAAAAGCGCCAGTACATGATCATCCCGGGCTTGCAATCACAGAGGTATCCCAATGCCCCGACTGGGCTCGTCTTTCCGGGTGATCCCGGGGCCCCCAGCGGCATTCCATTTCCTGATAAGAACAATTGGGCTCCGCGCATCGGCTTTGCCTGGGATCTGTTTGGCAATGGAAAAACCAGTGTTCGCGGTGGCTTCGGCATCTTTTACGATGTCCTCAAGGGTCTGGACAATCAGTACCAGAACGGCACGCCTCCGTTCTTCGCTGCTGCATTTCTTGGCATTCCAGCTACAGCCATTCCAGCGAACGGGCCGAGTCCCATCCTGTCGGATCCTTACGGATCCGCAGGCTTCAAGAATCCTTTTCCCTCTAGCTCGTTGCCTCCACCTCAACAGCTTGATTTTGGAGCGGTGGGATTTTTGCCTGTCGGCCCATCCGGCGTTTTCAATAATCCTCATGTGGTTACTCCCTACATCTACCAATACAACCTCAGCCTGCAGCGGCAGTTGGGTAGTGGGTTAGTCGCGGAAATTGGCTATGTAGGAAGCTCGTCCCACAAACTGACCACGGTGATTGATCAAGATCCCATAGACTTGAAAACCGGTGTGCGGGTTCTGAATGAGCAGCCAGGACTGAATATCCCGGGCGCTTGGGGTTTTGCAGTGGGGACTGGCAACGGTGCCAACGCAAATTATAATGCTCTGCTAGCGAGCCTGACGAAGCGGATGGGCGACTGGCATTCGCTCGGCCAAACATTCTTCACGCTTTCCTATACGTGGTCCCACGAGCTTGATGATTCGAGTGGACAGTTTCGAAATACCCAACAAGTGCCCTTTTACAACCATCACCAATTCTATGGTTCCGGTGACTCAGATCTTCGGAACCGTTTGGTCCTCGGCGGAGGCTGGGAGTTGCCGTTTGCGCATCTATTCTCGAATGGTCCCAAAGCGCTGACGCAAGGCTGGAGTTTGTACCCGATCGCGTTCGTACAGTCTGGCCTTCCCATGGATGTCAACGCTGGCCTTTCGGTGTTCGGTGCAACCGATCCTTCCGGAGCGGGTGATCAGAATCTTGTAAAGCCCGACTGGACGGGCGGCGCACCTCGGACTTTGGATCCACATCAAGTTCAAACAATTCCGATTCCCGGGGTGGCTACTCAGGTCACGGGGCACTTCATCTTCGACCCGAGTAACCTGGCAATGCCACCTTGCTTCCTAAATGCTGCCATTCCTTGCCCGGCATTCACCTACGGCACCTTAGGCAGAAACTTCTTCCGCGGGCCGCGGCGAATCAATTTTGATTTGTCGCTGGAAAAAAGAACAAAACTCTTCGGCGAACACGTGGAGATGACATTTCGTGGTGAGTTTTTCAATGTGCTCAACCACACGGAGTGGCAGATGACTGGCCCGGCCACCGTGTTTTCTCCGCAACTCGGCCAGGTTACTTCGACGTACGATCCCAGAATTGGCCAGGTATCCTTGCGCTTCGCGTTTTAGAGCAAGGGTAAACAACTTCAACTGATTTCTGCAGTGAGGCGCCCTGACCTGACTTGGCGTCTCACGATTTGATCTAGCGCAAACCCGCCGGATTTTCCAGGGAAGTTCTGCACCTGACATGTGAAAACAACTCCTGCCGTCGATTGCAACCTGCTGAGCGGGCTGTTGGTACTGGTTAAGAGATGCAGGTCCCAAGTGTTCCATCCTCGCGATTCGTTTCAAGTTTGAACAGCCTGCCGCTAACTTGGATCATTCAACATACACAATCTAAAGCACATACCAGTCTTCTTGACTGGTTGGCCATTTGCACTCGGAGGTCGAGTCTCCGATCGGGACGTAGGGGAGAATCTGCGGCGCTCGCAGGGTGCGCCCCATCGGCACTATGACTGCCGCTTCATGGAGAAGACCGAGCCCTGGGTGCTGCAATAAGGAGTGAGGAGGACTTTTTTTGTGATCAAAACTGACCAAGTTCTTCCCGCAGAAACGGAGGGCAGTCTCGCCCAGGTTTCATCGAATCATCATCCTGTTGCACGCGTTCTTGCCGTCGATGACGAATCTGCTGCATGCAAGCTTCTCTCCCTTATCCTGAGCCCACCTGCTTTCCACTGTTCCACCGCCCGCAATGGCGAAGAAGCCTTGGCGTTTTTACGACGCGAGCGGTTCGATGCCGTCATTTCCGACCTCCAAATGCCTGGCATGAGCGGTATGGATCTCCTCGTCCAAGTTCGCCAGCGCTATCCTCATATGGCGTTCTTGGTCACCACAGGCGTGGACGACGTGGACGTGGGTGTGCAGGCGATGCGCTGCGGTGCGGACGATTATCTCGTTAAACCCCTGTGGGAAAGTGCCGTCTTGGTGAGCCTCGAAAGCGCCCTGCACAAGCGGCAGCTCGAACAACAAGTCGAAAACTACCGCCAGCACCTTGAAGAAATGGTGGCGGAACGCACGGGGCAACTGCAAGCCGCTCTCCAGCAAATCGAGCACAGTTACGAAGACACACTCCAAGCACTGGGTGCGGCCATTGATCTCCGCGACAGTGAAACGGCAGGCCACTCACAGCGTGTCTGCCGTTACTCGCTCGAGATTGCCCGAGCGATGGGGTGGTCGGACAAGCAGTTGAGGAGTCTTGCCAGAGGAGCCTATCTGCACGATATCGGAAAGCTCGGAATCCCCGACGGAATTCTACTCAAGCCGGGACCTCTCACCGCGGACGAGCGGAAACTTATGCAGCAGCATGTGCAGATCGGGTTCGACCTCGTCAAGGACATCCCTTTTCTCGCAGACGCAGCCGAAATCCTTCTCATGCACCACGAGCGCTACGAGGGTGGGGGCTATCCGCGCGGCCTGAAGGGAGAAGAGATTCTTCCGGGTGCGCGGATCTTCGCCGTAGCGGATACTCTCGATGCCATCACATCCGACAGGCCCTACCGGCGTGCTTCTTCGTTCCAGTCCGCACGCGAGACGATCCGCCACTTGTCCGGCAGTCAATTTGACCCACAAGTCGCAGACGCGTTCTTGAGCATTCCCGAACAAACTTGGCCGACGATCGCAAGAAATCAGCGGCAAATTGCTGCGCTCCCGCCCGATTTACGCCGGAGCAGTGCCACGCTTTACCGTGGCCTTGGTGTAATCCCCTGACTGACCTTACTGGCTGGCCGATCGCTCGCTCTGGCTTGTGCGATGAATATCCTCCTTCACGCGGCTGTTTGGTCGCGATGGGAATATCAAAGCGAATGTCTTGAAGCGTTTTCGATATTCAAACGTTAAAGACATTCTAGTGTCAATATTACTTAAAGGTACTAGTCTTAAATAGTGCGTTCTGAACTGCCGCCAGTAGTTCAGCTGCTTCATACGGTTTTTTGGAAGAAAGCGTGTGCACCTGAGGTTCGCCTGTTGCGGATGGTCAGGATCGCCATTCCCGATGCATCTTTTTGGCTCGCCTTTGCAAGAAATGTGTCGCAGCGATCCGATAGGGCTTTTTCTCCGCTTGCCGGTCAACTGGATTTCGAATGCTGATGTGTCAGGAACAGTTAAGCTCAAGAACCGATGGGGCACAGAATTGGGCCCAGTCCCAGAAGGCACGCGTGCGGCAACTAGCTAACTGACTGAGAAGATTTGGCTCCCCGGGCTAGATTCGAACTAGCAACCCTTCGGTTAACAGCCGAGGAAGTTGGAAATCTAAGTGCCCTATCTGGTGTCGCTTACGAGAAATTGGGAGCCATTCTTACCTCTCTAGCTGCACCCAATCCTGCACCCAAACCGAGAACGCATGTTGAAGAAATTCCAGCGGCTCGGCGCGTCCACGTGTTCAAGCTCAAAATATGCCCCTCATCTGCGCGATTGTTGTACGGACCGGTGCCCGTCGCTCTGCCAGCCACAGTGGACGATGTCCATTGTCATGGCTAGGTGTGAATACCAAGGCTAGTGGAGGCGGTGGGCGCGGAACTCGCCTTCGATTTTCCAGGTTCTGCCGTCGGGTTCGAGAGCTTCGCCGATCCAGTGAAACGTGTCGGGTGTGACTTCTGTAAAGCGCCAGCGAGTTGGCGTGCCGTCTGCACGCGCGCCGACTTGCACGATCTCGTCGCCGACCTTGCGGCCGGTCTGGCGCTCCTCGTGGCCGCTTACTGGATTGATCCAGCGGATGCGCCAAGCCTGAATTGCCGGATCCCAGACACGCAGGGTGATCCCATACATGTTGTTCGTTCGATCGGAGTCCGACTTGCGACCGGAAATGCGAGGCATAATCCAGACGTCCTGGATGGCGCGGCCTTCAAGAACCCAGTTGAAGTGAGCTTCACCCTTGATGTTCTGCGAGGAAAGGTCAATCCCTCTGTAATGCAGGACTTCGAGTTCCCAGCTTCCGACGAGCCACCCGTACGCGTCGGCCGATTCGGGGATTTCGGCCGAACGGCCAGAAGCACATAGTACCCGAAGAAAGTTATCGCTCGTTGTCTGTTTTGCTTGTACCGCACTCACGGTCCACCTCATAAGAAGCAAAATCGAAAACACGAAATACAGCACCCTAACAAATTTACGGCTCGCTGTCTGTTTCGTCTGTATCCCAGTCACGATCCACCTCGCAAGAACCGAAATTCGAAACGCGAAATTCGGGAGATTCAGCCGGTTGCTACTAGCCACGCGATGCCGGCGGAACGATTTGGTTCAACCGCGCATACACAACTAGCTGGCCGTAATGTTCGCAGTTGTGCTCGATAAAGGTGACGACCATTTCAGCCATCTCCGGGCTCAGGCCGGATGCGTTCCCTTTCAGCGCGTCCGCGGCGTCCGCCGCGCTGCGCTTCAGCGCGTCGACGATTCGCGTTTTGGTCGAATATCCGTCCCTCGGAAGTTCGTTAGCCGTGTCGGCGCCTTTTCTCCCGCGCGCAGAATCTGCCACATACTGATTCCAGAACGCCACGTGCCTGAGCACGTCCGCAAACGTGCGTACGACCTGTACAGGTCTGTAATCGAATTTGTTCTCGGGAACCTCTTCGGCAAGAGCCGTGAGTTTTTGGCACACCTGTTCCCAGCGGCCGATGAGTTTGGCTGAAACTGTCCCTTGTTGAACGACTTTCGTTGCCATGTTTCAATCCCCCTCGGAGAATTGTCGAGCCCCAAGCCCGCACCGGAACTGCGAACTGACGTGCCTGAAGGCCGCTTTCCTGCGTCTCTCGCAGTGTTGTATCCTTTTGCGAGGAGATATTCTTGGCGAAAATTGCGGTCGAATTTGAGTCGATTGCGGCACGGCGCACCGATGGCCATACTACGGGACAGCCCGCGAGGCGGGCACTGGCGCGCGGGGAAGGCTGGAGTGTGTCGGAGGTGATCTGCAGCGCGGGCCCACGCGACCGCCCGTTCGAAGAGCGGCATTCGCACGTCTGCATCGCCATTGTCACAGCAGGCAGTTTTCAGTATCGATCGAGTGCCGGCCGCGAGCTGCTGACGCCGGGGTCACTTTTGCTCGGAAACGCGGGGCAGTACTTCGAGTGCGGGCATGAACACGGCGTTGGAGATCGCTGCCTCTCCTTCTCGTACGAGCCGCAGTACTTTGAAGGCCTCGCAGCCGAAGCTGGTGTGCAGAGCCGGAGTGCACGTTTCTCCACACTTCGCGTGCCGCCTGTGCGGGAACTGTCATCGCTTGTTGCGCGAGCGTGTGTCGGCCTCGCTGAATCCGGTGATACGGCACCGGACCGCGGGCAAAGCGCATTCGCGGTGGAGACGGAGAAACCGGCGAGAAATTCCTTGGAACACGCGAGCAGTTCGAATGCTGGTATGACAATGTGGGAGGAGATCGGCGTCGCACTGGCCGCGCGAGCGCTCGAAATAGCGAACGGCGGCGAGCCAAGCCGGGGGAGCTTACCCGCTGCGGAAGCACGGGTCACGCGAATCGTTCGAATGATCGAGAGTCGTCCTGATGCGCAGCACGGACTCACTGCGCTTGCCCGAGAGGCGAGACTTAACCGCTACCACTTCCTTCGGGTTTTTCAGCAGCTCACCGGGCTTACGCCGCACCAATATATCCTTCGCGCTCGGCTGCGCCGAGCGGCGACGCGGCTGGTGCTGGAACCGGCGCGGGTGCTCGATATTGCGCTGGATTCTGGCTTCGGAGACGTGTCGAATTTCAATCATGCCTTTCGCGCGGAGTTTGGCGTTAGCCCGCGGGGATATAGGAAGAATTCGCGCCACAGCACGAGGGGAAGATAGCAGACGCAGATCCCACGTCAAAGAATACCTCGCTGCATTCGGCGCAAAATCGAAGGCTCTTCTGCGATTCAAATCACTGAGAAATAAGAGGTTGGCTCCCCGGGCTAGATTCGAACTAGCAACCCTTCGGTTAACAGCCGAATGCTCTACCGTTGAGCTACCGGGGAACTGGACAGGCAGGAACACTCCAATCGAATGCGGTATTCAGTCTAGCGAACCGAACGCAAAAGTGTCAACGAAACCCGGAAGAAAACGCACTTTGCTTGCCGCGAGGGATTTGGTTTGTGGCCAGGGTTTGCGCCCGGGCAACGCTAAAAATGCAAGACCAGGCCGGTGACTAGCTGGAAATTGTTCTGTGTCAGCGAGTAGAGATGCGTGAGTACCCAGTCTCCTTCCACGCGTAAAGCCAATTGCCCGTGGAGCGTATAGTCCGCCCCGCCCCCCACTTGCACCGCTACTCCATTCTTGCCCACTCCCGCCAGTTGTGGATTGACGTGCGCCATCCCCACCAGCGCGTGCGCCCAGGGTTCCCACCTCCCCTGCTGCATGACGATCTTCGGACCCCCCGTGAAGCCCCCGTATTT
>JBIOGB010000035.1:0-41428 GCA_044447665.1 Candidatus Acidiferrales bacterium | reverse complement strand
CTGATAGAGCGAAAAAAGTGTCTTCTGCCCCGCAAGCAGGCGCTTGCCAAGTTTCCCGCAGCCGGATAGCCGGTCCGAAAGATTCAGCGCCTTCGAAATCATGATGCGCGAGTCGCCATCGGTCCAGTAAGTCGGTGCTGAACCTTGAAATGCCACGCCCACGCCGAGTTCCAGTGGAGGCAAGTCGCTGGATGCCGCACGATCGTTGTAGGAATTGCAAACTGCCAGAATCTGCCGTGACAGGATACACGCCTTCGCCACTGCTCGCGCATAAGTGAGATTTGACTCAGTTTCGAAAATGGCGAGGATGATAGCGTCGCCTTCGATGAATACTTTCTTGGCGCCGAATCGGTCGAGCAATTTTTTCACTGGTTCGTGCAGATTTAAGCTGAAGTGGGAAGCCGGGCTCAGCCCGCGCGAGAGAAGATCCTGCGTCATCTTCATCGAGCCGCGGACGTCTGCCTTGATGATGACGTGCGAAACGACCTGGTCTTGCTCCGGCTTGGCTTCACCTTGCAAAACGCATTCATACAGGCGGTTGTTCATCCGGGAAAGTTCCCGCGTCTGTTCTGTGGTGACGAGATGCACGCGCTCCATGCAGGTGCTCAAGTGTTCGGCATCGCGGAGATCCCGGCGCAACCGCAGAAAGTCATAGCTGAACCGCAGCACGAGCCCTTGCATTTCTTCGCGCGAATATCGCCGGATCTTTTTGGTCAATTCTTCGATGGGTTTCAAAGACAATCGCCGCGCGGGGACCTGTTTCAGAACCTGCTCGACGCGCTTCAGCTCGTCCTTGGAGACCAATGCCTTGCGGAGCTGTTGCAGGTGGACCGGCGGGCTGTATTCCGAAGCGATCGGGCGAATTTCGTAGCTGGCCAGCACGTGGTACAGAATGTCGTGCTGCTCCAGACGCTCCAAAAGCAGTGAGAGCATTCGCGCGCGCAGTGGCGCCGCTTGCTGCTCGCCCGCCGACGGATCGAAAAGCCGTTTCGCGTTCTCGGGTTCATTCAGGTAATCGCCGACCTTGCCCTCGTAATCTTTGTTGAAAAAATCGAGTTTTTGTTTTGCCGCGTCGATCTGCGGTCCGAGTTCTTCCAGTTTGACCTGCTGGTGTTTCAGCCTCAGCTCGATGTCGCTCAGCGCCGCTCTCAAATCGGACGGATCGGTCGAGTTCAGAAATTTGGTCAGGAATCCATCACCTCGATCAAGCCGCTTGCGGATATTTTCGCGCTGTTCTTCCAGGCTCGCGATTTCGCTGCGCATGGCATTAGCGAGTTCGAGCAATGTATTGTGCGCTTCGATTGCTTCGTTTTGGGCTGGGTCCTGGCCGACAGCAAGTCCGGCTTCGCTCAGAAATTCTTGAAACAGCGCATCCATGGCCTCGAAGCGGTCCGGGTCACGCACGTAATTGCCCAACAAAACATAATTTTCGAGGAAGAAAACATCATCCTTGCCGCCATCGAGGAAAATCAAGCGGTTCTTCAGCAGCTCATAAAGGGGAGCAAAATCCTCACCGAAGAGCGCGCGACGCGCTTTTGCAATCACGCTGTCTTCCACTTCGGAGACGATATGCGCAACCTGCTGGCCCACACCGCGGATCACTGCACGTCGCGCCGATTGCAACTCCGACAAACGCGCCTTGATCACGTGCGCCTGTTGGCTTCGTTCGAAATGCTCGCCCCGCTGCCGGACCCACTCCTTCCCTTCCAGGATGAGATTGGCGAACTGATTGCTGAGTTCAAGCGTGAGGTATTTGAGGATCGCGAGGCGGAAGACTAGGTCGATCTCAATGTTCTTGTAATACTTGGCCTGCGTCAGCGCGCTCTGCAACAGCTCGGTGAGAAGCTTCCGAAAGGTAGCGTTGTCGGGCCCCTTGATCTTGCGCAGCTCAATGCCCGGGAAATAGGTGGCGCTTGTGCTCTGGCGAATGAGCTCGAAAAGGTAATCGCGAGCTGCCTGGACGAACTTCGGGCTAAGGAAGACATCGTGGTGGATGTTGTCCACGCCGATGGCCAGCGATCCCATGGGGATCGTGACGTTGTAGCTTTTAAGCTCGATCCGGCCCGTTTCTGTCGCGCTGGGGGCTTCAATATCTATGGCCATGAACTCCGCCCGAAGGGGCATTCTTCAACCTAGCAGCAGGAAGGAATGTGGGCAAGGAATCGCCACAATTCGGTTGCTAGAGAGTAAGCGGACTAAGGAGGATACGCGCGGTCAGAGGACGCGGATACGCCGAGCGTCTCCCCCGAGATGCTCCAGGCGGATGCGCGTCTGCGGCCAGGGTGAATTCAACGGAAAACGCTCCGACCATTCGAGAATTACGACCCCGGGTTGGTCGAAAAGGTCCTCGAGACCGAGCGTTTCGAAGTCGTGGAAGCTCTCAATGCGGTATAGGTCTGCGTGATAGACCTTTTTCGCGCTCCCATAGACATGGACCAATGTAAACGTCGGGCTGGTAACTTCCTCTTCTTTGGCCGCACCAAGGCCGGAAACGATGCCTTTCGTCAGCGTCGTTTTTCCACTGCCAAGATCACCGGAAAGCAGCACGAGCACTGGCGGTTTCAGCCTGGCGGCGAATTCCCTGCCCCATCGCGTCGTCTCTTCGGCGGAATGTGTGACGATCTCCTCACTCACTCTTGCGCAGCTCCTCGAGCAATCTCAGCCGGGCGTACGGTACCGAATCCGCCACCTCACCGGCGAGAAGGCCGGACAAGTCCGTGCCGCGCGAGGCGATTTCCGCTGCCAGACCGTGAAGGTAGACGCCGAGACTCAGCACTCGCGCTCCATCGTCCGTCCCGAATTGCGCGACCAAGGCCGCTAGGAGCCCTGTGAGAACGTCGCCGGTCCCTCCCTTCGCCAGACCGGCATTGCCAGCCGTGCTGACGAAGGCCCGCCCATCCGGCGAAGCCACGATCGAGTGATAGCCCTTGAGGACAATGTGCGCGTTCCATCGCCGCGCTGCCTCAAGCGCCATCGCGACGCGGTCCGCTTGAACGGCTGTGCTTGTGGACCCGAGCAGACGCGCCATTTCTCCGGGATGGGGCGTGAGTGCGAGAAATTGCCCTGCGCGATCACGAAGAAGATCGCCCTGGCCCGCGAAAGCGTTCAAGCCATCAGCGTCCAGAATTATCGGCAAGGGCGTATCGCGCACGGCGCTGCGTATGAACTCCTCTGTTTCCGGAGTTGTCCCGAGGCCAGGGCCGATCCCCAGAACGGTCTTCCCCTTCAAGATTTCCGCGAAGCGGTTTTTCTCCAGGATGCTGAATGCAACTGTGCCATCCGTGGTCGAGTCCAGTTTCTCCGTCATGTACTCGGCCCGTCCGGCTGCAACTGTCGGCAGCACGACTTCAGGGGTAGCTATCGTCACCAAACCTGCGCCACCGCGCAATGCGCCCCGCCCGCACAGAATTGCGGCTCCGCTCTTCCCAAGCGAACCGGCCACCAGCAGGACGTGACCGAAAGTGCCCTTATGGGATTTTACGGCGCGAACCAGCGGCAGCCCGGCAAATTCTTCCGGCCCCGCCCAACGGAGCGTTCCTTGCCCGATTTCTTCAATGAGCGCGCCTGGTGAACCGATGGCACAAACTTCCAACGAGCCGACTGCGTCTGCATCACGGCAAATGAGCTGGCTTACTTTTGGCGCGGTAAAAGTGACGGTCCGGTGTGCTCGGAGAACAGGCCCTTCGGCGCGCTGCCCGTCCGAAGGCAACCCTGAAGGCGTGTCCACCGCCAAAATGAGGCCTGGCCGCGCCGCCGTGGCATTGCCCGAGAGACGATTGACGTCTTCGATGACCTGCGCGATCAGCCCAGTGGCCGCACCAAGCAAACCCGTGCCCAGGAGTGCATCCACAATAACTTGTGAATCCGCAACGGCAGGCCAAGCATTCTCCCAAGCTACTTCATTTTCGATGGCCTGGACTGCATTTCCCCCATCGAGCCAGCGCGCCAGGTTTGCGCCAGCATCGCCGCGCATCTCCCGCGGATCGCCGAAGAGGTACACCCGCGGTTCCAGCGCTGCGCTTTTCAAATAACGAGCGGCAACAAGACCATCACCGCCGTTATTACCCTTTCCGCAAAGGACCGATACGCTCTTTGGCGCTGCAGAAGGTAGTTCGCGCAGGACCACGTCCGCAACGTGTTTCCCCGCGGCTTCCATCAACTGCAGGCTGGGAATATCGAAGCGCTCCGTTGTAAGTCGGTCCACCTCGCGCATTTCAGCAGCGGTGAGAGCTTTCATGGCGATTTCACGGCGCGGTCAGAGCATCCAACCGCCACTGACATTGATGACCTGGCCGGTAACGTACTCAGCTTCTTCCGAAGCGAAAAATGCCACCGTAGCAGCCACATCCTCGACGGTCGGCGGCCGGCCGATAGGAAAGCGTGCATCGCGCATCCGGCGGGCTTCATCAAGGCTGAGTTCTTTTTCGTCGATGCTCGTTGGATTGACCACATTTACGGTGATGCCGTTCTTTGCCTCTTCCAGCGCCAGTGAGCGCGACAATGCTACGACCGCCGCCTTCGCCGCGGCGTAAGCCGAAATTTTTGCCTGGCCGAAAGCCCGCTCCGCACCTACCGCGCCAAGGTTGACAATGCGGCCCCAGCGGCCTTTGTGCATATGCGGCAAGGCCGCCCGGCTGACGTACAGCACGGTTGACAGATTCGATGCAAAGACGCTTTCCCAATCCTCCAAAGACGATTCCGCGAGCGTGCCCCAGCGAAAGTCGCCTACGTTGTTCACCACGATATCGAGCCGGCCGAAACGCTCTACCACCGTTTTCAGGAGCTGGTCCGCGCGCGCGGAGTGCGTGATGTCCGTTTGCACTGCCACGCAGTCCGCTCCATTCGATTGCAATTGCAAGAGCGTCTGCTGGGCGGCTGCTTTGTTCGAGCGATAAGCAATCGCGATGCGGGCGCCGTCCTGCGCCAAGCGCACGGCAATGCCGCGGCCGATCCCCCGGCTGCCTCCGGTGACCAGCGCCACTCGGTTCCGTAACGACATTCTTCTCCTCGGGTAAATCTTTGAGAAAGCAGGTCAGTATAGCCCAGCCGCGAAACGCAAACTACCGCAAGCGTGCGACGATCACCGTCATGTCATCGGCTTGCTCCGGCGTGCCCGCCCACTCTTCCGCCGCAGCCATCAGCGATTCCGCAACCATCAGCGGCGTCGCGCCTTTTGCGCGGGCTGCGGCATCCTCCAGGCGGCGGCTTCCAAACTCTTCCCCGTACACGTTCTCGGGCTCTACCAAGCCGTCACTGTACGCCACGAACAGCGCGTCGGGCGGGACAACCACCGAGCCTTCCTCGTACTCATAATCTTCCACAACGCCTAACACCATGCCGCCCACATCGAGATGCAATGTCGATCCATTCCCGAGGAGCAGAGAAGGCAAATGGCCTGCGTTCGTGTAACGCAAGGTGCGCGTCGCGCTGTCGTAGATCGCGATGAAGAACGTCGCAAAACGGTCATCGCCGGTGTTTCGCACCAGATGCTTGTTGAGACGCGAAACAAGTTCTGCGGTGCTTAGGTTTTCACTGTCCTCCGTCAACATCTGGCTCCGAAGCGCTGCTTGCAGGCTGGCCATCAACAGCGCGGCCGAAATTCCCTTCCCTGAAATATCCGCGATGGCCATCGCCAGATGCGTGGGGCTGAGCTCCATGAAGTCGTAGTAATCGCCGCTGACGGTGCGGGCGGCTTTGCAGATGGCTTCGATTTCGACGCCGGGAATTGACGGCAATTTTTGCGGGAAAAGCTGGTTCTGCACTTCGCGCGCGATGGAAATCTCGTTTTCGAGCCGCTGTCTTTGTTTCTGCTCTTCGATCAACCCGCTGATTGAGCTGGTCATCAGGTTAAACGACTCGCCCAGCACGCCCAGCTGGTCCCGACGGTCGATGCGCACGCGGTGCGTCAAATCGCCGGTTTGCACATATTGCGTCGCGTGGTACAGGTCGCTGACTGCTTTGGTAATACGCCGGGTGAGAACAACGCCTGTCACCAGTGCGCTGAGTTCGATGAGCAGAAAAATCACGGATATGATGGTGAAAACAAAAACATACACGCGGCCCAATTCACCGACTGAGGAAAATATCAGCGCATTTAAGCGCGACGGCCGGGCAACAAAAAAAGCGAGGACCGGATGAACTCTCGCCGTACCTTCTTCCTCTTTTAAGAGCAAGGCCTCAAATTTGGAAATTCCGCTGACGGGCGTGTCCCACCAACCAGCAGCAGGATGCAGGATCCTTCGCTTCCCCGCGATGATGCTGAAGGTGCGATAACTCGTGTTCCCCAGCGTATAAACAACGGTGTTTGGCTGCGTCCCGTTGACGGGTTCCAGCAGCTCGAACTGGATCGGTCCGAGATTCGCAGAAAGCGTGGCAATAAACTCGGGCGTAATGGGGACGCGCAACGTGACGACCCGAAGACCGCGCGAAGTTTTGACTCCGCGAAGTCCGGCAAGAAAGAGCTTATCGCCCTGCTGAATCAATCCGGCGAAATGTTCCTCGCCAGGCTTCGCCGTGGCGCGGAGCAATTTCAGATCGTCTCCGTACTCAATCGTCAAGCCAGGAAGGTCGCGATCGTATACCGCATGCTCTTGCGCAGCTACGACTCTTTCCGCGTTTTCCTCGGGAATACCCGGGGGGACATTCCCCAGCGCCGCCGCGATATGCTCCGCCCCGTTGCCGATTGTTTCCACGCGGTGCTGCAATTCGTCGTACAGCAAATAGGCGCCCAATTGGGTGTAGAGAATCATGCCGGAAATTATGGCCAGCGCGACCAGAAGAAGGACCGGCACAACCGCGATGAAAAGGTAAGCGACGATTAAACGATTCCGAAGGCTCCAAAGCAGCCGCGTCCGCCACCATCCGATCAGGCGGAACATGAGGTAGATTCCCGCCAGTATGGACAGAAATTTCAGGAAGCTGAAGAGCCCCCCTTCCCACTCGAAAAGAAACGCAGCGCTCCCCGCTGCGAGAAGCGCCAACGCGATCAGGTCCAGGCGCGAGATGCGGCGCCAGTATTCCCGGAAGTTGGCACGCAGAGCGGTCATTTGGGCGTAAACAGAAGAACTACTCTACCTGAAGAAGTCCGGCGAGCCGAGAGGAACAGTGTCTCAAGGGGAAGGGCCAGGCGCTCCAGACGGCCCTTGCCGATGAAAATCCCTACGATTGCCGCGAATTGCGCACGTGGCTGTGCTTCACACTGTACGTGAAATAGATGACCATCCCGATCAGGAGCCAGACGATCAAGCGTATCCACGTCAGCCCGTTTAGACCGGCCATCAACCCGAGCGATACGACGATCCCCATGATCGGAACGAATGGAACCCAAGGGGTCTTGAAGGGGCGTTCGAGATCCGGACGTCGCACTCGCAAAATCCACACGCCAGCGCAAACGATCACGAAAGCAAGCAGCGTACCGATGCTAACCAGCTGACCGAGATTACCAATCGGCACCAGCGCCCCCAAGGTCGCAACACAAAGGCCCACAATGGCTGTTGACTTCCAAGGTGTACGAAAACGCGGATGAATGTCGCCTGCCCACTTCCACAGTAGACCGTCATGTGCCATCGAATAGAAAACGCGCGATTGGCCAAGCAACATGACCAGCATTACTGTGCTCAACCCCGCGAGGGCGCCCGCGTTGACAACGTAGCTGCCCCACTTGACGCCAGTTTCGCGGATGGCGAGCGACACGGGGGCCCCGATGTTCAACCGCGAGTAGTGCACTGTGGCGGTCAGCAATCCCGAAACGACGAGGTAGAGTATCGTGCACACAACGAGTGAGCCTAGAATTCCGACAGGCATGTCCTTTTGCGGTTTGCGGGCTTCTTGGGCTGCGGTTGAGACCGCGTCGAATCCGATGTAGGCGAAGAACACCACGCCTGCGCCACGCAGCACGCCGGACCATCCATACGAACCAAACTTACCGGTATTCGGAGGCAGGAAGACACTCCAATTCGCATGGGCAAGCTGGGCATGTTTGAAGACGAAGGGCGCCGCAACAGCGATGAACGTCAGCACCGCAATGAGCTTCACAAAAACGATCCCAGTGTTGAAGTTCGCCGACTCCTTGATTCCCACAATCAGAATCGTCGTGACGCCGAGAATGGCCAGGAACGCGACCAGGTTGAACTTGGCCGTGGCATGCGGCAGACCCGCCAGTTGCGCCGCGCTCAGATTGAGCGTGGCCAGCGGCGACCATCTTCCATCATAGAGAACCCACTGCGCTCCGGGGACGTCACAGATCTGCGGCGGCAGGCTGATGCCATAGTCTTGCAGGAAGGCGACCAGCGTGCTGCTCCATCCACTTGCAACGGTCGCCGCACCAAAAGCATATTCTAAAATCAGGTCCCACCCTATAATCCAAGCCACAATCTCGCCGAGCGTGGCATACCCATACGTGTAGGCAGAGCCGGCGATCGGAATCAGCGACGCGAATTCCGCGTAACACAGGCCGGCAAACACGCAGCCGATTCCAGCGAGCACATAGGAGAGCATGATTGCGGGACCCGCATAGAGCGCCGCCGCAGAACCGGTCAACACGAAGATGCCGGCACCAATGATGGCGCCGATTCCCAGCGTTACCAGGTTTACGGGGCCCAGGGCCCGCTTGAGACTGTGCTCTCCGGTGTCTCCCGCCTCTTTCAAAAGCGTGTCAAGCGGTTTGGTCGCGAACAGCGGGTTGCCCATCCAACTCCTCCTTCGCAAATCTCTTTGCCACCAGAATTCTGGAAACAATCATACGGCCCCGGTTGTCTTGGACCTGCGCGACCAAACCAAATAGACAGGCACGCCCAACAGCACGATCACCAAACCCGGCCACGTCGTCTGCGTCTTGTAGAGCAGCAGCACAAACATGATGGCCACCGCCGCCACTATATACAGCAATGGCAGGAAGGGATATCCAAATGCGCGATACGGACGTTCCGCGCCGGGGCGCTTCGCCCTTAAAACGAAAATGCCCGCGATCGTCAGCACATAGAAAATCAGCACGGAAAAAACAACGTAATCGAGCAAATCGCTGTACAGATTGCCGTAGGTGACCCCACCGGCGGAATCAACGTGCCGTGTGCGAAGCAAGATCAGCACAATGATCCAAATGCCCTGATACACCAGCGCGGTTCCGGGAACGCCTTTCTTGTTCAGCTTGCCCGTTGCTCGAAAGAAAAGTCCGTCTTTGGACATGGCATACGCGACGCGCGACCCCGCCAGGATCAAACCGTTATTGCAGCCAAATCCTGAAATGGTGATCGCCACGGCCATTATCGCCGCACCCGCCGATCCAAAAATTGCACTCAATGCCGCAGTCGCAACGCGGTCATCGGGCGCATTTTGGATCTGCGCCAGGGGCAACGCAAAAAGGTACGCAAGATTCACAAGGCAATAGAGCGTGATGACGATGAACGTGCCAAACGCCATCGAAAGCGCCACGTCGCGCTTCGGATTCTTCACCTCGGCGGCGGTAAAGCCGATGTTATTCCATGCATCGGCGGAGAACAGCGAACCGACCTGCGCCACGCCGAAGGCCACGAACAATCCGAACGCGCCGCTCGCCGCTGTGACCGTCGGGACCCATCCGCGCAGAAAATTTGCTCCCGGCTCGATCGGCTGCGCGCCGCGGATCGCCCAAAGATGCCTGAAATTGTCGGAAATCGCCGCAGGGTTCCGGCCCACGAACACGCACAAAACAACCAGTCCGAAGAGCGCCAGCGCCTTCGTGCTGGTAAAAATGTTTTGGATGAGTTTGCCTAGCCGCACGCCGCGCGTGTTCAAAAACGTCAGCAACACGATCATCAGCACCCCGACCAACTGCTGGACGGAAAGGCTGATCGCATACTTCGATCCCAGTGCTATCGGTTGAACAATCCAGGCCTTCGCGGAGATCGAGGGAAAGATGACGCCCAGGTACCGTGCAAAGGCCACCGCCACCGCCGCGATCGTACCCGTCTGAATCACCAAAAACAGCGTCCAGCCGTACAAAAAACCCCACAGCGGCGAATACGCTTCGCGCAAGTAAACGTATTGGCCTCCTGCGTGTGGAAACATCGCTGCAAGCTCGCCGTAGGAAAGCGCCGCGGATATCGTGAGCAATCCCGTGAGGACCCACGCCAGGAGCAATCCTCCGGAAGAGCCCGTCTGCCGCGTGATGTCCGCCGCCACGATAAAAATTCCCGAGCCGATCATCGATCCGACGACGATCATCGTGCCGTCAAACAATCCGATGGCACGCACAAAGCCAGGCTCGCTCTTGACCGTCGCTTGTGGGAGAGGGTGTGCCGTTTCTGCCATTCGCCGTTTTCCTCAGACCGCCGCCGCATGATTCGCTTCTTCAAGCATGGCGATGTACTGCCGCGCGCGTTTACCCGGATCGGCCGCGCGCAGAATATCGCTCCCGACCGCGACCGCATCCGCCCCGGCTTCTATTACGCCAGCAGCGCGCTCAAGAGTGATACCCCCGATCGCGACGATCGCCTTATCGGTTAGCGTGCGCACCTGCCGGATGAACTCGGCACCCACCACGGGATCCGGATTCGCTTTTGTGGATGTCGGAAAAATCGGTCCAACAGCGATGTAATCGGCAGACGTCCTTGCAGCCGCGCGAAATTGCCCGAGATTATGCGTGGATACGCCCACCCATTTTCCGGGCCCAGCCACAACACGCGCCTGCTCTACATCGAGGTCCTCTTGCCCCACATGGACTCCGCTCGCACCAGAAAGGAAGACGACGTCCGGCCGGTCATTCACAAGGAAGGAAACCCCCAGAGGAACGAGCAGTCCTGCGAGTTCACGCGAGACCCGCAAGAGTTCGCGCGCCGGCGCTTTCTTGTCGCGGTATTGAAGCAACCGTACCCCGGCCTCGGCCAGTTGTCGTGCGCAATCGATCTCGGGAGTGGTGAGCAAGGCAGCGTCTAATATCACATAGAGCTTGGGAAGAACAAGGCGCATCGCTGCCTATTTTCCTTCCGTACCCAGCAGTTTCTCTATGAAATGAGTGTCCACACTGCCTTCTGCAAAGTCGACGTCGGCGAATATTCTGCGGTGCAGTGGAATGGACGTCTTGATGCCTTCGATCACAAACATCTCGAGCGCCCGCCTCATGCGCCCGATCGCTTCCGCGCGGTCCCGGCCCTTAACGATCAGCTTGGCGATCAGTGAGTCGTAGTAAGGGGGAATCACCGCATCCGCATGGGCGGCGGAGTCGACGCGCACGCCCGTCCCGCCCGGCGCCTGAAACGTGGTAATTCTCCCGGCAGACGGCACAAAGGTTTCCGGATCCTCGGCATTGATGCGGCACTCGATGGCATGCCCCGAGAAATGGATTTCTCCGGTGGCGTCTTCGAGTCTCTCCCCCGCCGCGATGCGGATCTGCGCTTTGATCAAATCCACTCCGGTAACCATTTCTGTCACAGGATGCTCCACCTGGATGCGCGTATTCATTTCTATGAAGTAGATCGCCCCGTCTTCATCCATCAGGAATTCCACTGTCCCGGCATTGGTATAACCGATTTTTTCCAGCGTCTTGATGACTTTCGCTCCCAATTCCTTTCGCCGCTTCGCGTCCATTGCTGGAGACGGCGATTCCTCCACCAGCTTTTGATGCCGCCGCTGGATGCTGCACTCGCGCTCGCCCAGATGAATCACTTTCCCGTGCTGATCCCCCAGCACTTGAAACTCAATGTGTCTCGGACGTTCGATGAATTTTTCCGCGTAAACGTCCGGTGTTCCGAAGGCCTGCTGCGCCTCGCTCCGCGCGGTCTCATACGCGGCCAGCAGCTCCTCTTGTTTGCGCACAACGCGCATCCCGCGTCCGCCCCCGCCCGCGGAAGCTTTAAGAATCAGCGGATAACCGATCCTCGCCGATTCTCTTGCGAGCTGCTCTTCGCCTTCGATCACGCCGTCGCTGCCGGGAACCGTTGGGAGCCCCGCCGCCTTGACCTCGCGGCGCGCCCGGTCCTTCTCCCCCATCATTTCGATCACTTCGGCGGTGGGCCCGATGAACGTTATTTCAGAGGCCTCGCACACCTTGGCGAAATTCGCGTTCTCGGACAAAAAGCCGTAACCCGGATGGATGGCGTCCACATTGGTGATCTCGGCCGCGCTGATGACCTGGGGGATGTTGAGATAACTTTCGCTGCTGCGGGGTGGCCCGATGCAGACGGCTTCGTCGGCAAACCGCACGTGGAGGGAGTTGCGGTCGGCTTCCGAGTAGACAGCTACGGTGGAAATGCCCAGCTCTTTGCAGGCGCAAATAACCCGCAGGGCAATCTCCCCGCGATTGGCGACTAGAATTTTCTGGAACATGGCCTCGGTCGCCGGCTACTTTTTCCGGCTCGGACGGATGCCAAAAAGCGGCTGGCCATACTCGACGGGCTGGCCGTTCTCGGCAAAGATGCGGACGACCTCGCCACTTTCGTCGGATTCGATTTCGTTCATCAGTTTCATTGCTTCCACGATGCACCGTGTCTGCCCGGCTTCGACAAACGCCCCCACCTTCACAAATGCCTCCGCGCCGGGGCTGGGAGACCCGTAGAACGTCCCCACGATGGGAGACTTGACCAGATGTAGATCCTCGCTCGATCGGCCTTCCGGGGCCGCCTGGGTGGCTGGAGGGGCCGATGCAACTCCCGTCGTAACTATGATTTCCGGTGCAGCCATCGCCCGGGGCGCCCCATAAACAGCCCCCGCCGAGGCTTTCCGCAACCGGATGTGCAGGTCGCCCCGGGAGTATTCGAACTCCTCGAGGTTATGCTCCCCCATGAAGCGCAAGAGTTGCTCGACTTGCTGGATTTCGGGGCTATGGAATGACGGACTGGCGGATGATTTCGAAGGTTTTTTTCGTTTCATGCCGGTGTCAGAGCTCGATAAAATCCCGCGAAACGCGGGTAATTACTTCGGTTCTGTCTCCGTGGACGGCAATGTCGTCTTCGATCCGAATTCCCCCGACGCCCGCCACGTATACCCCGGGCTCAACCGTAATGACATTCCCCCGCTTCAGGCGCTGCTTTTGCCCTCGGGCAATCCGGGGATCTTCGTGCACTTCCAGTCCAAGCCCATGGCCCGTACTGTGCACGAAGTAGCGGTCCAGGCGGTAGCCCGCCAGGACTTTCCTCGCTGCCGCGTCTACTCCCTCGCAGGTGGCCCCTTCTCTCACTGCCGCGATCGCCGCTCCCTGCGCTTCGAGCACCGCTTCATACCACCGCCGGATACGAGCAGGCGCCCGCCCCACAAATACCGTCCGGGTGATGTCGCTGCAATAGTGGGCGAGTATAGCACCCAGGTCTAGCATGACCAACTCATTTTTCCTCAATTGCTTGACTGTAGGTCGCGCGTGGGGCAGCGCAGATCGCTTCCCGAAGGCAACAATGGTTTCAAAAGCCGGACCCGAAGCGCCCCTTTTTCGCATTTGGTAGTCGATCTCCGCCCCGATCTCGATTTCCCGGACTCCAGGTTTCAGCAACGCCAGGACACTCTCAAGCACCTTCCCGGCTAGGATGCCTGCCCTGCGCATCTGGTCCAACTCCGCCGCTTCTTTTCGCATTCGCAGCTTTTCGGTAAAGCCCGCCGCGGGGATCCATCTGCAGCGGGGCCCTGAGGCCTTTCCCAAAACCTCCAGTTGCGCAACAGTCAGCTGATTTGGGTCGAATCCTGCTCTCTGGCTGCCAGGAGCATGAAGGAGCGCGCCCACGCTGGAAAACAAGGAACCCTTCTGAAGAACAAGGCGGACGTTAGAAGCCTCCTCGCGGGCTTGCACCAGGAACCTGCCGTCGGTGACCAGCGTGACCCTTGCCCGGGACACCACCAAGGCGCCCGCGTCTCCCTCGAACCCCGTCAGGTAATACAAGTTCGCAGGTTTCGTGACCACCAGGTGATCCAGCTTCGCTTGCGCGATTTCCGCTTGTAACGCCCGCCGCCGCTGAGCAAAAGTTGTTTTCATAAACAAATCGAGGAGACCGTAGTCTCCTCGATTTTGACCCTCAGTGAAAGTTTTGGATAAGGGATTGTCGAGCCGCTTATCCCGGGATAATCCGCGGCGTCAGGAAGAACAGCAATTCCTGCGACTGGACGGTTACGCTCGTGTGCTTAAAGAGATTTCCGATCAGTGGCAAACTGCCCACCAGCGGAACCTGCGTGATGTCCACGCGCTGTGACGAGATGATGATTCCGCCGATTACCACCGTGCCGCCATCTGCGACCAGCACTTTGGTTTCGGCCGCTTCCGTGTCCAGCGCGGGAACCCCCTGAACGCGCGGGATTCCGGCGTCAATCTGCGTGTTTTCGACCAGGACATCCATGAATATCGTGCCTTCGGCCGTGATCTGGGGCGTGACCTCAAGCTTCAGAACCGCATCAATGAACTGCACGGAAATCGTGTTGTTAATCGTGGTCTGAATCGGAATCTTGGTGCCCTGTTTTACGATGGCCTTCTCGTTGTTTTGCGTGATCACCTTCGGCTTGGAGAGCAATTTGCCGACGCCCTTCGCTTCCGCCGCCGTGATGACGAAGTCCAGAGCAAAATTAGGCGAACGGTGACTGAAGCCGAATCCGCTTGTCGGCGTACCCGCGGAAAGGAACGTGTTCAGCGGAAGACCTGAGGTGATACCGTTGCCGGTTGTGCCGCTGCCGGTACCAACCGTGATTGGAGGTGGCGGACCTCCCGCTGTCACACCGCTGCCCCCGACTGCCGGTGTACCGGTGAATAAGGAACGGCCACTCGTGGTGGTTCCTGCAAAGCCGAGTTCGGTGCCGATTTCCCGGGAGAACGCGCGGGAAGCTGAAACGACACGTGCCTCGATTTCCACTTGCTGCGACTTCCGGTCAAGCTGCCGGATCAGGTTGTCGAGGGTCGGTATGACCGACGGAATATCGCGAATGATGAGCTGGTTCGATCGGTCGTCGGATAGAATGTCGCCTCGCGTCGTGAGGAATTTCTTCAGGACGTCCCTCATCGCCGAGGATTTGGCATAACTCAGCACACGCGTCACCGTAACTGGCGCGACGGCTTCCGCTTGCGCTTTCGACAGATCGCGCTCCGTTTCCGCTTCCCGCTTCAGGGTATCGCGCGTCGCGATTCTCAAAACATTCCCGTTGAGCTGCTTGTCCAGTGCGTTGTTCTGCAGCACGATATCCAGGGCCTGGTCCCACGGTACTTCGTCCAGCACAATCGTCAGCGTGCCCTTCACTGCGGGGTCCAGTACGACGTTCAGCCCGCTGATTTCGTGGATTAACCGGAAGAAATCCCGCAAATCGACTTCCTTCAGGTTCACGGAGATGGGCTCTCCCGTGTACTTCCCCACTGGCGCACTGGCCGCAGGTGCCTGAGGGGCGGTGCTCGCCATTGTCGAGGCCGCCGTATTTGCCTGTTGCGCGGCCTGTTGCGCCGCCTGTTGCGCCAATGCCTGCGGACGCACAGGCTCCGTCTTCCCGCCATACGATGCCAGTAAGAATGAGGGCTGGGTCAGTTCGTCCGGCAACGCAAAACGAGGAGAGGTAATACGCAGAGGGCTCACCGCGCGGGCCGCGATATGCGGTGCCGCGCTGGTGTAATGAAATTCCGCACGTGCTTTGGAGAGCTGCTGGGATGTCTTCTTCTCCGTAGCCGATGAGGCCCCGGCAGGTGACTCCGGCTGCGCTTCAAACAAGATCACCACGGCGGATCCATCGCGGGAAATCTGGTATGGACTAGCGGTGGTAAGGTCAACCACCACCCGTGCGACATGCGGGCGGAACTGTCCGAGCCTTACCCCGCGTACGGGAGCAGCGACACCCGGAATCTCCGTCTTTTGCACCGCCAGCCGCGCGCCGCTAAAATCCAGCACCAGCCGGTCTGGGTTCTGCATCCGGGCGGCATGGACGTCGAGACGCCCTTCGCCCTCCACGCGCACGCTGGCGCGCTGCGGCGCCTGCAGAATGGCGACGCTGGAGATTACCGCTGCCACCGCGGTCGCGTCGGCAGGCTCCTGCGTCTGAGCAAGCGCGGGACTCGTGGCCACCGCCATGCTCGCAAGGATTAGGCAGCTAGACCGGAGGGCCGGCCAATTCGTCTTCATTGCTGTTCTCCTGGAGTGGAGTAAATTCTCTTATTCACCTGGCGTTCCACCGGTTTTCCAAAGGCATCTTTTCCGGTCTCGTGGAACGAAACGCCATCCATTGCAATCTTTTCTACTCGCCCGTCGTAAAGCTGGTCACCCTCGCGCAGGAAGTACGTGCGCGATTGAGGATTCGTCACTACTGCGATCATCCCGTTGGGAGCCTTTACGACGCCATCGAGCCGCAGCGTGCTGACCTGCAGCCCCGCTTTCCCTGGAGGAAGATTTTTTGCCGCATCCGCAGCCGCCTTTTGGCGGCCAACAAGCGATTCGAACGGATCGCGCCTTGTCACCTTGGCTTCTGGCTCCGCCGGCGGCGCAGCGCCTGCTGCGGGTGCGGCGGGCTTTACAGGTTTCTTGGCTGTGGCCTTCACCGCGGGCTTGGCGGCCGCTTGCGCCGCTGGCTTCGCCGGTGCACTAGCTGCCGGCTTGGCCGGCGCTTGAGCAGCTGGCTTAGTGGGCGTGCTCGCCGTCGGCTTCGCTGCTTGCGGCGTGGCCTTGGCTGCCGCAGGTGGCGTAGCAGGCTTTGCGTTAGCCGCGCCTGCGGGCTTTGCTTGCGCAAGCACGCCGGGCGCAACCCCTGCGAGCAAAGTCCCTAGTACGAGAGTCTTGGCAAAATGCATAGTTCGCTCATTCCCGTTCAGGGTTTCCCAGCCGGCTTCGCTTGACCCTTCGCCCCTGCTGCAGGGGCTGCGGCCAGGTCAGCTGGCTTGGTGAAGAATGTAGTTGCCGTAAATGTGCCCGAAACCGTCGTACCCGGACGAAATGGGTATTTCGTGCCTTTGGCCTTGTCTGGATCGTCGAATTGCAGGTCGCCCACGTTGATAATTCGTGAAAGCCGGCTCAACCGGCCAAAAAAGTCCAGGATGTTGAAATACGGACCGTCCGCTTGGACCTCGAATGGCATCTCGTAGTGGTATTCGCGCGGGACGATGGCCTGCGCCGTCAACCGGCGAAGCTGCACGTTCGACGCGGCTGAAGCTCCCTGGATCAGTCGAATAAATTCGTCCACTTCTTTTTCTTCGGGAACGATCGTCTTCAGCGTGTCCAGCTGCTTGTTCAGCGCGTCCATCTGCTGCTTCAGTTCACCATAACGTTGTTTGTAAACCTGAAGCTGCGTCACTTCCTGGCTCAGCTGGGTACGATCGCGGACGGCCTTATCCACTGCATCTCGTTCCTGCGCCACGGGCGAGAAAGGCACATAGACGCCAACCAGGACCAGCACCACGGCGACCGCCGCGGCGACCAGACCCTGCATGATGACCGACATATCGCGAAACGGATTGGCCATTGCGCCCCCTTACCCTTTCTTGGCCGGCGCCGATGCTGCTGCGGGCTGCGCCGGTGCGCTGGCTGATTTCGCCTGCGTCGCCGGGACCGCTTGCGGCGGACTTATTTCCGCTGAGATTTGGAACAAGAACGTCTGGACGCCCGTATTTTTCTCGTCCTGCTTCGATTCCTTGATTTCCACTTTCTGGAAATATCCGGAGCGTTTCAATGCGGTGATAAAGTTCGCCACCGAATTAATCGAAGCCGACGCGCCTTCAAACGCGATGGTGTTGCCTTTGCGCGTCATCGAAGACAGCCACAAATTCTCCGTCCGCGAAACCGTGTTCGCGACCATGTCCAGAAGCTCTTGCCCGCCTGTCCGGTCGCGCTGTAGCTGCTCAATCACGCCGACGCGCTGTTGCAGAACTTGCTTCTGTTTCTCAAACGCCTCGACTTGCTGTTTTATGACTTGCAGCTCCGTCTTTTGCGCTGTCAGGGTCTTGATCTTGCTGTTCTCGTCGTTCAGTTGCGTTTGCAAAGAATGATAGAAGTAGAAGAGAACGACCAAGCCTACCGCCGCCCCTATGCCGATGAATACCAGTGGCAGCGCCGCCCCCGTATCAACTGGCCTGCGCCCCGCCTTTGGCCGCGTTTGTCCGAGAAGGTTTATGCGAATCATGGTTAGTCAAAGCTCCTCAGTGCCAGACCCACTGCGATGACCAGCCGCGGAGCCAGCTCGCGGATCTGATCGTCACTGTGCCGGCCGGGATTGATGAGCACTTTCCGGAACGGATTCAGTTCCTCGACGGGCATGGCAAACTCTTCCCGCAGCAAGTCCATCAGCCCGGGAACGCGCGCCGTGCCGCCCGCCACCACGATGCGCTGAATGTTTTCGCCGCTCGCCGTGGCGCGGAAGAAGTCGAATGTCTTCTGTATTTCCAGCGTGAGAATGTCCGAAACACTCCGCAAGATCTGCTGCTTCTGTTCGTCCGTGACGCTGGGCAGCGTGTCGCCCTTCTTTAGCCGCTCTGCGTCCTCGAAACTCAGGTCTAATTCCTTTTGCAGCGCGTCGGTATATTGGTTGCCGCCTACGCTCACGTCGCGCGTAAACAGCGGCACGCCTCCGCGCACGATGTTGATATTCATAACGCTGGCGCCGATATTCAACAGCGCCACGGTCTGCCCCGCATCCGGCTCATAATTCACTTCGAAGCAGTTCTGCAGACCAAAAGCGTCGATGTCCACCACCACCGGCGTCTTTCCCGCCTGCGCCAGCACGTTCGTGTGGTTTAAAATCTTGTCCTTCTTCACCGCCACCAGCAAAACGTCCATCTGCGAGTCCATGGATTCCAGCAGTTGGTAGCTCAAGTTCACGTCGGCAATGTCGAACGGAATGTGCTGGCTCGCTTCCGACGGGATGCGGTCGTAGAGCTCTTCCTCGGTCATCAGCGGCAGCGGCACGCGCTTCACGATCACCGAATGTCCGGAAACCGATGTCGCCACGTTTTTGGTCTTGATGCGCTGCGCATCGAAAATTTTGCTGATGGCGTTGGCCACTTGCGGCGCGTCCATGATCGCGCCGTCCACCACCGTGTCCGGCGCAAGATTCTCCATCCCAAAGCTCACCAGTTCATAGCCTGCTTTGGTCAACTTCAATTCCACCGCTTTAATGGAGCTGGAGCCGATATCCAGTCCCACCAGTTGCTTGCTCTTTCTTCCGCCCAATAACCACATATCGCGGCCCCTTTTCCTGTACCTCGCGCTGGCCTAACGGCGCCGCACGTGTGCCTGGCTCATTTTACGTTCCATCCAGCGGTCCAGGATCGTCTTACGCAGTTTCCACCGATTACCAAGTTTGAAAGCGGGAATTTCGCCCTCCGTGATGTAACGGTACAGGGTGTCCGGGGAGATCCCCAGATACTGCGACGCCTGCCGTACGTTCATCACTTCGCGCGATTCACTCACTGGGAACGCCACCCCGGCATTCGAAGACACGCCCGAAATCGTCACCGTACTCTCGACCGTCCGGTGCACCTCTGCCTGCGCTGCGGAATCCCCGAGGTGCGCCCCGTGCAAGCGTTATGACATCCCGGCGCTCCGACCGTCAAGGGATTCTGTGCCGTAGTTGTCCTAAGAATACGGGTAGTTACAGGCATTTATGGGGTAGTTGAGGGCGCGTGATACCAGATATTGCGTAGCAGTTCTCTTGGTACCACAATTCCTTGCGCTTTTTGCCGCCTCCGCCCCTGTCCAACGGGACGGTTATCCTTTGAAGTCAATCACCTGCCTCCGTGTCACATCCGCAGCTTCTTCCAAATCGCATCCACTCGCTTCTTGGTTTCTTCATCCATCAAGATCTCGTCCGGCCACGGCCGTGTGAAACCCTCCGTCGCCCACTTGCGCGTCGCGTCGATTCCCATCTTAGAACCGAAATCTTGCAGCCTCGCCGCATGATCCAGCGTGTCCATCGGACCAAAAATAAATTGCACGTCGCGTTCGGGGTCGATCGCGCACAATGTTTTCCAAACGACTTCTCGGTAGTCGTGCACGTCCACGTCGTGGTCCACCACCACGACCACTTTCGTGAACATGGCCTGCCCCAGCGACCAAATCGCATTCATGATTTTCCGCGCGTGGCCCGGGTACGACTTCCGAATCGCCACGATCATCAAGTTATGAAATATGCCTTCCGCCGGCATGGCCACGTCCACGATCTCCGGATACTGCATCTTCATCACCGGCAGGAACACGCGTTCCACCGCATACCCCATATAGAAGTCTTCCTGCGGTGGCGGTCCAACGACCGTCGTCAAATAAATCGGATCTTTCCGGTGGGTCACGCACTCCACATGGAAAACGGGATACTCGCCTTCGAGCGAATAAAAACCCGTGTGATCCCCAAAAGGGCCCTCCGTGCGCATCTCATTCAGGTTGACGTAGCCTTCAAGAACAATCTCCGCGTTCGCCGGCACTTCCAATTCATTCGTCTCGCACGACGTCATCTCCACCGGCTCCCGCCTCAGAAATCCCGCGAACATCATCTCATCGAGGTCCGGGGGAATCGGCAGCATCCCGCAAAGCGCCGTCGCCGGATCTGCGCCGATGGCCACCGACACGGGTATCCGCCCATCCGGGTTCGCGGCCCGCGCCCGCCGGAAATGTTCCGCGCCATGCTTCTGTGTCTGCCAGTGCATTCCGGTCGTGCGTTCGTCGTAAATCTGCATCCGGTACATCCCGACGTTGCGCTTCCCCGTCTCGGGATTCTTCGTGAAGACCAGCGGAAACGTGATGAATCGCCCTCCATCTTGCGGCCAGCACTTCAGGATGGGAAATTCGAACAGGTTGACATCGCTGCCCTTCCGGATCACTTCCTTGCATGCGCCGCCTTTTATGCTCTTCGGAAAAAAAGACCCCAATTCCGCAAGCTTCGGCAGCATCTTGATCTTGTCGAAGAGTCCTTGTGGCGATTCCATCGCCAGAAATCCCCGAATCCGCGCCGCCACGTCTTCCAGCTTCTCCACCTCGAGCGCCAGTTCCATCCGCCGCACGCTTCCAAATGTATTCATCAGCAGCGGCACCCGCGATCCCTTCGGCTTCTCAAAAAACAATGCCGGTCCAACGCTGTCCGGTTTACGATCTTTCGCGCGAGCCACCCTTTGTGTGATTTCCGTAATCTCAAGTACGGGATCGACTTCCATCCGCACCCGCTCCAGCTCTCCTTCTTTCTCCAGCTTCCGCACAAATTCCCGCAAGTCCCGATACGCCACACACCCTCCCTGAAAGACAGCTATTCAGTAGGACACCGCAACAGGTTTTACTGCGGCGGCCGCGCCCCACCCGGCATGCCGGGTATAACCATCTTTTGATAGCCTGCTGGCACCTCGAAGAGGGTCGCATCCGGTTTTCCCTCTTTAATATTGGTTAGTTGCCAGATCTCGCCAGCCGCACTCTGCGTTTTAACGGGGAAGCTCAGTTTCTGATCAATCCACGCCGTGCTCGTTCCTTTTGTGCCCGTGGTTACCCATTTGTCGCAAACCCTGCCATTGACCGTTTCCGTGCCAACCTTTTCACACGTCATGTTCGCCCCGCACGGATGGCTTGGATCAAACGATGTCGGGGCTTTCGGCCCCTGACGCATCATGGGGTTCTGCTGGTCCGTGTGCGACTCGATATACATGTGCTGCTTGGGCATGAGGATGTACACGGTCTGAATGCTCTGGTCCATGATGATGATGGAATCTTGCCCCTTGGAACTGGATTCCATCCGCATCTTGGGCAAAGCAAAATAAATCTTTCCCGTGTTCATCTCCCCGCCCGTAGCGGTTGTCGTTGTAAAATCCGCCGAAAACGGCTGCGGCATCCCAGTTTGCCCGGCAAACGCCGGTGAACCCGCCAACACCAGCAGGACGCAGAATGCCAGCTTCACGAACAGTTTTCTCTTCATCGATTCGCTCCTTGCTCCGGCGAGGCCAAAACTCAATCTCCTACCACGGATTTCCCTTTTCGCCGCGAATTCGGCACCATTCTACTCCCATCTCGCTTCTGCGCGGCCCTTCCCCCGCACGTCATTTGCGCATTTTGCATCCCGGATGATTCTGCGGGACCGAACGGAGCAGGCCGACTTTTTCCTCCTCTTTCACTCCCGTGAAAGGGTCGGCCTGCGCAGAGAGAAATCTCTCTTCGCTCCGTCATCCCAACCAAGGTGGAGGACTAATAAGACCCGCTGTTGAGGAGGGCCTCGACGGCTGCCTCAACCTTCTCGAAAGGCTGGTCCGGGCCCGGCGCAGGCTGCAGACGTCCCCGGCGATCGATCAGAAAAATCGCCGGGTAACGCGCGATGTCGCGATAGAGGTTGGGAACTTCTCCGCTGTGAGTGAGAAGCGGGTAGCTCACCGGGACCTGTTCCACAAATTTCCGTTGAACATCCACGCCCTCGTCCGACAGCCCGAACACGATGAACCCCTGCTGCTTCCGCTCTCGATATAACCGGTCGAGCATCGGCATCTCGTTCCGGCACGGCCCGCACCAGGTCGCCCAAATATTGACGAGCACGACCTCGCCCTTGTGATCTCCCAGACGCTGCGTCTTCCCGAGAAGGTCCAGGGTATCGAAGGGCGGCGCGGCAACGTCCCGCATCGCCAGGTTTCGCGACTGCTTCGAGCGGGTGATGCCGTCGCTCGCGGGATTCCATGCGAGACCCAGCGAGAGAATCGCGAGGGCGAGACCTACTTTTCCGGATAGAGAAAGCGCCTGCCGGCGGCGGTCCTTAATGGCGAGAGCCAAGGTGAAGAGAAACGGCACGGTCATCGCGAGAGTCGACAAAGAGAGACGAAAGAGCCAATCCTTATCGCGATCGGCACTGGCCCGCGTCAGTGTCGTATAGACGAGCGCATACAAGAAAAGGGCTGCCGGTGGCGAAAGGATACCGGAGATCAGCACACGGTACTTGTAGAGTTTGCTCATTTACCCGTATTTCCTTTTTCGCCGCGAAATCGGCACCATTCTACGCCCATCTCGCCTGCTCGCAACTTTGTGAATCGCCTTTCCTCTGGAGCGCACCGAACGGGTCGGCGTGCGTCACGGGCGCCCTTGCCAATGCATTTGTAGGGGCGGGGCTTGTTTACCCAGAACCTCGAAGGGCCTTGCCCTCTTATGTAGTGGCGGGTCTTCAGACCCGTTCCTTCATGCGTTTGTCGCAGCGTCCCGGCGCCTGTCCCGACCCGGTCGGGAGGGCACCATCCTTTCCCTCACCTTTTCCGCAGAGGTCATCCTGACCGAACGGAGGGATCCGCTTTTCGGCCAAGCACCCGTCAGTCCGCTTTCAGAGCGGTGAGTTCTTCGCCGGGTGCCCCAGTTGCCGATCTTGCACCTGGGGTTTTTGACTTTGCTCTTTTCTTCTTCGCCTCGCCGCCGCCCGCACCGTTCACCCCGCCCCATTGCCGTTCACCCCTCAATTTTACCCGTTCCCTGCAAATTACTTAACCAATCCGTACTGGCATGCTATTCTTTCCCGTGTTTGTTTACACTGAGCCCCGATCCTCGATTCCGACCCTGTCGGAAAGTGCCAAGCTCCAGTTCCGACCTCATCCCCCTGCCCGCCGTGGCGGGCAAGCCGCACCCTCTCACCTGGTCCTCCCGTCCATTCCCGTCATTCAACCCCTTTGCTTTCAATCGCTTACGCACTCTTCTGCGCAATGGGCGTCGGCAACCCTTTTCCTTTCAATTGTTTGGGGACTCTTCCCATCGCCATGGGGGTGTATACGAGTCTGTGTGGCAACTACAACTCGTGGCCACAAATTGTGTGAGGCCAACCACTCTTTCACAATATGTTGTGGTCGCGACGAGCAAAAACCGGGTATCCACACAGACTCGTATACCCCCTATCTCCATCCCACGCTCTCTCTCGTTGCGCACACGCGCACGGATTTCACTCCCTTGCCCTTGCTCTCAGTGGGGTCTATTCTGAAAGCGATACAGCCATGAAGCGCGTCTACCTGGACCACAACGCCACCACGCCCGTCGAGCCGGAAGTCCTCGACGCCATGCTGCCCTATCTGTCGGCCGAATTCGGAAATGCCGCCTCTATCCATTCCTTCGGCCAGAGGGCCCGCGCAGCGGTGGAAACCGCGCGCGACTCCGTCGCCGCCTTGATCGGAGCGCGTCCCCAGGAAATCGTCTTCACAAGCGGCGGCACGGAATCCGACAATCACGCCATCTTCGGTGTAGCACAGCCACTCTTGGCTGTGCGCTCGACATCCTCGGCTCCGCACATCATTACCTCGGCGATTGAACACGAAGCCGTTCTGAATACCTGTCAGGCTCTCGAAAAGCAAAGGCTCTCCGTCACTTATCTTTCCGTTGACCGCGACGGCCTCATTGATCTCGAAGCTCTCCGCCGCGCCGTCCGCCCCGAAACCCTGCTCATCACCATCATGCACGCCAACAATGAGCTGGGCACCGTCCAGCCGCTCGAGGAGATTGGCCGCATCGCTGCACAATCCGACGTCTACTTCCATACCGACGCTGTTCAGTCCGCTGGCAAGATTCCGATTGACGTGAAAGCGATGGGAGTGGACTTGCTCTCCCTCTCCGGTCACAAGTTCTACGCGCCGAAGGGCATCGGCGCCCTCTACATCAAAAGCGGAACCCGTTTGCGCCAATTGCTCTACGGCGGACATCACCAGCGGGGATTCCGGCCGGGAACGGAAAATGTCGCGGGCATCGTTGGCCTCGGAAAAGCCGCCGAGATGGCGCGCGCAGCGCTCGCACAGGATGCAAAACGCATAAGCGCGTTGCGTGACAATCTGGAGCACGGCTTGCTCGCGCGCGTTCCCGATTCCAGCGTGAACGGCGCTCGCGCACCGCGCACGCCCAACACAACAAATCTTTTCTTCCCCGGCCTCGAAGGCGAAGCCCTCGTGATTGCGCTCGACTTGAAGGGGCTCGCCTGCTCCACGGGCGCGGCCTGTTCTTCCGGCGCCCTTGAGCCCTCGCATGTTCTCACTGCGATCGGTCTTCCGCCGGAAGAGGCGCGCGCCAGCTTGCGTTTCAGCCTGGGACGCCACACTACCGCCGAAGAGATCGACTTCGCACTCGAAGTCGTCCCCGCCGCGGTCGCCCAGTTGCGTGAACTCTCTCCCACCTATCGAAAGGTGGCCGAAGCCCGGTGAATTGAATACGTAGGGGCACGATACATCGTGTCCTTCTTAAAGATAGACGGATGGCAACGATCGCCCAATTCGACACCCTGCCCACGCAGGCCGCCAGCACTCCCGGCCTCGTCGCCGTCGCTATGTCCGGCGGCGTAGACTCCTCCACCGTCGCGGCCCTCCTGCAGCAGCAGGGCCGCGAAGTTGTCGGCTTGACCATGCAGCTCTGGAACCAGCGCCGCCTCCCCGAATTGCAGGGTGACGCCCCTGCCCAGCACCGCTGTTGCTCGCTCGACGATGTTTACGACGCCAAGCGCGTCGCCCAGCATCTGAATTTCCCGCACTATGTCGTGAATTTTGAAGAGCAATTTGAACAGCGCGTCGTCCGCTCCTTCGTGAATCAATATCTTGCGGGGCGCACGCCCATCGCCTGCACCAACTGCAACACCGACGTGAAGTTCGAGCCGCTTCTCCGCATGGCGCGCCAGATTGGAGCCGGGTGCCTGGCGACCGGCCACTACGCCCGGATTCGCCAGAACGAAAAATCCGGTCGATGGGAACTTCTCCGCGCCCGCGATGAATCGAAGGATCAATCCTATTTTTTATGGGGGCTTTCGCAGGAGCAGCTCTCGCGCAGTGAATTTCCGCTCGGCGAGCTTACCAAAAAAGAAGTGCGCACTCTGGCGCGCCGCGTGAATCTTCCTGTGGCGGAGAAACCCGAAAGCATGGAGCTTTGCTTCGTTCCGAATGGCAATTATGTGCAATTCATTCAGGCCTATTCGCGCGAACGCGGCGCCTCGCTCGAAAACGGTGACGGAGAAATTGTCACCGAAGATGGCGGCGTGATTGGCCGCCACACCGGAGTGCATCAATTCACGATTGGCCAGCGCAAGGGCCTCGGCTTTGCCGCAGGCAAGCCTTTCTACGTCCTCTCCATCGACCCGACAAACAATCGCGTCGTTGTCGGTGAAGACGCCGCGCTGCGAACCTCAGTGTGCGAAATCGAAAATGTGAATTGGATCTCCTGCGAAATTCCAAACGCGCCCTTGCGCGCCGCCGTGAAAATCCGCCACAAGCATGAAGCCGCCGCCGCCACTGTCGAGGCGTTGGACTCCGCACGGGCGCGCGTGACGTTTGACGCGCCGCAGCGCGCCATCACACCCGGCCAGGGCGCCGTTTTTTATTCCGGCGACGTCGTCCTCGGTGGTGGCTGGATTCGATGAAGAAGAAAACGATTCGAGGAAAAATTGTCGCCAAACTTTATATGAACAGTTCTTCTTCGTGCTCGAGCGGTTCGTCGGGATTCGCTCTCCCGCGGCGTGAGCGCAGTAGATCAAGTCCCACCTTGATGCCTTGCACTAGCGCCGACGCTTTCCGCACCGGGCGCCAAAAACTCGTGCGGAATTGCGATCCCGCGTCCTCCACTGCTTCGAGCGCCCCGGTCAAAATCCTGTCGGCGTGAACCAGTTGTCCCCGCAAACGATCGGCAGCCTCCGTGAAAACACGGTCCACTTTTTGCGCCTGTCCTCTTGCGAGATAAACGATGTGAGAAGCGTCAGAAACCATGCTGGAAATCTTCGGCTGCGTATCATCGAGCAGGATCTGAATGCGCGTCAGGATGGGGCCGACCCGCGACTGCAATTCCCCCACCAGCCGGTTTACGTTCTCCGTCGTGCGGCGCATCTGGAAATACAGCGCCGCGAGGATTGTCAGTTGGAGAACGACGGCCACCGCCGTCACCGCAATAAATATCGCCACCCACGTTTGCATGCCGACTCCGCTTGTCTCGGACGAAGTACTAAATAATTAAATTACCGCCCCGTAAATTCAGCCCGCTTCAGGACTTCGACTCCCGGAGATAGGCCTCGCGGCCAGCCTCGACCGCGGCAGCAATCGAATCTTTCTTGCGCGACGCTACGTCCTTGCTGCGCTCGATCAAATCGTCCGCGCGTTCGCGGAGTTCACGCGCCTTGCGTTGCGCGAAGTCGCGGCCTTCATCCGCCTTCTTCGATAGGAAATCGCGCGTCTCATCTCCAGACTTGGGAGCGAAAAGAACTCCCACCAGCGCTCCGACGCCGAGACCCACGAGAAAATAGGTAACCTTGGAACCTACGTTGTCCGCCATAACAACCTCCTGGCAAACAGTAACATAGCGCGCATCGAGCGGCAATACGGGCTAACCGGTAAGTGCCTTTAATGCCGGTTAACGGACCCCGCCCCGCTTTCGAGATGCGCCAGGATTTTTTCCGCCGTCTTTGCGGAAACTATTTTGCTTAACTTCTCCTGCCCCGCCTTCTTCAAATTGGCCACGCTCCCATATTCGCGCAATAGCTTCTGCGCCGTCTTCGGTCCAACCCCAGGGATCTCACTCAGTATGGTCTCTGTTTGCCGTTTCCCGCGCCGCTGGCGATGGAACGTTACGGCGAAGCGGTGAGTTTCATCGCGAATTTGTTGGATCAGGTGAAGAACCGGCGAATGGCGCTCCAGGATCACGGGCTCATCTTCCTGGCCAAAGATGTAGAGAATTTCTTCTTTCTTGGCGATGCTCGCAACCGGCTGATTGATGATCTGCAACGCGTCGAGCGCCTGCGCAGCGGCATGGAGCTGCCCGATTCCGCCATCAATCAAAATCAAGCCCGGCAGCGGTTTTTTTCCCTCCTGCAGCCGGCGGTAGCGGCGCGTGACCGCTTCGCGCATGCTGGCGAAATCGTCGTTCTGACTGCGCGCCCCGTTGCCCGTTTCTTCGCCGCGAATGATAAATTTTCGGTAGTCCGATTTTTTCATCCGTCCGTTTTCCCAGACCACCATCGAAGCGACCGTATCCGTTCCCTGGATGTGCGAAATATCGAAGCTCTCGATGCGCCGCGGCTCCTCCGGCAAATTGAGTGCGCTCTGCAGCGCTTCCCCGATGGCCTTGGAAGTGGGTTTCAACACGCGGAAGCGCTGTTCGAAGGAATGCTTCGCGTTGTTTTCGACGAGGTCCAGAAACGCGCGCTTCTGCCCGCGCTGCGGCGTGTGGATTTCCACTTTGTGCCCCGCGCGCTCCGTCAGAGTTTCTTCCAGCAGCTCGCGGTCTTCGAATTCCATCGGCACATGAATTGCCTTTGGCAAATATTCCGCTTCGAGATAGAGCTGTTTGAGCAGTGAGGGCACAAATTCCTGCGGATCGAATTCCTCGATTTCTTCCCAGTAAAATTCGCGGCGATCCACAACGCGGCCGCCGCGCAAATGGAAGAGATTGGCGGCGACCAGCGGCGGCTCCGCGTAATAGGCCAGCACGTCGGTATCGTCTCCTTGCGCGGCGGCGATGCGCTGACGTTCCTCGATGTCCTCGAGCGTTCGAAGCAGATCGCGGTACGCCGCGGCCTGCTCGTACAACTCTTTCTCCGCCGCGGCCATCATCCGCTCTTCGAGACTTTTGATCAGATCGTGGCGCCGTCCTTCCAAAAAAAGCCGCATGTCGCGCACCGCTTCCGCATACCGTTCGTCGGTGGTGAGTCCCGTGACGCAGGGGCCGAGGCAGCGCTTGATGTAATACTGCAAACAGGGACGCGGATGCGCGCGCGTAAGATCCACGGTGCAGGAAGGAATCAAGAAGCGTTTGTGCACGAAGTGAAGGATGCGGCGCGCCAGGCTTGCCGGAAAGTACGGGCCAAAGTAGAGCGAGCCGTCTTTCTTGATGCGGCGCGTGAAGTACACGCGCGGATATTTTTCCGTGAGGGTGAATTTGATGTAGGGATAGGTCTTGTCGTCGCGGAGAACTACATTGAACTTCGGACGGTATTGTTTGATGAGATTGTGCTCGAGAGCCAGAGCCTCGCGCTCATTGCCGACCAGGATGGTCTCGAGGTCGGCGATCTCGCGGACGAGCGAGCCGGTCTTTGCATCGGCCCAGCGCGACTCTAGAAAATACGACCGCACCCGGTTGCGCAGGGAACGCGCTTTGCCGACATAAAGAACCGTGCCGCCTGCGTCTCTGAATAAGTAGACGCCCGGGCTTTCCGGTAGCAGCACGGCTTTTTCACGGGGTTCCATTGGAATTTCGCACGGAAATCTTCAAACGCCGGACAACTTCCATCATACTAGTGCCGTTCCAACTTTTGAGCCAAATTGTTGGGGGCTGCGATGAAATACTCCTACGTCTTGCTGAGCGACAGGGATGGAGAATTCTACATCGGCAGCACGGGCGATTTACGAGAACGCTTGCAGCAGCACAACAAGGGACAAGTGCGTTCCACCGCCTATCGACGCCCTCTGCGATTGATCTACTATGAGGGTTGTTTGTGCGCCGACGACGCACGCCGGCGTGAACGTTACTTGAAGACGGGGCGAGGAGGGCGCTACTTCAAACAGCGGCTCGCCTCGTGACTCTCCGAAATTCGGAGCAATAAGTTGGAACGGCACTAGATTCGTGGCTCGGTGTTCGTGACCGGTGAATGTCCACACCTGATTCATCGGAGAGGACATCTTGCAACATTTCCGATGCCGAGCGCATCCTAGGGTTCATATGAGCCGGCTTTGGCGAAATGCTTTTTATCTGGCGATCCTCGCTTTGCCGATGCTCTCGGCGCCGTTGCGCGAATCCGCGCAGGAATCTTCTTCGAAGCCAGCCGACGCGCCACCGGCTCCACAACCAAAATCTCCCGCAAAACCTAACAAGGACTCGGCCACGCAATCGGCCCCCGACCAGCCGACCTGGGATCCTCTGCGTGCGGAAAAAGACCTAGAAGTGGGCCGCTTTTACATGAAGAGGGGTGACTGGGATGCGGCCATCGATCGCTTCGAAGACGCCATCGTGGCCAAACCCGGATATGCCGTTCCTTTTCTCTATCTCGGCGAAGCGCAGGAGAAAAAGGGGCTGAAGAAACAGTCGATCAAATCGTACGCGCGGTACCTCGATCTGTACCCGCACGCCGAAGACGCCGATAAAATCCGTAAGCGCATCGATAAACTCTGGGGTGAGGTCGGCAAAGGGAAAAAATCAACGGGCTAGATGGTCGAGGACCCGGCGGGCTTTTTCGAATTCCGCAAATCGTTTTTCTTCTTCGCGAAATTCCTTCGAATGCGAGACCAGGCTGCAGCCGGATCGCCGCGTCGGATGTTTAACGTGCAGCATTTCATGAAACAGGACATATTCCACCGCGTACTGCGGAACGCCGGGCCGGTCCATCCGGCGATTCAAGACGATTTGGTTGGGGCCGGGATCGTAGCAGCCAAACTGGCGGCGCCAGTTTTTCACGCTCCACCCGATTTGCGGGCGCCGCAATCGCCCTTCAAAATAGGCGCGGTTCAGCTTTTCAAATAAATTGTCGAGATCGAAGTGCCGCCCGCGAGGTTCCGCGGCTGCCGGGCGAACGCGGCCTCCGCGCATGCGGCTGATGCGGCTGCGCGTGCGGTGCGAACGCGCATATTCAAGATACGGCGCCGCCAGCGGCGCGGGCGCTTTGCGGCGATACACACGCGCAAGAAGCAGCGCAGCCGCGCCTTCCAGCACCGCGCGAGGTGCGCGCCACAAAAGATCCGAAAGCCGCACGTAGACTGCTTCTTCGCGGCGGCGGATGGTCAGAACCAGGCTGCTGTAAGGATAGAACTCCACGTGGAACTTTGGAGGGCGGCCTTCACATCCGAGCCGCGTGAACATGCGCTGGAAAAGCGGCTCTGCGCCGGGAACAAGCATGATTTGCCGCCGCAGGTCTCGCATCGGTGCTAGTTCTTGCGCCGCACGGGAGGCGGAGCAACTTCCTTCTTGGCTTTTTCCGCTTCGTTCATGGCATCCCTGGTGCCTTCGATCGCGTCGTCCAGGTTGTCTTTGTAGATTTCGAGTTCCGGCCCCCCGGACGACAGTCTTTCCAGGATGGCAAGAAACTCTTTCGCGCGCTCGGCCATCAAGTCGATTCCCTTGCGGATATTTTCCTGTTTGTGGATTCCGAGCTGGATCCGGTCCGCGGCATCGTCGACACAGCCGACATACGCGTTGAGCAGCGCGTTGAGCATCTCTTCATGCTTGTTGAGCGAGGGATGTTCGAGCTCATACTGAAATTTCTTGAGCCGGTCATCGGCGAAAGTCAGGAACAGTTTGACGCGATCGTTGGTGGTTTCCGCGTCGCGGATTTTGTCGGCCTCGATCGCGCTCAGATAATCCTTTTCTTGCGGTGGCTTGGCGAGAGCGTTGCCCGCGCAGAGCGGAAGAAAGAGAAAAATGGAGACTAGTTTGGAAAGCGATCTCATGACTGCTTCTTCGCGGGTGGCGGCGTGGCAAGAGGTTCTCCGGGACGCCGCGGAAAGAGCATGTGAAGCAGTTCGTCATTGATGGCGGCGAGATCCTGGCGTACGAGGCGCAGCGGCGGCCGGTATTCCACAGGAGCCACGACCAGGATTTCATCCAGTTCGCGCAGCGACCTGTGCACATGAAATTGCAATTGCTTGTACCCATTGGGATGGCGTTCGGCATCCGGCTGGTTTTTCTTCAGTGCGTCGAACGCCGCCCTCGCGTTATCCCGATATCGTTCCATCGTCAAACCCACGGCGCTATAATCGCCGGCATTCCCGGATTTGCGCGCTTCCTCGAACTGCGCATCGCCCAATTTCTCGAATATCTTCGCCTTTCGCACCGCATCCGTCTCGCGGTCGAATCTGGCCTGAAGCTCCTGTACTTTGTCCGCGGCCAACATTCCCGTGGAGATGAAGAATATTGCGCCGGCAAGAACGGCCAGCTGCGCCCTGCGGGAACCCATTCCTTTTTACCTTTTTTGATCCAGCAACCGCCGCAATACCTTGCTGCGTTGCTGCGCTTGCCAAACTTGATTCGAGTTCTTGTCCGGCGCCAGCTCCAGAAATTTTTGATAAGCGTCAAACGCGGGCTGCACCTGGCTCAGCTTATCGTAGCAGAGCGCGCGGATAAACCATGCGCCCGCGCCGGGCGTTTCGGATTTCGCAATGACGTCCAACGCCGCCAAGGCCCCCTGGTAATTCCCCGCCAGATAGAACGTGGAGCTGAGATCTTTCCAATACGTCAAATTATTCCGGTCCAGCTGCAGCGCCACATTTAGTTCTTTCTCGGCCGCGGGGAAATCGCGCTTCTGCAGAAACAAACGGCCGAGCCCACCGTGCAGCTGCGCATCGTTGGGTGCGAGAGCGCTGGCTTTCCGCAGCGTGGCGATGGCCTCATCCAAATGGTTTTGTGCGATCTGAATATCGGCCCGCAAGCGAAGCGAATCCAGAGAAGGCGGCTGACCGGCGTCGTTGTGATCGAGTTCCGCGAGTGCCGCGTCGTATTGCTGCTGGTCGAGCAGGAGATGCACAAGCCGCGCCCTCACCGCGGAATCTTGCGGCTGGATCGCAAGGTAGGCGCGGTAGGCATCCGCCGCTTCAGGCTTTTTTTGCGCGTCAAGGCTCTCCGCGAGGCCTTTCGTCGCCGAAGGATCGCCCGGCTGAATTTCCAATGCCTGCCGGAATCCTGTTTCCGCGTCCGCCGGTTTGTTCTTTCGAAGAGAAAACCACCCGAGGTAATTGACGGCGGTCAGGTCCTTGGGATCGAGATGTAAGACGCCTTCAAAGGCTTCCACGGCTCCAGCTTCGTCACCCGATCGGTCCAACGCCACCGCCAGAAGAGATCGCGGCCGGCTTTGTGCCGGAAGCAGCTCAACCGCCTTGCGCAGCGGAGCAATGGCGCCGGCAGGCCGCCCATCGAGCATCAGAATCCCGAGGTTCAGGTACGCTTCCGCCATTTTCGGATCGAGAGTGACGGCGCGCTCGTACTCGTCGCGAGCGTCTTCGGTGCGTTTCAGTGCGGTATAGACGTAAGCGATCTGAAAATGAGCGTAGGCGAATTCGGGTTGCTCCGCCAAAACCTTCTGAAGCGGCGAAATCGCCGCTTCAAAGTCGTTCTTGTCGATGTCACGCTGTGCTTCGTTCAGCAGGTCGTTCAACGGATTGCTGAGCTTCTGAGTCTTGCCCGGGAGCGTTTTCCCCGGCTGATTCTGCGAAGGAAGGCCGCTTGCCGGTCGATCGCGCGCGGCGAAAAGTGTAAGCACAAGGCAGATGCAGGCGCGGTTCATGGCTCGACGGAAGAGATGTTCGTCCCGGTGCCGATTGTAGCCGAAGGTCCAGAAGAGTTGGATGCGCCGTTCGCAGGACGTTTTGCCTGGCCATTCGCTTGCAACACCCGCGAAAGATAGCGCCCCGTGTGCGACTGCGCATTCCGCGCGACCTGCTCCGGCGTGCCGGTGGCGATGATTTTGCCGCCTTGGTTTCCTCCCTCGGGACCCAGGTCAATCAGCCAATCCGCCGACTTGATGACGTCTAGATTGTGCTCGATCACCAGAAGTGAGGCGCCCGAATCGAGCAGTTTGCGAAAAGCGGCGAGCAGCTTGGCGATGTCATCAAAGTGCAAACCGGTCGTGGGCTCATCCAGAATATAGAGAACGTCTTCATTTTCCGTGCGCGAGAGATGCGCCGCGAGTTTCAGCCTCTGGGCCTCGCCGCCGGAGAGCGTTGTGGCGGATTGCCCGAGCCGCAGGTAACCCAGCCCGATTTCGTTCAGGATTTTCAGCTTTGAGAGGACCTTTGGAACCGTGGAAAAAAAGGCCAGCGCCTGGCGCACCGTTAACTGCAGCACTTCGTGGATGTTTTTTCCGCGGTAGCGCACCTCGAGCACGCCGCTCTTGAAGCGCGTCCCGCGGCACTCTTCGCAAATCAGCTCCACGTCGGCAAGAAACTGCATTTCGACCGTGACCGTGCCATCGCCCTGACAAGTTTCGCACCGCCCGCCCGGAACGTTGAAGGAAAAATGGCCGGCGGCGTATCCGCGGCGTTTGGCGTCCGGCGTATCCGCGAAAACTTCGCGAACGGCGTCGAATGCCTTGAGGTAAGTCGCTGGATTCGAACGCGGCGTGCGGCCGATAGGCGACTGATCGACGATGACGACTTCCTTGACGTGCGCATCGCCTTCCAGGCGGTCGCAGAATTCCTTGACGCTGTCGCCATTTCGCCGCGCTGCCAGCGCGCGGTAGAGAACATCGTGGACCAGCGTCGATTTTCCGGAGCCGCTTACGCCCGTAACCACGGTGAGTGTTCCAAGGGGAATCATCAAATCCACATTCTGCAAATTGTGGAGATTCGCGCCGGACAGCTTGAGAAATTTCCTGGACGGCTTGTGACGATTGTTCGGAACGGGAATGCGCAGCTCGCCGCTCAAGTAACGCCCGGTAATGGAGCGGTGCTCTTTCAGCATGGCTTCATAAACGCCGGCAAACAGTATTTTTCCTCCCAGCTCTCCAGCGCCGGGACCCAGGTCCACGATGCAATCCGCGGCGCGAATCGTCTCCATGTCATGTTCCACGACGAGGACCGTGTTTCCGAGATCGCGCAATGATTTCAAAATGTCAATCAGCCGCTGCGTGTCACGCGGATGTAAACCAATCGACGGCTCATCCAAAACGTAGAGCGCGCCGACCAGGTGCGAGCCAAGCGATGTTGCAAGTTGAATGCGTTGCGATTCACCGCCGGAAAGCGTAGAAGTCAGACGATCGAGCGAAAGATAGTCGAGGCCCACTTCATCGAGAAATTGCAGCCGCGTTCTCATTTCCTCCAGGATTTTGTCGGCGATCTTGAGCTGCGCCTCCGTGAGGTGCAGCGTTGCAAAGAAAGCGCGCGCTTCTTTTACCGTGAGCTTGCAAAGATCCGTGATTGATTTTTCCGCGACGCGCACGGCGCGGGCCTCCGGACGCAATCGCGTCCCGCCGCACTCGGGGCAGGTGGCGTAGCCGCGGTACCGGCTCAAGAAAACGCGCACGTGCAGCTTGTACTTTTTCCGCTCCAGCCACTGGAAAAAACCTTTTACGCCCACGAAATCGTTTTCCGGGTCGCCTTCGAGCACGTGACGCCGCTGTTCGGCGGAAAGTTGGCGCCACGGAACGTTCGTCGGAATTCCCTTCGCGCGCGCCCATTTTTTTGCGTCTTGAAACAATGCGCGATAGCGCGGCTTGATCCAGGGCTCGATTGCGCCTTCCTCCAGCGACTTGCTTGGGTCGGGCACAACGAGATTCAGATCGAAATCGATGGTGTTGCCGAAGCCCTGGCACCGCGGGCACGCGCCATAGGGATTATTGAAGGAGAAGAGGCGGGGTTCCGGCTCTTGATAGAGAGTGCCGTCGTTCTTGCATTCGAATCGTTCGTTGAACGTGAGCCGCTCGGCGGGATTTCCGGCGCTATCGGCGGGAAGTTCGAGGATGGCTTCGCCTTGCCCTTCCCGGTAACAAATTTCGATGGAATCGACGAGCCGGGAACGCGATTCGGGATTCACCGCGAGGCGGTCCACGAGGACGTAGAGCGGTTTTGCGAAATCAACGTCGAGCAAAGTTTCCGGCGACGACAATTCGTGCACGCGCGCGTCCTGATACAGCCGGTTGAAGCCCCTCTTCTGGAGATCGAGCAACGCCTGGCGAAGCGCTTCTTGCGGCGGCGCGGCTGTTTTTTTCTTCGCACCGCGGTGCGCGCCCGGCGCCTGCGGCTGGGCGATTCGAAACGGATAGAGAACATAAAATCGCCGGCCGGGCGCGAGGGAGAGCACGCGAGTGGCAATTTCATCGGGACTGTCGCGGCGAACTTCGGCGCCGCATTTGATGCAAAATGTCTGCCCGCACCGCGCAAACAGCAGCCGGAGATAATCGTAAATTTCCGTCGCGGTTGCCACGGTGGAGCGGGGATTGCGCGTGGAGTTTTTCTGGCGGATGGCGACGGCCGGCGCGATGCCGCTGATTTCGTCGACATCCGGTTTTTCCATGCGCTCGAGGAACTGGCGCGCATAAGCGGAGAGAGATTCCACGTAGCGGCGCTGGCCCTCGGCATAGATGGTGTCAAACGCGAGTGAGGATTTACCGGAACCGCTCACGCCGGTCAGAACCGTGATGGCGTTGTGGGGGATGTCGACGGTGACGTTGCGCAGATTGTGGACACGGGCGCCGCGGATGCGGATGACCTCTTGTTCCGTCAGTGTCGTGGCGATTTCGTTGGTTGCCAAGGGGAAGCCTAGACAGCGCGCTTGGAGCGCAGTGCCTAAACTTAAAATTATACGACTGGCGCGAAATCGGAGCAAACGCCCGGTACAGGTGGACTATGGCTCCTGAATGAGGCTGATCTGGCCGACGCCGCCTTCGACCTTCAGGCGAATGGTGACGGGGGACTTGCCATAAGCGACGTTGGTGTATTCGTCGCCGTCGTGCTTAAGGCCGTTCGCGTCAATTGTGCCGATTCCGCCGGAAGCATTCACGATCACACCGATTTTTCGCGGCAACCGAATGACGGCCTGGCCGACACCGCCCTCGATGTCGGCGTCCAAATCCTTTTTGCGGTCGCCGGTCAAGTCCACCTCGACCCTGCCCGCGCCCATATTCACGGTGAGATTGGTCACATCGAGGTCGCGAAGGCGCAAGTCTCCCTCGCCGGCGCCCATATTAATGTTCAGATCCAGCGGCACGTTGTCATTAAAGTGAAGACTCCAGTTGTTGCGGGTCGTCCCGCGAATATGGGTGCCGTCATGCTCCTGAGAGATCTTGAGTTCACCCTTCCCCGCATCCACGGTGTATTCCACTTGTGGAGAACCTTCCCGCTCGGCGTAATCAAAGTCGGCGTCCAGCAAGTGGGAGGATCCGCCGCGCAAGGTGAGTTGTCCCGCTCCAATACTCAAGTCGGCGCGGACGGTTTTGGCGCCCGCAAGATCCAGAGTCCGAGTGTCGTGGCGAACGGAGGAGGAAAATCCACGTCCGTGCGAAAACGCGCGGCCATGCCATAGAAGCACGAACAGCACGAAAACAAATGCAAGAATCGCCACCGTAGCGCCCACGGAAGAACGCGGTACCGCGTCCGGATTCTGCCGGCGCCGCGAGACATCCCAAATTTTCCCCAGTCCGAGAAAGATGAGAATCAGCGGCCAATAGGTCGTCAAGACCGGCCAGGGATCGAAAGACGGACGCCAATTGGCGTACAAAAACAGTCCGCCGATGGTGATGAGCAAAATCGGAAAAACGAGCGAACCATGCCGGGATGCCCCGTCTTGAGCCATTGCACACCTTCCCACTCTTCCATACGCACGCTGGCGTCAAAAAGTTCAGCGCGGGAGTGTTTCTCTGGATGAATGGGAGGATAGTCCGAGTCATAAGCGCGGTCAAACTTCTTCGCGATGAGCCGACGGGACAAAAACGCGACAGTTTGTCTATGCTAGAGTTCCACTGAAACGACGGCAGAGGTATCCCATGGCGGCTTTTGAAGGAACCTTTGAAAAAATCGTGTGGATTGTTCTGGACAGCGTGGGCATCGGGGCGCTTCCGGATGCCGGCGATTACGGCGATGTGGGCCGCGACACGCTCGGGCACGTCGCGGAATCGCGGCCGCTGGCGCTGCCCAATCTCGTGCGGCTGGGGCTTGCGAATATCGCGCCGCTGAAGCACCTGACTCCTCCGGCGAGGCCGCTCGGAGCGTATGGAAAAGGCGTGACGCATTCGCCGGGAAAAGACACAACGACAGGGCACTGGGAAATGGCGGGCGTGTGGCTCGATCAAGCATTTCCTGTGTATCCGAATGGGTTCCCGCGCGAGCTGATTGTGGAATTCGAGCGCCGGATCGGGCGGGAAACGCTGGGAAACAAGCCTGCCTCCGGCACGGAGATCATCAAAGAGCTCGGTGAAGAACATGTGCGTACCGGCAAGCCGATTGTGTACACGTCGGGCGACAGCGTGTTCCAGATCGCGGCGCATGAAGGCGTGATACCGATCGCGGAGCTGTATCGCATGTGCGAGATTGCAAGGAAGCTTCTGGATGGACCTCACCGGGTGGGCCGCGTGATCGCGCGTCCCTTCGAGGGCCCGTTGGAAGGACAGTCGGGACATTTTGTGCGGACGGCGCGGCGGCATGATTACGCGGTTGACCCGCCAAAGCCGATGCTGATGGATGTGCTCGCGGAACGCGGCGTGCCAGTTTTCGGGGTGGGAAAAATTCACGATATTTACAACGGGCGCGGCGTCCCGGACTACGCCACGACGAAGAACAACGCGGACGGGATGGAGAAGCTCACTGCGGCGGTTCGCGAACGAAAGAAGGGATTGATTTTTTGCAATCTCGTTGATTTCGACATGCTCTACGGGCATCGCAAAGACGTCGAAGGATTTGCAAAATCGCTCGAAGAGTTTGACCGGCTGCTCGGACCATTTCTGCCGCTGTTCGGCAAGTCCGACCTCTTGATGATTACGGCCGATCATGGGTGCGATCCTGATCCGCGCTGGGCGACGACCGACCATTCGCGAGAATATGTGCCGATCCTGGCTTTTTCTCCGGCGAGCGGAGCTGGCCCCGAGCGGTCCGGGGCAAGCGCGAATCTTGGGATTCGCCAGACGCTGGCCGACATGGGGCAGACCATTGCGGAGAATTTTGGCGGCAAGATTCCTCATGGAAAGAGTTTCTTGAATGAATTGGGGAGATAGCCCACGTGACCTGTGACTCGTGAACGGCAAGAGTCTCTCCAGCTGGGTCGAAACTCTCCGGCCCTGTAGAGGTTGAGTGAAGCAGCAGAAACAAGACGCCGGCGGAGGGGCTGGCGATCGCGCGAGGCGTGCCGACAGGTTCGGGCAGGCGGGGCAAGCCGGTTTTTGGAACGTGGGTAAGGCACTGAAAACAGGAAACTGGACTTTTTGTGGGGGAGGAGGGGGTGTACCCGTCCGTTGCGAGAAAAAGAGTCCGCAATGGATTGAAAGTAGAAGAGATAGATGGCGTTCCGTGGGAGGACGACGGAGAGAACGGGCCGACAAGAGATTGAAAAGAAAAGGGATAGAAAGTGTCCGTTGGATCCATTAGAGCTGTTGGCGTAACTAGTACCGTTCCAACTATTTGTACCAAATATCGAATGGATGCCTCGATCCGAGGTGGTAGGCCAGCCGTGTCACGCAGACGTGCCGCGATAAGTTGGAACGGCACTAGTTTGCAAACAGTCTGGCCAGTAGCTGGAGAGGAAGGGTGGGGAGCGCGCGAGGGACCAGACCCTGGGAGGTCTGCGTTCGTGCGCGCGTCGAGGATGGATCGAGGTAACACGCGGAATGGTACCATGCGGGTGACGGTAACCTAAGGGTTATGCAGGGAATGGTCGAATTGAGCGGTTGAATGGCAGTTCTCGGGGCCGGAGCGGGATGATCGAAGAGTCGAGAAGTCCATCCCTCAGCACCTGACCAGTAGCCCGCTTCTCCGGGCACCGTGTTACGCGGCCAAGCGATACGCATCGGCAGTGATTGCATACCTCCCAGAACCCCGTTTGTGGATCCGGTTGTGGATGAGCCAGTTGTCCGGTAATCCGACTAACCAGGAGTTGAGCGGGAAACGTGCGAAGTCGCTCGCCGCTTCGCTGCCACTATGCCCGCAACGATACAAGCAACTGCAGGAAGCAGCACACGGATGGTGTCTCCCACTCGCTCGAAAGGCGTCGGTAGCCGTGCCCAGTGAGAAAGGTGAAATACACCAAGCGCGTATAGAAACGTGGGAACTAGCGTCCATCCGATTGGTCGGTCGGATTCAACTACCCAAACAACCGACGCACCAACAACGGCGGCGACAAGTGCGTACAGTAAGGCCATGACGATTGGCATCAGAACACCGCCCGCGAAGTCCCCGTAGTAGGTAATACCAATACCTTTAGCGAGCTTTTCAAACCCAATTGCCAAGGGGTTGACCACCCACCAGGATAAATAATAGGCTCCTGCGCCGACCAACAGATTCCTAGCTTTGATTGCACTTAACACAGGTTCCATACTCGCAGACTAATCGGTGGCCGTAAGACAGTCTAGTAGTTGCCGTCTCGGACTCAGCGTGTCAGTCACTTGGACGCATAACGCGGTTACCGGACAAGTGGGTACTAGGAGCAACATGTCCGGTAATCCGACTAACCAGGACTTTGCGACAAATTATGATAAAAAGAACGTGCACCCGGGACGTCCTCCATGAGAATCACGTGAATGACAGACCAGCAAATCAAGAAATATTTGAAGGAGAAGGGTTGCTCGGAGCGTGTTTGGAGGGGTGGCCGTGAGGGTCTGGTCCAGCGATGGAAGGAGTTCGTCGCGGAAGTCGAGAGGGGGTATTGTCCAGAGTGTGTCATCGATGATTATTAGAATGAACTAGACACCCGCGAGTTGATACACGACATCGGCAGCGATAGCGAGGTCAGAGACGTTGACGAGAACTTCGCGGCGATGTTGACCGCAACGGAAATCAAGCATTGGCACGCGGATAGAAATACAGATTACGACTTCTGGAATTATGGCTACCCGAAAAATGCCACTGGGTATTTCTTTGAAGACATCAAGCGGCACCTCTTGATGATTGGGAGGCGTGGCAAGCCAAATGTCCGGTAATCCGTGCGAGCTCAACCGGTCGATGCAAAACCATCTAATCAGTTGATCCGACAATACTTCCCCTAGAGAACCGATGTGTCCCGCTGTAATCAATCAACACTAGCCAGGGCAGTGTTCAGTTTGAATCAACGCTCGCGAACGACTTTAGCGCTCTTGAGACTCCTGCAAGTAGACTTCGAGCTAGTGTTGCGTCGACCCATTGAGACCGCCCGACTTACCAGGCACTTGAGCCGAATCGTGATAAATTCGACTTCTCAAGGCTCCATCTCGACGCGAGTCTGTGGAAACAAAAGCGGTACAGTATTCGCAGAGCACCTCTTGCTCATTCGAGAAGAAAGGCAGATGCCACCCCAAGGTAACAAATCAACGTGAGCACCACCTTGTACGACGCTAGTTCGGACCGTCAGTTCAATCCTTTCGCCGGGGTATTCACTCTGACGCTGGGCATCGCACTATTGGCTTGGTACTTGCACGGTATCGTGGAAGCGGTCGAAGGAGATATTCACAATTTTCCCGCAGCGTTTCATGAATCGCCGGTTCTGACTCTGATTTTTGTTGTTCTCAAGCCAATAGGATACGTATCGTTCGGTGCTCTGTTTATACTGATGATTTATGGCCCGATGCGAAATCTTTTCCTTAAACGTGTCGTGAGTGGAAAATTACGGTCGATGTCGGTGGAGGCAAAGGGAAAGGGCAAGCTTCTGCTATCAGTCGAAATTGGCGCTCATCACCTAGTCTTACCTGACCGAGGTGGCCTAGGAGACGTTATTTGTGATGAGGCACTATTGGGGCAGGAACTCAGATTCACTCTGGGAGCCTTCAACCGCGTGCACAAGGTAGAAAAAGGTCCATGACCTTGCCGGGCACACTATTTTCTCAACTCCTGATTAACGCTGCTGGCTCAGACGGTCGACGCAACACTTGCCTGAAGTTTACTCGCAGGGGTCTGGAAGCCTAAGGTTTTTCTCGGGCGTTGATTCAAGCGCAGCGCGACCTGGTCGAGCTGCGCTTGCGAATAGGCAGAGAGGTCGGT
>JBIOGB010000034.1:0-41910 GCA_044447665.1 Candidatus Acidiferrales bacterium | reverse complement strand
GCGGGCGGCGAAGAAGTGGACCATGCCGATTCACCACTGGCGCGAAGCGCTGAACCACTTCACCATTCTGTGGCCCGAACGAATGCCGCCGCTGGAAAGAGGCGCGCAATGAGCCCACACGATTTTTCCACGGGACTGTGGAGGGTAAGGGGCACCCATGCCCTGCCCCCCCACCCGAGAAACCAAACCATGGCCGTTTACACAGAAGAATTGACACACCTGGTGAGGACCGTGCGAACCACTGTCACGTCATTGGTTGTGCGTCTGAAGAATGTTCAGAACGTCTTTGGGATTGCGGGAGACGTCCCAGGACCAAGCACCGAACCCGCCGTGAGTGTTCACAGCTTTGACCCATTCAGACAAGAATTCGCGCTTGGTTTTGTCCTGCTGGGTGTCCTGGCCTTTGACTTCGAGGATAAGCATCTTTCCCGAAGTGAGGCGAACGAGATAGTCGGGGCGGAACTTCTGAATGATGCCTCGATAGACGTAGAGAATTTCAAAGCCCAGGTGGTCGTTTTTCACCCATGCCGCGACATTGGAGTTGCGATCGAACTCGAAGGCTTCACTGGCTTCCCATCGGGAATCGAAGACACAGAGATTGATGTGAGAGCGCACCGCAGGTTCGCAAGGTCGGCGCGTGAACCAGGGTTGCATATCGCCGGTCGAGCGAATGGGGCGTTCCTTATCGAAGACGGGGACGACTGCGAGAGCGTTTTCAAAGCGGATGGCCTCCCACAGATGCTGGACGATCTTCGTCATATTCAGCGTGTAGAGGATACGGCGGCGGACTTCGTCCTGGCTGAACAACTCGGGCGAGATCACGATTCTCCCGCTGGTGAGGTAACTCTCCGTGAGGCGAATGATCTGGGCAAGAAGGTACTCGCGACTGGCTTTCCAGTTCGGTTTCATCAGGTCATACACTTCGGCTGCCGACTGGAAAATGACGCGTTGCATGCGTTGTTCTCTGCCGAGTTTTTCCACGTCGATGCTGGTGAGTTTCGTGACGTCTGGCTTGCCATCAATGACGGGGGCAAGGTCGGCGATGGTGGGAGTTTCGTATGCGTCGAGTGTGAGGGGTTTGCTCTTTGAGAGATCCAGAGTGAGTTGGGGGCGGTACTCATGGTCAATACGAATGATATTCGGCCATGAGATTTCCAGTTCTCTCCGTTCCGGAATCGGCAGGATTCGTGAGGCGGGTTGCGGAGGTGGTGGCGGTAGAGCGTCTTCATCCCCTTCGTGGGGCATAAAAGTGAAGGGCACGCCGAAGATGTTGACGTATTCGGGAGTAAAAAGGCCTGTCTCATGATCCACGTCATAGTCGGTGCGGCGGAGGCCACGGCCTACGACCTGCTCGCAGAGAAGCTGAGAGGTAAAGGCGCGCAGGCCCATGATGTGAGTGACTGTCTTGGCGTCCCAGCCTTCGGAGAGCATACCGACCGAGATGACTGCCTGGATTTGCTCACCGGGCTGGCCTACTTTCCCGACCGTGTCCACAGTTCTGCGAAGTTGCTCGGCGCGCTCCAGCTTGGTGAGTTTCTTGACTGGTGTTTCCGCTTCGTCCTCCGAGTTCTCTTCTCCTGCATCGGCAGATTCGATTTCCGGGACTTCTTCCTTGGCTTCTGCTTCGCCAAGAACTTTGGAATCGATGTGAAGTATTCGCTCCGGGTCGCTGAGTTTTTCGATGGGAATTTTCTTATGGGACAGCGCGTACTCGACGCGAGCGGCAGTGTGCGTAAGATTGGCAACGGTTATCATGACGGGAGGAGTTGGAGCACCTTCCTTTTCCCACCGCTTGCGTGTTTCATCCCAGTCGTTGCCTAGGATCGAAAACGCGGTATTGACGAGATCGGGTAGCGGGACGTGAGGGTCAACTTTTCGGTTGATGTCGTCTTTCACGTCCGGGTCTGCATAGATGTGATACAGGCGGGACTTGAAGTCTTTCCCAAGCCGCGCGTCATCGCGAACGACGACCCGGGGCGTTTTGACAAGGCCGGATTCGATGGCGTCGTTCAAGCCAAAGTCGCTGACAATCCAGCCAAAGAGGGTCTCCTCGCCGCTACGTTTGCCCGTGGGAGCAAACGGGGTGGCGGTGAGATCAAAGCAGCTGAGAATGCCCCGAGTGCGATGAATGCGGTCGAGGCCGCCGATCCATTTGGTCGCTTCTTCCAATTCCTCCTTTGCGACTCCTTTGAGTGTGGATTTCGGATCGCGACGCCAAGCGTGGTGCGCTTCGTCATTGATGACGACGATGTTTTGGGCCGTGGCCATGTCTTCAAGGACTTCGCGGACGTAGGCTTCGTCGCTGAGGGCGCCGCGTTTGTCCACCGTCTTCTTTTTGGCGAGGCGTTCTTCGGATTCCCAATCCAGTTTGTGCCAGTTGCAAACGAGGACTTTGCCCTGGCGAAGTTTGTCTTCGAGGCCGGAGGGGATAAGACTGAATTCCCGGTAGTAGTCGTTCGGGCCAGGAATGAGTACTTGGAGACGATTCTTGACGGTAAGGCCGGGAGCAACGACGAAAATGTTCTTCGAGAAACGTTTGTCCTGCGGGTAGGTGACCTTGTTGAGGACCTGCCAAGCGATGAGCATGGCCATGACGATAGTCTTGCCTGAGCCCGTGGCCATTTTGGAGCAGAGGCGAGTAAACGTGCCGCCGTCGCTGGGGATTTCTATGCCGACGCGCTCGGAGGCGGGGCCCTCGGTGAGCCAGATGAGGGTTTCGATGGCTTCGAGCTGGCAGAAGAACAGGCGGCGGTTTTCGCGCTGTTCTGGGTCGCGCCAGTGGTCGAGGAGACGTTTGGTTATGCCAGAGACGCCGGGGTAGGAATTGCCGCGCCAGGCGTTGACGCGAAGACGGATTGTGTTAGGGAGGGGGAGTTCGATGAAAATTCCCGGGTCGTCGGTAGCCTTTGAAGATTCCGTTGCGCGTATGTAGCCCGCGGGGCGGCGGCCGGAGACCCGGGAGAAGAGTTTGGAATTGGTTTCGCGTTTCCAGTATTCGCGCGGCTCTTCGTAGGGCGAGTTGATGATGAGCTGGTCGATGGTTTTTGAGGGCATAGCAGTTAAGGAAAAACAGATTCCTCACTTCGTTCGGAATGACATGTGCGTTTTGTCAAGGGATGACACGTGTGGGTTGTCATCCCGAACCCGGGTGCCTGCATTTGGCGAACGGCGGTGAGGGATCTGATTTTTGTGTTGAAGTGATTGATAGTGGTGTGGGAGCCGTGCGGCTAGGTCTTCCCATGTGGGATTGTGCTGTTCGATCAGGCGGATTTTCTTTTCGCGGCGCCAGCCTTTGATTTCTGTTTCGCGTGCGATGGCGTCTTGAATGTGGCCGAAGGATTCGAAGTGGACGAGACGGAAGACTCGGTAACGAGTGGTGAAGCCCAGGACGAGACCTTCGCGATGTTCGATCATTCGGCGTTCGAGGTTGTCTGTTACGCCGGTGTAGAGGGAGCGGGAACGACTGGCGAGGATGTAGATGGCGTAGTTGTGGCTCATGAGAAGACCGGGAAAAGCGGATTCCTCACCCGCGATGAGGCTGCGGGTTCGGAATGACATGAATGGGAAGTGTAGGTCATAGTTGCATGACTTTGAGACTTTCGATGCCGCGGTCGTCGATGACCTTAACGGCGACGCGTTTGTGCTCACCGAGGGCGAACGGCAATGAGACTGTGCCGCGATAGTGTTCAATCAGATCGGGGTCGATTTCGGCTTTGAGGTTGCGCGCGAGTTTGGCCCAGCCTTCGTCTTCGTCGGCTAGCGGGAAGAAGACTTGACGGGGATAGAGGCTGCGTCCGTCGTAGTCGGTATCGAGGAGCCACATGGCGATTTTTTTGGTGTCGCCGGATTCGATCGTGCCGGTGCGGGTGTTGTAGTAGTCGAAACCGCGGACCTCGGCGATGTAGAGGCCGGAGGAAAGCGGATCCCTCACTTTCGTTCGGGATGACAAGCCCGAAGAATCGGAAGGTTTGGCGGGGCGGAGTTCAACGTCGGGGCGGCCTACTAGCCAGAAGGATTGGTTGCTGGAGCGTTTCTTTTTGAGGTCGTCGGTGAGGAGGTCGGCGTTCATTTGCGCCGTGAGGAAGGTCATGCCGGTTTTTTCTTTGGTGAGGTCGTCGATATCCTTGGCGGCTTCGGGATCAAATTGGAAGGCGGCGAAGACGAGGATAGCGGGTTTGGGGTGGAGCGTGCGGGCCTCTTCCCACGCCATTTCGACCTGAGTGGTAATGAGTGGAGCGTAGTCCGGGCCGAAGGAGATGACGACGCGTTCGGGTTTGCCGTTTTTGGTTTCGGCGTCGGCGTGGAGCCAGCGGGTGCCGCCGAGAGGCTCGACGCGGGAGAAATTGATCATTTGGCCGCCTTTGCCGCGGATGCCGGTTTTGAGGAGTTCGTCGCGCCAATCGGATTGGCGGAGGGTTGGCCCGGAGCGAGCGATGGAAACGTCGGCAGGTTGGCGCAGGTTGGCGGAGGAAAAAGCAGATCCCTCACCCCGCAAAGGCAGCGGGGATTCGGGATGACCGGTCCCGGGGAAGTCGTCAATGGATTTGACGTTGGGAGCGGGGACGGCTTCGACGGTAAAGGGGCCGGAGATGCGGGCGCGGGAATTGTCCACGAGCGGCTGGTCGTAAAGAGTTTCCTCGCCTGGAGGTTCATTGTTGGCGATAGATTTGAGAGTAATGTGAGGCACCTTCTTGTATTCGAAGCCGTTGCCAACGCCTTCGTTGGGGTGAGCGAGTTTGTAGTAGTCGAAAGTGGAGCACATCAGGCGCTGTTTGGCGAGAGTCGTGGCGACGCGGGAGGTGTCGCAGGTGATCCAGCGGCGGCCCCATTGCTCGGCAACGAAAGCGGTCGTGCCCGATCCGCAGGTTGGATCGAATACCAGATCTCCTGGATCAGTCGTCATTAGAACGCATCGCTGAATGATGCTCGTGGGCGTTTGCACCACGTAGAGGCTCTCGGGGTCACGTCCAGTGTTGTCCCAAATGCTGCGAACTTCCACGAAGGGAAAATCGGATAAATACTGTTTGTAACGAATTGTGTTTCCCGCCTTCATTATTCGGCGCTGATTCGCTAGTTTTTTGAGCCCTTCTTCGGTTGTTCGCCACGCCTTATTAGGCCCCGGCGTGAAGTTCTGACCATCGAATGTGAACGGCTGTTTGGCCGTTGATCCTAGTCCATACGTCTGGATACTAATGAGTTGGAATGGGTTCCAGCCTTGTTGAAGCTGCGGATTCCCGCGCTCTTCCTTCCTCATTGCTCTAATTTCGCCGGTTTCTTTGTTTTCGAGCTGATTGTAGTGGTCGCCGACACCGGTTCCCGCGATTTGCGGTTCGTAGAGCTTTTTGAATTTCAGCTTGTCGGCGTCCTTTGCATACCAGACAAGATAGTGCGCGGAAGATTTCAAAATTTCTCCGACCATCATTCCCAAACGCTTGTAGCAAATGAGCACAACAAAGTTCTTCGGGGCGAAAACGTCGTCCATCAGTTCGCGGACGTGGTGAAGATTTTCGTCGCTGATTTGGACGAAGCAAGAGCCGGATTCGTGGAGGAGATCGCGGGCGAGGAGGAGGCGGTCGCGAAGATAGGTGAGATAGGAGTGGATGCCGAGCTCCCAAGTATCACGAAAGGCGCGGACCATTTCGGGTTCTTGTGTGAGATCCTCGTCCTTGCCGTCCTTGACGTCGCGGCGATTGACGAAGGGCTGGAAATTGGAGCCGTAGCGGATGCCGTAGGGCGGGTCGATGTAGACCATCTGGACCTGGCCTGCCAGGCCTTCTTTTTCGAGGAGGGAGTTCATGACGAGGAGAGAATCGCCGGCGATGAGTCGATTGGACCAGCCGTGGGCGTGGCGGTAGAAATCGATGGCCTCGCGGAGAGGAGGATTTTCTTCGCGAGTTTCGAAGAGATAGCCCTGGACGGGACGCCCGTTGCCATTGCGGCGGCGGACAGCTTCGATGATGGTGCGCGGGTCAATGCGTTCGTGGACGTGGAGTGAGACGGTGGGGACTTCGAAGGAGGTGTGCTCTTTCTTGCCGGCCCAGACGAGCTGGGGATCGAGGTGGGGGTCGTATTCGTAGGTTCTGTGCGTCGGTGTGGGCGGATCGGTTTGCGGGGTGACGAGGCCGACGGGAGGATTGTTTATGCGCTTTTTGCTCTTGTGGTCGTACTGCTCGATTGGCCTTTTGGGGGGCGCCTTCTTTGGTTTGGGTTCGGCGTGATTTTTCGATTGATTCTCTTTCGGCACGAAGCGCTCCCAAGGGCAAAGTAGAAACTAGAAGGCACAAACTAGAATTGATTCTGCCGGACGGGATTTTACTCGACCGTTACGGTGAATGCTAGGAAGTGTTGATTATAGCCCGCGAAGATGCCGGGCTCCATCGACGACGCCAATCGGGAGATTGGCGTTCCCGGGATATGCGCTGCTCGGGTCTCGGCCTCGTTCATGGTTTCCTGCCGGGAAGGGTGGAATTCTTAAGATTTGAGACTACGCCAATCGGGAGATTGGCGTTCCGGTGGCCACCAATCGGGAGAATGGCGTTCTTCACACCGCCAATCGGGAGATTGGCGTTCCCGGCGTTCCCGGGGTACGCGCTGCTCCAACGCCAGCTCTCAGCCGTGACAACGAAGCCCTCCTTCACCGGATTCAAGTGAATGTACTCAACCGCCTGCTCGAGGTGTCCGTGGTCACGGATATAGCGGTCCCAATACTCCCGGTGCCAGACAGGAGCGCTTGGCCCTTCGCCGCTATCCCGCTGGTCATCGCAAATCCTGCGCGCCGTGAACTTCTTCCACGCAGCCACGATTTTCGCGACTGTCCATCCATTCGTTGGTTGGAAAAGGACATGCACGTGGTTCGGCATTACGACCCAAGCCAGCAGCCGGTAACGCTCTGAATCAAAGGACAGCAAGGATCCCTGCACCATGCCGGCGATGCCTGGCTTGCGCAGAACGCATGAGCCGTGACCCGCGTCGATCCACGAGTCCACCTGCTTGCGGCGTTCGACATCCCGCTTCTCGGTGGGGAGAGTCTTCAGTTCGGCTTCCAATCGCAGCCGTACGGTTTGCGGGAGGCTGTCCGCCAGATGAAAGGTCACATGCTGCGTCACCTCAGAACTTTCAAAGTGCGGTAGATATCCACGGCTGTGCCACCCGGGAGCGCCATTCTCCTGAATGGCGTCCTTGACACCGCCAATCGGGAGATTGGCGTTCCCGACGACCTTCCCGGGTTTGTTCTTGGAGTTGTCCACTGAATGCCTGGTGCAGCAGCGATTTCTTCAACTCTTTGAGATCGAAGCGGTCCTTTTCCTGATTGTCGGCGGGATTTTACTCGACAGTTACTGTGAATGCTAGGAAGTGTTGGAAATGGCTGGGGAGGGGGCGGTCCCGCCTCAGTGCCTGCGGGTGGGCGGCGTTGACGGGGGCGATGACGCGGATTAGACTGCGTGGCCATTCCTCACGATTGGACTGTTAGTGGAGGCATCCTCCGATGAATGCAAAGAGATCGATCGCGGCTTTGGTTGTGTGCGCGGGATTCTGGGGCGACCTGGTTGTGCTGAATACGCCACGCAGTACGTTGGTACCATAGTCAATGGGCTGGCCGAGCAGGGAGAATGGAGGGAATTGAACCGTCCGCAAGGAGGACGGTTCTCCGCAGCTTGAATTTCGCCCGGGACCTCTCGCAATCCCGGCGCAAAGGACGACCGAATTGTCTTCCGCAGAGGACATGAACCCTTTGAATGCCTCGCCCCCGGAGGGTCCTTCGGAGCCGCAGCCCGAAGAGCATCCGATCGAGCTGGAAGAATTTGAAGCACCCCAGTCGAGTCCCAAACCAACGATAAAAACGAATATGGTCGCGCATGCAGTACGGGTGAAGGTCACCGGAGCGCGTCCCGGCGAGAATGCGGGTGAGCGCGAGCTATTCATCGAAGAGACGACTTCAGTATTGGTCATTGAAAATGGTGGAGTGATCCGGTTATCCGCGGCCGTGGCTCCCGGACAATTGCTCTTTCTCTCCAATGAGGAATTGAATCAGGAATCGAAGCGAGAAGTCGTCGCGCAAGTGAAACGCAAGCGCACGTACCGGCCGACGAACTGCTACGTGGAGCTGGAATTCGCCGAACCTGCTCCCCGCTTCTGGGGCATGGAGTTTTCCTCGGCGACGGCGTTGTTGCCGAAGGATGCCCAGGAGGCGGAAGCTGCCGCGCTGGTGATCTCAGCGGAAACCACCGCCGATGAGCCGGGCGAACCACCCGCTGCGCCCACTTTAGAGGAAGTGCAGGCGTTAAAGCGGGAAGTGGAAGCACTGCGGGAGCAAATGAAGAAGTTGATGCAAACGCCCGCCGCGAGTGAGCAAGCACCGGCACTGGCACCGGCTTCGGTTCCGGATGCTTCTCCGGCACCAGCGGTGGGGGATGTGCCGAGGACGGAATCAAACGCGAACAGTGGGTCGGACGAGGCGCCTGGCGTTGCCTTCACCGCGAAATCCCTGCCGATCGATCACGATCCTGTTCCAAATCAATTGCTGCTGCCGAAGCCTTCGCTGGACTTTACAATGTCACTGCCGAAGGCCAAGTTGTCGTTCCGGGCGAGAGGGAGTTTCACGCCCGGTTTTCGGGCAGGAGCATTGCGTCTGGCGCTGCTCACCACAGCGCTGGTGATCACCGCAGTCGGCGCGGCGTGGAACAAGCATTGGATTCCGTGGAAGTCAGCGGCAAAAAAGCCATCGGTCAGCGTACCCGCGAGGGCTGTGAACGCGAAAACACCGACGCTGCCAGGAAGCCAAGAGGCGGCGGAGGCGCATTCGGAATCCAGCAATACGAAAGTGGCGAGTGGCGCGCCTGTGACCTCGCCAGGCACGCCATCACAGAGCGCAGCGCTGCCCAACACGCCTGCGCCAGAAGCGGCGGATGCAGCTGAGTCCGCTGCTCAACCCTCCGCATCCGGTGAATCCGTGTCGCAGCCGGCTGTAAGGAGAACACCCCCTTCAACAACGCTAGCGGGGAAACGTTCAACAGTCCGCCCAACGGCAGAAGCCGCTGTTGACTCCGTTGCGCCTTCTGCGGTGGAGAGCGTCATCGTGCCGCCGAAGTTGATCAAATCGGTGCGAGCCGTGGCTTCAGTGGATGCCCTGCGGGACTTCGAAACAGGAAACGTCGTGATCGACGCGGTCGTGGGCACGACGGGCGAAGTGACATCCACAAACGTGCTCTCGGGACCTCCATCATTGCGTGACTCCGCCGTGGAAACCTTGAAGCAATACCGATACGAACCCGCCACGCAGAACGGCCAGCCTGTTCCGGCACACGTCACCGTCACAATCCACTTCCGGTTCGAACGATAAACAGCCTGGTTCAGGGCGCGCACGCGCCGGCGGAGGAACTTCGGCGTTCTTTTTGGCGTGAATCGCAGGACGCAATAACTTGCGCAGCGCGCCTTCGCTTCTTATTGAACAGCTGCAAAATAAGATGTTTTAGGAGGGCGAGGCCGGGTCTTGTGACCGCGGTAGTTTCGAGCGAGCTCGAGAAAGATGCCAACGTCGCGCTCAAGGTCGGACTGAGTTCCGTCGAAGTAGAAATTTCGAATCGGAATGCCCCCGTTGTCGCGGCTTACGCGGGGATAAATCGCTTCGCAAATGATGCCGTTCATGCAGGTGAAGGGACTGATGTCGACTACTCCGTCGGCGCCCTTTTTGGCGAAGTAGACGGCCTTGCCGATGTTCACGATCATCTCGCCATTGGCGCCGAGTGGAGGCAGATAATGCTCCGCGCAGCCGAGAACCTCTCCGATTTCCGATGGCTCTTCATGGCCACGAAAATCTTCCCTAAAGAGCGAAACGATTTCGTGCTCATCTTTGTGCTGAAAGTGAGTGCGGACGTGGGCGCCCAGGGCGTTAAGAGAAAGACTCTTTCCACGAAGCCGCAGTGTGCGGAACTCGTCGTCATTCACATACCAGATCCATTCCGAAACGTCGTTGAGCCAGACCTCGGCGCCGAATTCCTCGAGGCGCCGCACCAGATCGTCGTTGCTGAAAGTGTTCAGCCGGCAAAAGATCTCTCCGACGACACCAATCAGCGGGCGAGCGGGATCCGGTTTGATTTCCGCCGCGTGGAAGCGGTTGCGGATCTTTAGCATGCATCTCTGAAGCGCAGACATCTGCTCTTTGTTCGATGCATACGGCACCTCGAGTGTCCGGCAAAGCTGGCATAGGCTCTCCTCATAAACCTGGTCGGATGAGCCCAGGACTGTTTCGTAGGGGCGTGTTTTCAACAGGAGTTTGCACAGAATGTCGGAACACACGATGGCGCGCCATGCGCCACGCGCATACAGCGAAGATGCTTCGCCAAAGTCGCTGTATCCGGTTTCGCAAGCGGGGGCCAGAATTGTCACGTCCGAATAGCCCTGCGAAGCAAGCATGGATTTCACGTATGGCGCGTACTGCCCGAAGCGGCAAGGTCCCTGTCCGATGGCCATGAAGAAGGCCACTTTGGCGGGATCGGTTCCGGGTTTCTCCAGAATTTTCAAGAAATCCCCCACCGTGAGCCTAAGTGGATAGCATTCTTCTCCACTCGTATGCCGATTGCCCAGTTCAAGCGTTTCCGCATCGGCAGGAGGTATGGCTTCGGCGTCGATACCGATCGAGCGCAACACCGCAGCCAGCGCTCGCGCAATTCCGGTAGCCATTCGCGGCACCCAGGTTTTTTTCCCGGCGAACGGATGGGTCGGAGGTATTTGTCGCGAAGGCTTCAGGCTGTGGAGGGGCATCGGAGTAATCCTTTGCTGTCGAGGTAAGCCTCACAGCGAGTCAGGTAGCCGGCATCATTGCCATGCCCGTCGAATTGCAGAACCAGGAAGGGCTCCTTGACCACTTCACGAAGGAAAAACTTCACGAAGGAATCAGGGCCGCACTTGAAATTGGTGATGTAAATGACGTGGACATTGGGTCTCTGGCGCGCAAAGCGTCCCGCGGCAAGGATGCGGCGGCCGGAGTTCCAGAACATGTTCGGATGGAGATCATCGACGGGTTCGTCGTCCAGGGGCAGAAAATCGAGAGGGAGAACGTTGATGCCGTAGAGATCACGCAGCTTGCGGGGAACATCACAGTTGCCGCTGCGGTCATAGATGTTGTAGGCGCGGCCGACGAGCAGCACGGCGGGCTCTGCGGTTCGTTCGAGAGCGGCGCATGCCTTGTGTCCCTCGGCGAGAATTTTCGCAGTGAACTCCGCCTGAGCTGCGAAAGCCGCCTCGACTGCATTATCGCTCCGATTTCGTTGAACTCCGAGACGACGGAAGTAATCGCCCAGCTGCCGTTTGACATGATCTCGGCCCAAGCGGAAATAAATAGTGGGAGAAAGAAATAGGCCGGCACGCGCCTCAAACTCCGGGGCAGAACGCACGACAAACGGGAGCGTCTGGTTCCAGGGGCAAAGGGAAGAGGCGATTGGAGAATCAGGAGCCTCCATATCCATCACATTCGGCAGAAAAACGTAGTCCACGGGCTTGTGATCCGGTGTCTCTTCGAGCAAAGCGTGTACGTGGCCGTGAGCAATCTGCACAGGAAAGCACGGCTCGGCAGTGCTGAGCTCGACACCTCGCGCGGCAATTTGAGAGTTTGTCGGGCCAGAGACTTCCACTTGAAAGCCCGACTCTTCGAAATAACGGCGCCAAAAGGGAAAGCGGTCAAAATAATACATGGCCTGCGGAATGCCCACGCGGGGCTTTCCGCCGCTGCCGTTCGGGACTGATTCCGCAGAATCCCCGCGGAGAAGGCGATCCCGGAGAGCCATCAGGTCATCGATGACGGGCTTTCGATCGGTGCGAGCGCGTTTGCGGAACTTGTCCGAGCACTTATCGCCCCAGTAGGTCTTGCGCCCTTCGACGGTGATTTCCTTCATGTCGCAGTAGTTGGAGCAGGCTTTGCAAACAAACTCGCGGGTTTCAAAGCGCGTCTGATTCAGATCGAAGCCGCGGAACGTGCTCACGGGAAGCGCGCGAGATACCGCGTGGACGGAGGCACCATGGTCTTGGGCGGGGCGAATCCGAGCCCGCGACTGCGTGACTTCCTGCGCGATCAAGGCCATGCCGATCGCACCGATGATGCCGTTGTGCGGAGGTACGATGATGCGCTTGCCCAGGATCTGGGAGAACGCGGCGGCGACGGCGTCGTTGTAAGCGGTGCCGCCTTGAAAATAGATGACCTCACCGATTTTTCGGCCGCGGACTACGCGGTTCAAGTAGTTCAGGGCCACAGAGTAAGCTAGTCCTGCGGCGAGATCTGGAATGCCGGCGCCCTGTTGCAAAGCCGCGTTTACGTCGCGCTCCATGAATACGGTGCAGCGTTCACCGAGGCGTGCCGGCGATTCGGACGAAAGCGCCAGGCGCGCGAATTCGTCCTTGATTTGAATGCCGAGCCGCTCGGCCTGCTCCTCGAGAAACGAGCCGGTCCCCGCGGCACACGCTTCATTCATCGCAAAGTCGACCACCACCCCCCGGTCGATCGAGATGTATTTTGCATCCTGGCCACCGATTTCGAAGATGGTGTCCACGGAGGGCGTTGCCCCGTCCGGGCCAGCCAGATTGCGCACGATGTGATTATGGACATACATTGCGCCGGTCTTATGCGCCGTAATCTCATCGTTGACCGTATCCGCGCCCACCAGTTCGCCGATGAGCTCACGTCCAGAACCTGTCGTTCCCACTCCGCATATCCGCACGCGTGTGCCGAAGAGCTTCTCGATTTCCTGAAGCCCCTGGTTGACCACTTCAATCGGACGTCCGACGGTGCGCAGATAGATTCCATGAAGAAGCCGGCCGGACTCATCGAGCAGAGCCAGATTGGTGCTGACGGAGCCAATATCGATTCCCAGATATGCGGGGATCGCATCATTGCCGGCTTCCGGCAGAGGCTCTGTCCTTGATGCCGCGGGATGATCGCGCAGCAACAAAACGTTTTCGAGCGAGAGAGGTTCGCAATGAGAAACCGAAGCAGAAGAATGACCTTGCACAGAGTTGTTTGCGTCGAAATGAAATGACTGAGACTGCGCCGGGTTCGCAAGAAGCGCCGCGCCGATGGCACCCAGCCATGCATAGAGCTCAGGAACAATCAGGTCTTCCGGAGCAAGGTGGAAGGCCTCCGCCAAACTCCGGACGACTCCGGCGTTTTGCGAGACGCCGCCAATGAATGCAACCGGGACTGCTACCTTTCGGCCTCTGACAATATTGCCTTTGAAATTGCGCGAGACAGCCTCGCACAAGCCCTTGAGCACTTCCGCGGTGCTGTAACCCTTCTGCTGCGCGTGAATCATGTCGGTTTTGGCAAACACCGAACAACGCCCGGCGATGCGAGCCGTAGAGTTTGCTTTCAAGACGACCGCCCCGATGTCTTCCACGCGGTATTGCAGCCGTGACGCCTGTTGGTCGATGAACGAGCCGGTGCCCGCGGCGCACTGGCTGCTCATGGAGTAGTCAAGGATCCCTGCCGAACGGCCGAACAGGTCAGGGTACTCGCCGCCATCGTTGTTCCGGGAACCATCCAGCAAGAGATACTTTGAGTTCTCGCCGCCCATCTCGAAAACAGTGCGAACGTGCGGATAGAGTGCCGACACGCCGCGCGCGATCGCCTTGAATTCATTTTCGGATGGCATATCCAGCGCTCTGGCGACGCGGCGGCCTCCGGAGCCCGTCACACGGACCACAGCTCGGCAGGAATCGGGGAGCAGTTTTTGAAATTCGCGCAGCAGATCCAGAGCTGCCTCGAACGGATTCCCCAGAGAACGGCGGCATTCGGACACGATGATCGAACTCAGACAGCTTGCGCGCCATTTTTCCTTTGATTCTGAGATAAGGCGAAATGCCGACGACCCCGCCAGAGGTTTAACAAGTTCGTGAGTTTCCTCGGGGCCCAGGATGGCAGCCAGCTTGACGCTGACGCTTCCTACATCCAAGCCGATGCTTGCAAGCACAAAGCACCCTAGGTTTTACCTCTTGCGCGGTTAATTTTCATTTCAGTAACGTGTCGATGGCTGTGATTACGATCACTCAGAGCTGTGTGCAACGTCACGCAACTAAGCGGGAATCTGCAATCGGCGCACCCAGAGGATGACCCGAGCGTTATTACAAGATGGGAGAAACTCTATACTGACGTCGAAACCAACCACGGCGCTTCTTACGGGGATACACTGTCCTGGGCGCCAGGCCATCAGCCCGGGCTGGGCGAGCCACTTGTCGAGGTGCAGAAAGACCTCGACAAAGATAAGTTTTGCAGGCTGTACGTCGATTTGCTGACGCGGCCTACGCCGTCGGCGCACGCCGCCTCATCAGCGGTGAATTAGGGCAAAGACGCAAGTGCAATCTGCAGGTGCAGTTCATCAAGGAGCGAATCGGGGAAAACATGCCGAAAACCACGCAAGTCGTTGGAATCGGAAGCTGCACCATTGACTATTTCGCAATCGTTCCACGCTTGCTGGGACCCGATGAAAAGATCAATGCCAATCGCATGGAAATACATGCCGGCGGGGTGACGGGCAACAATCTCGCGCAAGTGGCGCGGCTTGGCGCAAGCGCGGGGTGGCTGGGGCTGATCGGTGACGACGAAAGCGGCCGATTGATTGTGCGGGCATTTGAAGAAGACGGGCTTGACGTCTCCGGCATCGAGGCCGTAAAGGGCGAGCAATCGTCGCTCACCTGGATTCCCGTCGACGCAGAGGGCGAGCGCTGCATCTATATGTTTCCGAACGTCAACGGAAAGCTCTCGGTGGAGCAGGTGCGCAATCGATTTGCGCCGCACATCAGGAAAGCGAAACATTTTCATACCGAGGCCTCGCAGCTTCCTTTGCCACCCGTCAGGGAGGGGATGCAGATTGCGCGCGAAGCAGGAGTTCGCGTTATCTTCGATCTCGACGTTGCGCCGAGTTACTTCGCGCAAGCGCGACTCGGCGCCGAGAAAGACCTCATCGCTGCTTTACGGCTCGTCGATGTTCTGAAACCTTGCAAAGCCGCCGCCCGGGAGATTACGGGCGAAACCGAGTACGAAAAAATCGCCATTAAGCTGCTGACTCTGGGCCCCAAGGTCGTCGCGGTCACCATGGGCGCGGAAGGTTCTTTGATCGCGAGCGCAGGCAGCGTGGCTCACGTTCCAGCCTTCAAGGTAAAGGTCGTGGACAGCACGGGCGCGGGTGACGCGTTCATGGGCGGACTGTCCTACGGTTTGTTACAGGGCTGGGACCACAAGCGGGTGGGATTGTTCGCCAACGCCTGCGCCGCTCTGTGTTGCACGAAAGTGGGGGCACGGGCGATGGGCAAGCGTGATGAAGTCGTTGCCCTCATCAAGGCGCAGCGTCCCGCGGAAGCGATGGGGTTCTAGCAATTATCTCGAGGGTAGGCGGCATCTCTGACCAGGAGGCGCACAGATGTTTGTTCCTCACAGTATCGCTGTGGCTTTGCTGATGACGATTGCCAGCGCGGTCTGCTGGGGTTCCTGGGCCAACGCCTTTAAAGGCGTCAAGAATTACCGATTCGAACTCTTTTATTGGGACTACGCCGTCGGAATTTTTCTCATATCGCTGGTTATGGCGTTCACCTTGGGCAGCACCGGGCATGATTCTTCGAGCTTTCTGAATAATGCGAACGCGGCGGACCCCTCCAATATCGTCTCGACAATGATTGGAGGCGCGGTCTTCAATCTTGCGAATCTTCTCCTGGTAGCCGCCATCGACATGGCGGGCCTGGCGATCGCATTTCCAGTCGCTATCGGCATCGCGCTCGTCGTCGGCGTAGTCGCAAGTTATATCCTGCAGCCCAAAGGGGACGCGGTCATGCTGGCCGCCGGAGTGACTTGCGCATTGATCGCCGTGGTGCTGGACGGCAAAGCGTACGGCAGCTTGTCAGGGGTGGGCCGTGCCCTCTCGAAAAAGAGCATCTTCACGTGCATGGTGTCCGGCTTCTTGATGGGGAACTGGGCGCCTTTCGTCACGCGCGCCATGACGCATGGAAGAACGCTTGGCCCCTACAGTGTCAGCGTGTTCTTCACGCTCGGCGCGCTGCTTTCCTGTTTTGTTTGGAATATTTATTTCATGAAAAAGCCGCTTGTTGGCGAGCCGGTGCAATTTGGAGATTTCTTTCGGGGTCCCGGGGCGGGTCATCTGCTCGGCCTTCTGGGCGGGTGCATCTGGGGTATTGGGACGGTATTCAATCTTGTGGCGGCGAATTTTACGGGGGTGGCGATTTCTTATGCGATTGGCCAGTCCTCGCCGATGGTCGCGGCCCTGTGGGGCGTCTTCGTTTGGAAGGAATTTCAGGGCGCCAACCGCCGGGCCAAGACATATCTCGCCTTGATGTTTCTCTTCTATCTTTTTGCCATTCTCCTCGTCGCTCACGCCAATACCGCGAGTTGACGGACGCAGCAGAAATAAATTCGATAGATGAAATGCCAAAAATCTCGCGTTGATTGCTTGACGGCCCTGCGCGCATGCGGTTACTGTAATTGCAATTAATGGTGCCAATTTGGCATCCAGCGGCGCATTTTTGTTGGTTGGGGGAAGCGCCGGGAAAGCCTGACCGGGGGATCGAATGAAAACGGACGATAGGAAGTGTGGCCGCGAAGCGGTCGGTACGGTGAAGTTTGCTTCAATGAACATGCGCAGGCTGCGCGCCTTCGTGATTGGGAGCGCGGCGGCGTTGCTGCTTCTCTGCGGCAACCCAGGCAAGGCGCAAACTTTCCGAGGAACGATCCTCGGCACGGTGACGGACTCGTCCGGTGCGGCGGTGAGCGGGGCGACCGTGACGGTGAAGAATGTGGACACCGGATTAGTGCGCACAGCAGCGACCGGCGATGACGGAAGTTATTCAGTGCCTGAGCTGCCCATCGGGAATTACAGCGTGACGGTGGAGATGAACGGCTTCAAGAGCGGGGTGGTGTCGGGAATTCGCGTGGAGGTTTCGAGCGAGCGGCGCGCCGATGTGACGCTGCAGCCCGGAGCGCTGGCGCAGACGGTGGAAGTGTCTGGTGAGGCGCTGCCGCTTGTGGAGACGACTTCCAATACGCTGGGCGGAGCGTTCGAAAGCAAGCAGGTGGAAGACCTTCCGATCAATGGGCGCGACTACACAAAGCTGCTGATTAACGTGCCAGGCGCGGCGGGAGAGCCGAACGGGGCCGGCGATTCCCCAGGTTCGTTCGGGTACGTAGCCGTGAACGGCAACCGCGGACGCGCGAACAATTTCATGCTGGATGGAACGGATGAAAATGACGGGTACCGCAACGATCCGGCAATTAACGAGGGCGGCGTGTTCGGCACGCCGGGAACGGTGCTGCCGCTCGATGCGATTGCGGAAGTCCGGGTGCTGTCGAACTTCGAGCCCGAGTACGGGCGCAATGCGGGCGGGGTCATCAACATCGTGACCAAGAGCGGCACGAACAACTACCACGGCAGCGCGTATGAATACTTCCGCAACGATCACCTGAACGCGCGGAACTTTTTCAATACGGTGGGAAACAAAGACGCCTTTCGAAACAATCAGTATGGCGGAACGCTCGGCGGGCCGGTGGCCAAGGATAAGACATTTTTCTTCTTAGCTTACGAAGGGCAACGGGAAGGCGGGGCGATTACATCGTTGAATGTCGTGCCGTCGGTGGCCGATTTCCAGAATGCCATAACGAATATCAAGAACACGACAAATCCAGCGGCGGACCCGACGCAGTGCACGACGACGATTATCGCGTGCGTTACCGGACAGCCGGGGGGAGTCGTCAATCCGGTGATTCTGAATTTATTTAACTTTTGCCAGTCGAAAGGGAAATGTTCGGGCGGAAAGAATATTTGGCCGGGCGTCAACATCGCGAATGCAGCCTCGGGCGCAGCGAATTCCGTTGATGGCGTTCGATTCTCCAACAACATCAACAGCATGATCGTGAAGATCGATCACGCCATCAATAAGGACAATCAATTGAGCGGGCGCTATTTCTTCGGGGACAGCACGCAGAGTTTCCCGCTGGGACTTGCGGGAGGGAACAACCTGCCGGGCACGAACACCGTCGCGCCGATCCGTACACAATTGGTATCGGTCAGCTTGGTGAGCACGATCTCCTCAAACACCGTGAACGAAGCCCGCTTTGGCTGGAACCGCTATCGCAACGGGTTCTATCCAGAGGATGCCGGCGTTTTCGGCAACCCCGACACATCGCTTGGTTTGAATCTGGGGGTAACGAATCCGCGCGACTTCGGCCTACCCACGATACGTTTCCTGACGCTGTCGTTCCTAGGCTCGTCGCCCTTTTCGAACCCGCGTGACCGCGTGGATGCAAACTGGCAAGCGATTGACGGATTGTCCTGGAAGCATGGGAGTCACGACATCAAGATAGGGTACGAGTTCCGTGCGACGACGGTGCGCTCGTTCAACGATTTCAGCGCTCGCGGAGTCCTGGTCTTTGGCCCCACGGAAACCGGAACAACGGTGACCACGCCGGAACTGGCAAATTTCTTGATGGGCAGTCCGTCGAACACGGCGCTATTCTCAAGCCGCATCGTAACCGGCGTGACCGATCGCGACGCACGGCAGGGAAACGACGCGCTTTACGTCCAGGATTCGTTCCGATGGACGCGCAATTTCACGCTGAACATGGGGCTGCGTTGGGACTACTTCGGAGTGATTCACGAAGCTCAAGGACTTTTCAGCGTGTATGACCCGACAGCAGGTCTGGTTCACCGCGATCCACTTTACAACAAGGATTTCCGCAGCTTCAGCCCGCGCACCAGTCTCGCCTGGGACGTGACCGGCAAACAGAAAACCGTCATCCGCGCAGGGTTCGGCGTGTTTTATGACGACTTCTCGCAGGACGCCTTCACCGGGCAGATTTATGAGAACTCCTTCAATGCCGGCGTGGCATACAACGCCATCGGTCCGGACCCGGTGTTTCTAAACAAGACCTTCGCAGCCGGTGCAATTCCGATCAAGCCGGGCATGCAGATTTTTACAACGACACCCGCTACAGGGCCAGCGCCAAGCCAAACCACGGATGCTTCAACCGTGGACCAGCACATGCGCAACCCGTACGTGTACAACTTCAACCTGAACGTACAGCAGGAACTCTTCAAGAACACCATGCTGCAGATCGGGTACGTGGGATCTTCCGGCCACAAACTGTTGCGGCTGCGCGACATCAACCAGCCGAATCAGGCGACTATCACCGCCGCCGACTTGGCCTGCAATTGCATCAACGACTTCGCGACCCCGCGGAATTTCACGACGCCTTTGAGCGCGATTGCGCCAAATGCGCCTTTCATCGTCAACCAGCTCGAATCTTCGGCGGTTTCGCACTACCATTCGCTGCAAACCTCGCTGAGCCAGCAGAATTTCCACGGCTGGACGAACCAGATCACCTACACGTGGTCGCATTCGATTGATACGGCCAGCGACAGCCAGGACTATGTGCCCAACGCGGCCGAATCTCAGGATGGCACGAACACTGCTGCGGAGAAGGGGCCATCGAATTTCGACCTGAGAAACCGCTTTGTGTGGTCTTCGAGTTATGATCTGCCCAAATGGAAATCGTGGGGACGCATGGGCGAGGGCTGGATGCTCAGCGGCGTCGCGACGATTGCGAGCGGCCACCCGTTCAGCATGAATTACAACACCATTGACGACTACAGCGGATCAGGTTCTTCCGTGGACCGGCCAGATGTTGTGGGGCCGATTCAATATAATCAAAGCGATCCGACCCATTACCTGAACCTGAATTCTTTCGCGATGCCATGCACGCCAAACGGCACAGGCACGGGTTTTGCGTTCGACACCTGCACGCCGGGAACGCGGCATTTCGGCAATCTGGGCCGCAATGCGCTCATGGGACCAAACTACCGAAACATGGACCTTGCCATCAGCAAGGTGACTAGCATCACGGAACGCTTAAAACTCCTGTTCCGGGTGGATGCGTATAACCTGCTGAACCATCCGAACTTTGCCAGTCCGCTGGCCGTGGCGTTCTTCGCGGACGCGGCCCCTAACCGGTCCCTACAGTTCCCGGCGGGCATGAATCCGGTGACCGGAAGGCATATCGGCAACCTGGCCATCACGGCGACATCCGACGTTGGCGTGGGGAACCCGGTATTGGGCGGAGGCGGGACCCGGAGTCTTCAATTATCCGTAAAACTCCAATTCTGAACGAATCACTTCAGAGCTAGCTCGGTTCCTTCCAGCGGCCCGGCGATTTCGCCGGGCCGCTCTGTTTTCCGGGCTCCTACGCAAGGAATCGGGCTCAAACCGTGTAACTTAGGCCAATCGGCAATTTCTGGTAGAGTGCTGGGCCAGAGTGAGGTTGCCCCAATTATCGCCAGGACAGGGCTTCTGACCCCCGTTGTTACGTTTGTGTAAGTTTTTGGGGCTTTGCTGCGTATAAGGCTATGGAAGCGCTAAGACCAGGCCGAATGAGCGCCCCGGTTAAAACCGAGCCGACAGAAGCGATCACGCGGGCCAAGGCCGGAGATGCCGAGGCCTGGGGCGAGCTCTATCGGGATTACGCCCCGGCGATTTTCCGTTTCTGCCGGAGGGCGCTGCCGACGCGCGAAGATGCGGAAGACGCGACGACGGAAATTTTCATGAAGCTGCGGGATAAGCTAGTGCAGTACGACCAAAGCCGGTCGTTTTCGGCTTGGCTGTACAAGATGTCGGCCAATCATTGCTGGGATACGCTGCGGCGGCGGAAGATCCGCCAGGACAAAGAGACCGAAGACGTGGATAGTGTTCCCTTGGAACACCCGGATCCAAGCCAGCTCGACCGGTTGATCGAGCAGCGCACCAGCGAAGAGGTGCGCAAGGCGCTGGACAAGCTGGGAGGGCGGGCACGGATGGCCTTGGCGATGCGCTATTACTCGGACATGAGTTACGACGAAATTGCCGATGCGCTGGGAGTGCGGCGGGCTTTCGTGGGCGTGGTGCTGTTGCGCGCGCGGCATGAACTGCGGCAGGCGCTGGAGCATACGAGCGCGCTGGCCGCGGGAGGCGCTTCTTGAGCGAGACGACAGGTCACGGGATGAACCACCTGGATGAAATGACGTGCCTGCTGTACGTGGAGCGGCAACTCGACTGCGCGCGCGCGCAGGAAGTATCCGCGCACACGCAGGATTGCGCCGCTTGCCGCACGTTAATGCGCGCCTTGGAGCGCGAATCGCGGCTGCTGACACGCGCCATGCTTGAGGAAGAAGAGCCGTTGCCGGCGCGGCTGGCGGAATTTCAGGAGCGCGCGAAGCATTCGCTGCAATGGATTTGGGGGGTTGCGTTTGGACTGGCGGCGACGGGCGCGTACGCGCTCTATACCGGTTATATCGAACCCTGGCAGCAACAACTGGAGCAGGCGGGGTTTGGCGGAACAAACATTCTGAGCCTGCTGGTTTTTCAGGGAGCTTTTTGGAAAGGATGGCAATCCATGATCACACTGCTCGAGGCGATTGCGCTGCTCACACTGGCGGGAGTTGGCGCGGCATTTTTCCGGCGACGCATACGGCGAGGATCGGCGCTCGCGCTGGTGCTAGCAGGATTGTGCGCGGCGCTGGGGCTGCCGACGACAGCGGGAGCGGTGGAATCACGGCAGGGTGACTACGTCGAAGTCAAACAGGATGAAACGATCAAAGGCGATATCTATTTGACGGGCCATCACGTGCGCGTCGAAGGTACCATCGAAGGCGATGTGTTCGTGTTTTCTCAAGATGCCACCGTCGAAGGCCATGTGAAAGGCGACCTGATCGCCTTCTCTCAGGCGCTACGGGTCAGCGGACAAGTGGATGGAAACATCCGGTCGTTCTCGAACAACGTGACGCTCCGCGGAAGTGTAGGAAAAAACGTATTGACGTTCGATCAAGTGGTGAATGTGGAGAATTCCGCAAAGATCGGAGGCAGCCTGACCGTTTTCGCAGAGACTATAAGCCTGGATGGCAAGCTGGGCCGCGATCTTCTCGCTTATTCCGCGGAGGCGCGAATTACCGGCACCGTTGGGGGAGATATTCGAGCAAAGGGAGACACGTTAACAATAGGCTCAACAGCGGTGGTCGAGGGAACGTCACGGTTTGAAGGCCACAGGCCCCCGGATGTTTCTTCCGGGGCAAAGCTGGCATCGCCCGTGGAGTTCAAGAAGATCGAGAAAAAGCCGGCCTATCTGAAGGGCAGGTACTACGTTTGGCGGGTAATCTGGACAGCAGCTCTCGTTCTTTTCGGGCTGGTGCTCTTCGCCCTGATGCCTAAGTTTGCGCAGGAAAGCGTGGATTCCGCGGAACGGTACGGGGCGTCACTTGGCCTCGGCGTGCTGGTTTTATTCGGTGTGCCGATCGCCGCGGTGATCGCTTGCGTGACGGTGGTCGGTCTCCCGATTGGAATCACCACATTTCTGCTGTGGCTGATGGCGCTGTTCATTGCGCAGTTGGTCGTTGGGGGGGTGCTCGGACAGTGGCTTCTCGGACGAACTAGCGAAATTTGGCCGTTGATTGGCCGAATGGCGATTGGTTTGATCATCGTACGATTGGCCGGATCGATTCCGCACGTTGGGGGATGGGTAAGATTTGGCGTAATCCTTTGGGGAATTGGCGCGATTTCGTTGGCGCTTTACAAGAGGTTCCAGCCGACGGTTGCGCCGGGCTCACCGGCGGGGCCTTTCACGCCGCCATTGCCACCGAATACAACGGTAGGCGGGGTACAGCCGGCGTGATCCTGTAGGGGTTACAAATCGAATGAGAAGCTAAAAGGGCCGCTTCCCTTTGCCGGAGCGGCCCTTTCCATTTGCGGAGGCGGAAATTTTTTACGCCTAAACCCGACCCGGTTGGAGTCGACGCTTAGTGCTTGCGAACCTTCGCAGCGAAGAATGGGGAAGTCAGATAATTCGGGATAAACAGGGCGCGGACGGAAACGGTGTCCCCTACGTTTAACCCCGTGATATCGGTCACGCCATCAAAGTGAGTTTGTCCCGAGGAGATTTGCACAGGGATATTCGCGAGGCCGATGATGCCACCCAGGAAGCTCGGCAAGGCTGTGGGAGCAAGACCGAAAAACGGGCTGGCCGGCTGTATGGAGATCGTTCCGGTCACCCGAGAGAAACGCAGCACGACGGAGTTCGTGTTGACCAGGACAGTGGAACTTGCCCCTGCGGTAGGACTAGTTACCCGCATCCGGACGGTTTGTCCCGCAAACACATTCGCAAGCGCTAGGAAACTATTGATGGCGACAGGGGACCCGGTGACAGCGCTCAGACCCTTTGTGTCCACGGAAAAGGCCGGGGTAGGGCCGCTAAGGGAGGCCTGGACGATGGTCCCCCCTGTGGCGGCGGTCAGAACGGAATTTCCACTCACAACTGTCTTGTCCGACAAAACGACCAAGATCTGCGGAGCAACGGCGTTTACGGAGAAGACTGTGCCTTCGACTTCATCCACGGAAACATTGTCCAGAAGGTCAGCCTCAAGAAGCGTCATCGTCCCATCCGGGTTGAGGGAAGCATCGATACTGACGGTCTTGTTGGTGCCGAGGCAGGTGATGTTTTGCGCGGAGCAGGCGGCCACGGCCGGATCGATATTAAAGGTCGTGCTGGAGTTGGCGACGGCCGTGATCGTTCCCTTGGTGTCGGAATGGACCGTGACATTGTTTCCGCTGATTGTGGTAATGACGCCGGTGAAGTCCTCGATCAGGTCCAACGCACCGGAGGGTGTCCCCGTGTGAGGCAAGGTGGAGGCAGTGAGCACGTTGGGCTGTGTGAAATCTACGGAGACGGCGCCGTTCGTCATGGTAATGACATTGTTCAGATTAAAGTCGAGCGACAGGCCCGTTTGCTGGTTAGAGGTCAGAGTCAATGGGAACGGAGCGGTCGTAAGTGTAATCATTCCCGAGGTGGTCGGCTTGAACTCACAGGTCGTGACCGCGCTGACAGGGCTGACCGGGCAAGCCGTAGTCCCACCCGTAAGTGGGACGGTAGTTTGGTTGATGAGGACAATGTCCGGGGAAGTGAACGAGATGGCTGCGCTTGTGTAATTCCCGCTGGGCACCGTTGAGGTGCCGAGAAAAGCGGAATCACTTTGCAAATGCGTGAGTTCGATAATGGGAGTCGTGGGATTTAATGTCAGGCTGACCGGTTTCCCGGTGGAGGGAGTGAGTGAAACGCCCGTGATGGTCACTTTGAAAGAGAGAATCGAAGTACCGGTCAACAGCGTGTCCCTCATGGTGAGACTCAACGTAGTATTGCCGCCGCCACCGCCGCCGCCACCACCTGATTTTGGCACGCCGCTGCAAGAAGCCAGCGAGATGGCCGCCACTAAGAGCATGGAAAGAGAGACGTTCTTACGAAACATCGGGTCCCCCACGTGAAGTTAAGCTACGAGCGCTCATCATGGCACTCGCCTTGATTCCCCATAGAGACTCTAACGCCCGAAAACGGCGCACGGGACTGCAAAACAACGTTGGTTGCTAAACTGCTTACTGTCTTGGATGCGAAATTGAATTGGAGTGTTTCATCCGCTGCGCGTGGCCAAAGAGAAGCCGCAGGGTATGTTATGGTTTGAGGGCACAATCGCTTAAAGATTTGTACGAACTGTCAGCAAAGAACGCGATCAGAAAAGGTGGGTTTTGGCAAAGCGTGCGACGAATTCGGCCGCCGGCCCTTCCGAAACAAAGGGGAAACGCGCTATCCATAGTGCGGAGCGCGGATATGTCTCCCGTGAGGAGGACCCTACGGTTGGAGGACCAGACCCCGTTGAGGAACAGGATGCACGCTCGGGCGTCGGCGGACAGGAAGGGCCCTCGATGCGGGATGTGTTCGGACCGGGAGGATTCCTCGAGAAATGCATGTACGGCGTATACGAGCACCGGCCAGCGCAGCTGGAGATGGCAGAAATGGTGCACGACGCCTTCGCAACGCATCACCACGCAATCGTGGAGGCGGGCACGGGGACGGGCAAGACGCTGGCGTATCTGCTGCCGGCGATCCGCAGCGGGCGGCGGGTGGTTATTTCAACCGCGACGAAATCATTGCAAGAGCAGCTTTACCAGAAGGACGTTCCGTTTCTGCAAAAATACTTCGCGCCTGACCTCAAGGTTGCGGTGATGAAAGGGCGCTCGAATTTTCTGTGCCGCGCGAAACTCCATCAACTGGCCGACCAGCCGATATTGAAGGGCATGGAGGAGATAGATGCATTCCGGCAGATCCGCGACTGGTCCAAGCTGACGGAGACCGGCGACCGCGCCGAGCTGACTTTTCTGCCCGATGATTCCGAATTATGGACGCGGCTCGACGCGCGCCGGGATACCTGCACGGGGCAGAAATGCAGTGAGTTCAACCAGTGTTTTGTGACCGCGATGCACCAGCGCGCGAAAGAGGCGGACCTGATCATCGTGAATCACCACTTGTTTTTTGCCGACCTGGCGCTGAAGCGGGACGATTTCGGCCGCATCCTGCCGGAATATTCGGCGGTGGTGTTTGACGAGGCGCATGAAATCGAGGACGTGGCCAGCGATTATTTCGGCCGGGAGATTTCCAATTTTCGATTCGAAGAGCTGGCACGTGACGCGGATCAGACGCTGCGGATGCTGCATCTGGGCTCGCCGGCGCTGCTGCGGCGCACGCAGCGAATTCGCGAAAGAAGCCGGGCGTTCTTTGAGACGTTTCCGCCGCGCGACGGGCGCTTTCCGTTTGCGCGTAACGAACGCGAGGCTTTTCTCGAGCAGAACCGCGAGACTTATGACGCGCTAACTTCAGCGCTGAAGGGGCTTGAGACGGAATTCGCAGCGCTGGCGCTGAAGCCGGAAGAGTTGCTGAGAATCGCGCGGCGAAGCTTCGAATTGCGGCAGGAGATGACCTTCCTCTTCGAGTCGAACGAGCGGAATTTTGTCTATTGGTACGAGCGGCGAAATAAAGGTGTTTTCCTGGCAGCCACGCCGATCGACGTAAGCCAGATCCTGCGCGAGCGGCTATTCGAAGCGTTCGACACCGCGATCCTTACTTCGGCCACGCTGACTGTCGGTGGCCGCTTCGAATTTATCCGGCAGAGACTGGGTCTGGACCACACGAAAGAGCGCGCGCTGCCGCAAGAATTTGACTTCGGCCGGCAGGCGCTGCTCTATCTTCCGCGCACGGTGCCCGATGTTCGAGACCCGGCGTTTTCGTCCAAGGCGGCGGATGAAATTGTCCAGCTTCTGGAGCTCAGCCAGGGCCGGGCCTTCTGCCTCTTTACGAGCTACTCGCAGATGAACGAATTGTTCGAGCGCGTGCGCACGCGGGTGGAGTTTCCGCTGCTGCTGCAGGGGACGGCGCCGCGTTCGGTGCTTCTGGAGCGGTTCAAGAACACTCCTGGCGCCGTGCTCTTCGCGACTTCGAGCTTCTGGCAGGGCGTGGACGTTCCCGGCGAGCAGCTCTCCTGCGTCATCGTGGACCGCCTGCCGTTTGCAGTGCCTAGCGATCCCATCGTGGCGGCGCGGGTGCGCGCGTTGCAGGAGGACGGCCGCAATCCCTTTGCCGAGTATCAGGTGCCCGAGGCGGTCCTGGCGCTGAAGCAGGGCTTTGGACGGCTGATTCGAACGAAAACCGACCGGGGCGTGCTGGCGCTGCTGGACACCCGCATCCTGCGGATGCCCTATGGTAAGATTTTCCTAGAGTCGCTGCCGAGCTACGGAACGACGCACGAGTTGGCGGATGTGGCGCGATTCCTCGATGGGAAAGGCGGCCGCACAACCGCCAGCGCGGCAAGCCCCGCCTGAGTTAGACACTTCCCGGGCAATTCCGTGACAAAAGTGTCTGCCTTCGCTGAGCGGGGATGAATTATCGTGGAGCATCATGTTTCAAGTCAGCGTAGAAGAGACTTTTTCCGCAGGCCATGCGCTGCGCGGGTACAAAGGGAAATGCGAGAACGTGCACGGACACAATTACCGCGTGCGCGTGACACTTGAAGGGCCACAGCTCAATTCCATCGGATTGCTGGTCGATTTCACACATTTGAAGCAGGTGATTCGGGAAATTATGGGCAGGCTCGATCACCAGTTTATGAACGACCTCGATCCGTTCAAGACCGTGAACCCATCGGCGGAAAACGTTGCGAAGTATTTTTATGACGAGGTGACGCGGCGCTTGAAAGATTTGCCGCCGGGCGCGCGCATCACGGATGTGATTTTGTGGGAGACGGATACGAGCAGGGCGCAGTACCGGCCGGGGGCATAATGCATTTGTGGGTAAGCAGATGAACCGCGCCCTTTTCATCGTTCTGATCCCAGCGGTGCTGGTCGCGACGGGATATGTAATCGTGTTGCGCGAGATGGGTTTTTCACCCGGCTATCCAAGGTTGATTGTTGCGGTTGCGCTTTTTGTTGGAGCACTGTACTGGTTGTCACGAAAGGCTAAACGAAAAGAGGATGCCGGGCGTCAGTAAGGGATTAGGGTTGCCGCGGCGAGGGGAAAGCCGAGTCCCTTCGCGAACGGCACGAGCAGAGTCGCGACTTCCAAGTTCATGTTCATCACGGAAATATTCAAATCGATTCAAGGAGAAGGCACGCGGGCAGGCTTGCCCTGTATTTTTGTGCGTTTGACCGGCTGCAATCTGCGCTGCACGTGGTGCGATACTGCCTACGCGTTTCATGGCGGAACGAAGATGAGCATCGACGAAGTCATTTCGCGCGTGGATGAACTTGCGAGCCGAACAGGCGGCGCGGCTGGTGCAGAGGCTGGCGTGCCGCTCGTGGAGTTGACGGGTGGCGAGCCGCTCCTGCAGGAAGAAATCTATCCGCTGGCGGAAAAGCTCCTCGCTGCAGGATATACCGTGATGATTGAGACGAGCGGGGAACGGTTCATCGGACGACTGCCGCAAGCGGTGATCAAGATTGTAGACGTGAAGTGTCCCGACTCCGGTGAGGCGGATAGCTTCAACATGGCGAATCTCGATGCGTTGTCCGCGGAGGATGAGGTGAAGTTTGTGCTCTCCACGCGGCGTGACTATGAGTTTGCGCGAGAGTTTACGGCGCGGCATGGACTTCCGGCGCGCGTGAAGCAGGTTCTGTTTTCACCCGTTTTCGAGGACCCGCAGGGCAAATGCCCGGGTCTTGAGCCACGCACGCTGGTTGAATGGATTCTCGGAGACGGGCTGCCGGTGCGGTTGGGCTTGCAACTGCACAAGTTTATCTGGGAACCGGCGACGAAGGGTGTCTAATTCGTAATGACGAGAACCGCGCATGATGCACGCAAGGCTGTGGTGCTGTTGAGCGGGGGAATGGATTCGTGCGTGAGCGCGGCGATCGCGCGGGAGCGGCACGGCGCCGAGAATCTCGCGCTGCTCCACGCGGGATATGGCCAGCGCACCGAGCGGCGTGAGCGGCGCGCATTTGACAACATCGCTGATTTCTACGGGGTGCGCGAGAGGCTCATAGTCCAACTCGACCACTTTCGCGCGATTGGCGGCTCGGCGCTTACGGACACAAAGATCGCGGTGCCGGAAAGCGAACTGGGCGCAGTAAGATCAGGCGGCGGCTCCATTCCGGTGACCTATGTGCCCTTCCGCAATGCGCATTTTCTCTCGGTGGCGGTGAGCTGGGCGGAAGCGATTGGAGCCGTGGCGATTTACATCGGCGCGGTGGCGGAAGACAGCTCTGGATATCCCGATTGCCGGCCGGAATATTACCGCGTGTTTCAGGAGCTCATACGCACAGGGACGCGGCCGGAGACGCAGATCGAAATCATGACGCCGGTAATCACGCTGAAGAAGAGCGAGATCATCCGGAGAGGCATCGAGTTAGGGGCGCCGCTGCATCTAACCTGGTCATGCTACCAGGGCGAAGAAGCAGCCTGCGGCACGTGCGATAGTTGTTTGCTGCGGATGCGAGCATTTGCAGAGGCAGGAGTGCCGGACCCCATCCCCTACCGGCAGAGGGTTGCCGCACAGCACTGAGCTTGGATTCCGCGCCAGATTATAGATAATAGAGCTCAGAAAGCCCGGAGCTGCCGGGCAGGGGCTTCCCGCAACGAACGGGAGAGTGACCGCGAAACGGTCAACAGGAGAATAGAGAATGAAACGAATTGGGTGGACTCCGGCAATACCGATGTCACTGAAAAAGAGGCCATGGCCGCTCGCTGTTGTCTTGATGGTCGTGCTGTTTTCAGCGCTCGCGCCGCGCGCCGCAGCGCAGAACGACGGTTCAATCAGCGGACAGATCATGGATATCACCGGAAAACCCTGGACTGATATCAGTATTCAAGCCGTAAGCGATCAGGGCGCCAAGTCGGAGACCAAGACGGACAAGGATGGAAAGTATTCCGTCCGCAATCTGAGGGCCGCAATTTACACCGTTTCCGTGCAGCTACCCGCGCCGAACAAACCCTATGATGTGCAGTGCCGAGTGCAGGGCGGGAATGACGTAAAGGTCGACGTTAACTTCAAAGACGTAGTTGCCAAGCAAGGCGCCGAAGCTCAAGAAGCGCTCAGGAAGCAGGAAGAGGAGAAGCAGAAGTTTCAGAACATGAAGGGGCACTTCGATGCGGGAGTGGCCTTGCTGGATCAAGTGAAGCAAGCGAAGACCGATCTGGGGAAGGCCGCGGAAGGCCAGCGTGACACGCTCAAGCAGCAGGTCGCGGATCTTTCCGGCAAAGCGGTGACGGAATTGGAAGGTGCGAAGGCTGCGGCGCCGGAAAAAGATCCAAACCTGCATCTGATTTACGCCAGGCTTGCCGACGCTTACGATGCCGCGGGCAGGAACGACGATGCGATCGCAGCGTATAAGCAAGCCATCGAATCCAAGCCGACAGCGGCTTATTACAATAACCTCGGAGGAATCGAGGGGCGCGCCGGAAAGATTGATGAGGCCACGGCCGCGTATCAGAAGAGCGCGGAACTTGATCCTCCCAATGCCGCGCAGGCGTGGCGCAATTTTGGAATTACGCTGTACAATGCCAGCCGTTTGAAAGAAGCGGTCAATCCTCTGAAAAAGTCCACCGAGCTCGACCCGAAAAACGCGCAGGGGTGGTACTTGCTGGGAGCGGCGCTGGTTGGCACGATGGAGACCAAGAAGGTGGGTGACAAGTTGGAGTTTGTCATTCAGCCCGGAACAGCCGAGGCTTATCAGAAAGCGCTCGAACTCGATCCTAATGGCCAGTATGGCGCACAAGCCAAGCAGGGGCTGGATGCGCTCCAACAAATTGCTCCGGGCATCGAGATGAAGGTCAGCACAAAGAAAAAGAAGCCCTAAGCCCTTCGGTGCGCAGAATCTTTCGGGCCGGCCCCGCAATCCGTGGCCGGCCTTTTCCTTTTGCGTAAGGTGCGACATCGACTCCTATCTTCGGTTGGTCCCCAGGATAAACATGTGCATCGGGTCGAGCGAGTATTCGTCGAGTACACTACTGTGAGTTAGCCAGGGGGACTCCTCTGCAAGGCACATCTCCATTCGGAACAGGCGGGCTCGCACCGGAATGGGCGGTGCTGGTTGAATGCGCTTCGCTGGAGTGTAATCCACAACGACTTTCTGATTTGCTGCGCAAAAAACCAGACTGGCCCGTGTTGCTGCGTCTCGCGGAGGAACACGGCGTACTGGTGCAGCTGGCCGAGAGAGTGCTTGGGGAGCAAGAGTCGAATGTGCCCCGGGAAGTGCAGCGGAAACTGCGGGAGAAACGCCGCGCTCTGCTTCTCTTCACCTTAAGCTTGATGGCGGAATTGTTTCGTCTGCTGGATAGTTTCCGGGCGGCGGGCATGGAAGCGCTGGTGGTGAAAGGGCCGGCACTGTCCGAGAGAGCCTATGGCGATGCAAGCAAACGGCAATATGAAGATGTGGATCTGCTGGTGCGGCAGCGCGACGTCACCGGCTTTGCGGAATTGATGACCAGCCGCGGATATGAACCCAAAGTTCCGCTTAGCGCAATCCTGGCCGGGAAAGTTCCGGGCGAATATGTTTTCAGATGGCCAAATACGAACCGGAGGATAGAGCTGCACACGGAACAAACTCTGCGCTATTTTCCACGCCCACTTCCTGTTGAGGAATTCTTTAAACGGAAAAGTTGCTTATCGTTTGATGCGCACACTGTGCCTGCGCTGTGCGCCGAAGACGAGCTATTGCTCGATTGCATCCACAGCGCAAAGCACTTCTGGGAGCGGTTCATGTGGATTGCGGACGTCGCGGCGTTGGTATCCCAGCAGAAGAATTTCGACTGGGATCGAGCGTTCATGACGGCCCGCCAGGTCGGCGCGGAGAGAATGCTGACCCTGGGCTTGCTGCTGGCGGCGGAGACGTTCCAGATAAAGTTGCCGGGGGAAATTGAGAGAGTGATCCGATCGGACAGAGGAGCAGAACAGCTGGCCGCCGAAATCGCGCGCCAGTTGCTGTCGGTGAGATTTACGCGGCGGACACTCCTCGAGCGCGCTTCATTTCGAGTGAGGATGCGGGGCGCGCTCCTGCCGGGACTCTCCTACCTGTTGAGATTGACGCTTTCTCCCACCGAAGAAGACTGGGAGGGAAACGACGAAAAGGAAAGGATAGGACTGTTCACGGCGTTGCGGAGGCCGCTGCGACTGGCGCGGAAGTACTGGCGCGAAGGTGCAGATTAGAGCGGCGCAAACGTTATTCAAACGCGGTTTAGAAGTGTGTCCACAAATAGAAGAGGGCCCGAGCGCGAGGCTCGGGCCCTCTTCCGGAATTCTCACCTCAAATGTTGGTCCGATGTGAAAACAGGCGTTTCGTTTTCGGTGCGGGAGCCGGGAGCTCGACGGTCAAGTTTACTTCGCTCCGGTTCCGCAGAATGCCGAGTTTCAGCGACTTGTCATCGTGCATTGCCGCCAGCTTGGCATGAAGATCGCCGATCGAGCGAACGCGTTCGTCGTCGATCTTCGTGATGACGTCGCCCGCTTTTACCCCGGCCTTCTCCGCCGGCGATCCGGGATTCACTTCGCGGACGAGCACGCCTTCGCCATCCGGCACTCCGAAAAAGGCGCCGAGCTGGCCGCTGAGATCCTCCGCATCAATCCCCAGCCGTGGACGCATGCCCGGAAATAACATTCCGCCCCAATCCATTTCAGGGATTCCCGGAATCTCGACCGTGTCGGGGATTTCCGGAACGTGAAAAGCAAAGGTGCCGGGCGCCGCTTTCATCCACTCGCCGTGGCGGTCTTCTGCTTTGCCGAGCGTGACGTTGAGAGTTTGCGCGCGACCGTCGCGCCAAACGGTAAGCTGCACCGAGCGCCCGGCAGGAATTTCGCGAATCATCCGGCGAAATTGCGCTACGCCTTCGACGCGCTGACCGTTGATCTCGGTAGCAACATCATTCTCCTTGAGGCCTGCTTTGGCCGCGGGGCTACCGGGAACAATGCGTTCAAGCACGACTCCGCGCTCAGCCGGAAGCTTCAGGTCTTTCGCTTTTTCAGAAGAAACTTCGCGGGTTTCGACCCCGAGCCAGCTGCCTCCTTCGGCATCCGCAAGATAGACGGAAATATCATCCGCCTCTGGGGTCTGCACATCGTCGAGGTTCTGGAGGGCTTGCACTCTTTGGGAAAGAATTCGCCCGGATTCCTGGAGCGCGCGGGCTTCCGCCAGCTGGATATTTGCTTCGCGCCGGCCAGCCAAGCGCTCCTGCAGCAAGTCCCGCAGGTTTTCAAGTTTCTGTTGAAGCGATGAACTGGCACAGCTCGCTCGTTCCTGCGGTGTTGTCGATGAGGTTGCCGAAGGGCTGGGCAGCGCGGCAAGCACAACACCGAAAGCTGCAAGTCCCCCTGAGATGATTAGCATGCGGTATTTCATCGTCGTCCCTACCTTTCGTTGGATTAGACGCGGCTGACGCTAAACCGTCGACCGCAGGGCGACCACTCGAATTCCGCCATTCACGGTGCGCAACCGGATCGGCGCGCCGCCATTCCCAAGCCGGCCGTGCATTTCGCGAGGGCGCAGCGAGCCTTCCATGCTCACGGGCAATTCCGACATAAAGTTTCCGTTCAGACAGCGCGCTTCCAAATCCGCCTGAGTGTCCGCGGGAACAGCCAGAAGTACGGATCCATTGGTGGTCTCCGCAATCGCTCCGTTCTTCTCTTGAACATGGGCCAACTCCAGATGCACGTTGCCGTTGGTGGTGTGCGCATGCACGTTTCCACCGCTTTCATAGACTTCGATATTGCCGTTCACCGTGTGCAAGTCTTCAACTTCTTCTACTCCGGCAATGCGCAACGTGCCATTCACCGTTCCGATATGCTCGACGCGCGCGCTGTGTGGCACGTGCACGATATATTCGACAGCCACCTCAACGCCTTCGTTTTGCGGATAATGCGTGGCCACGGAAATCGCAGCGGGCTTTGCATCCACTTCGATGGAGACGCGTTCGAGGTCGGACTCTTTCTGTTTTGCGCTCTTCACTGCGCGGATCTCCACCGTATCGCGGTCCCAGGCTTGCACTTCGACGGCCCCATTTACATTCTGAAGCTCGAAGGAGCCTCCGGGCTGCAGCGGATAGGATTGGTTGAATTCTTTGGTGATGGCGAGGCAAGGAACTGCCCAGGCTGCGGCCAAAATGAGGACGAACAACCCGAGCGATCGAAAGACCGGTCGAAGCATAACGTTCTACCCCCTTCAAGACATCTCAAAATCGAGAACCGAGGACCTGAACGAAATTCGGACGCGTCTGCGCGCGTGCACCTGTGGATCAGTGCAACTGAAAATTAAACGTCACGGTCGAGATGACGTCAATCTGCTTGCCTTCCATCCAAACGGGCTTGGCACGCCACCCCTTGACTGCATCCATCGCCGCATCGGCGAGGACAGGTGCGCCCTCAAGCAGCTTCTCTACCTCCACGCGGCCGTCTCTCGTCACGCGAACCTGCAGTCTGACAATGCCTTCCACGCCGGCTTGCCGCGCCAGCTGGGGATAGGACGGCTTTGGGCAATAAACGAGGCGCTTCTGAAATTCGCCCGCATCCTCGCGGAGGCCGCCCAGAAGCGCAATTTCCAGCTTGTCCATCCAACTATCGAGCCAGTCGATTTTTTCTGCGGAATCCGGAGCTGCGGTTTGGCTTGGAACGAGCTCCTTGTTGGCCACCGCGGTGAATTGCGGCATCTCACTGAGGCGCTGGATCAAGCGTTCTTTTTCCTCGCGAATGAGCGAATCGCGCAAGGCAGTCTCGGAATCGAGGTATTGCAGGCGGATTTTCCCCGCGGTCGTGCGCAGCTTGAGCAGCGGCCCACCGCCATTCAGTACGCCCACAGCGCGCAACGGGCTCCCGTTGCGGCTTGCGGGAGAGCTGAAGGTCAGACCGAGTGCAGGATCCGCTTCGATGCCGCGCGCCCCGCCCGATTCGACCACAGCTTCGATGTTGGCGGCGAGATTGCGTGGCAGGAAGACGACGATATCGCCATCACCGGAAGAGAGCTGCGAAGCACCAGCAAGATTAACCGCGCCATTAGCGGAGGGCGCATCGGGATTGATCCATGCCGTGATTGTGCCGCCGGCAGTTGCCGCGCGCACGGAGCCCGCAACGCGCGTCAGGCAAATACTTCCAGCGCTCGATTCAACCTCCATCGGGCCCGAGACGTAGATCACGCGGATGCCACCTCCGCCGGTCTGAGCACGCACGGAGCCCCGCACTTCGCCGAAATCTATCTGGCCGCCACCCGTGCGCACGCTCACCACGCTTCCTGCCTTCCCCACCGTGATATTTCCACCATCGGTATCCAGTTCGGCGCGTCCGCCGATCTCACCGGCGCGAATGTGGCCACCGCCGCTCCGAAGCACAGCATCGCCCGCTACATTTCCAGCGATGATGTGCCCTCCAGCCGTGAAGGCGTTGATGTCACCCGCAACATCGAGCACCTGGATGTGGCCGCCTCCTGTTTCGAGTTTAGCCACGGGACGAGCTGCGGCGCCGCGCGGACTGGCAAAACCGATCTTTCCCGTATGAATATTTCCACCCTGGGTCACAAGCGTCGCCGTGCCTCCGATATCTTGCGTCTCAATGTCTCCAGCCTGGGTGTTCACGTCGACGCTGTAACTGCGAGGGACACTCACTTCAAATTGCACCCAGAATTGAGCCCCCCCAGCGGCGTGGGCGGCTTGCGGCGGCAGCGCGCCGCTAATCTCCACTCCAGAAGTAGAAGATTTCGCGGTGAGCGAATAATGTTCCAGGAAACTTTGCGCCAAAGGAGCCCGGGCGTCCGTTTCGATATGAACTGCGTAGCGGACGACTGGCGCAGCGCCGTCTTCGAGAGAAACAATCCTCACGGAACCGAGGTCCGCAGTGAGCCGGAGAGTGAGGCTTTCTCCGGTCTGCAGAACTCCCGTGCGATCGGCGGAAAAACGCTGTGCGGGAGGCTCGCCAGGTTTCTCGAAATTCAATTTGGAGGGCTTGGGCATTCCGGCGGAAACGGTGAGTTCGGCGCAAAACGCGACGGCAAAGAGTGAGACGATCAAGCCGCCGCAGGGGATCAGAGCAGCTTTTCGAAGGGTCCGGCGAAGAGTAAAATTCATCATCGATCGAGCAAAAATTTTTCTCATACAACGCGGATGCACTACTGCACTTCGTGAGGTTCGATCCGCCGCAGAGCTGCCGCGCTGCGCATGCGAACATAACGGTTCGGGTCGTGCCGCTGCAAATCCTCGAGGGTCTGGACGACGTGAGCTACGGAGGGATCAGGAGGAATGGAATCCTCACCGGGAGTGGATACAGTATCGGCAGCTTCACCGGGTTTGTTTTCGAAAGCGCGCAAGAGCAGATTGACGGCTTCGACGCGCACGCCTGGATTGGCGTCGTGATCGAGCGCTTCGAGCAGCGCTTCCCGCACGGCCTTGTCGCCCCCCGAGTCACGGAGCGATTCAATCGCTTTCATACGCACCGCAGGATTCCTGTCCTTGCGAACCGCGGCAAGCAGGGCGTGGCGTACATCTGCATCGCCCGTGCGTGATTTCAGCGCTTCCAGGCAATCGAGCCGCAAGCCGGGATCAAACCGGTCATCGTTCTCGATGACGTAGGTGAGCACCCGGCGCACTTCGGTGTCGTCCAAGTTTCCCGAGAGCACCAGCGGTTGTTCGGCGCGGAGCTGCAGTTGAATAGTGCCGGGGGCGGAATCCTGGCCGGGCGTAAAGTTGATTCCCGCTACGGACATCTTCGAGAGCTGATCTTCGGTTATCTGCGGTCTGGCGAGGACATTAACGGTTTGGCCGGTGGAGTTGACGCCGTTGTGGGAGGGAATCCACTGGAGGACTTGCGCGCCGAGCACTGCGCCGAACAATACAAACGCCGCAGCGCTCCAGGCAGGGCGCAAAGTCATCCAGCGGCGCACCCAGCCGAAAGGTCTCCACTGCTCGCGCACCGGCGGGGCCGCCAAGTCGTCGAGCAGTTCGGCGAGTTCGCTGCGGCATTGCGAGAGCAGGATCCCTGAGGGATCGAACTGCTCGGCAGGCTGCAGCGCGTCGACAAACGCTGTATTCAGGGCTTTTTCTTCCGCGAGCTGTGTGGAGCAAACGGAACAGGCAGCCAGATGTGTTTCGATCGAGGAACGCTCCGCCGCGTCCACTTCGTCACACGCGTAGAAAACCAAAAGCGGGGCGACGTCCGAACAGCGGGTCATATTGTCGCGAGCACTCACAGCAAACCTCTCAATTGACTGCGGAGTTTGCGGGTGGCGCGGAACAGCGAGTTCTTCACGGTCTCTTCGGTCGTTCCCAGCGCGTCGCCGATGGCGCGCAGCTTCAGGCCTTGATAGTGCTTCATTTCGAAAACAATCCTCTCACGCGGAGACAGCCTTTCCATTGCGATGGTGATCCGCGCTTGAATTTCCTTGCCGACGAGCCGCCGCTCGGGATCCAGCGTGGGGCGATACTCACGCTGGCGTTCGAAAAAGTCAGTGATGCCTTCGTCGTGGCGGGCGGCGCTGAATTCCGGCGCCTGGTCTTCGGGACGCGCTTGGCGGCGGCGCAACTGGTCGAGGCAAACGTTGGTGACGATGCGGTAGAGCCAAGTATAAAAGCTGCACTCGAAGCGAAACCGGTGGAGATTGCGGTACACCTTCAGGAAGGCTTCCTGATAAACGTCGCGGGCATCTTCCGGGCGCTTCATCAGGTTGAGGGCCAGGCGGAGAACGTCGCGGTCATAGCGGCGCACGAGTTCTTCGAAAGCCGTGCGGCTGCCCGTCTGCGCCTCGGCCACGAGGGCCCGTTCGTCAAGCTGGGACAAAGAAGTCACCGTAGCCACGGCGGCTTCGGTGCTGCCCGCCCGGCCGGATTCATCGGCAAAAGCCAACGCCCATCTTGGAAACGGCATATTTCGCTTTCTCTTCGCGCGAGGCCGTGTTGCCGCATGTCCAGCAACACTTTAGCTAGAAAAGACGCTTTTTAGCTTAACACGGAGTCCCGCGTGACCACCCAAATTGGACGTAGCTCCAGCGTGTGGGTGAGCAGCCGCTTCCAGTCTTAGTAACGCAAGTGCGGCGTTATTTGTTTCCGATTTCCTTCAACCGACATCGGTTGTCTAGTGCGATAGCCCCGGAGAAAGTCCCCTCGCCTACGTGCTGCCGATGCTGCGCATTCGCCAAGCCGCAAGTGGCCAAGCCAGGAGAAGGAATAACGTGAGAAGAACCGCATAGCCGTTCGCGCGATAGAATGCATTCGGCTGGCCCATTAGTTCGGTCACTCCCGCCGACAGGGTAGTAACGGCGAGGACCAAGAAGCAGCCTAGGATGTTGAAACGCATGAAACGCTGTACGCCAAGAATAAGGATGACGAGCAAGATGGCCTTGGTGAAGAAAAGCTTGGCGAGGTCGACTGAGTTGCCCCAATTGCTGCCAACCAATGACAACGTTCCCAGAAAAAAGAGCGAAGCTCTCAACCAGCGGGGGCGAAGCTCCGCAACGACAAACGAAACGAGCGCAGCGACAATGCCCGTAAGGAAAAGGCCATGGATCAGGGTCCTGCCCAGGATCGAAGCGGCCGGCAGAACTGCGTCAAAATCCTGCCCGAAGGAAGCTTCCGCCGCCCTGTGGAGCGTCGGCCAATAGACGGAGACGGCTTGGAGAAGACGACTCAGCCCGAGAAGAGCAGCTCCGCCTCCCAGACCGATCCACAACGCATCGCGATAGTATGCGGGCGGCATATTGATCCAGTGGGGAATGCGTTCTTCGCCAAAGGCGCGCGAAGCGTAGTACCACGCAGTTCCAAAGAGAAGTGCCAGAGCGCTGAAATAGAACGCCGCACCGAGAATGAAGCCGACGCCGAGTCCGCCAAGCATGGTTTTGTATGGGATTGCCGTGTCGTAAAGATTGATGAAAGTGGGGATGTGATTGCCCAGAAAGAACACCAGGACGTACGCAAGGAGCCCCCAAGTTGACCAAAAGCCCAAACGCTTCCAGGGGATGGACCGAACAACCTCGGAGCGAAGATTCTTGAGAAAAAGGACAAGCGCAGCGAGCCCCAATCCAAGGCAGAACAAGAGGGGCACGGTGTAGTCCACGAGCATGCGAGGCAGGGTAAGCTCCTCTTGCTTGCGGTGCCAGTCGTCGGGAATCTTGATATAGGTGCGGTAGTTGGCGACCTCATCGCCCAGGACTGACAGCTCGATTCGTGCAAACGCATGCCCATTGGAATTGGCTGCTGAATCAAGTGCGGAATCGAGCGGTATATTTTGCTGCCAGGTCAGCGAGTGATCCGTTCGATGTGGGCGTTTGTCCGAATTGGCTTCGACCAGAGTCCACTGGGTCAAATCGACTTTCTTTTCCTCTCGCAGAAATTTTTCGGCACGTGCTTTAGCTTCTTCTTTCGTGAGCGAAGGGCCGGGCGCGGCTTCCGCAAGTGTGTGGTGGATGGAATGCAGAGACCCGTCCGGCTTGAGGACGACTGCGTACTCTTCTGGCTGGCTTTCGCGGAAGTAACGCACGCGCCAGAGGGCGCCGGGCACCTGCTTGGCGTAGACATCGTTCAGCCGGGCAATTCCGACCCGCTGCCGCAGAAATTCATTCGTCACCGGATCGGTCGTGTTTATGAGCACCGTAACACGGTGGAAAGACTTTGGATCGAGGCCCCGCTGGCGAAGAATTTCATCGGCGCGACCTTGTCCAGTCTTCGCATCTACGGAAAGTCTTAGGTAATCACCGATCGCGGGTTCTTTCAGGCGCCAGGCGAGTACGCCACCCACGATAAAACAAGCTGTAAGAATGCCGATCGTTCCTGCAGTCAGCGCATCATAGCGTCGCCCCACGGCCTCTACACCGGAAGAAGGTGGGGTGACGGCAAGAGAAGTGTCCTGAATGGGCTTGGCCCGGTTGAGCAAATCCTCAGCCGCCTCGAACCCGTCACGCGTCAGATAGGAAATGGCGGAAAACGCGAGCGGAGCGAGGGCCGCCGCCGCAACAATGGCACCGGACACTCTGAAGTAGAGGCTGTTAGAACGGATCAACAACAACCCCACCAGCGACGCATCCACGGTGTAATGCCAGATGAGCGTGGCCAGAATGCCCCAGCGGAGCATCACAATCCCCGCGACGATTCCGATGAGGCCCACTTCAAGGCCGCGAATGTAAGGCGGTTCGTTCGGATAGGCGGAATGCAGAAAGCTCCAGGCAAAGGCGGGCAAAATCACCGCGAGGACGCGCGAACGCGTCACTCGATGAAGAAAGGGAACTGCAAATAGCCGGAAAAGGAACTCCTCGCTGGTCGAAGCCAGCAAGCCAATAGCCACGCCTGCAATCCACGGGAACGCCGTGTTGACGGAATTTTCGTAATTGATTTCCTGGGGAGCCCATGCTCCAAAACGGCTGGCGATCATATAGAAAGCTACGATGAAACCTATATGCGCAGAGGCCATCGACAAACCGACGACAGAGGAAGAAAAAAATTCTTTCGAGCGCAACCCCCGCGGCGTGAATGCTTCGCGGAGCCGCAAGCGGTCCGGCTGCGAGGCGCGGTAGAGCGGCTCGGCGCCGGGAAGAATCAGCGAGATAGTCAGGGCGGAACCCAGGCCAAAAAGCACCGCCTTGGCGAGCTGCTCGAAGATAAAAGTTCCGTAGGAAGAGTTCGTGTCGTAGCTCGCACGCGCCAGCGGCCATTCGTTGAGTTGCATGAAAAATAGCAGCACGGCCACAACGATTCCGAGCTTGATGGCGCCGCCCCAGCTTGTTTGTCCCCGGCGCGTTAAGGAAATTCCGAACCAGAGCGCGGCTCCAAGCAGAACTGCATAGGGTAGAAGGGCCAGTTCGTTATAAAAAATGTTTGTGGAGCGGAGCTGCTGGTAGCTGCGCTCCCAGGCTTCCGGCACTTGCAAGTATTGCTGGGTGCTGCCGACGCGGTCGCCTTGAATCGCAACCTGAAGGCGGTAGGGGGCATCCTTGGCGCGGAAGCCGTGCTTTTCCCAGGTGAACGACCAGTCGAGACGATTCGGGCGCTTGTTCGAGTTCATCTCTTCCGGCAGGAAGTCCCAATTGCGCAGGTCAATCCCGAGTTTGCCGCTGAGGAAATTTTGCGCCAAGGCTTGGACAGCGGTTTGATCGAGCGCCGCGCCCGCGCGAGCCTCTTCCTCCTTGTGGCTATAACCAATGATCTCTCCCGCGGGGCTGACGCGAACGTGGAACTCCTCCTCCTGCTGTGGCTTGAAGAAGCGCACGTCCCAATACCAGATGTTGAGTTCCGAGGACATCAGCCGGTTGGCTTGCTGCAGGCCGAGCTCGCGCTCGAGGTAGGTTTTGGCGTTGTCGTCCACATCAAAAATAATGGCCGACTGATAGCTGCTGACGTCCTCGCCCAGGCCGCTCGCAAACCGCTGGGCACGCGCGAGGGCTTCCTCGCGCGAGACGCGAAAGTCCACCGACGCTTCAGGGAACGCTCGGAAAAAGTAGTGGCGGGCGAAGAGGGCGCCCGCGATGCCCAGCATCACCCAGAACAACAGCGCGCGTTTTTCCGAACCCGTGAGACGCTCTCTGGACAATGGAGCCCCCTCGTCAAGTGCAGCTATGCATCCGTCTGCGATTACCCATCGTTTGAATGCTTCACTCTATCGATACGTATGCGGCGGGCGCAAGTTTCGCCGCGTCCGCGTGTTTCCTTGCGAGAGGTAAACAGGCACCGCTCCCGGGGATGATATAAAGATGGTGGGTCCGCCGCTCCTCGAGCGCGCTGGCCAGCGGGACACTTTTGGATTGCTTTTTCTAATGTCACTCGGTCTCACAACGGAAGTTCGCATGATCAAGGGCGTCGGCCCGCAGCGCGCGGAGCTGTTGGCGCAGCGTGGCATCTACACTCTCGAAGATCTGCTCACCTACCTGCCGTTTCGCTATGAAGATCGCATTCACTTTTCAAATATTCGCGACATCCAGCCGAACGGCACGTACACCATCCGCGCGCGTGTCATGAGCGGCCAGGCCGTGCGCCGCATGAGAGGCCGCGACGCCATCTACCATTTGCTCGTCCAGGACGATTCCGGCTCGCTCCCTTGCAAATTTTTTCACGGCGGCTATTTGGAGGGCCGCCTCAAGCCCGGACAATTGTTGATTCTGCATGGCAAGGCTGAGATCGATAAGTTGCGCCCCGCGCGGCTGGAGATGGTCAATCCACAGATCGAGGTGTTTCGCAGCGAAGAAATGGACTCGACCGAAGTCGGCAGAATCGTGCCGATCTATGAGGCGGTCGGAACCTTCGGATCGCGCGCCATTCGCCGCGCGATGTATGCGGCCGTACAGCTTCTCAATCCAAAGATGCCGGACATACTGCCTCGAGAGTTGAGCGCGCGGCTTGGCTATCCTTCGAGGCGCGACGCAATCATCCAGACGCACTTTCCGCCGCCCGGAGAATCGCTGGATGCACTGAACGCATTTCGTTCTCCGGCGCAGCAGCGGCTCATCTTCGAGGAGTTTTTTTTGTACCAGCTAAGCCTGGCGCTGGAGCGCAGGGCCACACGCAAGGAAAACGCCATCGCTTTCCGCGTTCGCGAAGACAAAGTGCGGGAAGCGCTGAAACGCATCCTGCCATTC
>JBIOGB010000033.1:0-48026 GCA_044447665.1 Candidatus Acidiferrales bacterium | reverse complement strand
TGGTCGGGGCGAATGGATTTGAACCATCGACCTCCTGGTCCCGAACCAGGCGCTCTAGCCAGGCTGAGCCACGCCCCGACCGGCACGCTCAGACACTTTCGACAGTGCCAAGCAGAGTCAACAGATTAGCATAGCTTCGCCGGAGCGGCTAGGTTGCCTACCTCCCCCTGGATTTTAGAAGTAGAACTTCAGCGCAAACTGCACCAGACGTGGACCGCGCGTCTGGCTGATTTGACCAAACGTTCCGCTGAAACCCGCGTTATCCGGATTCAAGAATTGAGCGTGATTGAAGGCGTTGAACATCTCCGCACGGAACTCGAGCGACTTTGTTTCGGAGATTTTCGTCTTTTTCAGGAACGATATGTCCCAGTTGTTGATGCCCGGACCGCGGATGGTATTCCGGCCAAGGTTGCCGAAGGAGGCAAGAGAACCGGGAGCCAAGTGGCCATCGTTGTTAAACGTGCAGTCAAAAGCCGTCGGATTGTAATAGAAGTTTCCGCTAATGTTGCCGTTCGCATCGGTGGTCTCGCCTGCGCAATTGGCTGCCGCCCCCGAGAACGTACTGACATGGCGCGGGTCAAACGTCTGGATTTTACCAATGAGATTCGGCCGATCCTGGAAGTTTCCCTGGAGGCTGTTGTCGTTGTTCGAAAGGATCGTGAAGGGCTGCCCGGTCTGGAAGCTCGTGATCACGTTCACCTGCCAGCCTTCGGCAACCTTCTTCATGAACACCATTTTCCGGAAGGGCCTGCCAATGGGAAGCTCCCAGCTTCCGCTGAAGACCAGGCGGTGCGTGGCGTCGAAATCCGCCAGCGCACGGTCCAGCCCCGGATCGAACGGATCAGTGTAGCCTCCCGACCGCGCCCGGAAGCCCGAGCTGAGGTCCATCGTCTTTGCCAGTGTATAGGCCAGGCGGAAGGACAAACCGTGACTGTAGCGCCTATCCACCGTGAGCTGAAATTGATGGCTGTCGGAGAGACCTGTGCTCTTGTTGGTGAGCATCGAGCCTATGTCTTGCAGACTTGCATTGGGATCAGTCCCCGGATTGACACAGCCGGAGAGCAGCCGGGCACAATCCTCATTTAGGAAACCATTCGCGAGTTGCTGCGCCTCTACCGCCGGCTGAGGCGGATTCAACTCCGGAGTGCTGATGAGTTTCCGCCCAAAGCTGCCCACATATACGGCTTCGACGGCGGTGTTCTTCGTTAATTGGTACTGGAAGCCGAAGTTGGCGTTCTCCGAGTACGGCGTCCGGAAATGCGGGTCGGTGACATACGCGAATGAGATTTTAGGGACGAAAAACTGGCCTATGCGTCCATTGGCGGCAAACGGATAGGGGTTAATGATTCCGAGCGCCCCAAAGGGATCGGCGAAGGCGTTTCCGTTTGTGACCTGACCCGGGATAGGATTCAAGTTCGAGACATCGCCGAAAGGCGCTTGCCCACCAAACTGGAGGTTGAGCGCTCCATCCTCGATGTCATAGAAGATGCCCGCACCACCACGCATGACCAGTTTGGCATTGCCGAAGATATCCCAAGCAAAACCGACGCGTGGAGCCCAGTTATTCCTGTCCGGATAGAGCAGGGCGCGATTCGGCGTGCCGGGGTCGCCGGGGTAGAGGACTCCCGGCGGCGCGTTCGGAAACACCTTGGACTGCGCACCTGCTCCGAAGAAGCCCATGATTTCATTGTGGATGTCGTACTGCGGGCTGTTGTATTCGTAGCGCACGCCGAGGTTAAGAGTCAATCGCGGACGGATCTTGAAGGTATCCTCCGCGTAATAGTATTGCGATGTCGTACGGATAGCGTAGACAGCGTTCGAGAACTGGAAGTAATTGCCAGGAAAACCAGCGACGAAATCCGCCAGCCCGCTGCCCGTAAACGTGTGGCCAAGACTTGCAGGGGCGTTACTCGCATTCCCAAACGTGAAACTCCCGTTAGTGAAGAAATCGAAATTGAAGTTGTTTTGAACTCGACGAATATCTGCTCCAAACTTCCACTCGTGGCGGCCATGTGGAATAGTGAAGTGGTCTTGATATTGGTAAGTCATATCATGCAGCGTTGTGGGGCCCTGTGGCGACGGGCCAATATTGAATCCTGGGGTGAAAATGATCGGTGGCGCGGCGCCATGCGGGTCATCGGGGTTGACGTTCGTAAATCCAAGGTCCTGAGGAGTGGTGTGGTCCGTCGGATCCGCCGACAAGGTTGCCGTGCGGTTGGCCGAGGCCCGGAACTCATTGATCCATCCGCGAGCAAAGCTGTGCGTCCAGGTGAGCGTAAGGATCTGGTCGCGAGTTGCGTCGATAAAGCCGGAACCTAGCGGAACGTTTCCGCCCGTCGAAGCGCCCTTGTTAATCGCAAAGGGAAAAGCATCTCGCACGTCGTTGATCACATAGAGCCCTGACAGGGTGTCGCGTTGACTCAGAGTGTGATCCACGCGAAGCACGCCCTGATCCTCATCGATCGCAGCTCCGGCCGAGGAAATAAATCCGTTATTGGACAAGCCCGGAGTGGGGGGAGGCAGATACTTTGCGATATATTTCGCTGAAACTGGATTCACTGGGACTTGATTAAATGGATATGGGTTGCCGGTCGCAGGGTTCACCAGTTGGGTCCCATTTGGATTTGTACAAGTTCCAGACCCGTTGAAATCGGTGGGTGCACCACACAATTCTCCGAAATTGCCGCCGCGTTCCGCCTGGCTTAGCACGGTGAGTTGCGGCAGAATTTGGCCCTCACGCCGCCGGGCTCCCTGATACGCGCCGAAAATAAAAGTCTTGTCTTTCTTTATTGGACCACCCACCGTGCCGCCGAAAACATTGCGCTTGAACGTCGCGCGCTGTTGAAGGAAGAAATCTCTGGCATTCAACACGTCGTTGCGCAGGAACTCGAACGCCGAGCCATGCAACTGGTTCGTCCCCGATTTGATCACCTGGTTGACGATTCCGCCCGAGGAACGTCCAAATTCCGCGTCATAATTATTCGTAAGAATCTTGAATTCCTGGACCGCGTCCGGATTGGGACTCACGACGATGTTGTTGCCGAGGAAGTCCGTATTGTCCGCCCCATCTATCAAAAACGTCAGCGACTCCGAGCGCTGCCCACTGACGCTGAAAGGATTTCCTGAACCGTCGTCCGGATCCGGAGCAAAAACTCCGGCTTGCAACAATCCAAGCTGCAGCGTGTCGCGATCCACAAGCGGGAGATCCTGAATCCGGCGCGTGTCTTCGACCTTTCCCAGAACAGCCCCGGACGTGTCGATTTGCGGAACTGCCGCGGACACTTCGATGGTCTCCGTCACCTGCCCTACTTCCAGGGCGACGTCCAGCCGCGCATTTTGATTCACTTCCAGGGTGATCTCGTTCTGCACATTTTTCTTGAAGCCGGCGTGTTCCACCGTCAGCCGGTAAACCCCGGCGTCCACAAGTGCAAACAAATAATTGCCGTCGCTGTCCGTCTTCGTCGCTCGATTGACGTTGGTCGCTTGATTCGTCAGGGTGACCGCCGCCCCCGCGACGATTCCACCGGATTGATCTTTCACGGTTCCGGTAAGCCGCGCAGTCGTTTGCGCAAAAACCCACGTTGCAGCGAGCAAAAGCATCGCCAAACAAGTCAGGAAATTTCTCTTGATGAACGACCAATCCATGGGTTGCTCCTCTCGAGCCGCGATAAAGTCAAAAATTACGAATGGAAGAGATGTACGGGGAAACACCCTGGAATCAAGACGATTTATACGGCGACAAGAGCCGGCAAATAAGAAATTAACCCCGGACAACCTATTCCGCCACCTGCTTCCCATCAATTGACGTACGTTTTAGGACAGATGGCCCGAAGATGTCAAGAAAAGTTCTACTTATTCAATGCTGCGTCATTTTCGAATCGGTCTTGGCTCTCCGATGCCACTCGGACCTCAGCTCTCCACCGCGCAAAAGAAAACCGCCAGGATGCTTATGCATCCCGGCGGCGGTTTGAATGGAAGGTGTCTTAGAAGCTATAGCGCAGAGCAAATTCCATTCTGCGTGATTGTGTAAGAGTGTTCGAGTAGAGCCCAAACACCGCCGTATTTTGGAGGTTTGCGTTGATGAAGGCCGGGTCAAACCGCACCGAGTTGGTCCAGTTGAAAGCGTAAGCGCTGAATCGCAAAGACTGGCGCTCCGTTATGCGGAAGTTTTTGTTTACGCCAGCGTCCGAGCCGAAATAGCCGTCGCCGCGGAAGTTGTTCCTCTGTCCGGATTCTCCCGGCATAGCCAGCCGGAAGCTCGGCGTACCACCGTTGGCAGGTAGGTTGAAATTAGATGTGCCGGCATTCGAACCCAGCACGAAGCCATAGGGGTCTCCGTTGGGTCCAAACGCCACTCTGCCTGTTGCAGGCCGGGGGCCGACGAGTTCCGCGTTTCCGGGAAGCTGGAAGTTGGTCGGGAAATCGAATCCGTTGATGACGCTGAAGGGCAGTCCGCTCGACCAGCGCGCAAGGCCAACGATTTCCCAGCCGCCGACGAAGGTGTCCACTGCACGGTTCCAATGGCTGCCAAACCTTCTTCCTCTTCCGAACGGAAGGTCAAAGAGCAAATTGGAGCTAATCAGATGACGTGCGTCAAAGTCGGAGGGGCCCTTAAGCTGGAACGGCGACCACGTATTGACGACGGCGCTCAACCCACCGTACGTTCCTACGCGTTCCGCGTCCGAGCCTACGTCCATCGATTTGGAAAACGTATAGTCGACGTCAAACTGCACTCCATGCGTCGGCTTGCTGCGCAGGGTAAACTGCCCGGCGTTGTAGCCGCTCTTCCCCATACTCGACCAGGCATAGAAAGCCGTATACTGAGGGTTATAGATTTGGTACGGCCCACCCGGCTGACCCGACGGAGCCGGCAACTTCCCCGGTTGTTGGTTGACGCAAGCGGGGAAACAGAACGCGTCAAGAACAAAGAGCGCATTCGACTCCCCCAAGGTCCCCGGACCGGAGTTGCAGAAAAAGAGTTCGTACATGGACTGCGTTGCCGACTCAGATCCCGGCGCCAACGCCCCGTTGCCCGGCGCCCCTCCCTGTCCTGGCCCGCCGGCACCACACGTGGATCCATTTACACCCGCCGCGCCTGGGAAGAAATTCTGAAAGAACGGAATTGGCTGGACTTTCGCCACGGGTGTGCCTGCAGCAGCGTCCTTAAAGAACATATCAGCTGCCGTGAAGTAGTTCATGCCCGACTTGGGATCCGTCAGATTAAGAGGCATTCCCAGGTCGCGCTGTTGTAGGAGCCGATGGGCGAACCTCCCGACGTAGGCGGCTTCGAACACAAGCCCACCCGGAAGTTCGCGAGTAATCGCGAAATCCACCAGCTCCGAGTAAGGCGTCTTGAGTTTGTCGTCAAACCCATACGCGATTTGCTGGACTGAAGTCCCCAGCGTGCTGATCGGCGGAATCGCGGGGAAGCCGCCGCTCGGCGCCGGGAAAAGCAAGGTGCCGTTCAGGCTGGAAGTCGGAATGGTGTTCACTGAGGTGAAGCGCGCGCCGCCGTCTATCGTCTGCACGGAAGCTGGGTTGGTGATGCTCGTCGAGAGTCCAAAGGTGCCATTTTGGTCGAAGGTATTCACGACACCCTGGCCAAAGTGGTCATATACGATGCCGTAACCCGCGCGGATAGACGACTTGCCGCTGCCGCCAAATAACGCTTTGAGAAGCCCGCCCGATGGATTCGGCGAATAGGCTATTGCAATGCGCGGCCCGAGGTTCTTGAAATCGTACGGCCAGTAAGGGCTTTTCCCGTTTGCCTGGCCTGAAAGTCCAAAACCGAAGGCCGGAGCAGCCGTCTGGCCGAGCGCCTGCAACCGCGCCCGGTTGTTTACGAAGTCAAACATGCTGATGTTGGGCTGCGCCTGAGTTCCGTTAGTCTCGTAGGGAGGCTCGAGGATGTCATAGCGCAGGCCAGCGGTCACCGTCAGATTCGGCTTCACGTGCCAGACATCTTGCACATACCACTCGTATTCCCACGCACGGAAGTGACGCGGCACGGCAGCACCCGGCGCCAAAGTGGCCCCGGTCCTGTCGCGGTTATAGTTTCCGGTAACCTGCGTGACAATTCCCACAAGGTCGATAACAGCGTTGTTGTATGGGCTGGGGTTGTTGAGATCCACTGCGGGGAACCCGAATGCCCCCGGATCCAAGCTCCCGCCGGCTCCCGCGGGGTTGGCCGGGAGAAAGGCGGGGTTGATCACGGCTCCGTTAAAAGACGTTGCGTTCGACTCACGAACATTGTTGATCACTCGCAGATTCGTTCCAAACTGCAGCGTGTGTTTCCCTCTCGTCCAGGAAAGATCATCCACAAAGTTGTGAACAGGCACGTGGAATGCTGACGTGGAGGTCGCAGCCTTTAGATCATCAATGAAGCGGAACGTAAGCTGCGGTGCGGTTTGTAGCCCTTGAGTAGATTCACTCTGCCGGGTGTATCCATAGCGGAAGCTATTGACCAGCGTGCTGGAGAACACCGCCGTATAACCGACGCCGAGTGCACGGCTCGTATTCTGGAAGAGATGGTTCGGGGGTAGTCCAGGGAACTGCGGTGGACCCGCTTGACTATCCACCTGGTAATTCCCGCGCAGGAAAACCCGGTGCGTGCCGCTGCGGTTCAGGTTATAGTCAATTTTCGCGATGGACGTATTCTCGTGGCGAGGCGTTGGAGCCGAGAATGAAAAACAGGAAATATTATTGAAGCCATCGTTGTTTGGGCAAGTCGTCGAGTTCGGCGCCGGATACTGGTTGAATCTGGCGATGGCCGCGGGGTCCGGGCCGTTTCCCAACGGGCACGTTACCTGAGGGTGCGTATTTGTCTGGGTAGTACAAATTGTATCCATGCTCTTGATCTGCGCGCTGGTGAGGAGGGTCACACCGCCGCTTACATTTGGATAAGCCACCTCTCCGTTCCGCAGGTTCGTGCCGGGAACGTTTCGATTCTGCTGCTGGTTTTCATTTTGCCGCCTGCCCTCGTACGTCCCAAAGAAGAATAAACGGTCTTTCAAGATCGGCCCGCCAAGGGAAGCGCCGAACACATTGCGAACAAGTTCTGGAGGAACGTTTGGTTGCTTGTTGTTTAATTGATTGTGCTTATTGAACCAATCGTTCGCCTCTCCATTCCGGGAGCGGTTCTGACCGTACGCGGAACCGTGAAAGCTGTTGGTCCCGCTTTTCGTTACCAGCGTCACTTGCCCGCCGGAGGAGCGGCCCTGGTCCGCGTTGATGCCTGCCGTTGTGACTCGGAATTCTTCAATCGAATCAAGCGTCGATCGCACGGCACCCTGGAACGCTGTTCCAAGCAACTGGTCGTTGTTGTCCACGCCGTCCAGCGTGATGTTGGCCTGGTCGCTGCGACCGCCGTTGACGGCGCCGTTTCTCGTATCAATAGTTACAGCATTAGTACCAGAAGACGTGTCCGTGTTTAGGTTTGGAATGACTGACACGCCTGGCTGCAAACTCAGGACTCCAGCCGCATCGCGGCCTTCCATCGGAAAGGCCAGGATTTGGCGAGCGTCAAATGCGTTGCCTAGCGTCGCGTCGGTCGTATTGACCGCAGCCACCGCTCCCTCGGTCACCGTAACCGTCTCTGACATTGACCCGAGCTCGAGCTTGATGTCCACGCGCTGTGTCGTCGAGACCAGCGCCTCAATATTCCCTGTAGTGGCAGTTCGGAACCCCTGCATTTCGACTCGCAGGGTGTAGGTGCCGGGCTGCAGCGAAAGAAATTGATAGTGCCCTGTTGCGTCCGTCGTTCCATCGCGCTTGACACCACTTGAAGGATCACTTACCGCGACCTTCGCTCCAGTGACTGCTGCCCCTTGCGGGTCCGTAATTTCTCCAACAATCGCCGTTGTAGCGCCTTGCCCATAAGCACCGGCAACGATCAAAAATGAGAGTAACAGGGTCAGCAGAGCCTTGCCCTTCATCATTAAGCGAATCATGCACTGCTCCTTTTCTGCACCAAGAAGAATGGCCGAGTGGAATAGGAGGGAGTCGAACCAGGCGCACAAACTGCATTATCGGCAGACGCCGGTAGCGCAATGTGGAAATTCCGCGTGAAACTTCTCGGCAACCTGTCCCACCACTCGCTTAAGCTGAACTTAATATAGCTTTTAGACCAGGCTACCCTAGACTGTCAAGCAATGTTATTTCGTTTCAATAGATTTAGAATTTTCATCGAATCTAAGTACTGGAACTGCCTAATCTACCCCGAAGTGAAGGAGCTTCGCCTCTGTGATCGCCGCTATTTCACGAATCGGCCCCAGGATCGAAGCGGATACGTCGCCGTCCAGCCGCACCAGCGACACCGCCTCGGCGCCCCGCGTTGCTTCCCGCCTGCCTAAAGCAAACGTTGCGATGTTCACTCCGAGCTTGCCAAGCGTCATCCCCACCTGGCCGATTACACCGGGCTCATCCCGGTTGCGCAGATAGAGAATCGTCCCTTCAAGCTGCGCCTCCAGCGAAATGCCGTCCACTTGCAACACGCGTGGCGAGCCGTCATGAAGCACCGTTCCTTCCACCGCGAACGCCGCCTGCGATCCAGCCTTCGGCAGAAGTGCCTGCGAAGCCGTCAACTCTGGCAACGCAGCCACCTCCAGCGTGTTCGGGAAGCCATGCTCCCGCCGGCGCGTCTCTTCCTCCACGGTCAGCCCGCGCGCGGCCGCCACCGAAGGCGCATTCACCACGTTCACTTTTTCGTCCAGCACCGCGTTGAGCACACCGGCAAGCACCGCGCTGCGCAACAGATGCGTACCTACCTCGGCCACTTCACCCGCGTATCGGATCCGGATCCGCGCGGGCCGCGATGCCGCTGCTTGCGAAACCAGCGACCCTAGCCGCTCCGCCAGCTCCAAGTACGGCCGCACGCGCCGGTATTGATCCGCCGAGAGCGCCGGCAAATTCACCGCGTTGCGGATGATGCCTTCTGCCAGATAGTCCCGCACCTGCACGGCGATCTGCGTGCCCACTTCCTCCTGTGCTTCCGCCGTGGACCCCGCCACGTGCGGTGTCGCAATCACATTCGCGAGTCCCACCAGCGGAGAATTTTTCGGCGGCTCCTCCGCAAAAACGTCCAGCGCCGCGCCCGCCAGCTTCCCGCTCTTCAGCGCCTCAGCCAGCGCCGCCTCGTCGATCAATTCCCCGCGCGCTGCATTTACCAGCCGCGCGCCCTTCTTCATTTTCTCGATCGTCGCCGCATTGATGAGGTTCTGCGTCGCTGGGCTGAGCGCCGTGTGCAACGAGACGAAGTCGCTCTCCGCCAGCAATTTCTCCAGCGGCACCAGCTCCACCGCCACTTCGCGTGCCGCTGCTTCGCTGATGTATGGGTCGTACGCCAGCACACGCATATCGAACGCTTCCGCGCGTACCGCCACCTCGCTCCCAATCCGCCCCAGCCCGATCAGCCCCAGCGTTTTCCCGCGCACTTCCGTTCCCGCCGCGCTCGATTTCTCCCAGCGCCCCTCGTGGATGGCCTTGTCCAGCCGCGGCACTTGCCGCGCCAGCGCCAGCAGCAGCGCAAACGTGTGTTCCGCCACGCTCACCGCGTTCCCACCCGGCGTGCTCATCACCAGCACGCCGCGCTTCGTTGCTTCCGGCAAATCAATGTTGTCCACGCCCACGCCCGCGCGTCCCACTACGCGCAACTTCGCGGCCTTATCCAGCAATTCGGCGGTGACCCGTGTCGCGCTCCGCACGATCAACGCATCCGCATCTGCAATCTCGGCGTTCAGCGTCTCCTTCGTCGTCAGCACGACGTTCCATCCCGCTTCCTTCAGCAGCTCCACCCCGCGCTCGCTGATCTTGTCCGCGACGATAACTTTCATGAACCCTCGTGTCTCCCGCGCGTTCTCCCCGCGCCGTGTAAACAAACCAACTTAGCGGCCCACTCCCGCGCTGTCAAATCGGTTTCTTAAGCCTCTGTGGCCTCTGTGTTCCGATCTCCGTGTTCTCTGTGTTGATTCTTTCTGTTCTCTTCCCACGCGCATTCCTCTGATATATTTAGCCATCGAGGAATCACGATGAGTCTCGCAGAAAAAATTCAAAAGGACTTGACCGACGCCATGCGCGCCAGGGACGAGCTGCGCCTCAGCGTTCTGCGCATGGTTAAGTCCGCCATCACCTACAAGGAAACCGAAAAAATTCGCAAACTCGACGAAGCCGAATCCATTCAGCTCCTGCAAACTCTCCTCAAGCAGCGCAAGGAATCGATCGAGCAATTCACCAAGGGCGGCCGCCAGGATCTCGCCGACAAGGAGAAAAAAGAGCTCGCCATTATCGAAACGTATCTTCCGGCCGGCGCCAGCGACGCCGAAATGGACGCCGCCATCGCCAAAGCCATCGCCGAAACCGGCGCGAATTCCATCAAGCAAATGGGCGCGGTCGTCAAAGCCGCGAAAGCCGCCCTCGAAGGAAAAACCGTCGACGGCAAAGCGCTCAGCGATCGCGTCCGCCAGCGCCTCTCCTGACATCGATAAGAATGTTCGCCAAATTGAACGCTAAGCAAAGCTGCTAGTCAGGGCACCTGTAGCGGCCGCGGCCTACCACGACCGCCCAACGTAGATGGTGAAGGTTCGCAGGACTCCATTCAGGTTAGGGTTCCAATAATCCCGGTAGCTCCCGTAATAGAAGTTGAGCCCTCCCTCGAACTTGCGCGGGAAGAGGTAGTACGCCTTCGACTGCCCGATCCACTGGGGAACGATCACCCCCGAGACCTGAGTTGCGGCAAATTGCAGGTTGCTGAGAGCTGCGGGGAAGAGACCCGAAGGATCGAAAGCGCCTGACTGGATCAGGGCAAGGTTGCCGAGCTGTGCCGCATCATTCGGATTCACATCGGGCCGGAATCCGCTGCGCGCCGAGTTGTAGGTAATCCTGAGATTGAGCCCCAAACGCTGCTTAGCGGTGTATGTCGACTCGCCCCAGTAAGCCTGGAGGATTTGCTTGTACGGTAAGGCGGGCTGATCCACTACATATCCGGGGCCCGCGTCGTTTTGAAATGCCATGTACGTCGTCAGATTGTTTTGCTGATAAGAATATCCGAGTCCCAGGTCCCAGCCCGGCACAAACCGCAAGGTGGCGCTGGCAGTCTCCGTGTAAAAGCGGTTGCGCCGCTGAAAGTCGCCGGAGAGGCCGTTTCCATCGGGCCTGAGGAGCGGAATGGCTGGGAAGGCATTCTGCAGGATGACGGAAATGTCGTTCGCAAAAACAAGCCGTTGGGTAGGTGTAAACCATACATCGGCGAATACGCGGTTATTGCTCTGCGGCACGATCAAGTAGCCGGGATCATGGGTGCCCGTCCATTCATATCCCGCTCGAGCGCTCCAGTGGCCAATATCGTGGTAACGCAAGGCCAGTCCGGTGGTGTTGCTGGAAGAAGAGGGCACCACCTTCAGCAAATCTGAGTTGTCAATCGAGTAGATCTGTGACGGTGACGAATAACTCGCGAAAATGGCGGGGTCGAACTGCTGCCACAGGGCAGCATTGGAGCGAGTGATCCCGCTGCGCTTGTAATGAACTTCCACATCGAAACCTTTGGGCAATTCGTAGTCCGCCCGCCCGCCCTCCGAATGATCGTGGTACGAGACATTGCCGAACAGACTGTAAAAAGGCGTGAAGTTGTTGATGAGATTCTGCTGATGATAGTCGGCAGTCACCTGCAAACGGTCAATCGGATGCCAGTTCAGTGTCTCGTCCGAATCAAACGTCTTCTGTGGGTGACGCGTAAACGTGTTGCGCAAGCGCGTGTAGCTCAATTGGCTGTTGAAGGTGAGCTTGGGGGATACCGCCCAGTTCAAGTTCAAGCTGTCCGATGACGACTGGTTTGGGGAGGGAATATCGAGGGGATAGTTCCCGGCAGAAACATCAGCCGGCGCCGGGCCTGACGGAGGGGGATTAACGACCGATACCCCTTCGGACTCTGGGGTGAACGGTCCCGTGAACGTTCCGATCGGGAAGGTGAGCCGGTCATTGAAGCTACTGAAATAGTGTTTCCACGTGAGCAGTACCTGGCCCAACTTAATGTCAGCCCCTCCGCCAATGTTCCGAGTCGTGTAGTTGACCGGCTGGAACTGGGAACTGAAGTGGCACAGAGCGCCGCAGGGGGTGGTCGCTGTAATCGGGAGGGTGTTCTCATCCAGAAATGCAAGCTGGCTTTCGCCCACCCTGGCTTCCCAGCTCCCGTTCACGAAAAGATGGACCGGCAGCTTCGGCACTTTGAACCGCGCGGAAGCGTCACCCATCCTTCTCTTCACGCCAAAAGTAGTGTTAGCAGGGATCAGATCGGTAGTCGTATCTCGAGGAGTAGTCTCCCCGGGGAAGATGTCCAGCCTTGGAAACGCGTAGAAAGGATAATGATCCTGCTGCTGCACAAAACCGCGCGTGTTAAATCCGGCCTGCAGCCATTCGCCGACCGTGACTTGGGACGCGGCGGAATAATCATCGCCGGTCAGGATATTGGCTCGGGAAACCACAGTCAGGTGGTTCCGGGTTGACACATAGGCAGAGACGGCATCGGCACCAGCCGACTGCTGCAGGGTGTCGTACTCGCCGACTCGACCCAAAAAGCCCGAGCCATCGACAAATCGGTAAGCGCCCGGAGTGATGGAATAGGCCGAGTATGCAGCCTGGGCCTCCGTGCCCGCAGGACCGCTGTTCGCACCCGGCATATTCCCACCCGACAGCGGGGGCAAATACCCAGAAGACATCATCCCCAGTGCCCCGCCCGCAACGCCCGCCGAATATGCCGACACGGGAGGAAGACCCTGATGCGACATCGCGGAGGCGGAAATCGTCGCATGGAAAGTCCTAATCGCCGAAGAAGTACGGGCAGAGGAAAGCAACGCCGCTTCGGAAGGCCCTTTGTCGATGAATCTGCTGCCCCCGCTCGGGGTGGCGACATCGGTGCCGTGAATCGATCCGTGACAGTTGGTGCAGCGGTCGGCCAAAGGCAGACTGGCTCCATTGTGGTGGCCGGTATGACATTGCAAACACAGTGCTGGCTCACTCACCGACAACAGGTTCGTGTTCGGTGAGCCATGGGCAGTGTGGCAATTCATGCAGTTTTCCGTGACCGGGGGATGCTGGTAGGCAAACGGCCCGCGATACTGTGCATGGCAACCCAGACAGAGCTGATTCACGTTCGCCGTCCGCAGATTATTGCCAGCTGGCCCGCCATGTGGATCATGGCAATCCCCGCAACTCATCTTGCCTTCGCGCAACGGGTGATGATAGGGCATGCTGAGCTGCGCGCCCTCGGTCTGGTGACACTTAAGACAGGCTTCGTTCGTCTCTGATCGGGACCGCAGTATTACGTTCGTCTCCGGCGAAACCGATGCCGCGGTGAAAGCTCCGCGAGTTGCCGCGTCGAAGCTGATCCGCCCTTCGTTGGCGGCTTGCAGGGCACGGTTATGAATCTGGTGACAATCAACGCAGCGAACATGGTTGGATGAGTGAGTGCCCGCCAACCAATTGCGTATTCTTTCATCTTGCGCATGGCAGCCCAGGCAGGCGCCATTCGCGTCGCTAGAAGGACGCCGGCGATAACTCACGATCTTGGCGACGTCTCCGCCGCCGTCCACGTGCAAGCTCCCGGCCCCGTGACAGTCCTCGCACTCGATCCCTTGCTGGGCGTGAAACGCGTGGCGATAGTTGCTGTGGAGATCGGCGTGACACGTCGCACATGACTCCGAGCCAACCCGAGTCGCGCCCGGAATGGTCACGTACTTGTCGAACCCGTGTAGTCTCCAGTAACTGGATTTCTTCTGTGCAAACAAAGATTGTGAGGAAAGAAAACCGGATCCTACGATGGCCGCGGCCAGCGCCAAAAATAGCGAGATGGGCCGCACTGCTCGAACGACGCCGAAAGCCTTGGCGCGCGACATCGGTCCCCCTTTATGCGATTTTCAGAGACCCACCGCAAACGGACACTACTCCACATCCGTTCCATGCCTCAAATCCAAAATCTTGTCTGTGATCCGGGTCACACGTCCCGTATTTGGCCTCTCATTTGGGATTTCACGACTTGCTCACCCGCATTCGATGATTCGTTCGGTCTTTTCTTGTCGGTGGGACTGCAACCCGCTGCACAGATGCTTCACTCGGCCGCAGCACGGCCCTGGCCTCTTTTTCTCCGTTTGCCAAGGAAGAATTTCAATGGTCGTGCCTTTTTACTTTGTGCCTAGTTCCAGTGCATCCGTTCGAACTCTTTTCCACTGCTCATTCGAATGGTACCAAAAAAGTAATTGACAGAGCGGGTACTTCCTGCTATCCTTTCGAGTGTACACTAACCCTGAGCCCCGAACAGTCGAATCAGATTCTCGCCCGCTTTTTTCTGTGCCCAGTGTCGCTGCCGTCCGCCTGCTTCCCCTGAGCCACGAGGGGCCGCTTCCTGACCATCTTTCATTCTCTACTAAGCCACTTAGAATCAACACTTATAAAAGTGCAACAAAACAAACAACTTTAACCTTCTTTAGAATGAACATTTATGGAAAACATAGGGGGAGGGGGCACCGTCCTCCAAAATCGCCAGGGCGCACGATTCACTTTCCCGCTTGGCCCGTATGCGGCATAATCCCCGCGCACCCGGCAGTATCCAGACCAATTCGAGGGCGAGGAGGATTCAGTGAGTGATCGTCCATGGAGTTCCACGGCTCCGCCAGGCGAATTCCGCACTTACATCTCTGCGGACGAAACGCTCAAGGAATTCACTCTTCGCGCGGTAATTCTCGGCGCGCTCTTCGGCTTGCTCTTCGGCGCGATCACCGTCTACGTCGGTCTGCGCGCGGGGCTCACGGTCTCCGCTTCCATTCCCATCTCGGTGCTTTCCATCAGCATCCTGCGCGCGTTCGGACGCTCCACCATCCTCGAAAACAACATCGTGCAGACGACGGGCTCCGCCGGGGAATCCCTTGCCGCCGGCGTGATGTTCACGATTCCGGCGCTGATCTTTTTGGGGTTCGGCTCGGAATTCACGTTCTGGCGGATTTTCCCGCTGGCGCTCCTCGGTGGCTGGCTCGGCGTGCTCTTCATGGTGCCGCTGCGCCGTCAACTGATCGTCAAGGAGCACGGCAACCTCGCCTTTCCCGAGGGCACCGCCTGCGCCGACGTGCTGGTTGCCGGCGAGCGCGGCGGCTCGTTCGCTGGACGCGTTTTCTGGGGGCTGGGACTCGGCGGCGTCTACACCTTCCTTATGAAAACGGTTCTCGCTTGGACGGAACAGCCCGAGGCCCGCCCGAGCTGGTTTCCCGGAGCAAGCTTTCGCGCGAACATCACTTCCGAGTACCTCGGCGTGGGCTACATCATTGGTCCCCGGGTTGCGGGCATTCTCTTTGCCGGCGGCATCGTTTCGTGGCTCGTCATGATGCCCGCCATCAAGTTCTACGGACAGCTTGCCGGAAACGTGCCGATCTATCCCTCTACTATTCCCATCCCGCAAATGACGCCGGACGACATTTGGCGGAGCTACATCCGGCCGATGGGTGCGGGCGCGGTGGCCGCTGCGGGGTTGATCACGCTGCTGCGCACGATGCCGACAATTATTTCCGCGCTGCGCGCCGGGCTAAAAGACGTGCGCGCGGAGGGCGCGGGCCAGTCGAGCGCCTCCAGCAGAATCGACCGCGACGTGCCCATGCGCTGGGTCATCGTCGGCTCCATCGTCATCATCACGATGATGTGGGTCTTGCTGACCTTTCATCCCATGCGGGGCGCTGCGACTCAGTGGTACCAAAATCTTTTTGCGGGCGTGTTCGTCGTGGTCTTCGGGTTTCTCTTTGTCACCGTCGCCGGACGCATCAGCGGCCTGCTCGGCAATTCTTCCAATCCCGTCAGTGGCATGAGCATTGCTACCCTCATGGCCACCTGCGCCATCTTTTTTGTCTCCGGTTGGACCGCGCCGAACTATGCGGTGCTGGCGCTGATGATCGGCGGGGTCGTCTGCACAGCCGCGGCCATCGCCGGAGCCACCTCGCAGGATTTGAAAACCGGCTACCTCGTCGGAGCGACGCCGTTCTGGCAGCAGATGGGGCTGCTCATCGGCGTCACCGTTTCGACGATCGCCATTGGCACCACTTTAAATCTGATGAACAAAGGCTTGGAGAAATACATACCCACTCCGATTCCGGTGAACATCCAGGCTCTGCCTCAGGGAGTCAAAATCGAGAGGGACACGTTCACCCATCTGGGGAAAAGCTACGCACTCATCAATTCGCTGGGTTCGCACGAAATTCCCGATGGTGAATATCTCTACGACGCGGGGACCAAACAAATTGAGTTTCAGTGGGCGCAGGGCATCGGCAGCGACAAGGCTCCGGCTCCGCAAGCGCGCCTCATGGCCACGGTCATCAATGGCATTCTCAATCAGCGCTTGCCCTGGCGTCTGGTATTGATGGGCGTCACGCTGGTGATTGCCGTCGAAATTCTCGGCGTGCGTTCTCTGGCGTTTGCCACCGGCATGTATATTTCCGTCGCCACGACCGCCGCCATGTTTGCTGGCGGCCTGATTCGCTCACTCGTCGAAGCCACCACGAAGAAAAAGGACGAAAGCGAAGCCAGCCCCGGAGCCCTCTATTCCAGCGGACTGATCGCGGCCGGTGGCGTCTTTGGTCTGCTCGGCATCATCATCAACCTCTTGCAGGATCCGGAAGTCTCGACCCATACGCCGCATTGGATCTCCTCTCTTCTTCGGCTTCCCTGGCGTGCGGACCTTTTTTCTTTCGGCCCGAAAATCATGGGTCCCCTCGCCACCAGCAACCTGTTTGGTATTTTCATGTTCGCGCTCCTCGCGTCTTCGCTGTTTTATTTCGCGCGAAAGAAATTGAATTGAGGAATTGAACAGTGCGCTCCCGTCACTTTGACGACCGCGTTCCGCCGCCGTACACTGCGAATATGCGGACTCGCTTCGCCTCGCGGCGCTACAACTTCGACTGGCGTGGTTTCATCACGCCCGGCGTCAAGCTCCTCGTCCTCATCTGTACCGGCGTCTTCCTCGTTCAAACCCTTGTAAGCCTTATCGCCGACCCGAGATTTGAATTTCACTATATTATTCAAATCTTCGGTTTGGTCCCCTCGGCGTTCACGCATGGACTGCGCATCTGGCAGCCGTTTACTTATATGTTTCTGCACGGCGGCCTGTTTCACCTCCTCATCAACATGCTCATGCTGTGGATGTTCGGCCGCGAGCTAGAGCTCGTGTGGGGCAAGCAACGTTTTTTGAACTATTTCTTTTTGTGCGGGGCGGGCGCAGGACTGATCGAGGTAGTCGTCAAGACGATTCCGGTATTTTTCGGCAAGCCCCCTTCGGACATACCCACTATCGGCGCGTCGGGAGCAATTTTTGGAATTCTAATCGCCAACGCAGTGTTGTTCCCGGATCGCCGCATCTGGCTTTTCCCACTCCCTCTAACAATCCCGATGCGCCCTTATGTCGCGGTTATGGGTGCCATCGAATTTTTCGGCACGCTTGGCACCGGGGGCGATAACGTCAGTCACATCTGCCATCTCGGTGGGATGCTGGTCGGGTATCTTTTTTTGCGGCGCGGCTCATTCCTGTACAACGTGCGCAACAGCGTCACGGACTGGAGACTGCAGCGCAACCGCAAGCGGTTTGAAGTGTTCATGAAAAAACACAAGGACGAACCGCCTTCGCGTCCCGACAGCTGGGTGAATTAGTTTTTTTGGCAGGTGGAAGAAAAAAGAAGGAATTGCTGCTCTTAAGACGACTGCAACGCCCGCAACAAAATTTCTTCCGGAATATTCGCGCCGGTCACCAGCAGCACAACGGTTTTGCCTGCAAACTTTCCGCCGCTCTTGAGCAACGCCGCTATCGCTGCCGCGCCCGACGGCTCTGCGATGACGTGCTCGTCCAGAATCAATTTCCGCACCGCCGCGAGCAGCTCTTCTTCGCTCACCACGATGAAATCATCCACGCGCGCGGAAATCTCGCGAACATTCTCTTCGGAAGCGTGACGCACCGCCAGGCCGTCGGCAATCGTGTCGCTCGAATCCGTGGAAACAGCACGCCCTGCGCGGAACGACAGCGCATACGCGGGCGCGCGCTCCGCCTGCACGCCGATGATCTTCACTTCCGGACGCAGTTGCTTGGCCGCGAACGCCACGCCGCGAATCAGGGTACTGTCTCCAACGGGAACGATGATGGCGTCCACATCCGGAATTTGTTCGACGATTTCGCATCCGATCGTCGCTGTTCCCGGAAGCATATCCGGTTCGACGCCGTCCACAAGATTGAACCAGCCCGATTCCTTCGCGAATCGCTCCGCGAGTTCTCGCTCGGCTTCAAGAAAAGTGCCGGCTTCGACGATGTCGGCCGCCTGTTCGGCGATGCGCGCGCGCTTAACGGAATTTGGATTTTCCGGCAGATACACACGCGCGGGAACGCCGAGAAGTTTCGCCGTGTAGGCGACGGCTGCGCCATGATTTCCCGTGCTGCTGGTGACGACGCCACGGAGCGCGCCTTTTTCCTTGCGGCGAAAAATGGCGTGGTACGCTCCGCGCACTTTGAACGAACCTGTCGGCCCTTCGCACTCGAGCTTGAGAAAAATGTTTGCGCCGCTCGCGGCAGAAAGCGATTCCGCGGCAAGCATCCGGCTAACCGGCACGATTCCGCGAAGCAGTTCCCGCGCGCTGCGTATGCTCTCAAGCGTCAGCGCCGAATCGCTTCGCGGCGCGGAACCTGCGGAGTGCATCACGCTTCTCCTCCGATTACATGAAACTTCATAAAGTTCGTCGTGCCCCGGATTCCCATCGGCGTGCCGGCCACGATTCCGATCACATCGCCTTTACGGACCAAGCGTTCGCGGAGCAGACGTTTTTCCGCGACCGCGGCGAGGTTGTCAATCTTGCGCGTATCTTCAATATCCTTTGGCATGACGCCCCAGATCAGCGCCATTCTTCTCCGCGTCTCCGCTTCCGGAGAAAATGCGATGATGGGCACAAGCGGCCGGTAACGCGACACCAGCCGCGCCGTAAATCCGCTGTGCGTGAACACGGCAATCAATTTCATGTGCAGCTCACGCGATGCGTGGCACACCAACTCCGCCACCGTCTCCGCCACCTTCAATTGCTCTTGTGACGACGGCCGCGGAAATTCCGTAATGCTCGCTTCGGCTTCCTCGATAATGCGCGCCATCATGCTGACGGCCTCGACTGGATATTTGCCCGACGCAGTCTCCGCGGAAAGCATCACCGCGTCTGAGCCGTCGAAAATCGCGTTCGCGACATCCGAGGCTTCCGCGCGCGTGGGCCGTGGATTTTCCGTCATCGATTCGAGCATCTGGGTGGCGGTAATTACCGGCCGGCGAAATTCGCGCGCGCGGGCGATGATGGTCTTCTGCGCGACCGGAACTCGCTCCGGACTCATCTCCACGCCGAGATCACCGCGCGCGACCATGACACCGTCCGCGACGCGCAGGATGGCATCCAGGTTTTCGATGGCTTCCGGCTTTTCCAGTTTTGCGATCACCGGCGTGTCGTTACCCGCGCGCCGGATCAGCGATTTCGCCATCAGAACGTCCTCCGGCCGGCGGACAAAGCTCACGGCAACGTAGTCCGCTCCGTGTTTCAGCGCAAAAGCCAGGTCTTCGCGGTCTTTCCGGGTCACCGCGGGCACGCGCAGCTTCACGCCCGGCAAATTGATGCCTTTGTGCTCGCCGAGCGCTCCGCCGTTTATGACTTCGCAGATCACTTCTCTGCCGCGCACCTTCTCGACTCGCAACTCGATCAGTCCATCGGAAAGAAGTATCCGGTCGCCGCGGTGCACCTCGCTGGGGAGCGGCCGAAATGTCGTGCTCACGCGCGTCGAGTCGCCCAGCACGCGCGCCGCGGTGATCACGAATTTATGCCCCGCGCGGAGCAGCACCGGTGCTCCCCCTGCCAGCGCCCCGGTGCGAATCTTCGGCCCTGGCAAGTCGGCAAGGATGGCGATCGTTTTTTTCAGATCGCGGGCAGCCGCGCGCAATTGGGCGATGTTGCACGCATGCTCTTCGTGATTGCCATGCGAAAAATTCAGACGCGCCACATCCATGCCGGCGCGCAGCAGACGCTGGAGGAGGCGCGGGGAACGGCACGCGGGTCCGATGGTGCAGACTATTTTTGAGTGACGAAAGGCCATGATCCCCAGAGGGGGCAGAATTTCCTATCTGTCGCCTGCTTATCTTATAAGGACGGTTTATTGAAACAGTTGTCTCCGGTCTGCCGGATTTTCCTGATATTACTTTGTGGAGGCAAACTCCGCGACAATTTTCGTGAGCACATCCACGCCTTTGATAAATGATGCGATCGGCATGCGCTCGTCATCCCCGTGCATACGCTTCAAATCCTCTTCGGTGAGCGGAAACGGCCAGAGCCCGTAGGCCTGGACGTTGTGCAAACGCAATTGCCCGGAGTCCGTGCTCCATGGGGACTGATACGGGAGCACCGGCGCGCCGCCAAATTCCTGCGCCGCCACCCTGGTAATCGTCGCATAAAAGTCGGATTCCAGCGAAGACGGAGGTGCGGCGAGCCCACCGTTGACCTGTACGTCGAAGCGAACCTGCGGGTCGTTTACTAGTTTCGTGAGCTCTTCGAGCAGCGCGCTGATGGTATCACCCGGCAGCAAACGAATATTCAGAGTCGCGTCCGCTTCGGCGGGAATTACGTTCGCACGGATGCCCGCGGCCAGCATGGTAGGCGAGATGGTATCCCGCATCATGGCGTTCCATTGCGGGTCGGCGTCCGAGACTACGCGCTGGGCATGCTCACCACGATCCGGAGCATCCAGAGAGCGCATCCATTTGCCGATCTCATTATCTTCGAGCGGGGCTAACCCCTCAAAATAACGGCGCACAATCGTAGTGAAGTGCACCGGCGCCACATACGTTCCAATCTTGGCCACGGCGGCAGCCAGGTGAACGACGGCGTTTTCTTTCGTGGGCATGGAAGCATGGCCCGAAGTTCCCGTCGCGATCACCTTCACATTCACCGTCACTTTTTCGCTTGCTTGCACGGCGACATGCTGCACTTTTCCGTTCTTCATCACCACGTTGCCGCCTTCGTTCAGAGCAAAACCTGCGGCGAACTTATCCCAATATTTGGCGATGAGCGTCTTGATGCTGGATTCGCCGGCGCCTTCCTCGTCGTCGGTGGCCAGGAAAATCACGTCACGGTTCATGTGCACGGTGGAGCGTTTCAGCGCGATGAACGCAGCGAGATTTGCGGCCAGCATCCCCTTGTCATCCATCGCGCCGCGTCCATAGAGATACCCATCTTTCATGACGGCGCCGAACGGATCCACACTCCATTTGGCGCGGTCCACGCCCACGACATCCATGTGGGCGACGAGCAGGAGAGCTCGCGACGGGTCGGCCATTGCCGTGCTGCGCAGCCGCGCCACGAGCGCGCTCCGCCCCGGAGTTAGTTCCAGAATCTCCGGAGTGATTCCTTCTTTTTCCAAGATCGCTGCAATATATTTCGCCGCCGCCAGCTCGTTTCCAGGCGGATTGGTGGTGTTGATGCGGACCAAGTCCGCGAGCCATCCGAGGGCGTCATTTGCAAGTGAGGGTGGTTCCTGAGGCTTTGGTAGATTGGAGGGAATGGGCAGGCCCGGCGCGACGGCAGGGGGTACCTGCGCGATCGCCGGCAAAATAGCCGCGAAAAGCATTGTTGTCCCGAACACCAAAAGCTGCACTGTCTGCTTCCCGTTCACGCAACGCCCTCCGCGTTCATGGAATTGCCAGCATTCGCCGCAGCAAACGTTTTGCTTCGAATGCGCTTCATACTAACATGCAGGTGCAGACAGGCAGCCGCGACTACAGCCGGGCGTTGCGTAAACTTCACCGCTTCGCTGCCCGCCGTGAAGGGCGATGGAAGAGCATTGAATTCTTGTCTTATCGACTCAGTTGTTTACGCACCGTAGAACAAAAGGGGCAATCATGAAGGCGACTCCGTTTCGAATCTTGACGACAATAGTTGCGTGCGCGCTGGTTTTTCCGCTGGCGGAACGGCGGACGTTCGCGCAAGCACCTGCGGGCCAGCAGCCGAGTTCGCAGCCTCCCGGGCAGCAACCGCCCGCGCAGCCGCCTGCCGCGTCGGCGCAGCAGGAGCCGCCGCAAGGCGGCGTTTCGATCTCGGTGGAAGTTCCGATCGTCACGCTGGACGTGGTGGCCACCACGCAGCACGGCGACCTCATCACTGGGCTGAAGAGAGGCAATTTTCGCATCATCGAAGACGGCCAGCCACAGACCATCACGAACTTTGCGACGACCGATGCTCCGCTGACTATAGTCATGCTGATGGAATTCAGCAGCCGCGGTTATTACGATTGGTTTGCCTACCAAGCAAAATACTGGGCGGACGCTTTCTTCCCCAATCTGCAGCAGAAAGACTGGGTCGCGCTGATTACATTTGACATGAGGTCCCGCGTCGAAGCCGACTTTACACAAAATAAAGATGAAGTCCGCGACGCACTCTACCATCTCTATTTTCCGGGTTTCAGTGAATCCAACGTTTTCGATGCGATACTGGATACCGTCGACCGGCTGAAGGATGTCAAAGGGAAGAAATCGATTTTGCTGTTGGCCACCGGAGTCGATACCTTTTCCAAACACACGCTCGATCAAACGATCAAGCAGCTTCGGCAGACCGACGTCGCCATTTTCGCGGTCGGCCTGGACCGTCCCTTTAACAATTGGATTGATTCTCAGGGTTATAACGGGTCGCACATCAACTCCCTGCAGGGCGAAAACCAGCTGAGAACTTTCGCTCAGATGACGGGGGGCTTTGCCTGGTTCCCCCAGTTTGACGGGGAAATTCCGGGAATCTTCCACGATGTAGCGGCTTTTCTGCGCAATCAGTACAGCCTGTCCTACTCTCCGACGAATCGGGCGCGCGACGGCAAATATCGAAAGCTAAAAGTGGAATTGGTCGGTCCGGATGGCGGCCCGCTGAGCGTGCTGGACCAGAAGGGCAAGAAACTGAAGTACGTGGTCTACGCGCGTGAGGGTTACCAGGCGCCCGCGGGGAATTGATCAGGAGCCACTTCGAGAGACTTGCCTCGGGGGCTGAAGCCTTGCTCTGACGAAGTCCATTTTGGAAAAGAGCATCTAGTAGCCGCGGGAGAAATCGACGCGGTTGAACATCTCGCGGCCATCAAACCAACGTTCCAGCAATTCCATGAACAAGGAAGTTTGCCGATTCCAGAGGCGGTCGCTGACCGCGCTGGTGTGGGGCGTGATGAAGAGGTTGGGCGCTTTCCAAAGAGGGCTCTCCGGCGGCAAGGGCTCGGCCTCCGCGACATCTAACGCCGCGCCGCCCAGCGTGCCGGAGGTGAGGGAGCGGACGAGCGCGGATTCATCCAACAGGGAGCCGCGGGCGACATTGATGAGTCGCGCGCCGGGTTTCATGCGCGCGAGCTGTGGGGCACCCATCAAATGCTTCGTCTCGGGAGTTTCCGGCGCGGTGATGACCACATAATCCGCTTGCGGCAAGACATCGTCGAGCTGCGAAGCGGGCACGATGCGCTCCGCGTGCGTGAGGTCGCCTTTGCCGGAGCGTGTGACGCCCCAGACGCGCAGGTCAAACGCTTTCGCGCGCCGCGCGAGTTCGCGCCCGATCGAGCCGTACCCGACGATGAGGAGGACTTGACCGTTCAATTCGGTGAGATGCTGCGGTTTGTCCCACAACTCCTGCTGCGACCAACGAGATTGATCCTGCTGGCGCACGGAATCCGGGAAATTGCGGGCCAGTGCCAGGAGGAGTCCCATGGTGTGCTCCGCCATGGGCACGGAAAAAATTCCGCTGGGATTGGTTACCAGAATTCCCGAATCACGCAGCTCCGGATACATGAGCTGGGCGACGCCCGCGGCCGTTGAGTGGATCCATTTGAGCTTCTTGGCATCCTGGAGCTGCTTTGGGCGCAGCGAATAGCCGAGAAAAATGTCCGTGTCCGGGAGCTCTTCGGGCAGACGGTCGTAGTTCGGGAGATGCAGGACGCGCATCTCTGGCCAGCGGTGCCGGATGGCGTCGGCCATCATGGGTTTTGGCCGCCACTCGGTGAAGGGGTGCCAGACGCAGATGAGGAGCTTTGTTGCTGCGGGTGTGGTGCGCTTCATGGTCTACTCAAGGCAGGATGCGCAAATCGCTGCCGGTCATGTCGGGAGGCCTGGGCTGGCCCAGGATGCTTAACATCGTCGGCGCGATGTCGCGGAGCGAGCCGCCGGGCCTCAAGCGCAAACGGTCGTCATCGGTGAGCAGAATGAAGGGCACGGGATTGGTCGTGTGGTAGGTGTGCGGGCCGCCCGTTGCGGGATCGATCATGGTTTCCGCGTTGCCGTGGTCGGCGGTGATAATCCACGCCCCGCCGCGAGGCTTCAGCGCCTGATAAATCCGCGCGAGTCCCGCGTCCACGACCTCCACGGCCTTGATGGTGGCTTCGAGTTTGCCGGAATGGCCGACCATGTCGGCGTTTGCATAATTCATGATGATGGCGTCGAATTCGCCTTTTTCGATGGCTTTAACGACGGTGTCGGTGATTCCCGCGGCGGACATTTCAGGCTTGAGGTCGTAAGTCGCGACCTTCGGCGAGGGCACGAGGATGCGCTCTTCGCCGCCGAATGGTTTTTCCACGCCGCCGTTGAAGAAATAGGTGACGTGGGCGTACTTCTCGGTTTCCGCGCAGCGCAAGTTTTTGTACTGCAGCTCGGCGAAAACCTGGGCGAGGATGTGCTCGAGTTTTTCCGGCGCGATGACGTACTTGAGCCACGACCAAGTCTTTTCGTACTGGGTCATGGCGACGTAGAACAGATTTTTCGGGCGCTTCGCATCCGCAAACTTATCGAAGTCCGGCGCAGCAAGCGCGTAGGTCATCTGGCGGGCGCGGTCGGCGCGGAAATTGCAAAAAATGACAGCATCGTCATCGCGGATGAGCCCGACTGGCGAGGAAGAAGCGCCGCTGCCCTTCGTGATGACGATGGGTTTCACGAATTCGTCGGTTACGCCCTGCTCATAGCTCCGCTGCAAAGCGGCGATGGGATCGCCGGTTCGGGTCTCTGCATCGCCGTGCACGAGGGCGCGGTAGGCCAGCTCGATGCGCTCCCAGCGGTTGTCGCGGTCCATGGCGTAGTAGCGCCCGACCAGCGTGGCGATTTCTCCCACGGCCAGTTCGCGTATTTTCTGCTGCAATTGCCGGAGGTAGTCGCGGCCGCTGTTGGGCGGGGTGTCACGGCCGTCCATGAAGCAGTGCACAAAAACTTTTTCGACTTTTTGTTGTTTGGCCATCTCCAGCAGGGCGAAGAGATGCCGGATGTGCGAGTGCACGCCGCCATCGCTGAGCAGGCCGAGGAAATGCAATTGACGCTGGCGGCCGCGCTCCATGGCCTGCTGGAAGAGCGGAACGTTTTGCAGCTGCTTCTGCGCGATGAGCAGATCGATCCGCGTGATGTCCATGTGCACGATGCGCCCGGCACCCATGTTCATGTGGCCTACTTCACTGTTGCCCATCTGCCCTTCGGGCAAACCGACGTAGGGTCCGGAGGTGTGGATCAGGGTGTTAGGGAATTTTTTGAGCAGCTCGTCATAGGCCGGTTTGCGCGCAAGGGCGATGGCGTTGCCTTTTGTTTCCGCGCGATAGCCCCAGCCGTCGAGGACGGTCAGTACAATCGGTTTGGGTCGCTTGCTCATAATCTTCCGATAGGACAGGTGCCTTTGCCTGTTTGTCCTTGTCGTCTTTCTTTATCAGGAATAGGCTGGATTGTTGGTTCCATTTGTTAACCAGCAAATTCGCGCAATGCCGACAAAAGACGCTCGACTTCGGCGGCGGTGTTGTAGTGCACGAGACCGATGCGAAGCAGGCCGCCGCTTTGTTCGACGCCGAGGCGTTCCGTCAGGTTTAGGGCGTAGTAGTTTCCATCCCACGTGAAAATTCCGCGGTCGCCGAGAAATTTCGCGATTTCGGTTGAGTTGTGGTTGCCGATGCGTATGGAAACGGTGGAGCAACGCTCGGCAAATCGTTTTGGATCGGAGATGCCGAAGAATTTCAGGCCGGGAATTGTTAATAGTCCTTCGATCAATTTCGTGACCAACACCCTTTCGTGCTGCATGGTTGCGCGGTAGGCAGCCAGCAGCGCGCTGCGGCGATCTGTTGCGCTCGGATCGCAACGGCGCCCTAGTTCTGCGAGGTAGTCCACGGCGGCGGCGATTCCGGCGATGAGTTCCTGGACTTGCGTGCCGGTTTCCCAGCGATCGGGCAGCAGGTCTGAGGCCGGGCGGACCTTGTACGGCTTAAAGCGCAGGAGGTGCTCGCGTTTTCCGTAGAGTGTTCCCATGTGCGGGCCGAAAAATTTGTAGGGCGAGCAGACGAGAAAATCACAATCGAGCGCGCGCACGTCGATCGGACCGTGCGGGGCGTAGTGCACCGCATCGATGAACATCAAGGCGCCGGCGCCGTGCGCGAGCTTTGTAATTTCGGCGACGGGATTGATGGTGCCGACGGCGTTCGAAGCATAACCCACGGCAACGAGCTTCGTTTTCGCGGTAATTTTTCGCTTGAGGTCGTCGAGATCGAGCGTGCAATCCGCTTCGCGAATGTCCGCTTGACGGATCACCACGCCTTTTTCTTCGAGGGCACGCCAGGGCGCTACGTTAGCGTCGTGGTCGAGCGTGGTCACGACGATTTCATCGCCGGGCTTCAGCTCGCGGGCGATGGCGCGCGCGAGCGCGAAGGTGAGGGTGGTCATGTTCTGGCCGAAGACGACTTCGTCTTTTTCGCAATGGAAAAAATCCGCCATCGCCGCGCGGGCGGACGCAATCGTCGCGTCGTTGCGGCGGCTGGTCACGAACGCTCCACAGGTATTGGCGTTCGAATTCATCAGGTAGCGCTGAATCGCGTCCATGACTTGCTTCGGCACCTGCGTGCCTGCCGGCCCATCCAGAAAAGCCGCGGGATGGCCGTTTACCTGCAACTGGAGCGAGGGAAACTGCGCGCGGACCCAGGCGCTATCGAGTGGTTTGGCTGCGGATTCCTGCAAAGCAGATGAACTCATTTCATGTGTGCCACCGCGAAGCGGCCGGCTACTCCGGGCAGTTAGTTTCTCACAGAGCGTGCCTGCGTTGAAGCGGAGCAGCGGGTCACGAACCAAATTGGCGGGCACTCTTGCCGCGAAGCGCGCGGGCCGGACATGCTCGCGTGGTGGGGCATGATAAGATGAGCGAGGTTGTTCCTCACACATGCCGATGTGGCGCCGGCTATAAATCAAACGGGCGACCGCGAAGCGGCCGGCTCCGCGCTACGTTTCTCCAAGAGGTGAATCGTGCCCGAAAATCCGACGCCAACCGAGCGCACGCGTGTGGTGCGCGAGCCGCACCGCGGCGCTTATGACCGCGAAACCATTTACAAGATTCTCGACGAGGGCCTGGTTTGCCACGTGGGCTTCGCGACGGATGGGCAGCCCTATGTGATTCCTACTTTATTCGCTCGCGTCGGCGACGCCATCTATTTTCACGGCTCCGCGGCCAGCCGAATGCTGCGTGGCGTGAGCGAGGGGCTTGCGGTTTGCATCACGGTGACGTTGACCGACGGAATCGTGCTGGCGCGTTCGGTCTTCAATCACTCGATGAATTACCGTTCGGTTGTGGCGCTGGGGAAAGCGACGCTCGTGGATGCGCCGGAGGAAAAACTCCAGGCGCTGCGCGCGTTCACGGAAAAGATCCTGCCCGGGCGGTGGAACGATGCACGGCAGCCCAATGAAAAAGAGCTCAAGGCCACCAGCATCCTGCGGCTGCCGCTTACGGAAGTTTCTGCAAAAATTCGCCAAGGCCCGCCCGAAGACGATGCTCCGGACCGCGAGTTGCCGATCTGGGCGGGAGTCATCCCGCTGGAACTAGTCGCCGGCGCTCCCATTCGCGATGAGATGTGCGATCCGGCGATTCCGCTCCCCGCGTATGCCGCGCATTACAAGCGGTGAGCTATGAGCGAGTTCACCGCCGCTCCCGTGAAACCGGTCGTAGGCATCGAAGCGCTGGAGGCACTCGATATCTGCGTGGGAAGGATTGAACGGGTGGAGGAGATGCCGCGCTCCGAAAAGCTTATGAAGCTGACGGTAAATTTCGGCGACCACTCGCGCACGATCCTGGCAGGAATGAAAAAAGAGCGGGAAAACCCGAAAGAGATCGAAGGCATGCAGGCCTTGTTCGTGCTCAACCTGCAGCCGTGGAAAATGGCGGGCGAAGTTTCCGAAGGAATGCTCTTTGACATCGGGTACGCGGACGGGGTTACGCCCGTGCTGGCTGTGCCGGAGCAGCCCGTGCCGAACGGCACTCGGGCAGGTTGAAATTCTCTGCAGCAAAGCCAGCGTTAGCGCTTAGTGCGGCGTGGCGCCGTTGCTGCGCTGGGCCACGGTCGCGAGTTCGGCGGCAGCGGAAGAGATAAGCGCGGCTTCGTCCTGCAAGGCGGCGGCAAGGACGGCGATGGCCTCGTCGGCTTGTTGCGATTGTTTCTGCTCGATGGCTTCGCGGACGGCGGGGAGTGTTTTGGCTTCGTAGCCGGTGTACTGGCCCGGGGCGTAGATCAGATGCTTGAACCACGGACGGCCAGGCAAGCCCTGCGGTGGAGCAAGTTTACGTTCGCTGTCAATGAGCATGCGGTTTGTCCTGGCGATCGATGCGTTAGCAAGCGCAGCGCCCCCGTTCGCAGCGGCTTGTTCGAGGGCTTTGCGATATTCGGCGGCGCTGCGGATGAGCGCGTCGGAGGCGTTATCGAGCGGGGCGAAGTTGAGAACCGGCGGAACAGGTTCCTTACCGGGAGCGACAAGCTTTTTGCGCGGGTCATCCGTAGCTTTAAAGACGCCCTCCTCGATTTCGCGGTTCTTCTCGGTAATGTCGTCCCGCATTTTCTGCGATAGATTTTTCAATTCGCGGACATACATCTGCATGGTGTCCGCAAAATCACCGAACTCAAGCGGAAGAAGATCGGCGTCGGCGAGGCGCAGGACAGCGGTACCACCGGCCTGCGCAAGCGCGAGGCCGTAAACAAAGTCCGTGTCGCTGAAGTGCGTGTACCAGTAGAAGTCATCATAGATGGAGTGGTAGATCCCGCCGCCATCTTCGCCGCCGAAGCCGATGTTGAGCGAGGCGACGCCGTTATGTTGCAAAAACGCGGTGTAGTCGGATCCGGAACCCAGCGCATAGATGCGCAGATCCGAACGGGTGCGTGCTTCCTGGCGGCGTTCGGGCGCGCTGGCTTCGGAGATCCGGCGAAGCTGATCGCGCTTCCATGTGGATAGGCCCGTCTCCGGGTCCCGGACATCGCGCATAACGTCATTCACAAATTTTTCCAGGGTGTGCGAGCCGCCGACCTGGAAGTAGCCGCGGGTGTTGGAATCGGAATTGATGTAAACCACGCCTTTCGTGCGAAGCTCCTCAGCGTGTTCCTCGGCCCATTCGGTGGAGCCGATCAAGCCGGGCTCCTCAGCATCCCACGCGCAATAAATGATGGTGCGCTTGGGCTTCCAACCAGCTTTCACCAGTTCGCCTAGCGCCCGAGCTTCTTCCAAAACCGCGACCATGCCGGAGATCGGATCCTCCGCGCCGTTGACCCAGGCATCGTGGTGGTTTCCGCGGACAATCCACTCATCGGGGTAGGCTGCACCGGGAATCCTGGCGATCACGTCGTAGATGGGTTTAAGGCCCCAATCCGACTTCAATTTGAAGTGCACTTTGCCGGCGCCTGGGCCCACGCGGTAGGTGATGGCCAAGCCGCCGCGCCACGCCGACGGAGCGACGGGCCCCGTGAGAGAAGCGAGCAGCGGCTGCGCGTCAGCATACGAGATGGGAAGAACAGGAATCTTGGTGAATACCTGAACATCCTTGAGGTCGAGGCGCTTGGCGTTTTTCGTGGCGCCCACGCCGGGGGTAAGAGGGTCGCCGGCATAAATCGGCATGTCGGCGACGCTGCCGCGCTGTACGCCGTCCTTCGGACGCCAAGGTCCGTTGGGAAAGGTCTCGCCCTCGGCGAACCCGTCATCACGCGGATCGGAATAGATGAGGCAGCCGACGGCGCCGTGCTCCGCCGCGACTTTCGGCTTGACGCCGCGCCAGGAGTGGCCGTAGCGGGCGATCACGATGGCTCCCTTGACGGAAACGCCAAGGCGGTCAAGCTGCTCGTAGTCCTCGGGAATGCCGTAGTTGACATAGACGAGCGGGGCGGTGACATCGCCGTCGATGGAATAGATGTGGTAGGTGGGAAGCTGTTCCGCTTGCTGGCTGGAAGTGGGATCCTGCGCGACGGGAGGTTCCTGCAGCTTGGCAACGAACTTGGGTCCGCCGTCGACGAGTTCCACGACGCGCTCCTTTGGAGTCGGGTAGAGAACATCGAACGATTCGATGTGGGTGTCCAGGCCAAATTCCTTGAACTTGGCGGCAATCCATTCAGCGTTTTCTTTGTCGTAAGGAGTGCCGACGTTATGCGGCCGCGCGGAGAGGTGCTGCATGTAGGCCCGGAGATTTTCGGGCTTGGGAATGGCGCGGAATATTTCCTCCCAATGGCGTTCGTCGCGGGAAGATGCGGCCGAAAAGCCCGCGAGCGGCGTATCGTCGGCAAGCACATGCGTGCTGAACGGGGCGAGCGAAATACCTGCGAAGGAAAGAGCGGCGGCGAGTACGTTGCGATTCATGGTTCCCCCTGATTGGCGCTGACATTTTGCCTGAAGGGGAGCAAGTTTGGAAATCGAATAGCGAAAGGCGAAGTGAAAGAGCGATGAATCGAAACTTCCGAGGACGGAAAGAGAGAGCAGACACCTGCGGGGGCAGAATTTTTTCAGCGATGAGACGAACGGGAGTGTGAAGAGAGGAATTCTTCGACGAGGAGGCTTGCCAGGCGCTGGGGATTGTGTCGGATGACGGCGTGCTCCGCGAGCAGGCTATCGAGGACGGCGCGGAAACCAAGCTTATACAATTCGGGGAGGTCAATGACGACGGGCTCGGCGCCCTCCGCGAGGTAACGCTTGGCGACTTCGGGTGAGACTGGCTGGCGATTGGCGACGACCCAATCGATGACGCGGCGCGGGGTGTGGCGTTCGATGGCGCGAAGATGATCGGCGAGAGCGTAGCCGGCAGTTTCGCCGGGCTGGGTCATGAGATTGGCGATGTAGACGCGCGGGGCTTTCGAATGCGCGATAGCGCGCGCGATTTCCGGGATGAGCAGATTGGGAAGGATGCTGGTGTAGAGCGAGCCGGGGCCGAGAAGAATCAAGTCGGCATGCTTAATGGCTTCAATCGCTTCCGCGAGCGGGCGGACATGGCGCGGGGATAGCGCGAGTCTCTTGATGGGGGCGCGGCTGGCGGTGATGCGGGTTTCGCCGTGCACGGTGCGGCCGTTTTCAAGAGTGGCCACGAGATGGACGTTTGAAAGAGTTGAGGGGAAAATGCGGCCGCGAATGGCGAGGACTTTGCTGCTGACGCGGACCGCTTCGGCGAAATCGCCGGTGATGTGGGTGAGCGCCGCGAGAAACAGATTGCCGAAGTTGTGTCCGGTGAGGCCGCGTCCTGCATGGAAGCGATATTGGAAAAGACGGCCGAGGAGGGCTTCATCCTTAGAAAGAGCGACCATGCAATTGCGGATGTCGCCTGGAGGCAGGATGCGATTTTCCCGGCGCAGGCGGCCGGAGCTGCCGCCGTCATCGGTAACGGTGACAATGGCGGCGAGGTCGGTGATGGGCCGTGCGGGCGTAGCATGCCCGTCGTGGCGGCGCACGACGTGCTCCTTGAGGCCGCGGAGGAGCGTGGAGAGACCGGTGCCGCCGCCAAGAGCGACGACGCGGAAGCCGCGGGAGAGACGATCCGGTTTTGTGTTGCGATTCCTCAAGGAATAGCCTGCTTCTCAGAATAACGTGAGGCTGTGTCTCTGAACTATAAAGAAAAATTGTGGTGCAGTGCCTGTAATGAAAAGGAGGAGGAGAACAACAGGCGTAGAGAAGACGGAAAAATGGATCATTGCTATCGGGGCGACGAAGTCAGCTGGCGATGCCGTCTTTTTCGGGATAGAGCAGCTCAGTGAAGCGCGGATCTTCCTGGAGGAAGGCGAAGTCTTCGTCATTGCGCGCGTGGTAGCGGTTTTCCGGACGAAGCTCGATGGCGACCTTGAGATTGGCCATGGCGGAATCGGCTTCGCCGGTTAGACAATCGAGCGTGGCGAGCGCGTAATGGATATGGTCTGCTTTTGGAGCTGCCTTGCGCGCCTTAAGGAGACTTTCGCGGGCGTCGTCCCAGCGGCCGATGTTCATCATGGCGACGCCGCGCTGATAATGATCTTCCGCAGTGCGCGGGTTCTCCTCGTGGCTGGGTTTCATGCGCTGCTCGGCGATCTTCAAGTGCATGCGGGCACGATCGGTAAGCTCTTTACTCGGTCCTTCCAGAACTCTTTCCAGCTCCTGCTTTGCGCGGGCAAATTTCTGCTGATGAAAGAGGGCGAGGGCTTCGTCGTAGAGTTTGAGTTGAGCCTGGACGCGAGGGTCAACCAATTCGACGCCCCCGCGCTGAGCGGGGGGAGGTGGCCCTAAAGTCTTCTTTTTCTGTAAGTTAGCCTGGCCATGGCGCGAACTCTTGGAGCTGCTCGAGGAGCCCGAAGAGACCTTTTTCGCTTTTGCCATGGGTCGCATCGTAACAGAGGCTCATGCGCGCGTCAACGCGTGCTCTTGGGGATGTGGGGAATGCCATGGAGGAGGCAGGCGTTACCTTGCAGCGGCAGAAACGAAAATTATCGTATTCCGGGGGACGAATCTCGGTGACACTGGATGGGTGAGTGGCGGACAGGCGGCACACGGAGGCGTGAAGGCTGGCCTGCTTGTGCCGCGTATGCTATAAGTTTGTGGCCGATTCCGGGTTGACGACAAGTGCCATTCATTAACTTTCCTGCGCGCGAAATCAATTGCAAGCTGGTGTACTACGGTCCAGGTCTGGGCGGAAAAACCGCCAACCTGCAATGGATCTATGACCATACCGGGCAAAATCAGAAGGGCAAAATGGTTTCGCTGGCGACGGAGACGGACCGCACGCTGTTCTTTGACTTTCTGCCGTTGGACCTGGGGACAGTCCGCGGATTCAAGACGCGCTTTCATCTCTATACCGTGCCTGGACAGGTGTTCTATGAGGCGAGCCGCAAGCTGATCTTGAAGGGGGCGGACGGAGTGGTGTTCGTCGCGGACTCACAGGAGGAGCGGCTGGACGCGAATTTCGAGACGCTGGAAAATTTGCAGGAACACCTGAAAGAGCACAACCTGAATTTCACGACGATTCCGTACGTGCTGCAATTGAACAAGCGCGATCTGCCGAATGCCATGACGGTGGCGGAATTGACGAAGCAGATTCAGAAAAAGGGCGAACCGGTGCTCGAAGCGGTAGCCATCACGGGTCAGGGTGTCTTTGAGACGCTGAAGGAATTGGCGAAGCTGGTTTTGGCGGAGCTGAAAAAGGGCGGGTGAAGGTTGTTACGTTAGTGTCCAAAGTAGCGGAAGATAACTTCTATTGGAATCCGGACAGCGACAAGCGTCCCGTCTGGCCCTTTCGCCGGCTGAAACTTCCACTTTGCTACAGCTTTAATCGCGGCCTCTTGAAAACTTTGGCTAGTACCCTTTTCGACTTCAATCTGATGCGCTCGACCGTCAGTGCCGATTACGGCATTTAATACCACGATGCCTTCGCGCCCTGTGGATCGTTCATTCGACGGAAAAGTCGGATCTGGGCAGGAGTGGCATTCGGGCATACCTATGCCTCCCCATCCCCCACGATAAATCCCATCCGCCGGAGTCTCAAACTTCACAGCCTGCGGAATTAGCCCCCTCAATTCTGGCGTCAGTGGAATTTGACCGTTGTTTTGAGCAAGAATCTTGCGTTCGCCACGCTTTAAAGCTTCCAGAGATATACCTAAGGAGTTACCAAATGGCGAAAAACTCCCGGTCACCACGATTTCTGCATTCGTCTTTGCGACAAATTCTTCCAAAGCTTTAGGGTCATATACCCAGTGTTTGAGGGGAACATGCGCCTCACTCGCGTCGATCGTTTCGAGATTCCTTACCATGCTCGAAAGATTTGCGGAGATTTGCTTTGCGAGGTAAGCGCCGAGCGGAAAGTCTTTGGGGTCGGGGCCAAGGAAAGGCAGAACAACTAACCGATGTTTATGCGAATGGTTAATTCCTTTAGCGAGTGGTGCGACGAGGGTGCTCATTTCGCCTTGCTGCGCGCGGGTGAACAGCCCAGTCGTGAAAGAAATAATCACAATCAGAATGGTCACCGTGAGCGAGCGAGTACACACCTTCTCAATTCCTATCTGCAGAGTATTCATAATTGCGGTTTCCGCCCAAGGTGACTGGATCCCGGCGAATCATCCGCGATCTGAACTTCCAAAGAAATTCTTATCATGACGCATGTAGTTTCACGGGAACGAAGTCAGTGCGGAGGCGTCGGAGTCGAGAGTGGGGATGGCTTCGACGAGGCGGGTGACGGTGAGAGAGTCGCGGACGCGTCCGGGACCGCAGACGAGATGGAGCGCGCCGTTTTCGCGGGCCAGCCGGATGGAGATGCGCACGAGCGAGGAGATGCCGGAGCTGTCGATCTGCGGGACGCCATTGAGATTGACGATGACCTTGCGGGCACCGCGCCCGATAACAGATTCCAGGGCGCTGGTGAGCTGATCGCTGGGCTCGCCGATGGTCAGGCGGCCATGGACCTCGAGCACGTAGATTCCGCCGGACTCGCGGACGTTTATTTCCATGGGGGGACGTTCAGTCATGGTATTGGGTTAGAACAACACTCTCTGACCATGCGGGTCAAGCTTTCAATTCGCCTGGTCCGGGAGAGGGGCGAAGAGCCGAGATGCATTATACGATGACCACGACGTGGAGCAATAAGGACACATCAGAAAGACCGCTCGCGGCAGAAAGCAAAGGCTTCTGAACAGGACTAACGTAGGAAACCCGCGCGGTAGCATGGGGACCATGCACGATGCGGCGGGAATTCTGCTGATTTCTTGGTGCCATGCGGAGCATCGCAAAAATTAATCGTGGCTATGCGAATTTTTGACTGTGGTATGGGGCCGCGGCGCGTATAATCCCTGCGACGGACTGGTGATTCCCCCGCAGCACTATTTGCGTGTGACCTCGACCGGGCAGGAGTCAAGCCAAACGCAGCGGAGCGAACGTTAAGATGAAACAGAGGGGACGAAAGCGTTGTTTCCTCATGGTCCTGATGCTCGGGGCGGTTGTGCTCGAAGCGGCGCCGCTTGGCGCGCAACAGAGCTCGACTCCTTCCGCCGCGATTCCTTCCTCCGCAACTCCCCCTTCGGCAGGATTTCCAGCAGCGAACGCAACGCAAGAAAATTCCAGAGCCGTAAATGAAAAATTGGCGCAACTCGATCAGCGCGTGACGGCGGCGCAGTCTTCGGCGGACAACGCATGGATGCTGGTGAGCGCCGCACTGGTGCTGATGATGACGGGGCCGGGGCTGGCGCTGTTTTACGGCGGCTTGGTGCGGCGAAAGAATACACTGGCAATCATGATGCAGAGCTTCGCGCTGATGGCGCTGATTACCGTGATGTGGGCGCTGGTAGGGTACAGCCTGTGTTTCGGAGGCAACGGGCCGGTCATCGGCGGATTCGAACACGCCTTTTTGCGCGGCGTAGGCGCGGAACCGAACCCGGATTATGCAGGCACGATTCCACAGCTTACATTCATGGTGTACCAGCTGATGTTCGCGATCATCACGCCCGCGCTGATTACGGGCGCGACGGCGGAACGCATGAAGTTTAGCGGCACGGTGCTCTTCCTGACGCTGTGGTTTTTGGTTGTATACGCGCCGCTGGCGCACATGGTGTGGGGCAAGGGCGGCTTTCTAAATGCGTCGCTGGGCGGAAAATTCCCGACGTTGGACTTCGCGGGCGGAACGGTGGTGCACATTTCCTCCGGCGTATCGGCGCTGGTGTGCGCGCTGTATCTCGGGAAGCGCACCGGTTATCCGAGGCAGCCGATGCCTCCGCATAGCCTGGTGCTGAGTTTTATCGGCGCGTGCTTGCTGTGGGTAGGATGGTTTGGATTTAACGCCGGCAGCGCGCTGGCTGCGGGCCCGCTGGCCACAAGCGCGTTTGTGGCTACCCATTTTGCGACGGCCGCGGCGGCGCTGAGCTGGAGCGCCGCGGAATGGATCAAGAATGGCAGACCGAGCGCACTGGGCGCGATCTCCGGCGCGGTCGCGGGGCTTGTGGCGATTACGCCGGCGGCCGGGTTCGTGGCGCCGATGCCGGCGCTGGCGATCGGGTTCATCGCGGGCGCGGTCTGCTACTGGATGGTGACAAAGGTAAAAGCGATTTTCGGATATGATGACGCGCTGGATGCCTTCGGCGTGCACGGCGCGGGGGGAACAATCGGCGCGCTGCTTACCGGCGTGTTCGCACAACAGGTGATCAACCCGATTTATGGCGCGGGAAAACCCGTGGGCGGGCTCGACGGGCACTGGGGACAGTTGGGCAACCAGCTCGTGGGTGTGCTGATCGCCTGGGCCTTTGCGCTGGCTGGAACGTTTGTGTTGCTGAAGATCGTGGATGCGATCACCGGCCTGCGGGTAAGCGAAGAGCAGGAGATCGAGGGCCTGGACATTACGCAGCATGGCGAAGAAGCGTACAACCTGGAGTCCTGAGGCGGGCGGGGGAGCGGAAACTCCATGATGAAACTCGAAGCGATCATTCAACCCTCGCGGTTCGAATCCGTGAAAGAAGCCTTGCGCGAAATCGGCATCGAAGGAATGACCGTGACCGAAGTGCGCGGACATGGGCGGCAGAAGGGACACACGGAGGTTTACCGAGGCCGGGAGTACACTGTCGACCTGCTTCCCAAGCTAAAACTGGAAATGGTCCTGCCGGATGCGGTGGTGCAGACCGTGGTGGAGACAATTTTGAAGTCCGCCAAGACAGGAAAGATTGGCGACGGTAAGATATTCCTGTCACGGGTAGAGGAAGCCATCCGGATCCGGAATGAGGAGCGCGGGGAAAAAGCGCTCTGAGCGAATTGCCAGCCGCCGCACGTCCCGGCTTTGATCCCGGCAACCGACCCGCAAAGAACATGTCAGGTTCTCCTACGCCTTTGTCCGTGCTCGGCCCGCAGTGCGACGACGAGCGACATCGAATCCGGCGGCAGTTTGAAACCGGCACGAGCGCGCGAGAAACGCTGCACGCTCTGTGCGCTCTGGCGGACAGGAACATCCAGCAAATCTTTGGCGATGTGCTGCACGTGCACAACGCCGCACCGCAGGGACTCTGCCTGATCGCTCTCGGCGGATACGGGCGGCGACTGCTCTTTCCGTATTCCGACCTGGACATTCTTTTTCTTTTCGAAGGCGACAAGGCGGAACAGGAATACCGTCCTCTCATCGCCGAATTCTCCCGCACATTGTGGGACCTGGGATTTCGCGTAAGCTCCGCGGGGAGAACGGTCGAAGAATGCCGGCGGATCGAAGAGAACAACGCCGAATTTCATCTGGCGCTTCTGGACCGGCGGTTTCTGGCGGGCGACACGGAGCTCTTCGAGCGGCTGGATAAGAAAATTCTGCCGGGATCGGAGAAGCAGGCGCGGCCGTTTTTGCTGGCGCAACTTCAGAAACTGACCCAGGAGCGACTGGCGCGGTATGGGAACACTATCTACCATCTCGAGCCGAACGTGAAAGAAGCTCCCGGCGGACTGCGTGATTACCAAGCGGGAACCTGGCTGCGGCAGATCGTGGGTGACAAGAAAGAATCGCGCGGCTCAATGGCTGCGGAGGAAGAATTGGCGGCCGGCGCTGTCGACTTTCTGAGCGCTATCCGATGCTTTCTGCACTACAGCAACGGACGCAACGACAATACGTTGAGCTACGAGCTGCAAACCGCAGCGGCGGAAAGGCTGCTGGGAGCCGGGAATGGTGCAGGCCGCGCTGGTACGAGCGGGATGCCGCTCAGCGCAGCCGAGTGGATGCGGCTCTATTTCCGGCATGCGCGGACCCTGAATCGCCAGTTGTTGCGCTTTCTCGAACAAAAACCTCCGACACCGCAAACCTTGACGCAGAGACTGTTGAGCGCGGCCCGCGGCGCGAGGCTTGACACGGGCAAACCTTTCACGGTGCGCGACGGCTTGCTGGAAGTTCTGGACATGCCGGCGCTTTCGGATCGGGCGGTGACGTTTGCGCTTTTTGCAGAAGCGGCGCGGACCGGCACGCCAGTGAGCCGCGATGCCGAACGCGGAATCGCTTACATCCTTACACATCCGGAACTTCCCGCGAAAAACAAGCAGGTGACATGGGCGGTATTGCGCGAAATTCTCGGAGCGGATTATCCCGGATTTGCCCTGCGGCCAATGCAGCGGCTGGGGTTGCTGACAGAGATTTTGCCGGAATTCCGGCTCATCGACTCGCTGGTGGTCCGCGATTATTATCACCGCTATACAGTCGATGAACACTCGTTGCGGACCATCGAGCATTTGCAGGAGCTGGCGGAGCCGCCGGATACGCGCGGCGCGCACTTCACACCACTTTGGAAAACGGCGGAGCAGCGCGAACTGCTGGTTCTTGCGATGCTATTGCACGACGTGGGCAAGGGCATGCCGGTGGAAAATCACGTGGCCGGGAGCCTCGATGCGCTGGAGGGCGCGGCGGAGCGGCTGCAATTGTCAGCGGAAGAAAAAGCCGAAGTGAACTTCCTGATCGAGCATCATCTGGACATGTCCGCGACGGTGCAGAGACGCGACATTTTTGATGCGGGGACGATTTCCGCGTTTGCGGCAACGGTGGAAACGCAGGAGCGCTTGCAGAGGCTTTGTTTGCTGACCTACGCCGACATCCACGCGGTGAATCCGGAGGCGCTGACGCCATGGAAAGCGGAAATGTTGTGGCAGCTCTTCGTCGCGACCTCAAACCACTTCAGCCGGACGCTGGATCGCGACCGGCTGCATGCCTCGGATGAAAAATCCCTGCTGGAACGCGTACGAGGGGAAACGTCCGGCGCGAACGTTGGGGAGGTCGAAAGATTTCTCGAAGGTTTTCCGCGGCGTTACCTGGCGGTGCACTCCGCGCGGGAGATCGCGGCCCATTTCGCGTTGTACAAGAAACTTGGCGCTGAACCGGTTCAGACGGAGCTTATCTCGACACGGCACGCATTTTCGCTGACGATCTTGACCGCGGACCGCCCGGCGCTGTTTGCGACCATTGCCGGCGTACTGGCGGGCTGGGGAATGAACATCGTGAAGGCGGACGCGTTTTCCAACGCTGCGGGAATCGTCCTGGACACGTTTCACTTCGTGGACCTGCACCGCACGCTGGAATTGAATCCGACTGAAGTCGGCAGGTTCCGCCAAAGCCTTGCGGACGTGGTAAACGGAAAGGCGCCCCTGGAACCATTATTGAAGGGCCGGGAGAGCGCGAGCCGCGCGCGGCCGCCGAAGGTGCTGGTGCCGACGCAGATCAGTTTCGACGACGCAGCCTCGGACCACAGCACGCTGCTTGAAATTGTGGCTCAGGACCGGCCCGGGCTGTTGTATGACGTGGGGTCGTCACTGGCACGGCTGAGGTGCAACATCGAAGTGGCGCTCATTGATACAGAAGGTCAGAAGGCCATTGATGTGTTCTACCTGACCGAGCAAGGCCATAAGCTAAACGCGCAGAAAAAGAATTTGCTGCACGAAGTCCTGCAGGGAACACTGGCGTAACCCGGGCTTGCCCGCTCCGTCGAGCCCGCTTGATTCCCTCAGCCGCTCCCTCCATTACGTGATGTGCAAATCCTGCGGGAGCAACTCCGCTTCCACTTTCAACGTTGGCTCAAGCACCGTCTTAAAGTTCAATGAACGTGCGATAAGGCAGGTCTTGTCAGCCTTTTCGAGCAGGCGCAGCGCCAGATCCCTTTGCTGTTCCTTCTGGAGCGTCACCCTCGGGGAGAGCTTGATCTCCGTAAAGCGCCACGGACCTTCGGCCCGGGAGATCACGCCCTTCGCGCTCAGCTCGAAAGTGACGTACTCCAGGCGGGACATCTGCGCCATATTCGAGAAGGTGCTCACGAAACAGCTGGCCACCGCCGCTATAAGGAAATGCTCGGGCGTCCACCGGCCCGGCTCTCCCTGAAATTCCGGCGGCGCGCTGAAGGATATGGAGGGCAAGATAGCCTGTGCGGAGACAACACCGCTTTTTGGGGCTGTACAGCGCGCCTCCACCAGATATTCATGTTCGAATTCCATGAATCCGTCCCCGGAGATTTTTCGCACTGCTCCTGACCTTCGTCGCTCGTTCAACTCTAGATACAATTTATCAACCGGGTGCCCGAACTGAAGTGACTGAAATCACTTCCAGTTGTGACCTGCGTCACAGCCGGAACGCAGCACGGTGGCGTATCAAGGAGTTTCGAGGAGGTGCTCCATGAAGACAGCAGAGGCGAAGGCAAGAATTGCACTGAAAAACATATTGTTTGCAACCGACTTTTCACCTGCTTCGCTTGCGGCTGTGCCGTTCGCGAAGCAGATTGCCCAGCGGTACGGAGCCAAAATCTATGGGGTCCACGTGAATCCATTTCTCAATTACACCGGTGTCGAACCGAATGCCTGGCCGGCAATGACCGAGGCGGCGGAGAGAACGGCGAAGGAAGACGCACGGCGCCTGGACGAAGAACTCCAAGGCGTGGAGCACGAAATTGTGGTTGGAGAGGGCCGGTTGTGGGAAGTTCTCTCTTCGTTCATCAAGGATAAGGAAATCGACCTCGTCGTCGTGGGGACCCGGGGCCGGACGGGGATTGGACGCGCGCTGTTGGGCTCTGCCGCCGAAGAGATTCTCCGGCAGGCGCCCTGTCCCGTGTTGAGCGTTGGCCCGCACGTGAAGCTGTGGTCCGATCCCGCAGCGGAAATGCACGAAATTCTCTACGCCACGGACCTTCTTTCGGAGGCGCCGGCAGCGGCGCCGTACGCCTTTTCGCTGGCTCAGGAAAACCAGTCGCACCTGGTGATGCTGCACGTGTTTGAAGACCCGATGCCGAAGGATGTCCTGCGCCGCGAACAACTCGTGGCGTCGCGAAAGCGCTTGCTCGAGGGATTGATTCCCAAGGAAGCGGCTTTGTGGTGTGAACCTGCACTGGTCGTGGAAGAAGGAGTCCCAGCGGAAAAAATCCTGGACGTTGCAAAACGTCGCCGCACCGATTTGATCGTTTTGGGAGCCAGAGAGGTAAAAGGCGCGGGGCTCGCGGCGACTCATCTGAATACCGGTACGGCGCATAAAGTGCTCCTGCAAGCTACGTGCCCGGTGCTCACCGTGCGCGACTAATGGCCGGCAATCCGTATCCTGACGCAACGTCAGGTGCGAGGCCATGAGAGTAGAGGCCGAGCGACCAGGTTCGCCCGGCCTCTACTCTTTTTGCGGAAAACCTCTTCGATGTTCAACCCTGCATGCGAGCGGCAAGAGTCGGCCGTACCCACACGAATAGAAAGCTTCGCTAGTAGGAGGGAAGGCTCAGTTGTCGTCTTTCTCTTGTTCTTTTTCTTTCTTTTTCTCCTCTTTGTACTTTTTGCTGCCAACTTCGGAGAAACGCTTCTCGAGCGCGGCTTTGGTGAAGAAATCGCCGGGGAATGTGGGGTTGTACTTGCACGATGTGAAAAAGACTTGACTGATGCGGCGGCCGTCGCGGTCGCTGGTGATCTGCAGCGGCGTACGGACCCCGTCCACTAACTGAAAATTCGAATAAATGCTGGTCTCCGTGCTCCGCTCGCGCGTGGTCTGATCTTCGGTGATGATCATGGTGCGCACGAACAAGTGTGACGAGCGGTCCACGGCAAGGCGAAATGTGCGCTGTTCCGGGTCCGTGATTTCCACCCAATCGACCGTTTTGAGGTCAACGATGTCTTGTCCTCCATAGTGAAAGAACATGCCGGGTTCCTTCACGCGAAGGCGGAGAAGATTGTTGATGTCCTTTTTAACCAGCTCCTGAAAATCCGCGACCGACGGCGCGGGCAGTTCCGAGACTCCACCTTTGTCCAGCGTCCAGCCCCGGTCGCCGTTGTAGAGATTGATGATCACGCCCTTCTTCGAATAATCGGTGCGATTCTTGTCCGGGTAGCCCCAATAGTCTTTGAAATTTGTGTAGCCGGTGAGTTCGCCGTTGTGACCGAAGCGCGCTAGACGCCCTTCGCAAGCGCTTTCACGGACCTCCAGATATCCCGGGCCACCCAGGGCGTCGGTCAGCTGCTGGAGGATTTGTTTGGCTTTGGCGGCGCTTTGCTCCGGCATCATCGTGTCGGGATTTTGCGCGGAGGAGCGCGGCACAGAAAAAAGGATGGACGAAAGAACAACCACCGCGAAAACGGATGGCTTCACCCGCACAAGACGGAACCTCCGTTTACATTGATGATTTCCCCGGTCATGAAGTTGGCCAGGTCGGAAGCGAGGAACAGGATGGGGCCGGCAATTTCTTCAGCGGTGGCCGCGCGTCCGAGCGGGATGACCGAAGCGGCCATTTTCTGGCCGGCTTTGGTTTCTAGGACCGGATTAGACATGTCGGTCGCAACCCAGCCGGGCGCGACGCAGTTCACAAGAATATTGTGGCGCGCGAGCTCCGTCGAAAGTCCTTTAACCAGGCTGATGATGCCGCCCTTCGACGCGCCGTAATGGGTGTGGAACGACTCGCCGCGCTGGCCTGCGGTCGAGCTGATGGGAATGATCTTGCCGGATTTTTGCTTGATCATATGCGGCACGGCAAAATGAATGATCGAGTAGACACTCTTCAAATTGATGCGGATCATATCGTCCCACTGCTTCTCCGTCATTTTTTCGATGGGAAGAGCTTCGAGGTTCCATACGCCGGCGTTGGCGACCACGATGTCCAACCGCCCGAGCCGCGCGATGCACTGATCCACGAGCTTTTTGTTCTCCGCGTGGCGGCTGACGTCGGCTTTGAACGCCTCCACTCGGGTCCCGTGTTTGTGGGCCTCCTGCTCGACTTGCAGCGCGGCGTCCTTCGCCTTGTGGTAATTGAAAATCACGTCGGCGCCGGCCTGCGCGAAAAGTTTGACGGCCGCCGCGCCAATCCCCCGCGAACCGCCGGTGATCAGTGCCGCCTTGCCTGCAAGTGAAATCATGATTCCCCCAAAACGAATAAGAGAGCAATGCCGCTGGCTGAGAACTCAAGCTTCTTGCTTGACTGCGCCGCGGGCAGCGGCGACAAAATCGCTGAACAGCCGCTCGGAGAACGCATCACCAGTCATACGCTCCGGGTGCCACTGAACCCCGACTACCCAATTCGAATCGCCGGTCCATTCGACCCCTTCGATGACGCCGTCGGTTGCGCGCGCTGTGATCCGCAGATTGTGTCCCGGCTTCTCGATGGCCTGATGATGCGAGCTGTTGATCCTAGCTTGCGTGCCACCCGCAATGTCTCCCAGCCGGCTGGCAGGTTCGAACGCCGCCCCGTGAATGGGGTCAGTCGCGGGTTGAGGTACGACGTCCATTTTTCGATGGGGCGTCGCCGTGCCTGTCTCCGCGCGCAGATCCTGGATGAGCGTTCCTCCCAGGTAGACGTTCAGGAGCTGGCAACCGTAGCAGATGGCCAACACCGGCTTTTTCTCGGCGAAGGCGTGGCTCAAAATCGAGCGGTCGGTCCGCTCGCGGGCCATGTCAGCAGGCTCGGACTTACCTAGATTTACAGCGCCGTATTGGGCGGGCTCGACGTCGGCGGGGCTCCCGGGCAGTATGAAGGCATCCAGCCCGGGAAGGAGAAGCTGCAATCCGGCTGAGTCCTTCAGCGAGATGCGGACTGGCTCGCCGCCTGCCTTCCGCACTGCGTCTTCGTAGTTCTTGATCTTCGGCAAATTATTGGCGGCTTCCTCCTCTGAGGTGCGCCAGGGGATGCCGACACGAGGCCGCTTGATATTCTCGACTTGGGGTGAGCGGGGATTCATGGAATGCTGAATCCTAACATCCGGGCAGGAGAGCAGCAACCGGGTCGCGTCTGGAGTCCTGGGATAGCAGTGGTCTATCCAGTCTCAACGCAGTTAACCTATTATTTTACAATGACTTACGCTGGGAGACACATCGTTCCTAAGACTTCGCGACCTTCGCCAATGCCTTGGCCCCTGCACTGAGATCAGAGGATGCCAGCACTTTTTCCGCCTGGGCGGCGCGGTATTTGCGAATGGCCTCCCGGAACTCAGGGTGTTTCGTCCCGAGAATCGCCGTGGCAAGAAGAGCCGCATTGACCGCCCCCGGCTTACCGATGGCGAGCGTTCCCACCGGAATGCCGCCGGGCATTTGCACCGTCGATAGGAGCGAATCGAGCCCACTGAGTGAAGCCGACTCCATCGGCACTCCTAGAACTGGAAGAATGGTCTTTGCCGCGGTGACACCGGCGAGATGCGCGGCGCCGCCCGCTGCCGCGATGATCACTTCCAGGCCGCGCTCTTCCGCCGAGCTGGCATATTCGAAAAGGTGGTCGGGCGTGCGGTGCGCGGAAAGCACAAGCGCCTCGTGCGGCACGCCAAGCTCTTCGAGCGTCTTCGCGGAGTGCTCCATCGTTGCCCAATCGGATTTTGAGCCCATGATGATGCCGACAAGAGCTCTCTTCTTCGGCGTGCGCTGTTTGCTCATCTTGTGAGTTCCCTTCGCTCTATTTCGCACCATGATCCTCATGCAAAAAGATCCAGGTTCTTAACGACTCCGAGCAGGGGCGAGCATTTTTGCGCCATGCAAACGATTGCAGCAATCGGAGCAAAATATTCTACGGTGTTTCTCAACGCATGGCGACTTGCGCGCGGTTTTTCCAATAATGCCGAAGCTGCCCGACCAGATAAAGCGATCCCGCGATGAAAATGGTGTCCTCCGGCGCTGCTTGTGTGAAGGCATGTTCGAATGCCTCTTCGGCATCGGCAATCACGGTCGAGTGCGCGGCATAGTCGCCCGCGATTTCGGCGAGCTGCGCGGCGGAAATGGCGCGCGAGGTTCGCGGCTCTGTGAAGATCACTTCGGCCGCGAGAGGGAACAGCGCGCCGGCGAATTCGTCCACGGCTTTGTCACGAAGAGCGCCGCAGATGAGCCAAATTTTGCGGCCCGCGAAGTTCTGCCCCCAGAAAGCGGCAAGTTCGCGCGCAGCCGAGGGGTTGTGCGCGCCATCCAGATAGACGTCAGGACGCGACTGCAGTTTTTCGATTCTCCCGGGCCACTCAGCGGTGGCGATGCCCTGGGAAATGTCTTCATCTTTGATTCGGTACCCCTGCCCAGAGAGCAGGCGCGCAGCCGCCACGGCGGCGAGAGCGTTCTGCATCTGGAAACTCCCGCGCAGGCGCGGCGCAATCTCGACGGACCAGCCAGTGGCGATTTCCGTGACCCGAGCACGTGCGCACCCGTCTTCAAAGGATTCTTGATCCAAGCGGTAGGCGTTGTTCGTTTCGATGACAGGACAGCCGAATTTGATCGCGCGGGCGAGAACCGTTTCGCGCGCTTCGCCATGCTGCTCGGCCAGAACGAGAGGCACGCCAGGCTTGAGAATGCCGGCCTTTTCCCCGGCGATTTCCTTCAAGGAATGGCCGAGAAAATTTTCATGGTCGAAATCAATCCGAGTTATGAGCGAAACGTCAGGAGTAAGAATGTTGGTGGCATCCAGGCGTCCACCCAGTCCAACTTCGAAAACGCCAAATTCAACGCGCGACCTCGCGAAGCATTCGAACGCCATCGCGGTCAGACATTCGAAGTACGTCGGATGAGCGCGCAGCCCGCCTCCGGCGAGCAGCTCTTCGATCAGCGCAAGAACGCGCGCTAGAGTTTCCGCGAACGCCTCGTCGCCGATTTCTTGACCGTTGACGCGGATGCGTTCGTTGATTCTCTCGAGATGCGGAGAAGTGTAGAGGCCCGTTCGAAAACCGGCGTGGCGAAGGATGGATTCGAGGAACGCAGCGGTCGAACCCTTGCCGTTCGTGCCGGCAATGTGCGCGCTCGGATAAGCGCGTTCCGGACGGCCGAGGCGCTCAGCCAAAACCGTGATGTTTTCGAGGTCGAACTTCGCCGTTGTTACCTGAGTTGGTGCGGCCAACTCCCTGCCGAGCGTGAGCAAATACCGGACCGCAGCTTCGTAATTCATCCTAGCTCATCAACAGATCGAGGGAGTTCGCAATGAAGCACTTTAGCTCTTTGCGAGGGACAACCGCGTCGAGAAAGCCATGTTCGAGGAGAAATTCCGAGCGCTGGAAACCCTCCGGAAGCTTCTGCCGGATAGTTTGCTCGATCACCCGCGGGCCGGCAAAGCCGATGAGCGCGCCGGGTTCCGCGATATTCAGGTCGCCGAGCATAGCAAAGCTCGCCGTGACGCCGCCCGTGGTCGGATCGGTGAGCACGGAAATGTACGGCAGCTTCGCGTCGTCGAGCTTCGCAAGCGCGGCGGAAACTTTGGCGAGCTGCATCAGGCTGATCGTGCCTTCCATCATGCGCGCTCCGCCGGAGCAGGAAACAATGATCAGCGGTTGCAGCGTCTCGATGGACAGCTCGATGGCGCGCGTAACCTTTTCCCCGACCACCGCTCCCATCGAGCCCCCGATGAAGCCGAACTCCATCGCGCAGCACACCACGGGCCGCCCGTTCAGCTGGCCTTCCGCCGTGATGATCGCGTCGCTCATGCCGAGTTTTCTCTTCGCTTCCCGGAGGCGCGCGACGTAGGGCTTGGTGTCAACGAACTTAAGCGGGTCGGTTGACGTCATGCCGGCGTCGTGCTCGGTGTAGCGGCCGTCGAGCAGCATCTCGAGCCGCTGCTTCGCGCCCATCTTGAAATGAAACTGGCACTTCGGGCAGACGTGGAGATTGGCCTCTAGGTCCTTGCGAAAAACAATGGTGCGGCAGGACTCGCACTTCATCCACAAGCCTTCGGTGCGCACGCGGCGCTCCTCGGGCGGTGTCGTCTGTTCAATCGATTTTTTATCGCGTTTGAACCAGGCCATGGCAGAAATCAGCGGTTGGAAGGTCGGGCTTCGAAGAACTACGACCCAAGCACCGGCAACCGATCAGTAGTCGATCCCCCGTTGGGCCAGTATACCCTTGGTGTACGGGTGTTTCACCTCGCGCATTTCGGTTACGAGATCAGCCAGTTCCGTGAGCTTAGGGTGCGCATTGCGGCCGGTGCAGATCACGTGCACGCGCTCCGGGCGGTTTTTCAGGGCCTCGACGACTTCATCGGCATCCAGCATTTTATAGCTGATGACGTAATTGATCTCGTCGAGGACTACAAGGTCGTACTTGCCGCTGTAAATAGCGTCGCGCCCCACCTGCCAGCACTCATGAGCCAGCTTTACATCTTCCGGATCCGTCTCCGCGCCGCCGATTTTCACGAACCCCCGGCCCATCGGACGGATCTCGAACTTGTCGTCGCCCAGCATTTTCGCAGCGTCCAGCTCGCCATAGTGCCAGGAACCTTTGATGAACTGCACCATCAGTACGCGCAGTCCTTGGCCGACGGCGCGAAACGCTGTCCCGAGCGCACAGGTGGTCTTGCCCTTGCCCGGCCCGGTGTAAACAATGAGGAGTCCTTTTTCTTCCGGCATGGATGTCTTCCGCCACCATAGGCGCCGGCGGAGAAAGTCTTAAAGTTTGGAGTGCAAGGGTGAAAACGTCAAGCAGGAAGCAAGAACACTCTCCTTGCTCTGATTTTCGTGAAGGATTTGGGTTGTGGCCAGGGTTTGCGCACGCGCAACGCTAAAAATGCAAGACCAGGCCGGTGACCAGCTGGAAGTTGTTCTGCGAAAGCGTGTAGAGATGCGTGAGCACCCAGTCTCCTTCCATGCGTAAAGCCAATTGCCCGTGGAGCGTATAGTCCGCCCCGCCCCCCACTTGCACCGCTACTCCATTTTTGCCCACTCCCGCCAGTTGTGGATTGACGTGCGCCATCCCCACCAGCGCGTGCGCCCAGGGTTCCCACCTCCCCTGCTGCATGACTATCTTCGGACCCCCCGTGAAGCCCCCGTATTTCGTCCGCTCGTTCGCGAAAATCGTTCCTCCAAACGCCGCCGTAATGTTCCCCTCCACCC
>JBIOGB010000032.1:0-48788 GCA_044447665.1 Candidatus Acidiferrales bacterium | reverse complement strand
CGCGCTACGCAACGGTGCGTAGCGAACCGAGCTCATGGAGCGGAAAGCTAGAACAACTCCTGCTTAATTACATGAGCTGGAGAGCAAGAAGAATTCCGGCCGCAGGCGAGGTATTTTTCTTGACTTCCCCTTTTATAGAACCTTTCTGGTTCTTGCGCGGGGAGCAAGGTAGTGAAGTCCAATCCCGCTGTCTTCACCTGACCTGTCCTGTCGGCCCGCCTGTCCCTTCGTCCAGCCAGTCCCGATCAGGGTGTGGAAACAGGTAACAGCGGGTTACCCAAAGTACCAGTGCGATCCCTCGAGTTCCGCTTACACTGGTATCTGAGTCTCTCTCGGAGGTCACGCATCACCATGAGCCGCCGCATTTTGGCGACTGCGCTCGCTTGTCTGCTCGCAGGTATTCCCCTGTCTGGGCAGGCGCCTGCGCTTGGTGTCGTGACGCAGTCCTTGGGCGGGCACCTGGGCACGGCTGCGGCTTCCGAGGGCGCGACCATCTATGACGGTGACCGCATCGAGACGGAGGAGAACGGTGCATTGAGCCTGCGGGCCGGTACAGTGCAGATCTCTCTTTCAGCAAATAGCCTCGTTGTCATGAAACACGATGAGTCCGGTTTGACCCCAACCCTTGAGCGCGGCTCGGCAGTGTTCCGGGCGGAAAGCGGCGGGCTCCGGATAAACGCCGGTGACGTAGTTGTGCGTCCGCAATCGTCCGCGCCAACGCTGGGGCAATTGACGCTTGAGACTTGCGCTGTCGTTGTAACCAGCAATGTGCAGGCACTCGAGGTTACAGCGGGCGCGGAGACTAAAATAGTGGAGGAAGGGAAGTCTTATCGTGTGCTACTGCTGGACGGCGCGTGCAGTGCGAACTCGCATCGGGCACCCCTGGCCACCGGCAAGAGCCGATTCCTGCCTCTGGTTCTTATCGGGGCCGGCGCAGCCATCATCCCGCTCCTCCACAAAGCCCTGGAGAGCCCGGACCATCCATAGATTCCTGCTTCCGCGCAATACTGCTATTTCCTTGGTTGAGACTGCCCTTCGTTCGTCAGTTCGCCTCATCAAGAGTTGGTTAGAGAAACCAGGCCGGCCAGTTTATCTCGAGCCGAGCCGCTATCGATCGCGTCAGCCGCTAGCTCCGCAGCTTCACGGAAGTTACGAGCCAAGCCAGCAGCGACGAGGGCTGCGGCCGCGTTTACAACGACGACGTCCCGGTGCGGCCCTGTTTCACGAGCGAAAATGCGGCGGATGAGCGCGGCGTTTTCTGCCGCAGTGCCGCCCCGTAGAGCTTCGACCGGCGCGCGCTCGACGTCGAATTCTTCCGGCGTGACGCTGTAGCGATGGACGGCGCCGCCCCTCACTTCCGCGACCAGCGTTTCGCCCGCGAGAGAGATCTCATCGAGCCCGCCTGCGCCGTGCACCACAAACGCGCGCTCCACTCCGAGTCCTGCAAGCGCCGCGGCCATGATATCGATGACCTCCGCGGAAAAAACGCCCACGGCCTGCGATTGCGCGCCTGCCGGGTTCGTGAGCGGGCCTAGCAGATTGAACACTGTGCGCGCGCCGATCTGTTTCCGCGCCGGCATGGCGTGGCGCATCGAATGGTGCGCCGTCTGCGCGAACAGGAACCCGATGCCCAGTTCGCAAATCGCGCGCCCGGAATGCTCTAGCGGCAAATCGATGCGCACTCCGAGCGCTTCGAGAACGTCAGCGGCGCCCGTCTTGGAACTGGCCGCGCGGTTGCCATGTTTCGCGACGCGCGCTCCCGCCGCTGCAGCTACGAAAGCCGCCGCCGTCGAAATATTGAAGGTGTGGGAAGCGTCGCCGCCGGTGCCGCAGGTGTCCACCATTTTGGCCGGTTGCGCTGTGCCCTCCGCAAAAACTCGGGCGGCATGACGCCGCATGGCGCGCGCGAATCCCACCAATTCCTCCGCTTGGTAGGGCCGCGTGTTGAGCGCGGTGAGCAGCCGCACAATTTCCGGCGTCTCCATGCGGCCGGAGAGCAGCTCTTCCATCACCGCTTCAGCTTCCGCGCGCGTGAGGATTTTGCCGGCTTCGACACGCTCGATGAGAGAGTGCGTCATCAGGATGCCGCAGCCATTTTCCGGCTCGGCCGGCGAAACAGTTCGCCTTGGCAATTTGGACAGATCTGCCGCCGCCCCTCTGCGCATTCGCGGCAAAACGTGCATTCGTATGAACAGATGTAGGCCTCGTCGCTGTGGGCCAGCGCCTGGTTGCAAAGTTCGCACTTTTCCTTCATTTGCAGGGCCATTCGGGCTTCCTTGCTCCGTCTTCCACTTCCAAGTAAACTTCTATGTTTTGCGAATACACCAAATTCTAACACTGGCGGACCGCTTCACGGTCACACCCAAAACGGAATCTCGATGAAGATTCACGAGTATCAGGCGAAGGCGATCCTGGCGCGCTACGGCGTAACCACTCCGCGCGGCGAAGTTGCCTTTACGAAGGAAGAAGCGCGTGAGGCAGCACAGCGCCTGAAGTCCAACATTGCCGTCGTCAAGGCGCAGATTCACGCCGGGGGCCGCGGCAAGGCCGGCGGCGTGAAGCTGGCCCGCTCCGCCGACGAAGCCGCCGATATTGCCAGTCACATCCTCGGAATGACCCTCGTTACGCCGCAAACGGGTCCTGCGGGACGCATCGTAAAGCGTTTATTGATTGAAGAAGGTCTGGACATCAAGCGCGAACTCTATCTTGGTTTGCTGGTCGATCGCGCCGCCGGCCGGGTGGTTTTCATGGCCAGCGCGGCCGGCGGCATGGAAATCGAAGAAGTCGCAAAGGAAAATCCCGGCGCCATCTTGCGCGAAGCGATTCACCCTGCGGTCGGGCTTCAGCCCTATCAAGCGCGAAAAATCGCTTTCGGTCTTGGCCTTCCCATCGAAGTCGTCAATCACGCGACACCATTTCTCCAGGCGCTTTACCGCGCGTTTGTGGATACGGACGCCTCGCTTCTCGAAATCAACCCGTGCGTTCTCACTGGTGAAGGCAAGCTTGTTGCGCTCGACGCAAAAATGACGTTTGACGATAACGGCCTCTTCCGGCACCGCGATTTGCGCGAGTTGCGCGACCTCGATGAAGAAGATCCGCTGGAAGTCGAAGCATCGAAGTACGGTTTGAACTACATCAAGCTCGATGGCACCGTCGCGTGCATGGTCAACGGCGCCGGACTCGCCATGGCGACCATGGATATCATCAAGTACGCGGGCGGCTCGCCGGCAAATTTTCTCGATGTCGGAGGCGGGGCTTCCGCCGACCAGGTGAAAAGCGCGTTTCGCATCCTGATGAGCGATCCTGCTGTGCGCGCGGTGTTCATCAACATTTTTGGCGGCATTCTCCGCTGTGACGTTCTCGCCACCGGCGTGGTCGCCGCCGCGAAAGACCTGCAGGTGAAAGTCCCGGTTGTCGTGCGTATGGAAGGCACCAACGTCGAGCTCGGCCAGCAAATCCTCCGCGACAGTGGCCTCAATTTCACCATCGCCCACGGCATGAAGGACGGCGCGGAAAAGGTCGTGGCGCTCGCGGGAGGCGCGCGATGAGCGTCTTGGTGAACGAAAAAACAAGACTGATCGTTCAGGGCTTTACCGGACGAGAAGGCACCTTTCACGCGCAACAAATGATCGAATACGGCACCAACGTAATGGGTGGTGTCACTCCCGGCAAGGGTGGCACCAAGCATCTCGAGCGTCCCGTTTTCAACACCGTTTCTGAAGCGGTGAAGGGAACGGGCGCAAATGCGTCCGTCATCTTTGTTCCACCTCCTTTTGCCTCCGACGCGATTCTGGAAGCAGCCGACGCAGAGCTGGAGCTGGTTGTCTGCATCACCGAAGGCATTCCCGTGCTGGACATGATTCGCGTCGCAGCATCTGTTGATCTTAAAAAGACTCACCTCATCGGCCCGAACTGCCCAGGCATAATCTCGCCGGGAAAATGCAAGATCGGCATCATGCCCGGGCGAATTCACAAGCAGGGCAACGTCGGCGTCGTCAGCCGCAGCGGCACGCTGACCTACGAAGCCGTGGATCAATTGACACGCCTCGGCATCGGGCAATCCACCTGCATCGGCATTGGCGGCGATCCCATCATCGGCACGTCCTTCCTCGACGCCATCAAGCTATTCAATGAAGACCCGGACACTCAAGCGATTATCTTGATCGGCGAAATCGGCGGCAACGCCGAGGAGCGCGCCGCGGAATTCATCAAGGCGAATGTCAAGAAGCCCGTCGTCGGCTTCATCGCCGGCCAGACCGCGCCTCCGGGACGCCGGATGGGCCATGCCGGCGCGATCATCAGCGGTGGACAGGGCACGGCGAAAGACAAGTACGCCGCGATGGGCGCCGCCGGGATTCGCTGCGTCGAAACGCCGGCCGATCTCGGCTCCACCGTAGCTGCGGCATTGGGATAGGGTTTGTGGGGGCGGGACTTGCCATGCCCCTTATGCTGTAGCCACCCTGTTTAGAGGGCGGACCTTTCGTTCGGTCTAATCTGTTTGGGGGGAATATCTTGGCTCTAGAGCGAACCTTCGCAATCATCAAGCCCGACGCCGTCGGGCGCAATCTTCAGGGCGAAATTCTCGCGCGCATCCACAGAGCCGGTTTCAAAATCATTGCCATCAAATCCATTCGCCTCACCAAACAGGAAGCTGCGGGTTTCTACGCCGTTCACAAAGAGCGCCCCTTCTTTGGCGAATTGACCGACTTCATGAGCTCTGGAAAAATCTTCGCCATGGTCCTCGAGGCCGAAGGCGCAATTTCAAGGTGGCGCGACACCATGGGCGCCACCGACCCAAAGAAAGCCGCGTCTGGCACAATCCGTCGCGATCTCGGCACTAGCATCGGCAACAACTGCACCCACGGCTCTGACGCCCCCGAGACCGCCGCCTTCGAAATCGGCTATTTCTTCTCCGGAATGGAGTTGATCTGAACTCTTACTTTGTTTGAGTTTGTCATCCCCCGGCGATCCGACAAGGATCTCCCAAGGACCTCGATGGACCATTTCAAGTAGGATCCATCTATGGACCCTCTCCGCGAACTCGGCCGTACGCTTCTCCTCTTCGGCGGCCTCCTGGTTTTTGTCGGCGCACTTCTATACTTCGGAGGAAAACTCCCTTTCCGGCTCGGAAAGCTTCCCGGGGACATCATCCACCGCGGGGAACACACTATGTTTTACTTTCCCATCGTCACTTGCCTCCTTATCAGCATCGGAGTCTCTCTCCTATTCTGGCTCATCTCCTATTTGCGTCGCTGAGCCACGCCGGCAGACCTAACTCCCCTAGGGCCGAATCGTTTGCCAACTCCATACCCTAACTCCCATTGAATCATGTTGTTATGGAGACTTTATTAAGGGCATTGCATTCCATGCGCAGCCCTTGGCTCTTCTGAACGGCTGTTCGAAGGTCGCGGATTCTCGCCTACCGCCGAATCACAGACCGGGCCTTGCCGGAAAGATTCCACTCGGCATGGGGTGCCCTCCCTTCTCGCTCTCAGTTGACACGTGTCGACGCACAACCCTCCGGCTCGCCTCCGCCAGCCCTCGTCCTAGTACATTCGTACTTTTCCCCGGCTAATTTTTTTTGTACCCGCAGTTCTATTGTCCACAACCCCCGCTCCCGGCTACACTTCCCCTTTAAGCAGGAGGTTTCCCTTTGAGCGGCTCCGAACGCCGAACCACCCAGCGCTTTCAAATGCGCCTGCCCCTCACCGTGCGCTGGACGACCGGTGCGGCGGTGGGCGAAACTGCAACCGAATCCCGTGACGTGAGTTCCAGGGGCGTGTACTTCTTCCTTTCCAAGGACGTCCGGGAAGGCTCCCCCGTGGAAATTCTATTGACTCTGCCCAACGAGATCACGCTCGCAGGCCCCGTGCGCGTGCGTTGCCTCGGCCGCGTTCAGCGGACGGAACCGCGCGACGAAGGTTCCATCGGCGTGGTTGCCGCCATTGAGCGTTATGAATTTCTTCGCGGCAATGACGACATCAGGCAGTAGGGCCTCTTGCGAATAGAATTCTTGAGCAGGCCGTTCCGAGTCTGTGTGGATACCCGGTTTTTGCTCGTCGCGACCACAACATATTGTGAAAGAGTGGTTGGCCTCACACAATTTGTGGCCACGAGTTGTAGTTGCCACACAGACTCGTTCCCCCCGGCCCGCTGGTTTAGCTGGCACACAAGGTCAAGAAAATCTTCATCGCGTAGCCGAAAGAATTCTTAGCACAGGGTGCGGCACGCAGGCTTTTTTCAGCTTGGCATGAGATTTTCCAGTGCGCGCTTTTTCTTGCAACGCGCCTTGCGGTTTTCTAAAAAGTTCCTTGCTCGCTCACTGCGGAGGCGGGCGGGATAAGCCGGGGTGCCTCGGCCCCTCAGCGGAGCCCCCGGCTATTTTTTTACCGAGCGCAGTTCATTCTCGTCAACGATAAGAATTCCACCTCCGACTTCCCTAGATTTGATAAGGCGCGTGGGCGCCCACGTTACCACTGCGCCGCCTGTCCTTCCGGTCAGGCGACTTCCACAGCCCTCCTGCGGGATGATGGCCTGAGCCCGGCATCAGCCCCTCAACAAAGGCAGGCCGCAGGGAGAATTCACTCTGCGCCATGCGCAGCGTGAAATTTCGACGGCGAAACATTTCTGGGGGAAAAGTTTGGGAATGACTGCGGACATTCAACAAGAAATTTTTCCAGACAATGCCGCTGAAAATAATTCGGGAGCGCAATCACTCCTCGAACTTGCGGAAATTCTGGACCAGCACAAAATCTGGGTGGAGTCCGGCGGAGAATCCGGAACGAAGGCGGATTTCTGCGGCGTCGATCTCGCGAACGCGGACCTCACCGGCGTAAATCTGCAGGGTGCGCATCTGCACAAGGCGAATCTGCGCAATGCGGATCTCTCGCTCGCGAATTTGCGCGGCGCGAGCCTGGTGCGCGCGGACCTGCGCGACGCGAATCTTCTCGGAGCTGAACTTCGCGGCGCGAATTTGATGGGCGCAAATCTCTATGGCACGGAAGGCTTGTGGGTGGGGCGCCTGGGCGGAACAAATTTATTTGACGCCATCCTGCCGGAGTCCATCGCCACATTTGACAGTTCCACGGCGATCGCGCAAGCGACGAAGATCGCGCGATGGGTTTATTTCTCCTTGCTCCTGGTCAGCGCGGCGTGCTGGATTCTCATTGCGCTAACCACGGATCCGCGCCTGATGCTCAACGCTTCCGCGATTCCGGTTCCCCGGATCGGCAATCTGCTGCCGATGACGGGTTTTTACCTGGGCGGCCCGTTGCTTTTGCTCTTGCTCTACCTGCGTTTTCATTTTCTGCTTCTACGCTTGTGCGGAAATATGGCCGCTCTTCCGGCCGTATTTCCCGACGGGCAGACGCTGGAGAAAGATGGCGCGTGGTTTTTGATGGGGCTAGTACGGCGCCATTTTCGGTGGTCGCGAGATAGCCGTTCTCCGATCTCGCTGCTGGAAACCGGGCTATCCGCGGTGCTGGCCTACTGGGTGGTACCGGCAACGCTGATCTTTTTCTGGGCACGCTATCTCGTGCGTCAGGATCTTCGCGGGACAATGCTGCAGGTTCTACTGATCACAGCGGCAATCGCGGCAGCGACATGTCTCCCCTCGATTATTTCGCGCGTGCTGCGTCAGGGGGATTTACAGCGTGCAAAAGCGAAGAGCACATTGCGGATCGTAGCTTCGACGCTGCGCTCCGCAGCTGCCGCGGGTTTGGCGCTCTCGCTGCTTTCGTACGGGGTGATTCGAGGAATCCCTGCCGATAGGAGCGTTGCACCGGAAGTTGCTTCAACCGACATTCGGCGCTGGGCTTCACAAGCCCTTCAAGCGGTGGGCTGCCGCCCGTATGCAGAACTTGCCGAAGCCGCTCTCACCCCGGTGCCCGCGCGCGGCAATTTGTCAGAGGAAGCGCTTGCCTCCGTGCCGGGAGCGCGGCTGAACCAGATGAATCTGAGGTATGCGCGGGCCTACCGCGCGATTCTCGTGAACGCGCGGTTGTGGAGGGCCGACCTCGAGGGCGCTTATCTTTCCGAAGCGGACTTGCGGGGAGCGAATCTGCGCGAAGCGGTGCTGCATTTCGCGTCGCTCGACCGGGTGCAGGCTAGCCACGCCGTGATGGTTTCCGCAGACGGCAGCGACGCAAATTTTTCGGCAGCAGACTTGCGCGAAGCCGATCTTTCCTATGGAGTTTTCGAAAACGCCGTTTTCTCGAACGCCAAACTGAACGGCGCATCACTTTATGCCGCAAATCTACGCAATACTCATTTTCTGCGGGCGGACCTTTCGCGAGCGGACCTTCGTGACACGAAATTTGAAAGGGCCGTCCTCACCCGGGCGCTGCTGGAACAGACGGATTTGTCATCGGCAAAATTGTCGGAAGCAGATCTGACCGGCGCGCAGCTCAAGGGCACCATCCTTCTCGACGCGGACCTGAAGAGAACGGATTTGCGCGGCGCGTTCCTGACGGGGGCAATTTTGCGCGGCGCGGAACTCGAAAAAGCACAACTCGATGGCGCCGACTTGCGCGGCGCGCTGGGTTTGACGGCGGAGCAAGTGTGTTCCGCGGCGAGTTGGCGCGGCGCGCTGATGGATGCGCAATTCCGCCAGGAAGTCGAAAGCCGCTGCGGCCTCGGCCGCTAATCTCCCGCGCGATCATTTGCTGAGAAGTTTCCCCTTGTGCTTCGACAAGAGAAGCGGTAGTGTCCCTTGTAGAAGCATAAGGGGAACGCATGGCCGAGAAACGAATCGACCTCCCGCAGGGTACCCTAGATCTCCTCATTCTCAGAACCCTCGCGCTGGGACCCCAGCACGGCTGGGCCATTTCCGAACGAATCCAGCAAATCTCCAGCGATGTGCTGCGCGTCCAGCAGGGTTCCCTGTACCCGGCGCTGCATCGGCTAGAGCGCCGCGGCTGGATCAAGGCGCAGTGGGGAACGTCCGAAAACAACCGCCGCGCGAAATACTACGACCTGACTTCCAGCGGGCGGAAACAGCTCGAATCCGAAAAGCGCGCGTGGGGAAGGTTGACCGCAGCGGTCGCGCAGGTTTTGAGGACCGCATAGGAGGGCGTCATACTTAACGATTTGTTATTTCGGCTTCGCGCCCTTTTTCACCGGAAGGAAGTCGAATCCGAACTCGACGACGAGCTGCGGTTTCATTTCGAACAGCAGGTCGAGAAATCCATAGCCGCGGGCCTAACCCGCGAAGAAGCGAATTGCCGAGCGCGGCTCGTCGTAGGCGGAGCGGAACAACTCAAGGAGGAATGCCGCGAAGCCCGCGGCGTCAATTTCCTCGAAACCCTTCTGCAAGATATCCGTTACGCGCTGCGCATCCTGGGCCGCACGCCGGCCATCACGGCCATCGCAATTCTTTCTCTCGCCCTTGGCATCGGGGCAAACACGGCCGTCTTCAGCCTCATTGATACCGTCATGCTGCGACTCCTGCCGGTTCAGAAGCCTGAAGAGCTGGTTCAACTATTCAGGACTTCCCCGCAGGCGGATTCCCTTCACACTTCTTCGTTCACCAACGCTCTCTGGGAGCAGACGCGAGATCACCAGGACGTTTTTACCTGCGCATTCGCTTGGAGCCAGACGCAATTCGATCTCGCGCAGGGCGGCGCGGTACGCAACGCGAACGGCATTTTCGCGAGCGGCAATTATTTTTCTACCCTCGGTGTTCGTCCGGCTGGTGGCCGCCTCTTCGTTCTCGAAGATGACCGCCGCGGCTGCCCTGGTGTGGCCGTTCTGAGTTACGGCTTCTGGCAAGATCACTTCGGCGGAGCACAGAGTGCAATCGGCGGCACGCTTTCTCTCAACCATTTGCCGTTCCAGATCATTGGCGTGAGCGCGCCCGGATTTTACGGCATGGAACCCGGACAGAAAATCGATGTGGCCATTCCGATTTGCTCAGCGGCGCGGTTCGATCGAAAAGAGTCCAGGCTTGATCATCGTGACTGGTGGTGGCTGAGCATCGCCGGCCGCGTCAAACCAGGCGTCAGCCGGGAACAACTCAGCACGCGCCTGGGCGTACTTTCGCCTCAGGTTTTCGGCGGGGCCGTGCCTCAAGATTGGGCTCCTGCCGATCAGGAAAGCTTTGTAAAGCGCCGCCTGCTGAGCGAGCCGGCGGCAACCGGCACTTCCGATCTGCGCCAACAGTTCGGGCAGCCGCTCACCATTCTGATGGTGGTAGTCGGGCTGGTCCTGCTGATCGCATGCCCAAATATCGCCAGCCTCATGTTTGCGCGCGGCGTTGCCCGGAGCAAAGAAATGGCCGTGCGCAAAGCGCTCGGGGCTTCGCGGATGCGGCTGATCCGGCAACTGCTGACGGAATGTATTCTGCTTTCGTCTGCGGGCGCGCTGCTCGGCATTCTCTTCGCTCGCTGGGGAAGTGCGCTTCTCGTCCGCTTCATTTCGACCACGCACAACAGTGTGTATCTCGATCTGTCACTCGACGGCCGCGTTTTGGCCTTTACCGCGACCGTCGCGGTGCTTACGGGAATCTTGTTCGGCTTGCTTCCGGCGTTCCGCTCGACGCGTGTTTCGCTCACTTCGGCGATGAAAGGCGCCGGCGCCGAAGACAATGAACGCCACGTTTGCTTCCGTCCTGGAAAGTGGATCGTGGGCTCGCAAGTTGCGATGTCGCTGATCTTGCTTGTGGTTGCAGGCTTGTTTCTGCGAAGCATCGTAAAGCTTGTGACGCTCGACATCGGGTTCGATCGAACAAACGTCCTGATCGTGAACACGAATCTCAAAACGGCCAACATACCGGAGGAGCAGTGGCCCGCAACCTATGAGGACGTGGAAAACCGCTTGCGTTCTCTCCCCGGGGTCATTTCCGTCAGCCGCTCCATCATGACTCCTATCAGCAACTTCGAGTGGAACAACTACATTAAGGCAGACACGCCCAATGCGCCGACGGGCGATGCTTCGCTTGCTTACTTCAACTTCATATCGCCGGGGTACTTCGACACTTTGCGTACACCTCTCCTTGCCGGCCGCGGCTTCAACGCCAATGACACAAAATCGTCTCCGCAGGTTGCCATCGTGAATGAAACACTGGCGCGGAAGTTTTTCTCTACTGCAAACCCAGTCGGAAAGTCGTTCCGGGTGGCGGCAGATCCTGGTAAGCCCGAGCCCCTGGTTCAAATCGTCGGCCTGGTGAAGGACGCCAAGTACGAGTCGCTCCGGGAAGACACGTATGCGACCTCGTTCTTCCCGATCACCCAAATTCCTGAAGGCGATCCATCGGACGACTTTGAACTGCGAACTGCGATTCCTCCTTCAGGCCTGACCGTTGCGGTTCAGGATGAAGTCGCGAAGGTGAACAAATCGATTCCGCTCGAAATGCACACCCTCGCACAGCAGGTGGACGACTCCCTCGTTCAGGAGCGCCTGCTCGCCACTCTTTCCGTCTTCTTCGGAGCGCTGGCGCTGCTACTAGCCGCGATCGGTTTGTACGGCGCTCTCAGTTATCTAGTGAACCAGCGGCGCATCGAATTTGGCATCCGCATGGCCTTGGGTGCCCGGCCGGTTTCGATTCTCCAACTGGTGCTGAGGGATCTTGTCGCCGCCCTAACAGGTGGCGTGGCTGCCGGCGTTGCCATTTCGCTGGCAGCGGTGGGAGTGCTTCAGAAATTGCTCTTCGGATTGGCCCCGCGTGATTCCCTGACCATGATTGGTGCGGCTTGCCTGCTTGCGGCGGTGGCATTCCTTGCGGCTTATCTTCCTGCACGCCGGGCCATGCGCGCCGACCCCATGACCGCCTTGCGTTATGAGTAGTGTTTTGCGCCCTCGATAAATCCTGAATAATTTGTGTGGACGGTGAGCCGAGACCCTGAAGCCGTCGCGCGGCAAGAACAATTGTCCAGCTCGCAAATTATTTTGATATCTTAACTTGAAAGTAGTACGTCTATAAGGTAAAGAGGGCGCGATTCCGTTATAGAAGGCGGGGTGAGGGGCATGGAAACTCTGGGACAAGACATTCGGTACGCACTTCGCATGATCCTGAAGAACCCGGCTTTCAGCGCGATTGCGGTGCTCTCTCTCGCGCTGGGAATCGGCGCGAACACCACGATTTTCACGGTCGTGAACGCCGTTCTTCTGAATCCTCTTCCTGTCAAAGATATTTCCCGGCTCGTGCAAATGGACACCGTAGATAGCAAGACGAAGGTGACCCAGGCAAACGCAGCGAAAGAGGGCATGTCTTATCCGAATTTCCAGGATTACGAAAGGGAGAACCAGGTCTTCACCGGACTGACATGCGTCTCCGGTGGTCCTCTCACATTGAGCGGGGGAGCGGAGCCCAAGCAAATTTTTGGGATGCTCGTGAGCGCGAATTATTTCGACGTTCTGGGTGTGCACCCCAGCGTAGGCCGTTTTTTCTTCCCCGATGAGGACAAGAAGCCGGGCGGGAATAACGTCGCGGTACTGAGCTATGCCTTGTGGAGCAACAAATTTGGTTCCGATGCGAGTCTTATCGGCAAGACCATAACATTGAACGCGACACCGTATACCGTGATCGGCGTTGCGGCCCGCGGATTTAAGGGAACTTTTACTTTCACCAGCGCCGAACTGGTCTGGATCCCTGTAAGCATGTACACGAAGGCACTCGCCGGATTTTTTAGGGACAATTTCAACGATCGCCGCATGCTGGGCACCGTGCTGTTCGGCCATTTGCGAAGCGGAGTGAGTTTAAGTCAAGCGGAAGCATCGCTCAAAACCATTGCCCTACACCTCGAAAACGAATATCCAAAGGACAATGGCGGCCGCAGCGTGGCTTTGACTCCGCTGGCAGATGCGGCCGTGGGCGCGAATAGTTTTGGGCAGATCCGTCTGGCGGGCGGAGTGATGATGGGAATCGTGGGCTTGGTACTTTTGATCGCCTGTGTAAACCTGGCGAATTTGTTGCTTGCCCAGGCTGCGCACCGCGAAAAAGAAATCGGGATGCGCGCGGCACTCGGAGCCAGCCGGGGCCGCCTGCTGCGTCAAATGCTTACGGAAAGTATGGTGCTGTCACTGCTCGCCGGGATTGTGGGCCTGGGGATCGCGTACGGCGGGCGTACCGTGCTCTGGGCGTTCCGGCCGCCGTTCATCCAGAACAATGATCTTGATCTCTCACTCGATTCGCATGTGCTGCTGTTTACGCTGACGATCGCGCTTCTCACCGCGGTGCTCATCGGCCTGGCACCGGCGATCAAGTCAGCCACGCCCAACCTGGCGGAGGTGCTGAAGGCCGGCGGACGGGGAGGAACGGTCAATTGGACGCGGAACCCGCTGCGCAGCATGCTGGTGGTGTTCGAAGTAGCGCTGGCGCTGGTCGCGCTGATCGGTGCGGGGCTGTTCATCCGCAGCATGCAGAATGCGCAACGCATCGATCCCGGGTTCGAATCGGAAAAGCTCTTCATGATGGCATTCGATTTGGGGGCTTTGCATTATGAAGAAGGCCGCGCGCAGGAGTTTTTCCGAGCCGCGGTGGAGCGCGCGAAAGCATCTCCTGGGGTGGAAGCGGCGGCCGTTGCTTCCGATTTTCCACTGGGTGGAGGGTTGGAGCGCACCGTTTTTCCCGAGGGTCAGGATGAAGCCACTGGTTATCGCGGAACGCTGACGCAACTCGATGACATCACCCCGGATTTCTTCGAGGCGCTGCGCATTCCGCTGATTCGCGGCCGCGTGTTCAATGACTCCGACCGTCAGAACACGATGCAGGTTGCGGTCATCAACGAGGCAATGGTCAAACAGTTTTGGCCCAATGAGGAGGCCGTGGGCAAGAGGTTTCACTTTTTCGGTGAACCGGCTTTGCGCGAGGTCGTGGGAGTCGTAAAAAATACAGTGGTGAATCAGATTGGAGAAGCACCCCAACCCATCGTGTATTTGCCGATCACCCAGGACTTTTCTCCTGCGGTGACGCTCCAGGTGCGCACAACCGGCCGGCCTGAAGCAGTGATCGGGACCGTGCGGGGCCAACTGCAAGCGCTCGACGCGAACATGGCCATCACCAATGTGCAGACCATCCGAGAAATCATGAGCCAAGGGCTGTGGGCGCCTCGCATGGGCGCAGGCCTGTTGACCGTATTCGGCGGACTGGCCCTGATCCTTGCGGTGGTGGGCGTGTACGGCGTGCTTTCCTACTCGGTGAGCCAGCAAACGCGTGAGATTGGGATACGAATGTCGCTCGGGGCGCAGCAGGGCCAAGTGTTGCGGCTGGTGATTGGGCAGGGTATCAAGCTCGCTGTCGCAGGGCTCGCGTTGGGAATCGTGGCTGCGTTGGGGCTGATGAGGATCCTTTCTAGTTTGCTTTTCGGAGTCAGCGCCCACGATCCGGTCACCTTTGGCGGAGTCTCGCTCGTTCTGGTGACCGCGGCCATTCTTGCTTGCTACATTCCAGCACGGCGCGCGACGAAAGTGGATCCGATCATCGCCTTGCGTTACGAATAGTTCTGAAACGCAAACACAAACGTCCTACCACAATAATTTCAGGCCGAATTGGATTTGCCGCGAAGTGGTCGATGTGCTGGTGATGACCCCGGCGGTGGGCGAAACTCCCGTCGGAGTCAGAGTGATCAGATTGGGCGTGCTTGCTCTTTGCCTGGATGCTTAAAGAGGACGCACAAAAATGGGGAGGATCGCCGGGTGATCTCGGCCTGGCGAAGGTTAGCTAAAGTGGACGGAAATGCTATCGAAGGGCTCGAGGCGAAAGACAAGTTCTTCGCCGGAGGTTATCCATAGCGGCGGAATAATGGAACCCGCGATAATGATTTGTCCGGCTTCGAGCTTTTCGCCAAACGTCGCCAGCAAATCGGCGGTGTGCCGGACGATGTCGATCAGTTCGCCCGTCAAAGCCTGGAAATCAGAAATCTCCGCGATTTGAGCGTCGTTTCGGATGACGCAGCCCGTGAGCCCTTCGAGCACGCCGCCGGCGTGGCGCACATCTTTTGCGCCGAGGATGACGTGCCGCTGATAGATGTTGCGGGCCAGCGTACCTTCCACATCGTCGGAAGGATGGTCGACGTCGGCGAGTTCGATGGCGGGCCCAAGTCCCGCAATGGTGGCAATGGCCGTGGCGCGATCGGCACCGCCGGGCAAATCTTTGCCCAGATGCACGGCAATCTCCGGCTCCGCCGCGGCCTTCTTCCAGCCGGAAAGAGAGGCGCCAGAGCCGGAGGCGAGCAAAGCGCGATCGGTCAAGAACCCCACGAGCGGCGCGTTGGTGCCAAGACGCTCCATCGCGGCGGCGCCGCCAAAAGCGAGCTTCCAGCCGAGCGCTTTGTGTCCCGCATCGAGAAGCTGCCGCCGCAGGCGGAGTTGCGCCGTCATTCCGCGCACGATGCGGGGATCTTCCCAGGCATGACTCATGGGGGGCCAAACATTGTTCGCTGGAGGCGGGCCATAAGAAGTTCAGTAACCTTCCGGCGGAATTTCGTACCCGGCGGCTTCGAACGACCCGGCGCCGCTCCAGCCCCAGACGAGCACGACGTCCTCGTCACCGGTGTTGTTGAAACCGTGCCAGTGACCGCGGGGCGTGAAGATTACATCGCCCTTGCCGGAAGGCTCGCGGCCCGTGTCCGTATAAACGAAGCCGTGGCCCTGAATGACGATGAAAAATTCGTCGGCGTTGGGATGGCGATGCTTGTCGTGACGCGCCCCCGGAGGAAGAACGGTCCATCCAATGAGCAGCTTGTCGGAGCCCGCGGATTTCTGGTCGATGAGGAACTGGACCTGCATGTTGATCCAGCCTTCGTCCCGCGAGAGTCCCTGAACGCGAGGAACTTTGCTGAGATTGGTGCGGTAGGGTTTCATTTGCACATGCCTCCCAAGCGGCGGTAGACCTCGTAGACAGTCACAAAATCGTGATGGTCGAGACCCAGGCCGCGGCAGGCGTTGAGCATTTCATTGGCGGCGGCCCCGAGCGGAACAGGAACGCCGAGCTGGCGGCCGAGCTCCAGCGCCAGCAGCATATCTTTCTGCTGGAGATTGACATTGCCATATGTGGCATCGGAAATGTGGCCTTCCAAAATAAGCGGCGCGCGGTAGTTGAGCACTGGCGAAGCGACCACGCTTTTGAGAAAGGCGTCCACGGCGATTTCGCGCGGGACGCCGCCTTTTTCGGCGAGGGCAATGCCTTCGCAAAAGCCGATGACTTCGATTACGAGAGTCATGTTGAGCGCGACCTTGAGTTGCACGGCCAGCCCTTGCGCACCGATGTAGGTGACCTTCGGACCGATGGCCAGCAAGACGGGCTGAACGCGCTCGAACGCGGCTTTATCGCCGCCGACCATCAGGGAAGCTTTGCCCTGGCCGAGCGTAAGTGTAGTGCCGGAAACGGGAGCGTCCATCATGGTCAAGCCGTTTTTGGCAAATTCTGCGGCGATGGTGCGGCTGGCGTCCGGGGCGATGGTGCTCATGTCGAGATAGACGGCCTCTTTGCGTAAGCCGGCGATGATGCCGTTTTCGCCGAGGGCGACGGACTGTGCGGCGGCGGAATCCGTCACGATGGAAAGGACGATATCCGATTCGCGCGCGGCTTCGCGGGGCGTGTCCGCCCAGTGCATGCCGAGCTTGAGCATGGGCGCGGCCTTCGCTTTGGTGCGATTCCAGCCGGTGACGCTGTGTCCGGCGGCAAGCAGGCGCGGAACGATCGCCTGACCCATGTCACCGAGTCCCACGAAGCCGATTTTCACGCAGCACCTCTTTCCCCTGTTTCGTGGCAGGAGAACAAAGTTCGACGGCTAGTTTGGAGGATAGGTGGAATCAGGGAAGAAGGCGATCGCATTTAGAAAAACTTTCTTGGCAAATGTCTTTATCACAAGCGAAAGCGCCTCTCAAGTGGTTCGGAGAGTGGCCGGGCCGCAGATGCGCGTCCTGTAGATCTACCAGAGAAGTTTGAGGCCGAACTGGATTTGGCGCGAAGTTGTCGACGTGCTCGTAATGACGCCGGCTGTTGGGGAGATGCCCGCCGGAGTGAGAGTGATCAAGTTGGGCGTATTGAAATTGGCGTGATTCAGGAAGTCGAAAAACTCCGCGCGGAACTGCAAGTTAAGCCGCTCGCGAATGCGCGTGTACTTCAGTAAGGAGAGATCCCAGGTCGCGAGACCGGGACCAATGAAAGTGTCCCTCCCGAGATTTCCATACGTTCCGCCAGCCGGAGGAAGGAACGCGTTGGGATTGAAATACCCGCTCGGGCGGCCGAGGATCACGGGTCCGGAGAATGCGGGATTCACGGAGGGCCGCACGGGATTTCTCGTGTCGCCGTTGTTGGAGGGGTTGAAGCTGAGCTGCGGCGTGAAGGGGAATCCGGACTGCAGGGTCACGATGGAGTTTAAGCTCCAGCCGGTGACCAGCGAGTTGCGAATTCCGGAGAGAGCGTTGACGTATCGCCGTCCGTGGCCGAAAGGCAGCTCGTAAACCCCGTTGATAACGCCGATGTTTTTGACATGGTACGTGGCAAGCCCCCAATCCGCGCGAATGTCGCCGGGGAACATGACCAGCCCAGGAGCATTGGCGGCGGCCGTGGCGTTCAAAGAATCGCCGTCGTCGAGGGTTCTTGAAAAAGTGTAGAAGCCGCGAAGAGAGAGGCCACCGCTGAAGCGGCGGTTCACGTCCAAAAGCAACGCGTTGTAAGAGCTGTTCCCTTCGGAAAACCAGCTGAAGGTACTTGCGAGAGCAGGATTGGCCAGCGGAGGCTTTGTTCCTCCGGGACCAAGCGGATATGCGGCCGTTGCAGCGGTGCATGGTGGCCCTGGACACACTGGGACAGGTTCGTTGGCGTCAATGCTGACAAGTTCGTGGTATCCATGAGAGCCCACGTAGCCAATGGTGACGGCCAGATTGGGAGTCAATTCCTGCTCCACCCTGAGGCTATAGGAGATGAGCGTTGGCGTTTGCAAATCGGGTTGGACGCCACCGGGCACGACCTTTGCTTTTCCCGGCAGCGGAGCACCGGACACGATCGGAAGTTTACTCACCGCGAGATTCGCGATGCTGAACGTAGGATTGAAGGGCGCATTTTGATCGAGGCGGTAGCCGAGCGCGTCCTGAAGTTCGTTGTACATGCCGAAGCCCGCGCGAATGACGGTCCTGCCCTTGCCTAAGGGGCTCCACGCGAGGCCGAGACGCGGCTGCGGAAGGTACTTGGCATTGTTGTTGGTGAACGCATTCTTACCGATGTGCGGCTGGGTTGCGAGAGCGCCGTTGACAAACACGAATGTGGCGGCGCGTTGATCCACTTCCGTCCAACCGTTCGATGTTTCTTGGCGGAAACCCAGAGAAAGCGTCAACTTCGGACTCAGCCGGATGGTGTCCTCGGCGTAGATCGCGCCGAACCATGAACGCCAGCCGAGCGGCGTCGGCGAAGGATCAAACAGAAAAGTGCCGACGGAGCCTTGTAGCAGCGTCTGCAGACCTGTGAAGGTCGCCTGGCCAAACTGGCTGAGCGCCAATCCGGAATTCGACTGCATTGACTGGGACCATGCACCGATGCTGAGTTGATGGCGTCCGCGAGTGATCGAGAGCCTGTCTTCATACGTGAAAAGATTTCGCGTGATGGTCAGGTTGCTGCCGTTATTGCTTCCGGCAAGGCTCAACTGGGCCGCTGGATTGGAGGCGGCGCTGCCTCCAATGACGACAGCTCCGACGCGGCGTCCACTCAAGAAACCTGGGCCGCCGGCCGCCGGAGTATTCGGAGTAGGTTCCCCGGTATAAAAATAACTCGCGCGGGAGAAACCCATTCGAGCGGTATTGAGGAAGGTTGGTGAAAAAACGTGGGTTTCCTCAAGGCTGAGAACTTGTTCGCGAAGAGTTTCCAGGTCCGTACTGAAGGGATTGCTTGTTGGAGTCAGGTCGTTGCTGTCGTCCACGGTGTAGACCGCGCTGAAAGAGTCTCTCGAGGAGATGATGTGATCGAGGCGCACGGTGCCAAAGTCCTCGCGGATCGTTTGTAGCGGAGTGCTGAAAGCCTCCGCGATGCCGCCAAAGCCCGGGGCGTTAGGGCTCTGCACGGGCCACAAGGGAAACAGCGCCGCGACGCCGGGCGCGAGGCCGACATTCGCCAAACCCGAAGCCGGACAGGGTTTTGGAGCGGGCTTGACGAGACTGCATGGCAGGAATCCGTTGCGCGCATTGGTGTCGGGAACGAGAGTGACGTCGGTCAAATTCAGGTGCTGGCGAAAGCCTTCGTAGTTGCCGAAGAGAAAGGTCTTGTCTTTCTGGATCGGACCGCCCAGAGAGCCACCATATTGATTGCGTTCAAAGTGCGGAATGGAAACCTGGTCGAAGAAATTGCGTGCGTCGAAGGCGCTGTTGCGCAGGAATTCAAATACCGAGCCATGCAAATCGTTCGTGCCGGACTGCGTCACGATAGTGACTTGCGCGCCCGGACGCTTGCCGTACTCGGCGCCGTAGGTGTCGCGGAGCACATTGAATTCGCGGACGGCCTCCACGCCCAATAATTGCTGGCTGGTCCCGCCCGGCTGCATATTGTTTTCAGCAGCGCCGGTGAATTCGACGCCATTCAGCAAGAAAAGATTTTGCTGAGGGCGGTTCCCGGAAACCGCAAACATGTTGCCAACGGTTGAATTGGAAATGCCGACTCCGCCAGTTTTCTCCCAGGTGAAATTTACGACCCCCGGGTTAAGGGTGAGGAGTAAATCAAAGCTGCGGCCGTTCAGAGGAAGCTCCTTGACCTGTTGCTCACCGACAAGCCCGGAGATGTCGCGAGTCGTGGTGCTCAAAATCGGCGCCTCTTCGGTCACGGTGACACGCTGTTGCACCTCTCCAACGTGAAGTCTGAAATCGACGCTGGCTTCCTGGCCCACAACCAAATGGATTCCGCCGCGGATCTCTTCCTGAAATCCAGATTTCGCAACTCTCGCTCTATATTCGCCGACGGGGAGGGAGAGGAGTTGATAGCGGCCTGCATCGTCGGTCACTGTGTTCCGCACTGCGGCCGTTTCCAGATTTGAGGATGTTACGGAAGCCGCAGGAACCGGCGCGCCGGAGGGGTCGGTCACAAGGCCTGAGAGACTTGCGGACACTTGAGCGCAGGCCGACGGAATACATACCAGAGCCAGGAACACAGCGAGCAGAATGGAGGCGTACAACTCTTGCATCAACGGCTTCGCGCGCGACGGAAGACCTGCGGAAAAATTCGTCCGAACTATCGACTCCCCATTGCGATGCATCCAGAAATCCCCTCGAGATAGAAGTCCCGTGTGCCGCCCAGTGAAAATCTGCCGGGCAAAGCGTCACACGCCCAAGTGGATAATTCAATACGGTTTGAGTAGTTATGTCAAACCGACTTAATACGAATAGACAGTGTGTGAGTTTACGCGATTTCGAGACGGGGAAATCGTACAGCGGACACAAGAAACCCAGCACTTGTCGTGTATTCCTGTGAAAGTTCGACCGGGGCTCGTGCGCGTCGATCCCCACAAGATATTGCCGGCAGGATACGTCCCCAAGTAAATCTTCTATTAATTCATGCTTTTTGCGAGCGGTATTGAATCGCTCTAGCCAAAAGATGGCTACACATTTTCACCGAAGCGCTTGATGTCTTCGGGGCCTTCCTTGAGGGGCTTGAAGGCGCGGCCCTGCACCAGCTGGCGAATCTGCGCGACGATGTCGGGATTCGCGAGCGTAGTGATATCTCCTGTGTCCATCTGGTTTGAGATTGCCGCCAGGACGCGGCGCATGATTTTTCCGGAGCGTGTCTTGGGCATATCCGGCACAATGTGGATTCGCTTGGGGCGGGCGATTTTGCCGATCATCGTTTCTATCGTGGACATGACCTTGTCCTGGACGGCTTTCTTTGGAAGAACGCCGGGCTTGAGCGAGATGTAGACTTCCGGCACGCGCCCCTTAACTTCATCAACCACAGGGACGACAGCGGCTTCGGCAATCTCCGCGATAGTGAGGCAGGCGGATTCGAGCTCCTTGGTGCCGAGCCGATGGCCGGCAACATTGATGACGTCGTCGACGCGGCCGAGGATGCGGTAATAACCGTCGGCCGGCAATACAGCAGCGTCGGCGGCGTAGTACGGCCAGTCGCGCCAATCCTTGCTGTGCGGGTCCTTGCAGTACTTTTTATAATATTGATTGACGAAGCGCTCCGGTTCCCCCCAGATGGTCTGCATGATGCCGGGCCAGGGATTTCGAATACAAATATTCCCCGCTATATGGGAGCCGGCCTTAACTTCCTTTCCGTTCTCGTCCCAGATCACCGGATAAATTCCCAGTGCGGGCGGGCCCGCGCTTCCCGGCTTCATGGGATCGAGGGCGGGCTTCGTGGTGCACAAGAAGCCGCCGGTTTCCGTTTGCCACCAGGTGTCCACGATAACCGCTTCCCGTTTGCCCACCACGTCGTGATACCAGCGCCAGACTTCCGGCTCGATCGGCTCACCGACGGTGGTCATGTGTTTGAAGTGGTAGTTGTACTTCTTCGGCTCTTCCGCGCCCGCTTTGCGGAGCATGCGAATCGCCGTCGGTGAGGTGTGGAAAATGTTCACGTCGAGGCGCTCGGCGATGCGCCAGGGACGGCCAGCGTCGGGGAACTGCGGCACACCTTCGTAAATCACGCTCGTCGCACCGAGTGCCAGCGGCCCGTAGACGATATAGGAGTGGCCAGTGATCCATCCAATGTCAGCCATGCACCAGTAGACATCTTCAGGATGAATGTCCTGATAGAGCTTTGCGGTGCCCGTCACATAGGCGAGGTAGCCTCCGGTTCGGTGCTGGCACCCTTTCGGTTTGCCGGTTGTGCCGCTGGTGTACATGAGGAAGAGGGGGGCTTCGGAGTCCTGTGAGACAGGCTCGACGATTCGGCCGGCATAGTCCTTGATTACATCTTCGATGTAGAAATCGCGGCCCATGATCATGGGAGCGTCGGAGCTGTACTTATGCGCGTAGCGTTTCCAAATCAGGACCTTGTCAATCGGCTGGCCCTCTTTTTTCGCGGTTTCCACGGCGATGTCCGCGCTGGCCTTGTGATCCACCCACTTGCCGTTGCGATGATAACCGTCGACATAGATCAATACGCGGCTGCCGGAATCAGCCGCGCGGAGGCCGCAAGCCTCTCCGCTGAAGCCGCCGAAGACGACGGAATGAACGACGCCAAGCCGTGCGCAGGCGAGCATGGTGATGGGAAGCTCCGGGATCATCGGCATGTGGATGGTGACGCGATCACCGGTTTTCAACCCGGCAAAATCGCGCAGCATCGCGGTGACTTCGTTCACGCGGCAATAAAGCTCGCGGTAGGTGAGCACGACGGGCGATTCGTGTTCCGGCTCGGGCACAAAGATGATGGCTGCCTTGTTCTTGTGGTTTTCCAGGTGGCGATCGACGCAGTTATAGCAAGCGTTGAGCTTGCCGCCGACAAACCACTTCCAGAACGGCGGGTGACTGGTATCGAGCGTGGTGTGCCAGTAGTGATCCCAGTCCAGGAGCTGCGCATACTCGTGGAAGCACTCGGGAAAGTGTTCCTCGCTGAATTTTTCGACCACGGCGGGATCGGAGAGATTAGCCTGAGCGATGAATTTCGCGGAAGGATAAAAATACTCTTCTTCTTTCCAGTGCACGGCAATTTGCGCTTCACTCACCCGCTTGGCAGGCTTGCGTTCGTGCTTCTTTGCGTTTTCCGGCGTGCGTCTTTTGGCGCGAGCTTTGGGCACGGTCGTGGCTCTCCCTTGAAAAATCAGCCTATTCTATGACGACGGAGCAGGGAACTGCACGCGCAGAATCTGCCGCAGATCTGGATCCGTTCCCTGGTCATCTTGGTGGGACTCGGCATGACCATCTATTTTTTCGCGCGAGCATACTGAGAGAGACCCGAACGCTTGACAAGGCCTCGATCATGCGCAGAGACTCTTCGCCATCAACTACCGGAACAGGTTTCCCGGACTTGTCAGAAGTTAAGGCGGCTCATCTGATCGCTGAAAGGAAGTCGGGGGAGAGACAATGAAGACAAATTATGCGGCGGTGTTTGTCTCGGCTTTGGCGTACTGGCTACTCGGAGCAGTGTGGTTCGGAGTGTTGTTCAGCAAACCGTGGATGGCGTTCGAACATATCACCGGGGAGCAGGCGCATAGCATGAATCCCGTTCTGCGCTATATCATTACATTCGTTTTGAATTTATTAATCGTATTTGTGCTCGCGCAGCTGTGCATTTGGCGTAATGCGGGCACCGCCGCGCGAGGCGCCGCGCTTGGGGTGCTGGTGTGGATCGGCTTTCTCGGTCCGGTGACGTACACAACCTATATGTACGAGATGTGGCCCAACGAACTCTTCGCCATAAATGAATTCTATCCGCTCGTCGGGCTGTGTTTGATGGGCGCGATTCTTGGCGCCTGGACGAAGAAATCTGCCTAGATTCATCTCCGCTCAGAAAAGAGCGAGCGCCCTCGGATGCGTCGGTTTTCTCACCTTAAAAAATCAGGCTTGCTATCCCGGATTGACGCATCGAGTAGCTGAATGGTGTGGACGACCGGGGTCTTGTGACCGGCTCGCACCAAGGACGATTGCAGTTGGATTAGACACCCCGGATTTCCCGTGGCAATGACGTCCGCTCGCAGAGGCGCGATAAGCTGCGCCTTGCGGTCGCCGAGTGCGTTCGCAGTATCAGGCTGAACGAGGTTGTAAATTCCCGCCGAGCCGCAGCAGATAACCGATTCAGGAATTTCCACTAATTCCAAATCCGGAATTTTCGACAGTAGTGACCTGGGCTGCAAACGCACCCCCTGAGCATGCTGCAGGTGGCACGAATCGTGGAAAGCAACGCGTACGCGAAGAGGGTGGCGCGCGGCGCGGGATTCGAGTTCGACGAGAATTTCGCTCACGTCTTTGCATTTTGCGGCGAACTGCGCGGCGCGCTCGGCATATCGCGTATCGTCGCGGAGAAGATGTCCGTACTCTTTCACGTTCGAACCGCAACCAGCCGCATTAATCACGATCCTGTCGACGCCCGCCCGCTCAAACACATCAATTGTCTCTCGGGCCAGCGTGAGCGCGGCTTCCTCTGCTCCAGCGTGTACGAGCAGCGCTCCGCAGCAAGCCTGCTCCCGCGGCGCCACCACCTCGCATCCCTCAGCAGAAAGCACGCGCGCCGTGGCGGCATTGATTTCTGGAAAAAATTCGCGTTGCACACACCCCAACAGTAGGCCGACTCGCAGGCGCTTCTGACCCTGGGCAGGTGTCACTTCGGCGACCGCCTCGCTCGCCGACAAATTCGGGAGCAGAGCTTCCAAGGCTCGTATCTTTTTCGGCAGTAGTTTCACTATGCCAGTTTTCCGCAACAGGGCCTGCAACCCGGACTTCTGGTAAGCAAGAAGAGGCCAACGCATCAGGCGCAAGCGGTCGGGGCGAGTGAATGTGGACAAAATAAATTGCCGATTCAGCCTCTCGCCGATCGATCGCTTATGCTTGCGCTCGATCTGGGCGCGTGTGGCCTCGATGAGTTTGCCGTAATCCACCCCGGAGGGGCACGCCGGCATGCACGCCATGCAACCCAGGCACGAGTCGAAATGGCTGACCCACTGCGGGTTTATCGCCACTCCGCCTTCGCTCGCCAGCTTCATCAAATAAATTCGGCCGCGCGGCGAATCCATCTCCTGGCCCCAAAGGACGTACGTGGGGCAAGCAGGCAAACAAAAACCACAATGCACGCATGTGTCAATGAGCTTGTTCGAAGGAGGGTGGTGATCGTCGAATGCCGATGGAAGAGCCGGCGTCATATTCTGATTTGCCATCAAATTCCACCCACGAAACGTCCGGGATTTAGAGTGCCTTTCGGATCGAACTGTTGCTTGACTGCACGCATGAGTGGCAGCGCGTCTCCGGCGCTTCCCCAGGCTTCAAACGGCGGGATTCCTGCAGGACGATGCAAAACGATCAGCGAGCCACCCCCACTTTCGAATTCCGCGCGCAATTCTCGCAAGGCTGCGTGCAAATGATCCGGTGAACCATCCAGCCGCAACCAGCCAATTCCAGTCGCTTGGACAACGGCCTTCCATCGGATTTGGCGATGGTCCGCGACGCGCCGAACTGTTTCCATCCCCTTCGCGATTCCCGCGGGCAGAAGAGAAAATTTCGCAATGACAGCGGAGTCTGGGGCGAACCAAAGCTCCTGGCGTGTATTCCAGACACTTGCAGGAGCTTCTGCGACTACCACTGGCTCGAGCAATTTCTTCAAGTGAGTATCTTGCGCGGCGAGCCCGGCTTCCGTCCCTTCAAGGAGAACGTCCGTTTCTGGCGGAGCATCACCATCGGCTCGCACCTGCATCGCGGAGTGCGCGAGCTTGGAGTTTTGCAAGGCGTGAAGTACTTGCTGCATCGTTTCGAGGTTTGACGTCCGAGCTGAAAATGATCGCCCGACTTTCGGAAGCGGGTGCAAACGAAAAATGGCGCGCGTGATGATTCCTAGGGTTCCCAGGGCGCCGGTCATCAGTTTTGGCAGGTCGTAACCGGCAACGTTTTTCACGACTTTTCCGCCGCTGGACGCCAACGTGCCGTCCGGTAGTGCTATCGTCACGCCGATAACCAAGTCGCGCAGTGAGCCGAAGCGCAGCCGCAGCGCGCCGCTGTCGTTGGTTGAGAGAACTCCTCCCACCGTGGCGCGTTCAGGCCACAATGGGTCGAGCGCCAGCCGCTGGCCGTGCCGCGAAAGCGATTCCTGTAACTTATGCCACGTGCAACCCGCCTCCACCGTAACCGTAAGGTCCGCCCAGACGTGCTCGATGATTTTGTCTAGCCGGGCTGTCGAAAGGAGCAAGTCCGCTCGCGCTGGAGTATTTCCCCATCCAAGCTTTGTGCCGCTGCCCCGGGGAAAAACGGCGAGACCCCTCTCATTAGCGAGACACAAGACCGCGGCGAGTTCCCGCTCGTTTCCCGGCTCGACGACAATCCGCGGTTGAACTCCACATACTGCCTCCGCTGTGTTCGCCGCACGCACGTACGCAGCTCCCACAATCTCGCGCAGCTTTTCTTCGATTAGCGGAGAAGCGGAAATCTCATTTGAGGAAGCGCCCGTGTCCATGGTCAGAAGCGTTCTGCGATGCCCGCGGTTTCCAGGGGATGCGCAACATACTCGCCGGGTTTCTCGCCGCAGAGGCGCGGCCGCGGAAATATTTTTGTCGGATTGGATAGTTGCAAGGGATCAAAAGCGCAGCGCACGCGCTGCATGGTCTCGAGGTCCGGTTCAGAGAACATTTTCGACATGATCATTTTTTTATCTTCGCCCACGCCGTGCTCCCCGGTGATCGAGCCGCCCGCCGCGATGCAGAGTTCCATGATGCGAGACGACAATGCTTCGGCCGAGTGTTCTTGCCCGGGAATTTTCTTGTCGAAGAGCACCAGCGGATGGAGGTTTCCGTCGCCTGCATGAAACACATTCGCCACGCGCAAACCCGCTTCCTTGCTCAAGCGTTCGATTTCGCTCATCAATCGCGGCAACGCGGTGCGCGGAATCACGCCGTCCTGGATAAGGTAGTTAGGCGAGAGCCGCCCCATTGCCGCGAATGCCGCCTTCCGGCCTTTCCAGACCAGCGCGCGTTCGGCTTCTGACTGTGCGACGCGCGTCTCCCATGAGCCGTTCGTGCGGCAGATCTCGATCACCTGGCCCATTTGTGCTTCGACTTCTGCTGTTGGGCCGTCCAGCTCCACGAGCAGGAGCGCGCCGCAATTCGGATAGTTCGCGTGCACGGCCGCTTCGGCAGCCTGGATCGCAAGGTTATCCATCATTTCGATCGCCGCCGGAAGAATTCCCGCTGCGATGATTCCGCTCACGGCCGCGCCTGCTTCGTTTGTCGAAGGGAACGCGGCGAGCAGCGTCCGCACGCATTCCGGCCGCTTCACGACTCGCAGAATGATTTTCGTGGCGATCCCCAGTGTGCCTTCGGAGCCGACGAAAACGCCGGCAAGGTCGTAGCCTGGAGCATCAAGAGTTTTTCCGCCGAGATGGACGAGCGAGCCGTCCGGGAGAGCCACTTCGAGGCCAAGCACGTGCGTTGTTGTGAAGCCATACTTCAAACAATGTGCGCCGCCGGCATTTTCCGCCACATTTCCGCCGATGCTGCACACCGATTGCGAGGAAGGGTCAGGCGCGTAGAAAAACTCCTGCGACTGCACACGTCCGGTCACATCCAGATTGAGCACGCCCGGCTCGACGACCACGCGTGCATTTGGCAAGTCCACTTCGAGGATTCGGTTTAAGCGCGTCAATGCGATCACAATTCCATTTTCGACAGGCAGGGCGCCGCCGCTCAGGCCCGTTCCCGAGCCCCGCGCGACGAAGGGGATTTTTTCGCGGTGGCAGACGCGCAAGATCGCCTGCACCTGCTCGCAGGAAGCGGGTAGCAACACCGCGCGGGGCATGACGCGGAAATTCGTCAAACCATCGCATTCGTAGGTGCGAAGTTCTTCCGGCGAGGTAATCAAGCTGCTCTTGCCGACGATGGCGCACAGCTCCCGAAGAATGCGGGCGTCCACAGCTGCCTTTCCGGAAGCAGAGTGCATGCTCCCGAGCAAGAATCACGAGAGCAGCTTGCCCCATCAGTGAACGAAGGTCAAACCATGAGCAATGAATTGCGGAAAAACATACGCGTAGAGCATCACGATTAGGCCGACGATGGCCGCCAGGGCCACAGAGTGCCAAAAGACGAAACGAAAGATCGCGCCTTCGTTGCCGACCTGATTGGTTGCGGCAGTCGCGATGCAGATGGATTGCGCGTCCACCATTTTGCCCATAACCCCGCCGGCGCTGTTCGTCGCGCACATCAGGATGGGGCTGAGATGCAATTGTTCCGCGGTGATGCGCTGCAAGCTGCCGAAGATCGCGTTGGAGGAAGTGTCGCTGCCCGTCAGCGCGACTCCGAGCCAGCCGATATACGTTCCGAAAAAGGGAAAAAGCCAGCTGGTTCGCGTGAACGCCAAGCCCAGGACGGCATCCATGCCCGAGTATCGCGTGACGTAGCCCAGTCCCAGCATGCAGGACATGGCCACAATCGCGTGGCGCATGCGAAACAATGTCCGCGCGAAAATTTGAGCCATCTCCCTCACGCTCAGTCCCAGAATCGCTCCCGCGAGCAATGCCGCCAGGAAGCACGAGGTTCCAACAGCCGTGAGCCAGTTAAAGTCGAATTTTGCGTTTTCCGGCGTAGGTTTCATCACTACGGGTTGGGCGCGTGATACGGCTCTGTGCAGATAGGGGACATCCCATCCTCCTGCGCTGAATGCAGGAGTTGTCGCTTTGCCCATCGCGGTCTTGATTGACGGCAGGCCCCACACCAGCACGAACAGAGAAAGAATCGCGAACGGCATCCAGGCTCTGGCGACTTGCCCATTGGTGTATTGCTTCGCAGCTTCTTTTCTCGCCAGTTTCGCGGCGTCTTCTTCGCGTTCCTCTTCAAAGCGCCAGATTTTCCTGGGCTGCCACACCCGAAGGAAAATCAGCGTCGCCAGCATCGATACAACGGCGGCGGCGATGTCCACCAGATTGCTGTCCATGTAATTGGACCAGAAGAACTGTGTGCCCGCAAAGGAAATGCCGACGACAAGAATCGCGGGAAGCACTTCCAGCGTTTCCGCCCAACTAACCATCGTGCGCACCAGCCAGAACGGCACAATGATCGCCGTGATCGGAAGTATCCGCCCGATCATTGCGTTCAAGTCGCTTTCCGGAAGCGCGCTCACCGCCGCGAGCACGTGCACCGGCGTGCCGATGGAGCCCCACGCCACGGGCGCGGTATTGGCGATCAAGTTCAGCGCGGCAGCGTGGAATGGTTTGAATCCGAGTCCAATCATGAATGCGCCTGCAATCGCCACCGGCGAGCCGAAACCCGCGGCGCCTTCAATGAACGCACCGAAGCAAAAGGCCACGAGAAGCAACTGCAAACGCCGGTCCGGCGTGATGGCCGCGACGGAGTGCTTCATGATTTCGAACTGGCCGGTTTCCACGGAAATGTTGTAGAGAAAAACGGCGGCGATTACGATCCAGACGATTTTCAGGAGCCCGAAGGCCGCGCCGTAAAAAAAACTCGTCACTGCGAGCCTCGCCGGCATCCCGAACACAAAAATCGCGCAGAGCACCGCAGTGGCCGCGCCGGCGATGGCGCAGAAGTGCGCGCGCACCTTGAACCCTGCCAGCAAGCCAAGCAGCACGACGATCGGAAGCGCCGCGACTAGCGTCGAGAGCCACCAATGGCCGAGCGGATCGTAAACTTGGGTCCAGGTCACAAACAGCCCTCACACGCGGGATGCATTCAAATGCACAGCAAACCAAGCACTTTGCAAGCGCCGCGGCGAAGCAGTGCGGCGAGTTTCTACGCCGTTTGCTTCCCCGGAGCTCTGGGTTTCGCGTGCTCAGTTACGCTGTTGCCGGTGCAAAGTCAAGGGCTAAGTCTGCGCGCAGGGGAATGCCCGTGGACCAGTATTCAATTCAAATGGGCAGGGGGACACACCCTTTGAGAAATCGTGTGGCGTGATGAATTCTAGCGCGGAATAGCGCCAGGTTGTTATGCCCGGGGACGCTTCACAGCATGGGCAAGGCCGAGCAGTTCGAGCGCGTAGATGAAGTACCAGCCGATGTCGGTCTCATACCAGCGCAGTCCGAGGCGTGCCGAACCCGCGTGTGAGTGGTGGTTCCTGTGCCAGTTTTCTCCCCAGGCGGTCAGTTGAAATGGGCCCAGCCACCAGAGGTTCATGCTCGAGTCGCCTTCCGCAGCGAAGTCGAGGTGCGTGAGGCTGTTCACCAGGCATTGCATGTGCAGCGAATAGACCAGCCGAATCGCGCCGATCCAGAAGAAACCCTGCCATCCGAGCCCGAGCAGCAGGCCAGTGAAAATGGAAAGCACGATGACGGGCGTTTCGGCGTAGCCCCAAATCTTGTAAATGCCGCGATCCAGATCGGGACACCACCGCTGGCGGTCGGCCGGCGCGGATTGATAGAGCCAGCGCAAGTGCGCCCACCAGAAGCCTCCCTGCTTGGGGCTGGAAATATCTTCGGGCGTATCGGTTGTCGAGTGATGAAGCCGATGATAGGCTACCCAGCTCGCGGGATGCCCGGAGCCGTTAAAAACCGCCCAGAAAATCAAGGCCTGCTCGATGAACTTGTTTACCTTGAGCGTGCGGTGCGCCAGCAAGCGGTGATAGCAAACCGTCGTGCCGAGTCCACCGAGTCCGAGGAATAACAGTGTGACGCCAAAGATCTTCCAGCCGGGCAGCGGAAACAAAATCAGGCCCACGATCGCCAGCACGTGGATGAGAATCAGATAGGCGAATACGCCTTCCTTGCCTCGCACCGGTTTCCAAAATGGCCGATCCCATGGCCTCGACACTTCGATTGCGCTTTGATTCATGTCAGCTCCGCACCTTCAATTTCTCGCTTGGACAACTAATGTACAGTCGCCTTGGCCGCCGGACTGTTCTAGTCGGCTTGGGACCGTGGAGAACAAAGTGTAACACCACTCCAGCGCAGGTTTCTGTTCAATTCGGAATAATTGTTGATTACCAGGCACTGACCCTCGGACCAGCGTTAGCGATCCAGCTCATTTCAGGTAAGTGCGCACGATTGACACTCCTTTATATTAAATATAGTATATGAAATTAGTTTAGCCAAGTTAACTAAGTCGTGGACGCGCGTAGCCGCTGGCACGATGGATCGTTCATCCCTTGGAAACAACTCAGTTCGATGCTCATGTGCGCCTCCAGCGCGCCAAATTTACAGGCTGGCAGTAAAAGCGGAAGGAAGCCAAGAGTGCGGAAGAATTATTTGACGATTGGAGGGTACATCTGGATGCTTCTTGGCACTCTGTGGTTTTTCTGCGCGCCGCCCCTGCCCGCGCAAGGAACGACAGCCGATCAAGAGCAAGCCTCCGGCAGCACCTCCGGCCAGAGCCCTGACCCCGATCCGCTGTCAACGATGTTCCCGCGCCTCGATTCGGATCGTCTTTGGATTTCCGGGCAAGCCAATTTCATCTCCCAGTGGCATCCGGCATTTCATTCCCCCTACACGGGACCGAACAGCTTGTCGCCGCAAGCGCAGGACGCTAGCTCCCGTGTGCTGACCCTGTTCACGGGATTGCGTCTTAGCGGCACGGCGGAGCTTCTTTGCGACGTGCAGGAGACGGGCGGACACGGACTCGGCGAAGCGCTCGGCCTCGCTGGTTTTACGAATCTGGACGTAGTTCGCAATCCCTTGCTAAGCAAGGCTCCTTACGTCGCCCGCTTGATGTGGCATCAGATTATTCCGCTGGGCCAGGAGAAAATTTCTTCGGAAAGAAATGCATTTTCTCTGTTTCGTGAGCTTCCCGCGCGGCGCCTGGAAATTCGATTCGGCAAATTGAGCTTGGTGGATTTTTTCGATCTCAATACCTACGGCAGCGACACCAATTTTCAGTTTATGAACTGGACTGTGGACAACGCCGGCACCTATGACTATGCGGCGGACACGCGCGGTTACACCTTTGCGGCGATGTTGGAATATCACGATCGCCGGTGGGCCGTGCGGTTTGCGGAAGGGTTGATGCCCAAGGTGGCCAATGGCATCAACCTCGATGCCGATGTGGGCCGCGCTCGCGCCGAAAATCTGGAAATCGAGCTCCACGGCACGCTTCTTCCTAAACGCGAGGGCATCCTCCGGCTTTTGACTTTTGCGAACCACGCCAACATGGGAAGCTATCGCGATGCCGTGGATAACTTCCTCGTCGGCGCCACCCCGCGTCCGGAGATTACCGCGCATCCCCTCCGGACCACGATCAAATATGGATTTGGCGTAAATTTCGAACAGCCGCTGAATGATTGGATGGGCCTTTTCGGCCGCTGGGGATGGAACGAAGGCCGCCATGAATCGTATGCGTACACGGAAGCCGATCAAACCGTGTTATTCGGAGCCGGCGGCAACGGCAAGCCCTGGAATCGCAAGCTGGATCGAGCCGGAATTGCCTTTGTCTCGAACGGAATTTCGCGCGACCATCAAGAATACCTCGCGTTGGGCGGAACTGGCTTTCTTTTGGGAGACGGCCGGCTCAACTACGGCCGCGAAAATATCATCGAATCCTATTACACGCTTCATGTCTGGCGCGGGATTTATCCGTCCTTCGGGCTTCAACACATCAACAATCCCGGTTACAACCGCGATCGCGGTCCCGTGCTCGTTCCCACACTGCGCCTGCATCTCGAATTCTAAGCAAGCTGACTCGATTCCATTGTCTTGTGGTTGAAGCGTGCGGATTTGAATAGCGACCGCGCGGCTAGTATTCCTTTGCGGATTTTCGGGGACGGAATCCCCCAGCAGCCTTTGGTGCGTGAGCGTCGCGGTACGCGTCTAGCTCGACTTCGCTAATCCGGTAATGTGTTTGCGGGGGTTGGTTTGCGAAAGTAGCCAGCTCACGGTGGAGCTTGAGCGAACAGATGTCGGGACCGTCTTGATAGCGTACGCGACGGGAACTAAATGCCTCGTTCACAATGGTCAGTGCAAATTCGCGGGTCCCGCTCGAGGCTTGCCGCACGAGGAAATTGTACTCACGCACGAACACTTTCGCCTCGAAGCCAACGTACTGGACGTTAACGCTCTCGCTCATATGGCGCCTGCAGTTGCCGCGGGCAGAGGTGTTGCTAAGGGTTTCTTGCTGCGCTTCCGGCGCGAGCGTTTTGGAGGTGTCCCTTCGGCCCGATCAACCGCCATCAGGCTAGTGACGAATTTCTTCATTCCATGAATATCGAAGTCGATGGAGGTGCGTTGTTCATTCGATTCCGTGATGACCCCCAGGCCGTATTGGAAATGCTTGATATATTGCCCTTTCGGGAGAGCTTTCATAAGCGCCTCTTTGTTATGGTTGGCGAAGTTTTCTACGACTTTGCCTTTTGTTTTTTGCTCCGGCTGCCTCTGTTTACTGCCCAACGTTGCATTGCCTTTTTCCTGCCGTCAAGCTGCAGTTGTTTCTCAATGCCATGCGCCTCCAAATAAGTGTGCATCGGGGCGACTGACCCTTTCGGCTGGGACTGGCCCCGCGTTGTCTTTTGAACGGTCTGGCTCATGGGCGCGCGAAAATGGAGCGGGTCTCTGAGGTTCTGCAATTCTCGGTAATAATAAAGCGGCGTCGGGCGCTTTCCGTTGAACCTCAGCTTCTTTAAAAACTCGATTTCCTCTTCGGTCGCATCACCGCTCACGGACTGGTACCGAAGGAATTCTTTGAGCCCCGCTTCTTCCTCCGGTTGGGTAAGTTCCCTTTCGACAAACTCAATTTTTTTAGCGTACCCGGAAATAAGTCTTCGATTTAAGACGATATCCATACCGAAGGTCGCGAGGTCGATATCCCAGGATTCGATGAGCGGATCCAGAAAGGAAACGCAGTTCTCAGCTGACACGTTGAAGGCATCCGTGTCCAGGAACTCGAGGATGTTGACCCGCATCGCTTCATAACTTCGGCCGCCGAGGCGAGCCACGGAGCGGAGCCAGGTTTCGCTTTCCAATTCGCCTTTCGCGACTCTTTTGACCACGTCCAGAAGCTTTTGTGTGACGAGGCGTTCGAGTTCGCCAAACGGCTGCTTCTCAAAAATCGCGCGTATTTCTTTTTCTTTATGGCGTCGGCACTTGTTGAGAATCAACTCTCGAACTTCTTTGAACAAGGGCGCGGGCGGGTCCACCAGGTTTCTCTTCAATTCTTCCTTGCGCTCGTGGTCTGCCAACTTCGAAAGCTTGCCGCCCGGGAGCTTCAAAAATTTGTCCATCTTGTTGTAAATATCTGTTCGGCCAGGCGCGGGTGGCATTTTTTTCCGAGTCAGGAGCTGGGAAATGTAGGACTCCGTCACTTCGGCGGCAGCCGCCAGGTCCCTCTGTTCAAGCCCCAATTCTTCCAGCCGCTGTTTGATCACTAGGCAAACATCCACAAGCGCCTCCGCGCGATTAACTATATCTGCTTAACCAGTAAAAATAATCTCAGATTATACTTGACAAGTCAAGTTAATTAACTTAGCCTAGTTAAGCGAGGGAGAAATCTTCAGGTTATCCAAACGACCGGCGTTTTCTGAATCCCCCGGCGGCCAACGAACCAAGGAGAGTGCCATGTTTGCACGCAAAGTATCGATGCAGTTGAAGCCCGGCGGTGCCGCGGAATTCAAGCAGAAAATAGAGAGCGAAATTATTCCTTTGCTGCGCAAGCAGAAGGGATTCCTCGACGAAATCACCTTTCTGTACCCCAGCGGTAAAGAAGTTCATGCTTTCAGTTTATGGGAGACCGCTGAAGATGCGGAAGCCTACAACCGCGCGGCGTACCCAGAAGTCACAAAAGTTCTGGCGTCGGTCGTGCAAGGTTCGCCTCGGGTGCAAACCTACGAGGTCCTTAACTGCACCTTTCACAAGATCGCCGCTCTCGCCGTAAGCGCCTAGGCCTGTTGATTCTTCTCTGAGGGCAAGCCAACTCTGCCCGTTCTCGCAGCACTCGACTCGGCAAAGGGGGAATGTATGTATCTACTATCTTGGATTTTCATTGGATTGGCGGCCGGCTGGCTGGCCGGGAAAACTCTTAAGGGCGATGCCTACGGTCCGTTCATGGACATTGTCATGGGCGTCGGCGGAGCCGTGGCTGCCGGATTTATCATGCGATCCGTAGGCTTTAACGGCTACCGGGGAACCATCCTTACGACTCTCGTTGCCATGATTGGTGCAGTCCTCTTGACACTGCTCGTGGGTTTTGTGAACGGCAGAAGGATGTCAGCCCGGCAACTCTAAGAGTTCCGGCGTGTGAACCGCCCCAGTCCGGGGTTCCAGCTAAGCTCCAATAGTGGTGCGCTGTTTTCTCCAGTGCGATTTCGAATACTTTCGTCTTGGAGTAAAGGAAGCTCAAGTGACAGACACGAACAAAAGCGGGCCTATTTTCATAAGGGAAGACACACCATTGCCGGAGAACCTGTCGATCGAAAGTGAAGCTTTCTTGCCTGGCTGGAGAATCGTCAAGAACCTCGATCGCTCTGCGCTGACCCGAAAAATCGAAGGCGCGAATTGGTACTTTTTCTACCTGGCCGGCGGGATGAGAGCCACCGTCTTGGGTCGTGACCGCCCAGAAACCCTGCGCAGGGCAGTGAAGTGTGTTCTGGCGAAGCAGGAGGGGCAGAAGTTTAACTTTCTGGAGATTACGAAGATCGTTTCGAAACGGTTCCTCGGCATTCCTTTCCTGAGTGTTACCGCCCATTCCCGACATATCCAGCAAGGTATTGCCCTGGTCCCCGCAAAGGATTTTGTCTTGAGGATACCTGCTGCTCCAAACGGAGAAGTGTCCGCAAGGCAATATACGGCCCTGATTTCAAGTTCTTAGGAATACGTAGCAGATATGAAAATGAAAATGCTGCGCAGTTCCATCCTCTGTTTTGTTGTCGTGTTCCTTGCCGCGCCATTGCTCCGTGCACAGGATCTTTCCAAGTATCGGCATTTCAGCTTTGGAATGAGCTTGACGAGAGTGTTGGAGCGTACTGAACAAAAGATGGCCGATGTAAAGGTGATCCATAGTCGTCCAGCGCTCATTCAGGAGCTGACCTGGTGGCCGCCGAACCTTCCCGGAACCTCTCAGTCCGATAGCGTGCAGGAGATTCTCTTCTCTTTCTACAACGGCGCGCTCTACAGGATTTCGGCGACCTACGACCGAAGTGCCATTGAAGGGCTTACTGAGGAAGATGTCGTGCAATCGATAGCGGCGAAGTATGGCGCCCCGAAAAGGTTAGCGACTGAAATCCCAGGGAGTGAGATCAATTTCCCCTTGCATGATCAATACGATTTGAAAGAAAGGGTCGTCGCATCGTGGGAAGATACTCAGTGCTCCTTCAATCTAGTCCGGTCTTCGTACTCAGATGGGTATGGGCTTGTCATGCTCTCTAGGCAGATGAATGCGGAAGCCGAGCTTGCCATCGTCGGGGCTGTGAAGCTGGAAAAGGACGAAATTCCGCAATCAGAAGCTGCACGCCAGAAGAAAGAAACGGATGACCTCGAGGCAGCGCGCCAGAAGAATCGGAAGATTTTTCATCCGTAGTTTTTGCGGGCGTGCGAGCCCGCAGGCGAAATCCTGAGCACAGCGAGGGACCTCAGCGGGAGAAGTGGTCGGGGCGCGCGGATTTGAGCCGCAGACCTCCTGCGCCCAACTGGCGAGGATATCCAGCCTTATTTGCAACAGGGCATCCGTGACTTTGAGGCCAAGAGCGCGGAAGCGCATGGAATAGCGCCGCAAGCGCCAGATACACCCATCACCGACGTAATGCAGCGCCACGCTGACGCCCTAACAGCAGAATCAAAAAGCGTATTCAAAGAGATCGAGTCGCTTACAAAAGTTAATCCCACTACCTTGAAGCAAAATATGGCCGCCCGCGCCTTAAAAATCACGGACGCATACGCTTCTGGGAACGAAGAACTGGCTGGTAATCTTGAGCAGATGCAAATAGCAGACGAAGAAAGAGGGTTGCAGGCGTTTAAGGATGCGAAGGCTCAGAACCCCAAGTTGGACGTGGAGACCGCTCGTAATAACTGGAATGATAGCCTGCGTGCCGATGAAGCAAGCGCCGCCATCCGAGCCTCCAAGTCTAATACAAGCACATTGAAGAACATCGACCTTGACCCGAACAAACTAACCCCGAGACTTCAGAAGCTCATGGAAAGTCAACCCGGAGGAAAGGCGGCCAAACTACCGCAAATCAGCGGGGTTGACAACGCCACAGCATTGACGGAGACGGCGGAAAATGCCCGCATTGCCATGCAGGAAATCAAGGACTTTGTGCCCTCATCTGCCACAGGTCAACAAGCCTTAGCTAAAATTCTTCGTGATAGCACCACGGAGAAGGTGGGCCTGTTTAGTAAAAAAACTACAGGCGTAACCAATTGGAACGTAGCTGTTAAGAAACTTGGGGACTTACCGCCAGATATTCAGAAGACCGCGTTTCCTGGGGAGGACTTAGAAAAAGTCCGAATATATCTCGGAGAGCAGGCTCGTCGTCAGAATAGATTATCCCTTCTTAAAACCGTAGGTGTAGTTGGTGCGGGCGGCGTGGTGTCTGAAGAAATTGTGCGGCACGCTGTTAGGTAGTATCGTCTTTGTCGTAATAGACCATATACCACGTCAGAAACGCGCCGACCAAAAAACCGATTAACGCGGACATCATTTTCCTCCTTACTTCCGGACCCAACCGCTATCGCCGCAGGCGTTGCAACTATAGTGCTCCCACGGTTGGCCGTTGATATATTTAACTTGTCCGTCTGTGCTGCATTGAGATGTTGGGTGGATGGGACACGCGAAAGAAGCCCACGCCACCCCTGCCAAGATGAGAGTTGTAATCAAGACGATTATAAACTTCGCCGCTTTATTCACACTTCTCCTTGTTGTTTCAAATTCCGATGATCGGGGATTTTCCAAACCAGCGTCTTGCCTGGCCGCAGCGGATGATTATCAAATCGAATCTCGCCGTTTACAGCCAGGTGACCGGCACAATCCTTGATTCCGCAAAGGCACTCGCCAGGCTTGAACGGAGATTTTGGGCTGTTCTTGTCCATATCTAAACCTATTGTAGTTTTCGGTCTTTGTCAAAGGTGGCACAGTTTTTCTGGGGCACAACTTCCGATAGTGCAGTCGAAACTGGGGTGCGGTTAGTTAGTCGGGGTTCAAGCGCACACCCATGATGTATTGCCTCTGAAACTGGTTGCTGAATTATTACGGCTTCGCGTATTCGGCTTGGGTTCCCAGAGAGGCGCGACTCCAACTGTAGCCGGGAGAGAGTTCAGAAAGTTGCTCCCAGTCGCCGGGGGACTGTCGTGCTGATTAGTGAGATGATGCCGCGAAAGGCAAGCCAATCCGGCGGATCAAATCCTGAAAGCGCGGCATTGAATGAAGCGGGTCAAATACTGCGTCATGAGCAATAAATATGAGGTAAGTGGACCGTTCCTCATAGGCTTTGTCAAGCCAAATGAACGCTTCGTCCAGTTCGCCTAGTCCAATGGCAAGAATCGCAAGCTCAAGGGCGGGAACATATCGCGACTCGGAGCGCCGAAGGATCTCCTGAAAAAGAGAGCTCGCCTCCGCCCGTCGGCCGCTCGCCGCTAAGGCGTATCCCAAATACGCGTTTACATGGGAACACCCGGCCGACGCATCCACTGCCTTTCGTAACTCCCCGATAGCGAGTTCCCATTGTTGGTCGTGGATTGCGCAAAGGCCCAAAATCATATGATATTTGAAAAACCCGGCCAGTCTCTCACTGTCGGCCAGCATGCGCTCCTTGAGTTCGGCATACTGCCGCGCAAGGTACAAGCAATAGTGATGCGCTGTTTGCGTAAAGGGGGAGAAGGGGTCCAGCAGGCAGGCTTGGTGCGTCTCATTTGCAGCATGGCCGTTTTCTCCGAGCATCAAGTAGTAAATCGACAAGACGATGCGAGCCGTGGCATTGTTCGGTTCCGCGGTCAAGGCCAGGCGCGTTTCCGTCTCTCCAGCCTTCCAATTCCAATGGAACATGATCTCTGTTAGGCCGAGGACGAACCGAGCCTCAGCAATTGAATCATCAAGCGCCAGCGCCTTTCGGGCTAAGACTTCTGCCTTTCCAAACAATGTGCGCGGTCGAAGCGTGGCCAGAGGTGCGACCATGGCGCAGTAAGCGTGGGCCATGGCTGAATATGCTAAGGCAAAGTCAGGATCTATCTGAATTGCTTTCTCGTACCACCCAATTGCAGCCAAGAGTCCTTCTTCCGTGTATCGATAGAACTCGTGTCGTCCCATAAGATATGCCTTGCAAGCATCGGGAGCGACCCTTCGGGGTGAACGAGCTAGCGCCGCACTGGGCTGACCTAATTCCCCGGCCACGGCGGAGGCAACCGCCACAGCTGTTTTCTCCAGCAGCGAAAGCACTTCGCCGAAGTCTCCCTCGTACCGATCTGCCCAGACGTGTTGATCTCTCGCGCCATGGATGAGCTGGGCCGCGATTCGTACGCGGTTTCCAGCCTGTAGCACGGATCCCTCGACAATAAATTGAACACCCAGCTCGCGGGCGATCTGAGGAAGCGGCTTCCCCGCTCGCTTATATGGCATCACAGAAGTGCGGGAGATCACGCGCAGCGTGCCCATCTTCGAAAGGGCCGTAATCAAAGCCTCGGTCATTCCGTCAGAAAAGTATTCTAGATTTGTGTCGCGCGACAGGTTCTCAAAGGGCAGAACAGCGACCGAATGCCGGCCGGTATCCTCGGCCGAGCCGGAACTGCGTGCCCCGTGAACATTGGTAGCCACCATCTCGACCAGCGTCACTTCGGCAATAAAACGGTAGCCGCGGCGCGGGATGGTTTCGATGTAGCGGGGGTTGTCGGCGCTATCGGAAAGAGCGTCGCGGAGCTTGCTGACGGCGGTGTTCAGCCCGGTCTCAAAATCGACAAACGTATCTTCGGGCCAAAGGCGCTTCTTCAGTTCCTCGCGGGTGACGAGTTGGCCTTGCCGTTCGGCCAGAAGCGCCAGCACGCGCAAGGGTTTTTCCTGCAACCGGATGCGCGAGCCGTTCTTACGTACTTCGCCTGCTGCCAGGTCCACAAAGTAAGGACCAAACTTGAGCATCGGCGGACTAGGAGCCTGCTCCACTCGCGATCCTTTGGGGGACGCCTGCGGATTCGGTGAATTCTAACACGGAACCAGTACCGCAGAGTCCAGTTTGCGGAGATAAGCTAAACCTTGTGTTATCTTGCGACTGTCCGTTAAGAATTAGTAGAGAACTAAATTTTCCTCCGTCCATTGACCCCCCCGGGCAGTAGTTGCACACTCGCGCCCACTCGTCCCCAGAGTCGGCTGCCCATGGAGCACAATTGGCCATTTCCAACGAAGCCGAGTTCGAGAAGTTGCTTGCCACCGCGCTGGAGCGCGAGCGCCAGAGAATGCGCGAGGAAATAGCGGCACGCGATTCCCAGAAGTGCACCAGCCTCGACGGCTTTGAGAAAGATACAACGAAGGAGACACAGCATGAAGATGAACGATAAACGTATATTGAGCGTGCTGTGCCTTTTGCTGCTCGGCCCGTTGGCCGGCTGCGGCTCTGGCAGCGGTTACGGTTTAACCAGTTCCAAGTCAACCAGTCCCGCGATCACGCAGCAACCGACGAATCAAACAGTGACCGCGGGGAACACGGCGACCTTCGCTGCGTCGGCTAGCGGAACGCCGGCGCCGACGGTGCAGTGGCAGGTGAGCACGAACGGGGGCGCGTTCACCAATATCACCGGGGCTACCTCGGGGACGCTGATGGTCACGGGAACGACGGCGTCGCAGAACGGGAACAAGTACCAAGCGGTGTTCACCAATTCGGTGGGCAATGTCACGACCACGGCGGCAACGCTCACGGTGAACTTCGCGCCCCAGATCACGCAGCAACCGACGAATCAAGCAGTGGCCGCGGGAAAGACGGCGACGTTCTCGGCTTCGGCCAGCGGCAACCCCGCGCCCACGGTGCAGTGGCAGGTGAGCGTCAACGGCGGCGCGTTCACCAATATCACCGGGGCTACCTCGGGGACGCTGATGGTCGCGGGAACGACGGCGTCGCAGAACGGGAACAAGTACCAAGCGGTGTTCACCAACTCGGTGAGCAGCACGACAACTACGACGGCGACGCTAACGGTGAACGCGCCAGCTGTGGTCAACGGCGCCGCGTTCGACGGCCCCGTTCTCGGGGCTACCATCAATGCTTACTCGATTTCGTCCACCGGAGTTGTTGGCACTACTCCGATTGCCTCGACAGTCACGAGTCTCGTAGATGGCAGCTATTCTCTCACGCTTCCCGCCGGGTTTTCGGGGCCAGTGCTGCTTACGAGCCTGGGCGGAACCTATAAGGATGATGTTACCGGCCAGATCGTCCAGGCTGCCGCGCTCAGCGTGCTTCTTCCAAGTGCAATGGGCAATGTGACTGCAGAACTGACGCCCTTAACGAGCATGGCAGCCCAACTGGCGTTGCAATTGGCCGCTGCAGCTCAGATCTCCCCCGCATCCATCGCGAATAACCTGAACTCCGCGATTGGCGCTTTGTTCGGCCAAGCGGGGAGTATCACCGGTACGCCCCTGGTGGACGTGTCGACTGCAAATTGCGCTAGCACGGCCAGCCAGCCGAGCATCGACATTTCGCTGATCATTGCTGGGATTTCGCAGCTTGCCGCCGACAACGGAGTTACTTCAGCTGCTTTGACGGTCGCACTGACTCAGGACTTCTCGGACGGTGTGTTTGACGGCACCCTCAACGGCACACCCATCCCCGTGCCGCTGGCAAATGGCAGTGGAAGCATCAGCCTCTGCACCATCGAGGGCAACTGCCCCGGCAGCAACAGTCAGCTGCCCCAGGCCATCGGTGCTGCGGTCACTGCTTTTGAGAATTCCGTTGCCAACGCCTGTGGGGCCATGATGTCCCCGACCACCTTGGCAAACCTAAATAATCCAGCGTTTACGGTTGCGTTTCCCCCTGCGGGCGCCGTGACGATCTCAGTAAGTGGCACAATTACAGGCCTCAACCCTGGGCAGTCGGCGCGTCTGCGCGTGGGAACGACTGGACTCCCGAACCACTGTGTTGTAACTTCGGGCCCCGGCTGTCCAGGTGCTTGGTTCGCAATCACAGGCACCGGCAATTTCTCGGGGGTGGGCGGCGCACCGTTCTCAGGCTTTACGGGGTATGAATTGTTTCTCACCGTGTCCGATCCAGGAAACGAAAACTGCCAGATCGCGCGCCCGATAGTTGGTGGCGTCACTCCGAACGCACCGGTATCCATCAACGGCATTCAGATCACCTGCTCAGTTATGACGTATCCGGTTACGGTTGACGTCGCGGGACTGACGGCGGGTCAGACCGTGCAGTTCCAGAACTTTGGAACCGATACGCTGACGGTTACCACCAACGGCTTTACGTCGTTCTCGACCCAGCTGACTCTTGGAAGCGCTTACAACGTCACCATATCGGCGCAACCGTCGAGCGAGACTTGCACCGTCCGAGCTTCGGGGCCGGGTTCCGGGATGGGCACGGTGGGCACCTGGGACACGGTAGCCGTGACCTGCGGAACAGCCACAACGACGTCACTGCTGAGCAATCCGAACGGGCTCGCCCTCAGCAATGACCAAACCCTGCTCTATCTGGCTAACGCTGGCGGCAATCAGGTTCTTGTCTACAACATAATTCGCAACTCCGCGACTGGAGTCGTTACCGATTTGATCCTGGTTTCAACGATTACGGCGGACATCGTCAACCCGACGCGCCTCGCGTTTGACCCCACCGGTCAATTTCTGTTCGTGACAAACTTCGGCCCCGTTTTGTCCAACGGCTGGGTTTCCGTCTACGACACCGCCAACGGCAACGCGGAAGTCACCGCCGACAAGCTCAACTCCGGAAGCATCAGCCATCCTTTGGGTGTCGCGGTCGACGGACTCGGCAACTTATACGTCGCCGAGAATGCGCGCAACGCGATTTCGGTCTTTCAACCGCAATCCACCGGAGGCTACCAAGAAGCATCGTTCAGTCCGTTGTCAGCTGACGCGGCAGGCGATCAATTCTTCGCTCCGGGCGCCCTTTCGTTCTATTCCATTCTCAACCTCGGCGACTTTCTCGTTGCCGGCACCGGTGCGGGCAATGTGTTGGTATATTCAGCGCCGCTGACGAACACGTCAACGCCGCTGTACGCGCTGTCGCACGGCGCCTGCGCGACTGCACCAGCCGGGCCGACTGGATTTGCGCTGTTGGTCGGCAGCATTCCTATCGGGCCGCAGAGCGATTCATCCTTCTTGGTTACCGACTTCTTTGGCGGCGACGTATTGGAATACTCCTTCAACAGTTTCTTCGGAACCAGCACATGTCCGGCGCCCTTTGCCCAGACCACCAGCGGAAGCAACAAGTCTCCTGAAGGCGTGGCGATCGACGTGTATCGAAACGTGTTCGTAACGAACGCCGGCGCCAATTCGATTTTCGTCTATGCGAATGTTGGACTGAGCGCAGCACCAACGTTGACGGTGCAATAATCGGCCGGCGAATTAATTCGCCGAGTGGCGTCAACCGCCCAGGGAAGCAACACCCCTGAAGTGCCGAGCTTCGAGAAGCCCAAAGCGAAACGTGTTAGGCGCACGATCCCAATCGGAGCAGAGACAGTGGAAATTCTCGCTACTCTGCGTCCAATGGTGGCTGACGCGAGAGCACTTGTATTTGCCAAAAGCGATGGGACGCCATTAGACAGATGGAATCTCTTACGCAAGCACCCTGACACGCCGCGAAGAGGTTGGGGCTTCCTAGTGTCACATCGCATCTTCTGAGGCATATCCACGCGACGATGCTTGATGTTGTGGGAACTCCAATAGGCACGAGGCAGGCACTGTTGGGGCACTCCACACCGGAGATCACGCGCGAGATTTATTTGCACGCGATACCGGAAGAGCAACGTCGCGCAGTGGAAAGCGTGGAGAGACTTGTATTTAGACCCAAATCGGGCCCAAGTCCGGTCTCCAGCGCTGAAGGATCAGGTACAGCTCATTGAAAATTCAGAAGTGGTCGGGGCGTCCGGATTTGAACCGGAGACCTCCTGCGCCCAAGGCAGGCGCGCTACCAGGCTGCGCTACGCCCCGACAAGAAGTGCACTACTCATTCTAAAGCACTTTCCGATTTTCTGCCCGCTCCTACTCATGGTTTCTTGGCCTTGACCGTGCACTTACCGTGCATTTATTCCTGCAAATTGCTTATTGGACCATGACCGTGCACATTCGTTCTGCAGTCACCGGAGCTATTTCGCCGGCTCGGCGGTTGATCTTCTCCAGAGCTTCGCGCTTCATCTGCAACTTCATCTGAGAGTATTTCTTGAAGACTTGCGCGTCTCCCTGGCGCAGCATTTGAGTCACCCATTCATCCGCCACTCCTCCAGCACTCAGCCGCGTGGCATAAGTGGATCGAAGGTCGTAGATGCGGAAATAGGGGACCTTTGCTCGGCGAAGTGTTTTGCTCCAAACCGTCTTGAATGTGGCTTGGTGCCCGCTCCCGTTGCGATCACTCGGAAAGAGAAACGGACTCTCCAGTGCGATTACCATTTGGCGCCGAATGGCTTCAAGCGCCAATGGAGTCAAAGGAACTTCGGCAATACCGTTCGGAGTTTTCGAGTCCGGGATCCAGACGACCGCGTTTGAAAGGTCCACTTGGTCCTTTCTCATCGGAGCCAGTTCCTTATAGACTCGCAACCCCGTTTCCGTAATGATCCGCACAATGTTGCACAGATATTCCGGGCCGTGAGATTCGATCCTTTCCTGTTCCGACCAAGTAACGTAGTGCGGACGGAACAATCCCTTCACGGCAACCGGAAATTCCACCCCCGAACAGGGGTTGGCTGCGAGCAACTTCTTGCGGACGGCTATGTTCAACATACGCCTAAGCACCCGAAACTCCTGGTGTACTGTTGACGATTTGAGAAGCTCCTTTTCCCGGTAGCCACCGTTGAACCTGACGCGTACTCGCTGCTCCAGACGATCGCGAAGGTATTGCTCGATCGCGTCGGCTGTGAGACCCACCAGTTTTTTGTCTGCGAACGCAGATTTCAGATGGGTTACGCAGCGAATATTCGCCCCGTGAGTCTTGGCGGCACGTATGGGCGGTCTTGAATAGTTCTTCAAAAAAGAATCCGCCCACTCTCCGAAGCTTAGGGCCTCTCCTTTACGAATCACCTCTAAAAGGTTGCCATCCCTGGCTTGAAGCCTTTCTCGAAGTTTCCGGTTGGCCTCATCCCAGTCCGCAGTATGGCTGGACTCTCTACGGGGTTTCCCGTTTCGGTCCCAATATCGAATCCACCAGATCTTGCCATCCTTGCGAGCGTAGACAACCCCATCGTGCTTCCGTGGTTTAGACATTCTCCATCTCCTGTTTGAAGGATGCGCGAAATGGCTCGAGATCCGACTTCAGGAACCGGATGTTCCGACCCATTACGCGGAGATGGGGAATCTGCTTTCGTTCAACCCAAAGATACACAGTTTGAGGACTCACACCAAGAAATTTTGCCGCCTCCTTGACGGTCATCGGGCACTCGGTCCCCGTTAAGCGTAAGGCTGGTGGTTCTTTAACAGCGGCTTCGCTCATGGCATTCGCGTACCGGAGGATCTGGACGAGAGGACGAATCTTAGGCCAAGCGAACGAACTGTCAATTTGCACCATGGACAGGATAAAAAGAAGCCATTGAAATGCGGTATAGGACTCAAAACATAGGTCCGGACAATCCATTGATAGGTTGGGATTTAAATCACGCCGTCACTAAGACTTGGCGAAAGCAAATAATCCCTTTGCTCAGCTCACCTGTTTTTCGCCAATCCCAAGTTTCATGGCTAACTTTCGGTGCTGCCACGAGCGGATGCTTTTGACGGACCCTAGCTCTCCACTCGGCTTGACGATTTGGTCTTCCAGAAGAAACGCCACTCGTTGAAGACAACGAGCGAAATTCCCACGATCGCCGCTAAATCCCAGATGCAGAACTGACCGAGCTTGTACAATGGCAAGTATCGCCACAGCCCCCGTCGATCCACGACAAGCTCCTCGAACAGAACAAAACTGTTGTAAAAGGTCACTACTACTGCAATTCTTACCAACAACGGCACACGAGATTTTGCCTCTAGTGTCATTCCACGTCTCCTTCACGTCGAAATTTCTTCACCGCGACGCAGACGTCACGTCCTTTCAGACACTTACAAGTGGCCAGAATCCGCACCAGTGCGTTTCGGCTGGCGCGCAAGGTTCGAATCTTCTGATCAAGTTCCCTGACTTTGGCTGTGGTCGCCGCGCGTATCTCCTTGGCTGCTTTTGAGTTCTCGCGAGACGCCTGAATCATTCTCTGGACCTCCAGCAGGCTGAACCCGAGGCTCTGTGCTCCTTTAATTGCCCTTACAAGTTCGACTGCTCGTTTTGAGTAGTTTCGGTAATTGGAGGATAACCTCGGGGGCTCTGGCAGTAGCTTTCGACGCTGGTAGAAGCGTACTGTGTAGATGGACACGCCAGCTTCTCTTGCCACGTCTGCGGTCCGCATCCGATCCACTCCCTTTGCGCCTTTCTTAGTAAACACCCGATACCTGGGTGTCAAGTCAAGAGAAAATTGAAACTCCGGCCTCGCGCGCCTAGCGCCCTCAGGTCGTAAAAAAGACCGTGCCAGATCGTATACGTGGACGTCACGACTTTAAGTAATTCCCGAGAAAGGAGCCAACAAAATGGCTGAAGAAGAAAAGCCCCCCCTCGATAACGAGAGCACTCCTCAACAAATCGCGACATTCAAGAACAGCGTTATCCCCAAGTTGCGCGAGCTTGGTGTGAGAAAGCTCACCGTCAATTACAGCGGGTCGGGTGACGAGGGTTCTATCGACGGGATCGAAGTCGAACCGGAAGGACTCGGAATTCCCGACGAACTCGAGGAGCAAATCTCCGACCTAGCCGACGAGTTTCTGTATTCCGAACATGGCAGTTGGGGAGACGGAGACGGTGGTACTGGCACGATCGTCATCGATCCGGTCGAGGGCAAGATTATCAACGAACACGGCTGGTACTTTACGGATGTGAATTACGAGACCAAGGAATTCTAACTGTGGCACACCCGTTGAAGCACGCACAGAGTAGCGCGAAGAGATTCGGCGGGAAGCCCGAAGACTACCTGCCAATTCATAATTGGTTTGATGAGTCGAAGGCGTTCCTTGCTGACTTCCGTCACCGGGCCCTTCGTCATCATACGGAAGGTATTTTCCTGTGTGAAGAGATCTTCGGCGTCTCGATCACCAACAGTGAAGGGAAGGAAATCCCCGTGCGGTACATCGGAGAACAGCACGTCAAGGAAGATCTGGGACGAATTCCGACGGCTCAAGATTGGCTCACACAAATCAAGCCGGAGCGCTGGATGTATGGGCAGCGACTGACAATATGATGCAAATGAAGGGGCACGGAAGAACCAGAAAGTGAAACGGTCCGTTCTGAACCTCGTTCTCCCAAACACGGTCCAAATCTTCAGTCGGATGCCTCGGCATAATCAACAACCTCCCCGAAGCGCAGTTTCAGTTCCTTCAACCAGCCTCGATGGTTAAGACCATGAATGAGCCGGCCCAAGAAGCCGAGTCTATCGGCTACGTTGCCACGGTTGTGACGAATGTCCTCCTTCGTGACGCTCCCATAGATGGCGAGAAACTCGGACATGCTGGTGGGCTTGGAGAAGAGATAAGTCGCGTGGCCGAGTTGAGGCATCTCCACGATCACCGCCCTCTCAAGATCGAAGATGTACTCCGACCGGAATAGGTAAACGCGACGAGCACGCTTGCAAAGCTGCTTGTAATAGAAGTTGTCGTAGTCCGGCTTCCAGGTAATTAGCGAGACATCAAAGTCGCCCGGGATGCCTAACCCAGCGCAGAGCGTCTGCAGATGGGTTCGCTCAACTGGTGCAGACTCGATGCGCGCACGAATCAGATCAAGCGCTTCGGAAAACTCACCGAAGCAGTGGTGGGTCTTTCGGGCCTCGTCGATCTGTTCCGTAATGTTTGAGGGCAGTGCGACTTCGATGCGGCTCGGAAGTGCTGTCTCCCACTGCTCCAGATGCCATGCACTGGCGCGGTGTTGATATTTGCCGCTCTGAATAAAGGTCGCCTTGACGCCGATCTTAGCGCCCAGCAAGTGTTTCCACTGGTTCCAGCTCGGTTCCCACAACAAGGGTAACGATGTCTGATCGAAGAGTACTTCCAGTTTTCGGCGCGCATCTCGGTAGGTCGCGCGGTCGTTGCAAAAAGTAACCTTTCGCAATGGCGCTCGGAAGTATCTGAACTTCTGCTCCGGGAGAAACGAAAGGATGCGCGAGGCGTAAAACGTCGATCCATCGCGCGAGATATCGCCGGCAACAAGCAGGGAACCAAATCCGCCGTACGGGAAGAGTGAGGGTGACGCAGGATCATTTAGAAGAGCGTCGTAGCAAGCTCGCAGTTCTGGATGGGCAAGGATATTGAAGGCTCGCTCTAACGCACTAAGGTCGCCAGTTGCCGCGTGGGTTGTGCGGAGTTCGAGGGTGCGAAGTTTGAAGGCGAGGCGCAGCTCAGTTGGCGATACGTTGGGATTGACCCGCAGGAGTACGTAAAAAGAGGGTTGCCGGTCCCAAGCGCGGTGGCGATTGCCCGCATAAAAGTAATCCCTCAGCGCCTCACAACGAAGGTTGATGGCGGAAATGCCCAACTGAGAGTCAGGAACTTCGGCGGAAACAAAGAGGTTATTGCGCCTATCTTTTCGGGGTTGCGTCGCGTAACCGATCTCGGCCTGAAAAACGTCCCACCTTCTCTCCTCAGGATGGGTCTTGCGAATGTAGATTTGTGTGCCCGCGTCGGCTGATTCCTGCCCCAAAGGGAAAAGCAATTCGTCACCAGGGCGAATGAAAGACGCCAAGAAATTCGAGAGCAGGATGGAGATGCCGTCGGCAAGAAGGCACTCCGTCTTCGGGCCTTTTGGATTTGTCTTAACAACCTTCCGCTGGCACACGTTCGGTAGCGCGTCTGCTTTGACTTGAACCGCCGTACCCATTTCGGCGCGGACTCTAGCACCCGTTGAGCCTCTTGCCAAATAAGTGGGCCATTCTCATTCAAGTCCATGCGCTGCCACAACTTAGGGCAGTGGCTTGGAATGGCGTGTAGGGCTTCCGAAGTCGGCGTGCCTTATAACTCACGAAAGGTGGTCAGTCAGATGCACATACGAGTAACCCAGCGAGACATCGACGATGGTGTGCAAAATAATTGCTTTCACTGCCCGGTTGCGCGTGCCATCAAGCGCGCATTGAAGGCTACTGAGGTCTGGGTGCGCGAAATCATAAT
>JBIOGB010000031.1:0-49042 GCA_044447665.1 Candidatus Acidiferrales bacterium | reverse complement strand
TGACCGTGCACCGGCTCCCGCCGCTCGCTCCCTGCGTGACCGCCCAGCTGCTGGGCGATGCACTTAGGGTGAAGTTCACTGCGGGTGCGGAGCTCACGATGAGCGCAATCGCGGTCGCATTCGACAAGCTGCCCGACGTGCCCGTGATGGTCACCGTGACCGTTCCTGTAGTCGCCGTGCTGCTGGCCGTCAGCGTCAACGTGCTCGTGGTAGTTGCAGGATTCGTGCTGAACGATGCGGTCACGCCGCTCGGCAAACCGGACGCGGACAAGGCCACGTTGGCGTTGAAGCCGTTCTGCGGCGTGACCGTAATCGTACTCGTGCCGCTGGCTCCCTGCGTGATCGTCAAGCTGCTGGGCGATGTGGAAAGAACGTAGTTCGGCGGGGCGTTCACGATGAGCGAAATTGTCGTCGCATTCGACAAGCTACCCGACGTGCCCGTGATAGTCACCGTGACCATTCCTGTAGTCGCCGTGCTGCTGGCCGTCAGCGTCAAAGTGCTCGTCGTAGTTGCAGGGTTCGTGCTGAACGATGCGGTCACGCCGCTGGGCAGACCGGATGCGGACAAGGTCACGTTGCCATTGAAGCCGTTCTGCGGTGTGATCGTGATCGTACTCGTGCCGCTGGCTCCCTGCGTAATCGTCAAGCTGCTTGGCGATGCCGAAAGGGTGAAATTCGGTGCCGGCGCGGAAGACGTACTGACGGAAACATTGTCAAAAGTCGCGGTGGCCAGAGCCGAACTGCTGCCGCTGTTCACTGCCAATCCCACGTACACGTTCTGCGCCATGCTGATCGTCTGGTTGGTCCCCAACTGTGTCCAGTTCACTCCGTCTAATGACGTATAGCTGCTGAAGCTGCTCCCACTCCTCGTTACCTTCACCCAGTACGGAAGATTCACTCCCAAACTGCCTGTGGAAGCAGTGCTCCCTCCCGTGCTCGTCCGCACATCAAAATAAATCGAGCCGTACCCCGCCCAGTCGGCTGCGTCGGCATTCGTCGACCCAGTGTTCAGCGTCTCGCGAATCATCACCCCGGCGGTCACATAGCCCGAACCACCCTGCAAGCTGGCCACCCGCGCCACAATCGTGCCGTCACCCGGCAACGGCTGATACACAAAATGAAAGGCATCGGCGGTGCCATAGATCTGCTGCCCGGCCCCCGCCACTGTGAACGTCCCATTCGCGTAACTCGCGCTCCCAACTACCCCTGTCGAACCTGCATCCTGATCCAACCAGGAACTCGGCAGTGGTTGTGAGCTCACCGTGAAAATCACCGGGTTGCTGTCGTTCATGCTCGGGGCTACCGACACCGCTAAAGCTCCCGAGGTCGCTCCCGACGGAATCGTGATGGTAATGGACGTGGCACTCCAGGAGTTGATCGTCACCACTGCGCCATTCAGCAGCACCACGCTGCTGCCTTGCGAGGTTCCGTATCCCGTGCCCGAAATCACTACCTGACTCCCGATCGATCCCGAGGTCGCCGAGACGCTGGCAATGACCGGTGCCGGGGCGGAAGACGTACTGACGGAAACATTGTCAAAAGTCGCGGTGGCCAGAGCCGAACTGCTGCCGCTGTTCACTGCCAATCCCACGTACACGTTCTGCGCCATGCTGATCGTTTGGCTGGTCCCCAGCTGTGTCCAGTTCACTCCGTCTAATGACGTATAGCTGCTGAAGCTGCTCCCACTCCTGGTTACCTTCACCCAGTACGGAAGATTCACACCCAAACTGCCCGTGGAAGCAGTAGTGCTCCCTCCCGTGCTCGTCCGCACATCAAAATAAATCGAGCCGTACCCCGCCCAGTCGGCTGCGTCGGCATTCGTCGACCCGCTGTTCAGCGTCTCGCGAATCATCACCCCGGCGGTCACGTAGCCCGAACCACCCTGCAAGCTGACCACCCGCGCCACAATCGTGCCGTCACCCGGCAACGGCTGATACACAAAATGAAAGGCATCGGCGGTGCCATAGATCTGCTGCCCGGCCCCCGCCACCGTGAACGTCCCATTCGCGTAACTCGCGCTCCCGGCTACGCCTGGCGAACCCACATCCCCGTCGGTCCAAACCGAGGGAAGCGTCGGGACGGACCGGACGGTGAGCGCAATCGTGGTGGAATTCGACAAGCTGCCCGACGTACCGGTGATGGTCACCGTGACCGTTCCCGTAGTCGCCGTGCTGCTGGCCGTCAGCGTCAAAGTGCTCGTCGTAGTTGCGGGATTCGTGCTGAACGATGCGGTCACGCCGCTGGGCAGGCCCGACGCGGACAAGGTCACGTTGCCGTTGAATCCGTTCTGCAGTGTGACCGTGATCGTACTCGTGCCGCTGGTTCCCTGCGTGATCGTCAAGCTGCTTGGTATTGCGGAAAGAGCGTAATTCGGCGCAGCCTTTACGGTGAGCGTAATCGTGGCCTTGTGTGTCAAGTTGCCCGACGTACCCGTGATGTTCACCGTGACGGTTCCTGCAGTCGCCGTGCTGCTGGCCGTCAGCGTCAACGTGCTCGTCGTAGTTGCAGGGTTCGTGCTGAACGACGCGGTCACGCCGCTCGGCAAACCGGACGCGGACAAGCTGACGCCTGCGGTGAAGCCGTTTTGGCGGGTGACCGTGATCTTGCTAGTGCCTTTCGTTCCTTGCGTGATGGTCAAACTGCTCGGCGATGCCGAAAGGGTGTAATTCCCCTTGGGATTTACCGCGAGCGAAATCTTGGTCTGGTTCGTCAAACTACCCGACGTACCCGTAACGCTTACCGTGAACGCGCCGATAGTGGCCGTGGCGCTCGCGGTCAAAGTCAACCTGCTCGTCGTAGTTGCGGGGTTTGCGCTGAAGGATGTCGTCACGCCGCTGGGCAGACCGGACGCGGACAAGGTCACGTTGCCATTGAAGCCGTTCTGCGGTGTGATCGTGATCGTACTCGTGCCGCTGGCTCCCTGCGTAATCGTCAAGCTGCTGGGCGAGCCTGACAGCGCATAATTCGGCGTCTGCGCTGAAGCTGGCCAGTTGTTCACTAGGTTGGCGGCGTTCACGCTCCCAATTCCCGTCGCGAAGTCCCAGCCGGTCGTCGTTCCGTACGCCGGGCTGAATGCACTGTTCGAAGTCGAAAGCACGCCCACCGCGCCGTCGGCCAGATAACAATTCGGGCCAACGCAGTCCACGTCGATATCGCCTTGCGTCACGTCATAGAAAATGCAGCTGCTTGCCGCCCCCATCGTCGAATTGCACGCGCTGCTTCCGCTTGAGCCGTACTCCGCCGCCGCGAGCTGGTAATACACCGGATTGGGATTACCCTGCGGCCCGCCTGCCTTTTGGTTGATCAGCGCCTGGATGCCGGCCATGATCGGCGATGCAAACGAAGTTCCCCCCGCACCCGACCATGCGCTCGGATCGCTCCCGCATGCCGCTCCGCCGTTCGCCGCATCCGACCAGCAAAACACGTAGAAGTGTCCCCACAATCCGTCTGCCGCGAACAGCGACACGTCCGGCGTATCGCGCACACCGTCGCTCGGGTTGCCGACGACGGACTGCCACGTTGGCTTTGGCCATCCCTGGCAGCTCCCGCTCACGACGCCGCTGGTGGATGGTGTCCCTGTCGCGCAGCCGCTTGGGCCGCCGCCCCCGGCGACCGTGGTCTCCAAGAGTGCGCCAATAGAGGGGTCGTTGCACAGGCTCGTTGAGCCGTAGGTTAGGCTATGGCTCTCGTAGGTCGAAAGCAGCGCACCGGCGCAAGAGTTGTTCCACGGAATTTCCGGTATATACGATCGCGCGGAGCCGAACGCGGAAGTGTTGCCCGAGTTCCAATAGTTCGCATTTGTCCCGGAGAACGTGTCGCTGAAGTCCGTGCCGCCCACCGCCACGTTGTACGGCGTGGACGCGAATGCGTTCACCGCAATGCCATGCGTCGCCTCGGCCACGCTATTGTCGCAACCCGCCGCCCCGCTGTCGCCCGCAGCCACGAAAACGGAAACGCCCTCCGCCGCCGCTTGCTGATACGCCGCGCTGTACGCCGCGTTGGCCGCCGCGCCATTCACTGTTTCGCACTCGCCGTAGCTGATGCTCATGATGGATGGCGGGCTGCCGGCGTTGATCAGGTTCTGCACCGCAATCAAGCCGCCGAACGTCGTGCCCGAGTCAGCGCACGCGGCCATCACGATGGCCGCGTTGGGCGCCGCCGCGCTCGCCCATTCCGCGTCCAGAATCGCTTCCGCGTCGTTCGGAGCGACGACTCCGGGATTCCCGCAGTTGCTGCCCGGATGCACTTGCGCGAAGGAGCCAGACGCATAACCGGCTAGGCCGAGCGTCGTACGGAACGCGCTCCAGTCCCCGGCGCTGAAGACATTTGTGTCTTCAATCAGCGCAATCGTCTGCCCCTGTCCGGAAATACCTGCGCTAAAGAGAGGATTTAGGTTGTAGATTGTCGCCAGGTCCGCCGGCACCAACGCGTAGCTCGTGCCGCCAGCGGTGTCCGGAAACGTGAACTCCGTCCGCGCCTTGTGCAGATTGTGCATGGCATGCGGTTTGAAGTCGTGCAGGGAAACGACTCCGGATACCACGGACGCGAGCGCCGCGGGAATTTGCGGATCGCTCATGTTGGCAATGTGCTTCTCGCCCTTCACCTCCAGGTGATGGATCTCCGTCTGAAACGCTTTGCGCACCTGCCCTGCTGTTCCGGAAAAATCAATCACCATCCCGCTGGGGTAGACCACATTCACCCGAAATCCGTGCGATTCCAGCCAGCGCGTGATTGTGTCCAGGTCTTGCATCGCCACTCCAAATCGCTCTCCGAATTCCTGCGCGGTAATCCATCGGTGGAAATTCGGCGATCCTTTCGTTTGCTGCTCATCGAGAAGCGCCTGAAGAGCCTGCTCCTGCTCGGGAGCGCGCTTCAATTGGAGCAGAATGTGCTCCATCGGAAAATCTTCCGCGACGCTGCCGCGATCATTCTCGGCCTTCGCTTCGGGATGCGTATTGCCCCGCAGCGCGACCCGTTCCCCTTCAACAACATTTTGTGTAATGCGCGTACGCGCACCCTGCCCGAATTCGGCTTGCGCGCTCGCAGCTCCAACGGGGAAGAGAATTGCCACCAGAACAACGGAGAAGGAGGCGAGTCCCATTCTGCGTAACATGGGGTTCCTTTCTTGAGTCTAGAGAAAGAGGACCATAGAACTCTGTGGCAGAGAGAGCAACTCGATAGCCAGGAAACCTCCGCGCTATACCGTTCATTTACAAGGGGATACCGGAATCATCATGACTCCGGTCTCCCGAAAAAAGCGCGCTTTCACCACCACAGGTTCGTTAGGCCAGTCGACCGTCCGCTATACCCCACTTCATATCGCAAACGGGCGTGGAAAACAACGCCCAGGAGGCCAGTTTTCGGACAGGCCCGTCCGATCGGCGGTTGGACATCACATTCTTTCTTTTTTTCCTGCCACGGCACCCCTCGGCGCCGGCCCGCCGTGGTGGGCGAGTCCCGAATCCGATCGGGACTGTCGAGGGTGCCCGATTCCTTTCGGCTTTTGAAAAGGTCAACTCTTCTTCCTCTCTCTTCTTTTTCCGTCCGCTTTTCCGGGATCAAAAGGACGTAAATCAGGCGTTGGTTCCCTTGGCTGGTGGTAAACCCTGTTTCCAGCAGCTATCCACGTGAGTTCCGTTCGTTGACTTGCCTAAGGAGGTGGATCGTCTCCAGGACATCTCCATCGCGGTCGTGGATGCCCTGTGTGCGGCTATCACCGCTGGAAAGCTCTGCCGGAGCGCTGTCGAAGTTCAAGTCTGACGCCCGCGGTCGCCCCGAGAATCACCTGATATTCTGGGCAAAGTCACACAGACCTTACCATCAGGTGTTTTTGCCGACGCCCGTCACCCTGGTTCCATCGAACTTGGTGAACGAAAAGCCCTCGAAGGGCTCATTCCAACAGCGGGCCATGTCCCTTAGCATCGAAATCGCCACGGCCTCGCCGAGCACAACGGAATCCGCGTAATCATAACGCCAATGAACGGCCGCGTGATTGCGCCCGATGGCGATGTTAGCGGCAATCTTGTTGAGTTCTCCGCCGATGGTCAACTGATCGCGATCGGCTCCATTGTACGGAACCAGCGAGAATCCATCTTCGCTTGCCTGAGAAATTGGGATCCCCGGAATGGATGTGAGCGGAGCGGTGTCGTCGAACCAGGCTTTGACGATGGTCGAGCAAGCGCCGGCGACGGTTGCGTGGCCCGCTCCGTAGGACGGATGCTGCGGACAGCCTTCCGGGAAAGCGTGCGGCATGAAGTACGTGCCGTTTCTTGCGAACACGCTTGCAACGGCATGCGAATTCAAGATGTCCGGATGCAACGGATAGTTTGCCTGGTTGGTCTTATTCATGTGCACGAGGCCGCCAAATTCCTCCGGCCGCAGATGTCGGTGCACAAACCACTTCATGTACCACACCGCTTTCAAGGCGCGCATCGATACTTCCGCTACCAGCGTCTTCAAATGTGGCGCGCCAAATGTGCCAAAGCCTGCTTGTGTCCTCGAATTGGCGTAGGGATTACCGGGATCGAGCGGTGCGCCACGATCGACCAGGACCAAGCACGCGTTGAAGTACGCCTCAAAGAGAACATCGATGTGGACGTAGGCCCCGAGTCCCCGTCCATTGCGCATGTGTTGCGGATTTGGGTCGAGTTGATTCTGCGCAAAGGGCCCTTGGCCGTTTTTGACGGCCAGCCAGGAAGCCTGGTCCGTCATGTAGTCCACGCCGGGAACATAGGTGGTAAAGAGTTGGTCGATCGGCACAGCACCGTACGCGAACGGCTGTAGAAGAAATTGCGAGACGTAAGGACCGAGGACATCACCGGGCGTAAAGCCACGAAAGAGATTTTGCGGAGTGACCGGCTTCGGACCACGAAACGCCGGAAGTGAGTTCAGCTCGGCGATGGCTGCCTGAGTCAACGCCTCATTTCCATATTGCGTGAAATTGACGTCTCGGCAGAGTGCCATCCAGTAATTTTCGACGGCAGTGTCTGCAATCTCGCGGCTTGCTACGGAGGGCGGCGTGCCTATCGCCAGTTGATGAGAATCCGCACCCTCCAAATCAAAGGCAAGCCCGGATTGAGGATCGATCAACTTCGCGGTACCGCCAAGCTGAATCTGCTCAAACATTCTTGGCTCGCCGCTGTTCACCGCTCTCAAAAGGCTTTCGTAGGATTCCCTGTCGACTTCCCCGATAGCGTTGTGCACCAAGCCTTTGGAGTAGCTGCCGATGCGGTTGGGGTAGCGATGCTCATCGCCATTTGTGACTTCATCGGGAATGCGAATGTTGAATTCGGCCTGCGCTGCGTCGACGCGATTGTTGAAACACCTTACGGCGCGCGTTCTGCCCGTGTTTCCACTGTGTCCGAATTCCTTGGCATTGTTCTCTTGTGCGGCGGCTGCGGGTGCCACGGGGCCGGTCCCGACAGCACCGACCGCGATTGTGGCCGCGGCGGCGCCGCCCACTTGACTCAAGAACGCACGGCGGCTTGAGCCTTTCGGAAGTTTCGCAGCGGGCACGGTATCCATGTTCATTCCATCCAATCCCTGGCAGTCGTTTTTCGTCATACCTTATTCCCTTCTCGCCCCCTTGAAGAGGGGAAGTGAACGAATATGGGAACAACACGGTCGTGCTGCCTGCTGTACGGTTCACGCGCAATCTAGTCTGGTGATTTCCCGTTTTCCTCGGGATTCGGGCTAGAAGTTGAGTCTGAGGTTATGCTGGAACGAATGATCGAGCTAGCTGTCCGTTGGGACAATTATGGTACAGGTAAATAGAAGCAGTAACTCTCTTGTATCGATAAATGCGCGCGCTCTGGCGTTCTGATGTGCCCGTCGCTGTCCTAAAACGAAGTTCTGGGGGGTACGCAACGGCGCCGATGGGTATCACTTGGCCATCTAACACGCTACTTGGAGAAGTGGGCTAGCACGAAAGAAAGCCCCGCGACCGGGGCCTGCCCCGATCCGATCGGGGAGGCTCTCTCTTTCACCAGTCACAATTCACAAGTCACCAACTTGCCCAGAGCCTGCCGTGGCGGGTCAGCGGTCACGGGGTTCCCCCCCGTACCATTGCGCCAAAAAGGTTACGGTGCCAGAATGGTCTTGAACGTACTATTTGCGCCACACCGGGAAACATCTCCGCTCGTCTCGGTGTCTAACTCTACTAGTAGAGCGGACGCCGGGCGCGGAAACGTCATTCTTCCAATCCCCGGTCAAGTGTCGTGCCGTCAGGCAGGGTGGCCCGGAAAGCATCCGCAAGGATGCGGAATTCAACGGGCCGGAAAGGCCGGCAGTGTCCGATTGGGCCAGCACGCTCTCCTGGAGCCGTGACGAATCCGAACTAGTCACCGAGCTGCAAGCCGGCTCGGAAGCCGCGTTCGATTGGCTCGTCACCCACTATCACGCTCCCGTCTATAACCTCATCCTCGGGATGCTGGGAGACGTGTCGGAGGCCGCGGACGGCACGCAAGAAGTTTTTCTGAAAGCATTTCGTGGCATTCGCAGTTTTCGCCGGGGCAGCTCATTGAAGACGTGGCTCTATCGCATCGCCATTCGCGAAGCGCTGAATCAAAAGCGCTGGTTCAAACGCCATCTGCAAAAAAACGTCTCCATCGATGCCGCTCCTGAGGAAGGGCAGGCCGCGCTCGAAGTTCCGGATCTCGGCGCTACGCCTTTCGAGCAGCTCGCCGCGCGCGAGGTTCAGGTGGCGGTGCAGGGCGCGCTGCAGCAGGTTCCCGATGTGTTTCGCAGCGCCGTGATTCTCCGCGACCTCGAAGGGCTCAGCTACGAAGAAGTCGCCGAAGTGCTCGAGTGCAGCGTCGGCACCGTGAAGTCGCGCATCCTTCGCGGGCGCCGGGCTCTGAAGGATCTTCTCGAGCCGCTCTTGGGCGAGCTCGAACCGCGTCACCATTCCGCCGAAGGAAAATCGTCCGCGCACCCCAGCCCGCGAACGGCTCCCTTTGCGAATGCCTTTTCGGCGGCGCGGCGCATCACCGTTTCTTCGCAAAGCACGTCAATGCGGGCAAGTTCCGCAGGCGAGGATTTCCAATGAAGTGCAAAACTGTACGAACCAGGCTGGCAGCGTATCTTGACGACGCCATCACCAAAGCGGCGCGCGCCGAAGAGCGCGTGCAAATTCGTGAACATCTGGAAGTGTGCGCCCATTGCCGCATGGAGCTCCAGCGCTATCGCAGGCTGGCCGTCTTGTTGTCCAGTGCGCCGAAATTTGCCCCTCCTTCCGACCTGGCCGTGCGCATTCGCGTGGCTGCCGCCCAGGCGCGCTCTGCGGAAGGCTTCCCCGGCCGTTGGCGCCGCATGCGCGACCGCGCCGAAATTCTTCTCGACAACGTTTTCCGCCCGCTCACCGTTCCTGCGACCGGCGGATTTTTCTCCGCCATTCTCGTTTTCGCGGTCGTTTTGCAATTGATCGTGCCGGGCATCATCGTGCAGGCTGATCCCAACGATGTGCCGCTGAATATTTTGCGTCCGGCCGAACTCATGACCCTTTCGGAATATCCGCAATCCTGGGCCCCGGATAAACACGATCTTGAGCTCGCCCTGCCGCATGGCTTGCTCGTGGATGTCACCGTTGACGCCAACGGTCAGATGGTCGGCTACCAGATTCTCTCCGGGCCGGACAGCATTGATCTTCGGCATCAGCTGGACCAGATACTCCTGTTCTCGCGCTTCCGCCCAATGCTGAGCTTTGGCCGGCCGACCGCCGGTGGCCATGTAGTTCTGAGCTTCAGCGCCGTGCACGTGCGCGGCTGAGTTTTCCGGAGGATTTTTTGAGGTTTTGTAGAAACAGTTGTGACTTTCGAGGATTTGCAATACACTACCGCTCGATGCCCATGATCTATTCGTACTGGTTTCGATTTAGCGGTCCACCCAACTAGGTGGCGAGGGGCGTTTTTCTAAGCAATTTCCGCAAAAAGAAATTTGACCCACTCGCAAGGAGTGGGTTTTTTATTTTGCGCCGCTTTTGTTTTTCGTTTTTTGTTTTGCGGATTTTCAGTTTTAAGTTTTCAGGAATGAAAAAAAGATGGAAAGGTTCAAGCCATGATCATCTCGATGAGACTCCACGCCAGCAGGGAAGAGATCGACGAAGTGCGCAAGCAGGTCGAGCACTTCGGCTACAAGGTTCACTCCATCGAGGGAGAAGAGAGAGTTGTCATCGGTGTTGTTGGCGTCGGCGACGTGACCGCCTGCATGGAATCCGTCGAAGCCATGCCCCAGGTGGAAAAGGTGGTGCGCATCTCCGCGCCGTACAAATTCGTAAGCAAGGAGTTTCGCGCCGGACGCACACGGATTCGCGTGAATGGCACGGAGATCGGCGGCAGCGAATTTGTGGTGATGGCCGGTCCCTGCTCCGTGGAATCGGAACAACAGATCATGCGCGCGGCGGAAGGCGTCGCGCGTTCGGGCGCGAAGATTCTGCGCGGTGGAGCGTACAAGCCGCGGACGTCGCCGTATGACTTTCAGGGAATGGAAGTCGAAGGGCTGAAGCTGCTGCAGAAAGCGAAGAAGGCCACCGGACTCGCGATTATCACGGAAGTGATGGGCGACCGTGACGTGGAAGTGGTTGCCGAATACGCGGACATCATGCAAGTGGGCGCGCGCAACATGCAGAATTTCGTGCTGTTAAAAGCGCTGGGAAAATGCGGCCGCCCCGTTCTGCTGAAGCGCGGAATGAGCGGCACGATCAGGGAACTCTTGATGTCTGCCGAATACGTTGTGGCGCACGGAAATCCGGATGTGATTTTGTGCGAGCGGGGCATCCGCACATTTGAAACGGAAACACGCAACACCTGCGACATCGCGGCAATTCCGGCGCTGCATGAACTGACGCACTTGCCGGTGATACTGGATCCGAGTCACGCGACCGGAAAAAGGAGCCTGGTGCCGGCGCTCTCGCGCGCGGGCGTGGCGATCGGCGCAGATGGTTTGCTCGTGGAAGTGCATCCCGCGCCCGAAAAAGCGATCAGCGACGGCGCGCAATCGCTCGACCTCGCGCAATTCCAGAAAATGATGACGGACCTGAAGCCATACATTCTGCTGTGGCAAGAATCACGGAAGGACGAAGTAGCCGCCGTTGCGGGCTGAACCCCGGAGGATAGGTGGATCGGATCCTCCTGGTTGAGTCCACACCGAGAAGAATTCACCTCGATCTTAATTTTTCCGCTACCGCTCTCATCTTGTTTGCCTCCCGGGAGAAAGTTCCGAGAGGCCCGTAGCTCCAAAACTGCTCACTTCTCGAAGATACTCACTGTCGGAGCAACGTCGCTCTGGTGAATTTGTACAAACTTTGACGGCGAGATGAGATAAATCACGCTACCGTTCCCGGTAGTCGTTCGCCGATTGGAAAACACATTGAAATTGGAAAACGACGTCGCCCCCGACGTAAGAGTGCCGTTGCTCACGCTACTATCTTGCGTGACGCGGAGCGTGTTGAAGAAGAAGAAGCGAAAGCGACCATGAGTGGCCGTTCCGAAACCTGAGGATACGGTGGACGCTGTAACTGCTGGCGGGGCCACGCCGAAGAAGTAAGTGCCGGTAATAGAGAGAGAGCCGAATGACCCGGCCGACTGCGGCTCGAGGAAGCCAAAACCCACACTTGCGCCTGCGCCCAGGAAAAAGGCCTTGTTCGTGCCCACAAGATAGAGGATGGGTTGGCTGCCGCTCCCTCCGGTTATGGTGACGCGGCCGTTGGAAGCGACTGAATATGTGAGATTGCTTATGGTGTTGTCAATCGTGAACGACCCGCCGTCGTTTTCATCGGATGTGATGGACAGGCCACCGCTTCCGTTCGCAGAGAACAGCCCGATTCGGACATCTGATTGTGTTGTGGGCGAAGCGCCATTCACCCCGACTTCGTAAAAGACGGAGCCGGCGTTGAGCGAGCCGTCGGTGTACGGAGCGGGGACCTGCGATAGCACGCTGCCGCTCTCGAGCCCGGCGGTGGACTCCGCATCCGTCGTCATCATCAAGGCCTCGCTCGCGGAAACGACGTACAAGCTGAAGTGCGTAGTTGGCGCGGGGGAAGATACCCCGCCGGTCACGCGCCCATTTGTTGCGTCGGGAGCGGAGTACGAGCCGGTGAAGCTGACACTATTGGTGACTGTACCGGCGTCGTTTATGTCTTCGAGACCTCCGGAAATGTTTCCGGCTCCGTCGGCGGAGAAAATGCCCGCGATCGCGATACGGCCGGCCTTGCTGTCCTGCCCGGAAATGCCAAATCCGTACGGGCCGGTGATCTTGGACAGAGAGAAAGCGGTTGGATCTTGCAGGCGCATGAAGCCTGAGCCGCGCGTGCCGGTGGCGCCAGTTGTATCGTCGAATTCGATCAGGTGCGCCTTGGTGGCCACGCCGGCGTTGAACGAGCTAACAACGAGTGCGTACGTTACATTGCCACCGAGGGAATTCGCGAACGTAGCGGTTCCGCGATTATCCAGGCCGATGATGTACGTGCCCGTGAAAGTAACGCTGGTTTGGGGTCCCGATGGGCCGTTGATGTCTTCCACCCCGTTCGTGATATTCCCAAATCCGTCGGCCGTGAAGCTTCCGGCAACGGCGACCTGCTTCCCGGTTGCATCGTCGAAGCCGTTAAACAGGAACGCGTAATGGCCGTTCAGGGCGGAATCAGGATTTAAGACTGTAATTGTGACGGGGCGGGTCTTCGTTGTGTCGGCCACCGAAGTGGCCGTGAGCGTCACCGTGTTGGGAGACGGCACCGCTGAAGGGGCGTTGTAGGTAATCGGCGTTCCGCTCAGCGAGCTTGTGGCGGAGATTGTACCGCACGCCGGGGCCGGGGAGCACGGTAAGGGCGGTGTGCCCTGCGTGAGCGCCCAGGTGACGCCCCCGTTGCTCGGATCGAAGTTGACCGTAGCCGTGAATTGCGGACTCGTATCTTCCGGAACGGTGGCGGGGTTCGGCGTGACGGAAACCGTGATGGCTTTAAAGGTGATTGTTACCGGTCCTGACTTTGTGGAGTCACTCGCCGAGGTCGCCTGAATGATCACTGGTACGTCGCTGGCTGGCGGAGTGGGCGGAGCGGTATACGTTACGGTAGTGCTGGTCGGAATGCTGAGGGTTCCGCCTCCCGTCAGGGGAGAGGTAATCTTCCAAGATGTTGGGTCGACGCCCTTGTTCGCCGAATCGAAGCTCACGGTCGCGGTGATCTGCGAGGTGCCGGCGGGGCAAGGCTGAATTGGGCAGGCCTGCACCAAGAGAGGGTTCGCCGAGAGGGAAACCGCGATGGCGGCAAAGGTGATCCCTGTGGGTGGTGCTGTCTTTGTGGGATCACTCGCTGACGTAGCCTGGATGGTCACTTGTACGTCGTTGGCCGGCGGAGTGGGCGGAGCGGTATACGTTACGGTAGTGCTGGTCGGATTGCTGAGGGTTCCTGCTCCCGTGGCCGGAGAGATCGTCCAGGAGGCAGGACTGACGCCTTTATTCGCCGGATCGAAGTTCACCGTTGCGGTGATCGTCGACAAGCCAGTGGCCCCCACCGTGTTAGGATTCGCCGAAAGGGAAACTGTGATGGCAGGAACATCTAGGCCCACGTTGGTTGATTTCGTGGGATCGGCGACGGAAGTAGCCGTGATCGTCACCAGAACGTCGCTGGGCGGCGGAGTAGCCGGGGCGTTGTAGGTGACCGAACTGCCGGTTACATTGGTCAGCGTTCCGGTCATGGGGGATATGTTCCAGGTAACGCCCTTGCCCGATGTATCGTTATTCGCGGTGGCGGTGATGAGTACCGAGCTGCCTGCCTCCAGTAGACCCGTGTTGTTGGCCACGGTCATAGATACCGTGATGTTCGGCGGCGTGATGAAATTCTGCGAAGAGCCACCACCGCATCCGGCAATGACTATCCCCAAGGTCAGTGCCACAAGCGAAAAAGCAAAACAGGTTAAGCGCTTCATTGTGTCTCTCCAAGGTCAGGGTGCTGCGGGCAAACTACCGGAATCGTTCAGGTCGGAATGGGTTCGCCAGCGCAGCGAGGTATCTCGCCGCATACACCGAATTCAGCTTAAAGGATTGGCAATTGGGCGAGATTCTGCTCCAATCCAAGCCATCTGTCAATCCCGGGGAGTCGCGGCGGAGGGTGGGATCGCAAATCAGTTGGCGGAAGATTGCTGCGTGTCGGAAAAACTTTCGGAGGCTTCGAGAGCGGTCGGGTAAACTTTCATCAACCGATCGACCAGGGTCATCTTCAAGAGGCCTTCAACCATTCCTTTGACGCCGGCAAGCCGCATCGTTCCGCCGGCTTTCTTCAAACGGGACATGCAGTTGACCACTTTGCCGAGGCCTCCGCTGTCGAGCTTGCTGACTCCGGAGAGGTCGAGGACGACACGCGTCTTGTTCTCGCCGATGAGCTGGTCGAACGCCAGCTCCAGCTGCTTGCACTCGACGCCCATTTGCAGCGGGCCCTTCAATTCCAGGACCACGATGCCGGGCTTCAGCTCTTTTCGGATAATTTCCACGCGAACCTTCCGTTCTCTGCTTTGTCACGCGAGGTGATCAATAAAATCATGCACCGAGAAAACTACCGGGCCCTGGAGCAAGCGTCAAGAGCCGGTGACGCTCTTCGTTGCCTTGTTTTCCTCTCCTTCATAGGGGAATTCCCGAATAATCCTCACGCAGTCGGAAAGCGCGTCGATAAGGGAATTTCCCCAGCCGGTGGGAAGAAACGGGCCGGTGCTCTGGTTCACTGGTTTATCCGCTTGCGCGAAGAAACGCGCGAACATTCCCGGCGGGGGCGCGGCAAATTCCTTGACGGTAATCTGGAAAAGGACCTCGCCGTCTTTCTGACATTTCTTGAATGAAAAATAATGGAGCTGAGCAAGTTCTTCGGAAACATTTTTCTGGGCAAATTTCCAATCGCTCACGAACCCCTCCGCGGCGCTCCGTTGCAGGATGTGCGCAAGGTGCGCTGAGAACAGGCGAAATCTTAGGCTGCACCGCAGAGCAAGTCAACGCGGCGCGGCGAAATTAGGGAATTGCGAGAGTTTCGCCTTCGCCGGCGGTTAGTTGATAGCGGAGGCCCTGCCAGAGGTAGATCACGCGGAGGCGTTTCTTCTGGTTCTCGGCGGGGTCGCCACCCATCGCCCCATTTGAGACCAAAATCTGCAGCGCATTGCCGCGCACTTGTGAGCGGACGAGACTCGTGACATCCCTCCGGCGATCTCCTGCGCCGTAGGTGGCTTCCAGAACTTCAAAGCGATCATCCGAATAGCCGGGATTCCAGACATCATTGTTGCTGGGGAGATTGAGCATGCCCTTCTCGTTGACCAGGACGCGCGATTGGCGCCCGTTGAAAATGTAGAAGACGATGAGCTGCTTGCGCTGCTCGGGGTCGGGATCACCGCCCATGACGTCATTGGTGACGGGCAAGCTGAGAGCGTCGCCCTGAATCTGGGAGTTGAGGATATCGGTGACATCGGCATAGCGATTACCGACGCCGTACTGCGCGCGCATCACGCGGAGACGCCCGGCGAAGAAATCACTGTCGGCGGGGAGGTTGAGAGTGTCTTTTTCGTTGACAGTGACATTGGCGACTCTGCCGTTGAAGGAGTACCAGACGTTGAGGGCTTTGGGATGGTCTTCGGCAGGATCGCCACCCATGGTTTCATTTGTGATACGGAGGGAGAGAGAATTCGTTTGAATGTAGGAAGCGAGGCGGGAAGTGACATTGGCGAGGCGATTGTCGATGCCGTAGTCCGCGCGCAAGATTTGTAAGCCGCCTCCGTAACCGGATTGGCCTGGACCGCCATAGCTGGAGGCGCCGCCGGGGTAAGCGGATTGGGGCGGACCACCATAGTTGCCGGGGCCGCCGGGGTAACCGACGTTACTGGAACGGATGTTCAGGCTGAAGGATTCTTTTTCGGGATAGGTGAGGAGTTGCTCGCGACCGTGATCATCGCGGACCCGCAGGCGCAGTGTTTTTCGCACACCAGGAGTGGGGTCGCCGCCGAGAGCTTCGTTGTCCACGCGCATGGTGAGAGAATCGCCGCTGACGAGCGCGCGGACGCGTTCCGTCACGTCAACCCAGGTGCCTCCGGATCCATATTCCGCACGGAGCAGCTCCCACCGGCGAGTTTGTGCGGGCGAGGACACCGCCGCCGTAAGAAGAATTGCGAGGCACATGAGGATGCGTTTCATCGAAGGCTCCTGGAGGTGCAGAAAATTTGTGAACTCGCGGCACAGCTGGGAATGCAGTGGAAAAGCCTCCTTTATTACCAAAAACACCCTCATGAGAGGAAAGTCAAGAATAGGGTGGGGGCGAGGGCGCGGGAGAGTTAATTGCCTAGCAAGCGAATTGTCCCGAAGAGCTGAGAAAGAGTCTCAGGGGATGAGGAGCGTTGCTCTGCGACGTCACCGGGGCGAAACGGGGCAACCGGACTGGTTGGAAGCAACGGAAAAATCCTTTGCCGCGGAACGGTCCACACCGGTTTCATCCAGTTTCAATACAAGAACCTGGCCGTTCGAATGGAAGCTCCCGCCTGTCGCTGTCCGCGCTTCTTTCAGCGGATTGTCCGGGAGGAAGTGCGTGATATCGGTGACGTAACCCGTGGAGACGAGCGTTTTCCCGACATAGTCGCGTTCGACATCGATATCGGGATCGATCTTGTGCGTGAGGCCGTTATTGCGCTGGTCTCTCTCAAAGCCGGTGTCATGCGTGGCGGCGCCGGCCCACAAAGTCTGCCCGTTGACCTGGAAGCCCGCCTTCCAGATGCGGAGATGATTGCGCGAGGCGACGACGCTGATGGGTTCCGCGTGAGCCCAACCGTAGTCCTGGAAGCGGCCGAAGAGGCAGAGCTGGCTCATCGGCATTGTCAGGTAGGATTGTTTTGAAAGGCTATCGAGGACTCCGCGCATGACGGCACCGGAAACGTCGGGGTCGACCTTGACCCAGCCGGCCGTGGTGAAGACACGTTCCATGGCCGGTTCGGAGCCGAGGATGAGAAAATTGACCATGTCGCCCGGATTGCTGTCTTTGTCGGTGATGCGGCGCGGAATTTTTGTGAAGAGGGAATTGTCAATGCCCGACAGGGAAGCGACCTGGCGCGCGACAACGCGGGGGGTGCCGCTATCGGGAGCGTACATTTCTATGCGCACGGAGTAAGTGCCCGTAGCGGTGTCGTCTTTGGATTGATTGATGCCCACGGAGAGGCGGCCGGAGATCGGTGCGACAACGTCGCAGTGCGGGCCGATCAGGAAAGGCTGCGAAGTGGCGGCATCGCCGATGAGGCCGAGAACCGCGCCGCGGCCGGCATCGTTGAAAGGCAGAATGCGAATCAGATCGCTGAAGCCGCGCGTGCGGCCTTCGGGACCGTTGTCATCCGGCGCATCGGAATAACGGAGCTTTCCTGTGGCCGTGACCACGACGTGTTCGCCGGCTTGCACGTCAATGCCGGTGTCGGACCAGAGCTGATCGCCGGTGAGCTGAATTTCCTGGGAGAGGCGGCGCTTGCCGGAAGGTGTCTTGCCGGCGGAAGAGGTTTGCGAGGAAGATTGCGGCTGGGCCGATGAAGGAGATGCGTCGGGCACGAGTTGTGCCTCGAGGCGCGGAGGAATAACGCCGGCGGCCATCAAAAAGGCAATAGTTACTGCAATTTTTCGAATACGAATTTCGCGCATTAGGGCAAGCCATCCTGGGGGAAGTCTGGGCGCATCTTCACTGTTAGCAGATGCGCGGGGAAGAGGCAAGTGTTGGCTGGGACGGGCCGCGCCACGGGCATGGGTTTCCTTGACTCATCGCGAGGGCGACGGTAGATTGGTAGGATGACGCGACAGAGCCAGAGAAGATTGTGCGCGGCAAGGAATGGCGCATCTCGAAAATAAGGCAGTCAAGACGGATTGTCCCACGCCGGTAGAGGCGTCGGCGTGACGTACAGGCCGAATAGGAATCGCGACACGATCCATGGCTAGGTTATTTAGACAAGCAGTCTGGCTAATTTTGTGCGCCGCGGCGCTGCTGCCGCTGGCGGCAAACGCGCAGGTGCCTCTGCCGCGCCCGCAAGCCGCCCCGGTCACGAATGTGACGGTGGATGGCAACGAGGCGATGTTCACGACGATGTGCGCGCTGTTGGCGGCGGGTTTCGAAGCGGACGTGAGCGCGGACAACTGGCAGCCGTTTCGCGCGCAGATCCGCGATCGCATGCAGCACCAGCAAGGTCCGGCGGTGGACGCGCTGCGGGAGTTTTATCACCAGCACGAGACCATGGATGCCGGCCAGATGCTTTCGCGCTACATCTGGTTTGGGCTGGTCTCCGGACCGGCGCCGAAGTTCGTGCCGGTATTGCGGCGCGACGAGCTGCCTCCGGAAGTTTTGGCGCTCGAAGGATTCAGCGAAATTCTTTCCGGATATTACAAAGAACAGAACATCGGACAAGTGTGGAGACAAGTGCAGCCGGTTTATAACGGAGAGATTGAGCGGCTGCACGAATCCGTTTCGCAAATCGTATTTCTTGCGGCCGGATACCTGAGGGAGATTCAGGATCCTTCGAATCCGCGCACGTTCAAGATCGTGGTGGAGCCGCTCGTCGGCCGCATCACCAACGTGCGAAATTTCGGCGACCATTACTCGATCGTGCTCAGCGGAAGCAATGACATTCCGTCGGACGTGATACGCCACGCCTACCTGCATTTTCTGCTCGACCCCTTGCCGCTGCAGTATCCGCACGTAGTGGCGGTGAAGCGGACGTTGTACGAACAGGCCGCGCACGCGCCGCGGCTGGCCGCGGATTTGAAGGATGATTTTTCGTCCTACTTCGCGGAATGCACGGTGCGCGCGGTGGAGCTGAAGTTGAAGCGGATGTCGCCGGGGGAACGCCAGGCGCTGATGGACCGGGACGACGCGGGCGGATACGTTCTGGTGCGGCCGCTGTTTCTGGCGCTTGCGAATTTCGAAAAATCCGAGCCTGCGATGAAATATTATTTCCCGGAAATGGTGCGGGCGATCGATACGGCCGCGGAGGCAAGAAGAATTGAAACGGTGAAATTTTCGCCTGGAGAGAGCGCGGAGAAGGCGGACGATCCAGCCAGCGAGGAGCTGGTGCGGCTGCGGCGAGCCGTGCCGACGACGGTGCCAAATGATCCAGAAGCCATCGCGGCGCTGACGGAGGGCGAACGCCGCATCGCGGAGAAAAGCCCGCGCGCGGCGGAAGCGTCGTTTCAGAAAGTGCTGGCGAAGTATCCGGAGCAGCCGCGCGCGTGGTACGGGCTGGGATTGGTGGCGCTCATGGAACATGATGGAGCGCGAGCGAAGCAGGTTTTTGGGAGGCTGACGACAGGGGAGCACGCGGCCGTGCAGGACCCCCTGGTGCTGGCGTGGTCGCACGTTTACCTGGCGCGGATCTACGACGACGAAGGGCAGGCGCAACTCGCGAAGACGGAGTACCAGGCGGCGCTGGGGGTCGACGGCGGCCCGGAACAGGCGCGGCAGGCGGCCCAGAAGGGGCTGGCGGCGTCCGCGGCGCAGAAGCCGGTGGAGCGGCCTTAGGCTGCACGGAAAAAGGGGATTGGAAAATTTCTGCGAGGGGTCCGCGATCAAGTAATGCGTGGCCGCGCTTCGGTCAACCGCAAATCCGCGGACTCCAGCGGGATATCTGAGAGGAGAAGAGAAATGATAAGGAAGTCGAACATTGTGATGATGGGCGCACTCGCGGCAATGCTGCTTTGCGGGAGCGGAATCGCCAGTGCACAGTACGGGGGCAAACCGGCCGCGCAAGCGCCGGCCCAGCAGCCGGCGGCGGCGAATCCCGCACCCAAACCCTTGACGCTGGATAAGGATGCGCCGGCGCCCGCGCCGGTGAATGCGGAAGAAGATGCCGCCTTCAAGGCGTATCAGGATTCACCGGCCGCGGATGTGAAAAAAAAGATCGAGCTGGGGGAAGCGTTTGTGCTGAAATACCCGCAAAGCCGGTACCTGCCAATCGTCTATAACACGCTCACCTCGGCCTACGTGCAGACGGGACAGGTGCAGAAGATGGAAGAAGTGGGCGACAAAGAAGTGGAATTGAACCCCAATGATGTGCAGGTGCTCGCGGTGCTGGGGCAGACGATTCCGCGCGCGTTGAGATCTACAAAGCTAGACCCGCAAACGGAACTGGACAAAGCGGAGCGCTATTCGAAGCGCGCGATCGAAGTGACGCCGACGTTACCGAAACCCGAAACTCTGACGGAAGAGAGCTTCGCGAACGCGAAGAACATAACGCTGGCGATGGCGCACAGTGGGCTTGGGCTTATATATGTACAGCGTGGAAAGTACGCCGAGGCCATACCGGAACTCGAGCAGTCCGTTAAGATCGATCCGACTCCGGATGTCGTGAACTACTACCTGCTGGGCCTGGCGAACCTGAAGACCTCGCATTTTGAGGATGCGGCGGCGGCGTACACGAAGTGCGCGGCGATGCCCGGCCAGATGCAGCAAACCTGCCAGAAGGGCGCCGAGGAAGCAAAGAAACGAGGCACGACGGAATTGAGCGCGCCAAAGTAAGCATCGCCAACCGGGCGGGGCCCGCCGACGACATGACCCGCACTGACGATTCAGAGTTAGAAGAAAGGCTGGGATACCGATTTCAGCGCCGGGAACTGCTCGAAGAGGCGTTGACACACAGTTCGGCGGCCTCCGACCTACGCACGGGGCGCACCGGGGAAACAGCAGGCGGGCCCAAGCTCGAAGATAATGAGAGGCTCGAGTTCCTGGGAGATGCGGTGCTCGAGCTTTTGACGCGAGAGTATTTGCTCGAAAAATTCCCGGAGTGGAGCGAAGGGCAACTCTCAAAAAGACGCGCGCGCATCGTGAATGCGAGGTCGCTGACGGCGGCGGCGCGGCGTTTGGCGATCGGGGAACATCTGCGGCTGGGCCGCGGAGAAGAAAAAACCGGGGGCCGGGAGAAACCGGCGCTGCTGGCGGACGCATTCGAAGCGGTGGTGGCGGCGATTTACCTCGATGGAGGCTTGGGCGCGGCGCGCAAGATGCTGCAAAGAGTGCTGTTCGAACACGCGCTGGAGGAGCGAGGCGAGGCCGCGGCGGAACCGGATCAAAAATCCGCGCTGCAGGAATTTCTGCAAGGCCGCGGGCAGCCCCCGGCGGAATACCGGCTGGCAGGAGAGAGCGGGCCCGATCATCAGAAAGAGTTTCAAGTGGAAGTCTGGGCCGGCGGGAAATGCCTGGCGAGCGGAGCGGGCGGAACAAAAAAGGAAGCGGAACAGCGGGCAGCAAGAAGCGCGCTCGAGCAATTGGGAAAAATGGCGGCGAGAGGCTGAAACGGAATGGCGCAAGAGATCGCTGAGCAGGCGCAGGTGCAGGAGACAAAACACGAGCACCACGGCGATCAGACAACGATCGCGGAATACCTGGAATCGCTCCTGGTTACCGTACTGCTGGCGCTCTTCGGGACTAGCTTTGTCGTTCAGGCCTTCAAGATACCTTCAGCATCGATGGAGAGCACGCTGCTGATCGGCGACCACCTGCTGGTGAACAAGTTTATCGTCGGCGGGCACGGCGCGTGGTACGAGAAATTTCTGCCCTACCGTGCGCTGGAACGCGGCGACATCATCGTGTTCAAGTATCCCTACCAAGATCACCAGCATTTTGTGAAGCGGGTGATCGGCTTGCCTGGCGACCATCTGAAACTCGTGGACCAGCACGTGTACGTCAACGGGAAGCCGTTGAACGAACCGTATGTGGTGCACGATCCGAGCGCGCCCTACGATCCCCTCAACTACAATTTTCCGCCGCCTGCAGTGCAGATGTTTTCTTCGCCGGTCCAAATTGAATGGGCGCACGAGATAAGGAAATACGTGATCGGCGATGAGATTATCGTGCCTCCCGGAAAATATTTTGCGATGGGCGACAACCGCGACCGCAGCTCGGACAGCCGCTACTGGGGATTCGTGGACCGCGACGCGATTATGGGCCGGCCCTTCCTGATTTACTGGTCGGTGGAGGCAACCAGCGGAGACTACAGCAGCGAGACATCCTTCGGGACCAGGCTGTGGGGAGTCATCGATACGCTGATGCACCTGCCGGCGCGGACGCGCTGGAGCCGGATGCTGCATACGGTGCATTGAACGGGGAACTCCTGCGTCTTGTCAGAAAATTTTCTCGTTTCCTCTCACCACTAGATTCCAGCCTCGAAAACTGCGTAAAGCATGTCTCGCCACTTCCCAATTGCGAATCAGTCTGCGAAACTTTCGAGCATCGTGAGAAAGCCGCGCAAGTGGAGAAATCTGGCCCTGGCCGCCGTGGCGATTCTGATTGCCTGCCAGATCGGGGTGTCGGCGGTGGCGCGCACGCGGCGGGTGCATGGATACTTGATCGCGCATCTCGAACGCGCCTTCGGACGGCCGGTCGAGGTGGCGCAATTTGATGTGCGGATTTTGCCGAGCCCCCGGCTGGACGCAAACGGAGTGACGGTCGGAGAGGACCCCGCCTTCGGGTACGAATATTTTCTGCGCGCCGAGCGATTATCAGCAAGCCTGCGATGGACCGGGCTGCTCCAGGGACATTTCGAATTCGGCACGCTCTCGCTCAGCCGTCCAAGCCTGATCCTCGTGCGCAACGGCGAAGGAAGATGGAACCTGGAGCGTTGGCTCCCCCCGGCGAAAGGGAACCCTGCGGCGGCCACGCGAGTTTATGGTCCCCCGTCTCCCGTGGCGCCCGTGAACCGGCTCCAGAAGATCGAAATCGACGAGGGACGCATCAATTTCAAGAATAACGCCGACAAAGCGCCCTTCGCGTTCACAAATGTGTCCGGGCGCGTGGAGCAAATTTCGCCGGGACGCTGGCAGTTGCAGCTGGAGGCACAGCCCTGGCGCAGCGGCGTGGCGCTGCAATCGACGGGCACGGTGCAGGTGCGCGGCGATTTGGCCGGAACATCAGCGCGGCTGCAACCGGCGGAGTTCAGCGTGCACTGGGATCAAGTCTCGCTGGCGGATTTGTTCCGGCTCTTGCGCGGAGAGGATTACGGCGTGCGCGGCGTGTTTGCACTGGACGCGGCGGCAAGAAGCGGAACGTCTTCAAGCATTTCTTCAAGCATCGCTTCCAATGCTGCGGGCGGCAACGCAGCAGCGGGGGCGCCCATCGGGGAATGGTCATTTTCACTCCAAGCCCGCGCCGCGAGGATTCATCGCTGGGACTTGACGGAGCGGCCAGACAATCCGCGCGTGAACGTCAGATGCCAGGGGCAATGGAACCCCACCGCTGGAACCCTGAATGCCGAAGAGATGAGCGTTGAAGCGCCGAAGTCGAATCTGCGGGGAACGGCAAATCTATCGAGCGGCGCGCTGCCGGGCATGGATTTGCGTGTGGATTCCGCGGGGATTCAAGCGGCGGATTTGCTGGCGTGGTACCGGGCGTTCCACCCGGAGATAGCCGAGGGCGTCGATGCGGAACAGTATTTTACCGGAGCGTTGAAGTTGCATGGCTGGCCTCTGGAACTGAAAGAAGCCGCTTTTTCCAGCAGAGGGGGAGAGATCAAACTGCCGGAACAGCCGGAGCCGATTCGAATTGGTGCAGTCGAGGGTGGAGTAGAAGGAACAATACTCGCGGTCGAGCCTGTGCGCATCTCCTTTCCCGGCAAAGCCGGTGCCGCGGCACTGCCAGCGAAAGCTTCGGCGACAGCATCGAAACGGAGCGTTGGCGCAGAGCTACAAAATGGAGCGGACATCGCGTTCGACCACGATTTCGAAACGCACGCGGGCGCGGTGAGCATCAATGGGCGGATCGAGAACATTGAAAATTTCCTGAGAATAACCGCGGCGTTGGGAAGGCAGATCAACCACGGATGGGAGCTGACAGGTGCGGCGAACGCTGCACTGCGATGGGAATGGAAGGAGCGGCCGCTGCAAGGGCTTTGGAGCGGGCGGGTGGCACTCACCAAAGCACAACTGGCGGCGGCAGGACTCAACCAGCCGCTGAAATTTGAAGAAGCAGGAATCGAATGGCAAAGCGGCAAGCGCACCGCGCGGATCGGGCGCGCCTCAGGATTTGGCGCGAACTGGTCAGGCGAAATTGCCGAAGCGGGCGCTGCTGATACGGACAAAGAAAATGCCGTGTGGAAATTTCAGTTGCACGCGGATCATTTGAATGCCGCGGAGCTCGACCGTTGGGTTGGGCCGCGCGCGCGGCCCAACTGGCTGCAGCGGCTACTGACCTCGCTTTTGGGCGGAGCTTCGCAGAGTCCCGCGGCAAGCGAACTCCTGCGCCGCATCCATGCGGACGGCGAGCTGCACGCTGATGAAATAACCATGGAAAGCTTGAAGCTGGAAGACGTGCGCGCCGTGGCAGCCGTGCATGATCTGAAGCTCGAAGTGAGCGACGCAACGGCTCAGTGGGCGGGCGGAAAAATTCACGCCAAAGTCCGTGCAGCGTTTTCTCCGCGGCCAATGTACGAGTTTACAGCGGAAATCGACGGCGTTACTTTGGCAGAGCTGCCACCCGCCGCGCGCGTGGCGCAGCGATTCGGCGGCGTGGCGTCCGGGGCGGTGCATTTCACGACAGCGGGCGTGGGCCGGGAAGAATTGCTGCAGAAGTTGACGGGGAAAGGCGATGTGCATTTGAAGAATATCGAATTTCGCGGCTGGGACGTGAGCGCCAGCGTGGCCGACGGCGCGCCACGCACCGGCGCATCCCGGTGGACGTCGGGAGAAGGCACATTCACGCTGCGTGACCGGAGCATCGCGGTCAGTGCGCTGAGGCTGTACTCCGGCAGGGAAGAAGCCGTTGTGAATGGAACCGTAAGCTTCGCGCGCGATGCGGATTTGACGATCGAAACGGCCAGCACGGGGAAACGTGTGGCCACGGTCACGGAGGCGCAGCACGTTTTGAAAATCACCGGGCCGCTGGATGGGCCGCGCGTGTCGGTGGCGAGCCCGCGGTTCGGCAGCCGGCGGATTGAAAGATGAAGAGGGAGCGCGACATCGCCGTGATTTCACAGAGCGCCGGAGTCTGCGTTACTCCCGCGCTGGCGTGCGCGTTTCTACTGCTGGCAATTCCCCGCGCAGCGGGCAGCCGGACCGAGCGGGTGAATCTCTTCCCCAAATTGCAGGCCGGGCAGTCGCTTACCTACCGGCTTCGATATCGGTTGGACAAAAACATCCGGACGCAGAGCACGGTCGTCTCGCCGCTCGGGCCGAGCAGGGCGCAGATTGACGTGCGAGGACTATTGCACGTGGACGTAGGCGAAGTTCAGAGCGCAGGCAGAGGAGCAGTGATTCACGCGCGTACACGGTTCGACGCGCTGAACTCCGATACGGCCTTGAAAATACCCGAAGTAGAAATTCCTGCTGGAGAGGCGCAGCGAACCGACCCCAAGGGAAAACTTGTGGAATTCACGATTTCGGCGGATGGACGAGTGGACGACGTGAAAGGGCTGGACAAGTTTTCTCCGGAAGAGCAGCAGGCATGGGGAGACTGGGTATCGCTTTTCGCGATGGCCGCGGCGTTTCCAGAAAGAGGCGTGAAGCGCGGAGAGAGATGGGAATCGGGCGAAGCGGAAAAATCACCTGCGCCGATCGCGCGACTGGTGTGGTTGAAACGATCGACCTACGTTCGCGATGAGCCATGCCGAACGGCACACCTGACAATAAACGGCCAGGCAAGCGAGGCGGGCCAGCCGCCGGAAAAGTGCGCGGTGATCGTGACGACGGCGGCGCTGAAGCAACAATCCTCCAAGAAAGATGCGACGCCGGAGGATTTCAAGCTGCACGAACTGCAGACGATGGGAACGGCGCGAGGAACGAATCAGGTGATCGCCTACATTTCTCTGAAAACGGGACTCGTCGTGCGCGCGACCGAGGAAGCGAGCCAGTCGATGGATGTAGTCGTGGCGAAAAAGGACGGTACAAACCGCGTGCACTACAGCGTGGACGCAAAGAGCAATTCGGAAGTGCTGCTCGTTGCGGATGCACCCCTTATCCGTCACTAAACGAATTCGGGGCACCTGCGAGGGGAAAAACATGGCGGAACGCGCATTGATCGAATTGCTGTACGGAAAAGGGGCGCACGCCAATCCTGTGGCGTGCGTCGAGGGCGTGTCACTGGAACTCTCGGGACGCCGCGTGGAAGGCTTCCCGCATTCCATCTGGCAACTGATCAGCCACCTGAATTACTGGACGGATTACGAGCTGCGAAGAATTCGCGGCGAGGCCCCGAAGTATCCGGACCACGCCGCGGAGAGCTGGCCGGCAAAGTCTGCTCCCGGCGGAGAGCAAGAGTGGAAGAAGACCATTTCCGAATTTCGCGAGCTGCTTGGCAAATTAGCGGCCCTCGCGGAGTCTAGCCCGGAAGAGCTGGCGCGCCCGATAGCTGCCACGCATCCGGATCACGCGAAACACGCATCCACGCTGGTGGACGTGCTGTGGCAGACGCTGGTGCACAACAGCTACCACGTCGGACAAATCGCGATGCTGCGGCGCGTGTTGGACGCGTGGCCGCCGCCGGGTGGCGGCGACAGTTGGTGATTCCGGGTAGCCGCTCCCGGTCTTCCTGCGCCCCAAACTTTACATTTTGCGCTGCTAAAACCGCTGCCGCAAAGGCGTCTCTTCACAGAGCATGTTTGCCATGAAGAGTATAATGGAGGTTTCGGCGGAGGCCGAAATTCCGCCAGGAGACCCGTTCGATGAAATTCAAGCTGCGCAGCAGTTACCAGCCACGCGGCGACCAGCCCGCGGCGATCGAGCAGCTTTATCGCGGCCTCGAGGGCGGGGAGAAGCATCAGGTCTTGCTCGGTGTGACGGGCTCGGGAAAAACGTTCACGATGGCGAAGTTGATCGAGCAGACCAACCGCCCGACGCTGGTGCTGGCCCACAACAAAACACTGGCGGCGCAGCTCTATCACGAGTTCAAGGGGTTTTTCCCGGAGAACGCCGTCGAGTATTTCGTCAGCTACTACGATTTTTACCAACCGGAAGCCTACGTGCCGTCGGCGGATATTTACATTGACAAAGAAGCGACCATCAACGACGAGCTGGACAAGCTGCGCATGAGCGCGACACGGTCGCTGTTCGAACGCCGCGACGTCGTGATCGTGGCATCGGTATCGTGCATTTACGGCATCGGTTCGCCGGAAGCGTATTACGGAATGCTGATTACGCTGGAGAAGGGCCAGCAGACTTCGCGCGAGGCGCTGTTGCGGCGGCTGGTGGACATTCAGTACGAGCGCTCGGAGGATTTGCGCCGCGGAACCTTCCGCGTGCGCGGGGACATGATCGAGATTTATCCGCCGTATCAGGATGAAGGATTCCGGCTCGAGATGTGGGGCGAGCAGATCGATACGATCCGGCAGATCGATCCGCTGACCGGTGAAGTGAAGTCCGGCCAGGAAGATTTGGCGCGGGTGACGGTATTTCCGAAGACCCACTACGTGATGCCGCAGGAACAGAGAGACCGCGCCATTGTCACGATTCAGGAAGAGCTGTGGTGGTGGAAGAAGGAGCTGGAGAAACAGGGAAAATTTGTCGAAGCGCAGCGCGTCGTGCAGCGGACGATGTTCGACATCGAGATGATGCGGACCATCGGCTATTGCCACGGTGTGGAGAACTACTCGCGGCACTTGAGCGGGCGTTTGCCGGGCGAGGCGCCGCCCACGCTGCTCGATTACGTGCCGCAGGATTTCCTCATGTTCATTGACGAATCGCATCAAACCGTTGGGCAGGTGCGCGGAATGTTCAATGGCGACCGCTCGCGGAAGCAGACGCTGGTGGATTACGGCTTTCGCATGCCGTCGGCGCTGGACAACCGCCCGCTGACGTTTGAGGAGTTCGAACACCGCATAAACCAGGTCGTCTACGTCTCCGCCACGCCGGGGCCGTATGAGCTGACGAAATCGGGCGGGCAGGTTGTGGAACAGGTGATCCGGCCGACCGGGCTGGTGGACCCGCAAGTGGAGATTCGGCCGGTGAAGGGGCAAGTGGACGATTTGCTGGAGGAGATTCGCGTGCGCGCAGAGAAAAGTGAGCGCGTGCTGGTGACGACGCTGACGAAACGCATGGCGGAAGATTTGTCAGAATATTTTACGGAGATTGGCGTGCGCTGCCGGTATCTGCATTCGGAAGTGGAGACTCTCGACCGCATCAAGATTTTGCGCGATTTGCGGCGCGGGGAATTTGACGTGCTGATTGGAATTAATTTGTTGCGCGAGGGGCTGGATTTGCCGGAAGTCTCGCTGGTGGCGATTCTGGATGCCGACAAAGAGGGATATTTGCGCAGCGCCACGTCGCTGATTCAAACGATCGGGCGGTGCGCGAGGCATGTCGAAGGCCGGGCGATTCTCTATGCGGACCGGCGGACGGATTCCATGATCCAGGCCATCGGCGAGACGAACCGAAGGCGCGACAAGCAACTGGCGTTCAACAAGGAAAACAACATCACGCCAATGTCCATCATCAAGTCCGTGGACATGGAGCTGGCAAAGATTGTCGAGGCGGATTACGTCACGGTGCCGTTGGACGAAGTGGAGCTGGATGCCGCCGCCTCAAACATCAAGAGCGAAGAGCAGCTTGCGGAAGTTCTCCAGCAACTAGAGACGCAGATGCGCGAAGCCGCGAAGAAATTCGAATTCGAGAAAGCCGCACAGTTGCGCGACCGCATCCGCTCGCTCAAGCAGCGCGATTTGGCGGGCCTATTCTCGGCCGAATCAGCCCCAAGCCCCGCTGCCGACGCTGCGCCTTGATTCTGCGCAAGCCGCGTCGTTGCCGCCCAATGACAGCGCCGGCATTTCGCCGGCGCTTTTTTACACCATGCCGCGCTTGAGTTCGTCGAGAGGATAAAACGTGTCGCGCCAGACGATGCCGCCTTGCCAGAGCGTTACCACCGTCGAGCGCAACAGCATGTAGGCGAAAAGCAGCGCGCCGAGCGGGTTCGTGAGCGCGTAAAGCGGGGAGACGCGCATCACGACGTCCACACCGGCGTGGAAAGCGAGCGCGATGAAAACGGCAATGGCGGAAAACATGCGGATCCAGCCATGCCCAAAAATAAGTCCGGCGAACGGTAACACGTTCGTGAGGAGCAGGCCAGCGACCGAGACCGCAACAAGACCGAGATTGTAGCCGACACTGGCGAAGAAATTTTTTGTGACGCCGCGGATGAGATTGCCAATGCCAGCGTGCCAGCGAACGACAACAAAATCCTGCGCAACTCCCGCGCCGGAACGAAAACCTCCTTGCTTGACGATTTTTCCCAATTTCATATCATCCACGACCTCCATCGCGAGGCGGCGGTGCGTACCGCTGGCTTCATAGGCCGAGCGCTTGAGCAATTGGAAAGCGCCGACGCCCACATAGAAACGGGAATTCGGGTTGCTGGCGCGATGCGGATCGCTGCCGATGTGGAAAGCGAGGCCAAAAAAGGTCACCAGGACGGCCTCCCAGAAGCCGACCATTTCCATGTCGCTGAGCAACGTGAGGTGATCCAGGTTGCGCTGCTTCGCTAGTGCGACGGCCCGGCGGAGAACGTCGGGCTTGAAGCGCACATCGGCATCGGTGAAGAGGAGCCACTCGCCAGTCGAGGCTTCGTAGGCTTTCTGCAAGGCGTGCGGTTTGCCGAGCCAGCCGGGTGGAAGCTGGGTGACGTGCACAACCCTGAGCCGTGAATGCGAGGAGGCAAATTCGTCGAGGATGCGGCCGGTGGCGTCGCGCGAGCGGTCGTCGACGGCGATAACTTCGAGCTGGGGATAATCAAGCTCCATGAGGGTTGCGAGGGCGGCGGGAAGTTTTTCCTCCTCGTCACGCGCGGCGAAGAGGAGCGAGATCCGCGGGCAATCGGTATCCGGCGCAGGCGGAAAATCCTTCACCCAGGGAAGTCGAAACGCGCCATAGGCGACCCGGAGTCCGTGAGTGAGCCAGAAAAATGCGATGGAAGCGAAGAGAAAGAGTCCGAAAAGATGCATGGAGATTGGTGTCAGGTGCAGGCCTCGGGTTATCCTAGCACGAGATGCGAGGAAGCCTGGCGATTGTCGGAGCAGGACGCGTGGGGCGGGTGCTGGGCCGGCGGCTGCACGAACTGGGATGGAAAATTGGCACGGTCGTTACGCGTAGCGATGCGAGCGCGCGCAGGGCGGCGCGCTTTATCGGAGCAGGGCGGCCTCATGGCGGGCTGACGCGGCTGGTTTTGAATTGCGAAGCGATCTTGGTCGCGACGCCCGATTCGGCGGTGCGCGGAGTGGCCGAAGAATTGGTCAGGATCGGGGCGGAAGAACTACGTGGGAAAATCGTCTTGCACACCAGCGGCGCGCTGGACGCAAGCGCCCTGGATGCGGTTCGTGCGTTTGGCGCGGCGGCGGGGTCGATGCATCCGCTCCAATCGTTCAGCGGAGTAGGCGTTCCGCAGCTCGAAGGAAGAACCTTCGCGATCGAAGGAGACCCGCCGGCGTTGCGCATGGCGAGACAAATGGTCCGCGCATTGGGCGGAGCGCCGGTGCCGATCGATGGCGGCAAGAAGCCCCGGTATCACGCAGCGGCGGCAATGGCGGCGGGGCACGTTTTGGCAGTGGTGGAAGCGGCGGCGCGTCTGCTCATGTCCATCGGGATGAACCGGCGCGAAGCCGTGCGGGCGTTGCTCCCGCTGACACGCCAGGTGTTGCAAAATTTTGAACGGCTGGGGCCGCGGGCCGCCTGGACAGGGCCTCTCGCGCGGGGCGATTACGAAATTCTCGGAGCGCACACCAAGGCATTGCGCGATGCGCCCAAGGAATTTTCCGAAGCGTATGAAGCCGTGAACCGTCTTGCGGCGCTGGTGCTGGCGCAGGATCCCACGGGAACGCTGATGGAATTGAATAAAAGTTCCGGAAACAAGAGCGTCAAGGCCAGGGCGAAAGCCGCAGGGGGGAACGCGTGAAACGTCTGCAAATTCCCATCGAGAACACTACGTTAGCGAACGGATTGAAGGTGGTGGTCGCTCCGGACATAGCGGCGCCGGTGGTGACCGTGGGCGTGTATTACAAGATTGGGTTTCGCTTGGAGCCGCGCGGGAGGAGCGGCTTTGCTCACCTGTTCGAACACATGATGTTTCAAGGCTCGGCAAACGCGCCGAAGATGCAGCACATCAAGCTGATCAACTCGAGCGGCGGCGTACTGAACGGCTCAACGCACTACGACGTGACGAATTATTACGAAGCGGCGCCTTCGAACGCGCTGGAGCGCGTGCTGTGGCTGGAGGCCGACCGCATGCGCGCGCTGAAAGTGGACGACGAAAATTTGAAAAACCAGCGTGACGTCGTGAAAGAAGAAGTGCGCGTAAACGTGATGAACCAGCCTTACGGCGGATTCCCGTGGCTGGATATGCCGCCGGTGGCGTTTCGCAACTGGGCGAATGCCCACAATTTTTACGGCGATTTTGCGGACTTGGATGCGGCCAACCTCGCGGATGTTCAAGCGTTTTTCAATACCTACTATGTGCCAAACAACGCCGTGTTGCTGATGGTCGGCGACGTCAAGCCCGGCGAAGGGATCGCGCTGGCGAAGAAATATTTCGGCGATATTCCCGCGGGGGCGGCGCCGCCATTCGCGGATGCAAGCGAGCCGGAGCAAACGGAAGAACGGCGCGGAGAAGTGGAAGAAAAATTCGGGACGCTGCCGGCGATGGCGATTGGATATCGCGCGCCCGCCAGGCGAACGGCCGACTGGTGCGCAATGGCGCTGCTTGACCAGGCGCTTCATGGCGGCCGGGCGGGCCGTCTCTACCGCGAACTCGTTCTGGAGAAGCAGGTGGCGGTGGAAGCGGACGGCGGAATCGACGACCTCTTCGGATACAACGGGCCGACTCAGATGGTGACGCGAGTCCTGCACAAGCCGGAGTATTCGAGCGAGGCCACTCTCGAGGCGTTTGACGCGGTGATTCGCGAGGTCCAGGAGAGAGGAATCACTGAGGACGAATTGGAGCAGCTCAAAGTGAAATGGCAGTCGGATTATTTCTCGCTGTTGGAAGGAGGGCACGGGGGAGTGCCGCGCTATGGCTTGATGCACCTGCTCGCATGCTTCACGCTGTTTGACGGTGAGCCGCACCTCGTGAATACAATTCTGGACGGATTCATGACGGTGAAGAGGGAAGAGATACAAACAGTGGCCAGGAAATATTTGCGCACGGAAAAGCGGGCGATTGTCTTCCGCAAGCCGGTGCACGCAAGCGCGAAGGAGGCGGCGTAATGGCGACGCGCGCGGCGGAAATTGCCACGGGAGCGCCTGCGCTCTCGGAAGAGCGGCAGATCGCCTGGCCGAAACGGACGCGGGCTCGGCTTTCGAACGGATTGGAAGTGGTGCTGGCGGAATCGCGCGCGGTGCCGAAGTTTCACGGTGAGTTGCTGTTGCGCTCGGGCAACGCGGCGGTGGCCGAGCGCGCGCCGGGACTCGCCGAATTAACGGCGACCGTAGTGCGCACGGGAACGGCGAAGCGTGCAAGCCGGAAGATTGAAGAAGATTTGCGGCGAATCGGCGCGGACCTCTCCTCGAGCGCCGGGGCGGACACGAGCGCGATTTCCTTTACCGGTTTGTCGGAGTTTGCAGACCCGCTGCTGAAACTCGTGAATGAATTAGCGTGCGAAGCGGTGTTTCCGGAAGCGGAGTTTGAGCGCGAACGCCGGCAATTTCTCGAAGAGGTCAAGCTCCAGAGAACGCAGCCCGGGTTTTTGGCAGGCGAGCGGTTGAGAAAAGTTTTGTTTGGGGCGCATCCCTACGCGCAGGTGGCGCCAAGCGAAGAACAGGTTGCAGCTTTCCAGCGGGATGATTTGACGGCGGTATACCGCGAGTTTTACACGCCGGAGAACGCGCTGCTGCTCCTCGTCGGCGATTTTGATTCCGCGGCGATGTTGGAGGCGGCCGAGAAAGTATTCAGCTCCTGGACGGGCAAGAAGCCGCAAGCGAAAGTCGCGCCGGCGCCGGCGAATCCGCGTGCGCGGCGCGTATACCTGGTTCACGTGCCAGGTTCGGTGCAGACGCAGATTTTGGCGGGGTGCCACGCCATTACCCGGAAGCATCCGGACTGGGTGAAGCTGGGATTGACGAATAGCTTGTTCGGCGGCGCGTTCAATTCGCGGCTGGTGATGAATATCCGCGAGGACAAAGGTTACACCTACAGCCCGCGGAGCGGCGTGAATGCGCTGCGGCAGCATGGATATTTTTCGATTTCCGCGGCGGTGCGGAATGAGGTGGTGGCGGCGTCGCTGACGGAAATGTTCTATGAGCTCGACAAATTGCGCGCATTGCCGGTGCCGGAAGCGGAGCTCCTGGATGCGCAAAATTATCTGAGCGGGGTTTTCTCGATGGGACTGGCGACGCAAGAGGGTTTGCTGGGGCAACTCGTGACCGTGGAGCTGAACGAATTGCCGCAAGATTACTTGGAGACGTACCGCGAGAAAGTGCGGGCGCTGACGCCCGCTGATTTGCTGGCCGCGGCGAGGAAGTATCTCGATTCGGCAAACATGCAGATTGTCGTCGTCGGCGACCGCGCGCAAATTGAATCGCAAGCCGCGCTCTTCGGCGAGCTTGAAGCCTACGACGCACACGGGAAACATCTCGAATAGCTAGACGCATCTCCTTCATTATTGACTTAAGAACGTATCCGATGCATTATGGAGGCGCCATGGCGCAGCGATCACCGGCGTTCCGAGTTTCCTTCTTGTGCTTCTTCCTCGCACTCGTTCTCTTCGCAGTAGCATCCACGGCGACGACGAAGAAACCTCCACTCAAGCCGGTGAACATTAATGCAGCGACGTCGGAGGAGTTGCAGCAGGTTCCCGGCATCGGGCCGGCGACGGCAGAGAAAATTTTGCAGATGCGCAAATCATACGGCCCGTTCAAGAGCGTGGATGATCTGCTGGCCATCAAGGGCATTGGCAAGAAGCGCCTCGACAAAATGCGCAAGTACTTGACCGTGGGCAAACCGCCCAAAGCCCCGCCTCAAGCGAACGCTCCAGCCACCCCCAATGCAAATTCCTATTGAGACGGGACGCCCAAAGCGTTTGTCACTGTCTGGTAACTAAGAATCCGAAGTTGTCCCTCGTCGAAGCGTTTAAGGATAAAAATCTCTTTAACGTCAGTTTTCTCAAACGAACAAACGTAGTCCGCCCGGACGCTGAACGGTTCGATGTACGCCTTGATGTCCGAACTCTTTACGCCTCGGAATTTCCCCGCGCGGTCCCCAACCTCCTGCAAAACAGAATTCCAGCCACTACGCACACGTTCTGAACCGGTGCACCCAAAAGCTTCCTCGCAGATTTTGTCAAAATCACGATCGTTGAAATGTTGATGAAATCGTTCGATAACGGCTATTGCGTCGCGCCTCTGCCTGACACCAAAGGAGCGCATCTCATGCCACCAAAGCAATCCCAAGCAGGCCAGTAATGCAACTGCAATTGCAGCTGTCCATTTCATCGCCCGCCGTAACGTACGCGACGTAGTTGCCTCCTAGAAGTGCTGGTGGGTAGGGCGGAGTTGCTCGATGCGCAATGGGACCTGATCGGCGATGCGGATACCGTAGCCTTCCAGGGCGACAACTTTTTTCGGGTGATTGGTGAGCACGCGTATGTCCTTGAGGCCGAGATCAATGAGTATCTGCGCGCCGATGCCGCTTTCGTGTTGAACCATGCGCTGGCGTGCGGGCTCGCGGTCCAGTTGGCCGCGCGAATGGAAATGAATCTGTGGCAGAGCGCCGGGTTCGCCGGAAGACTCGATGCCGAAACCTCGGCCGGTGTGGTGGAGATAAAGAAACACTCCGCGGCCTTCCCTGGCGATGGCGGCGAGCGAGCGCGAAACGAGTTCAGTGCAATCGCAAGCCGTCGAGCCGAAGACATCGCCGGTGAGGCAGTGGGAATGGACGCGAACTAGCGCCGGCGTGGCGCCTTCGAGTTCACCGCAAATGAGCGCGATGTGCTGGTCGTGATCCACATCGCTCGAGTAAGCAATCATCCGAAAATCGCCGTAGCGCGTGGGCAGAACCGCTTCCGCGATGCGGCGGACGTAGCGCTCATGCTGCATGCGGTAGCGGATCAGGTCCGCGACGGTAAGTATCTTGAGGTTGTGCTGTTTGCAGAATTCCAGAAGCTGGGGCACGCGTGACATCGTGCCGTCTTCGTTCATGATTTCGCAGATGACGCCTGAGTCGCCGAGCCCGGCGATGCGCGCGAGGTCGACGGACGCCTCGGTTTGGCCAGCGCGGACCAGCACACCGCCATTGCGCGCGCGAAGCGGAAAGATGTGGCCGGGCCGCGCGAGATCCTGAGGCTTCGTTTTCGGATCAATGGCCGCGAGGATGGTGGTCGCGCGGTCGGCGGCGCTGATACCGGTGGTCACGCCGAGGCGTGCATCAATGGCCTCGCAAAACGCCGTGCCATGTACAGAGGTGTTGACGGGAGACATCAGCGGGAGGCGAAGATCATCGCAGCGCTGTTCGGTGAGCGTGAGGCAAATCAGGCCGCGGCCGTATTTGGCCATGAAGTTGATGGCATCCGGCGTGATTTTCTCGGCGGCCATGGTGAGGTCGCCTTCGTTTTCGCGGTCCTCGTCGTCCACCAGGACGATCATATGCCCCTGGCGGATTTCTTCCACTGCCTCTTCGACGGTGGCGAATGGCGATTTGGTGGTGGTCACCCGGCTAACCTCTCTCTCTATTTTACTGATTTTGATGAATCCAGAGCCATTAAAGTCGTTTCGGCGTGATCAGGGGCAGGATAGTTGCAGCCCGGGCGCAAGACCGGCGCTTGAGGTACACGGCACTTAATTCCGGAGCTGAAGCTTCGACTCCCTAAAGAAAAGAGGCGAAGGAAATGCCGGGCCAAAGCCCGCCCCACATACACAAGAAATTACTTTATCCATATCTGGATACCATGGAAAACGGCGGCGCCGATGAGGGCGGCGCCGGGGATGGTCATTACCCAGGCAAACACGATGCGGCGCGTGACGCCCCAGCGAACGGCCGTGAGGCGGCGCGTGGCGCCCACGCCGACGATGGCGCCGGTGATGGTGTGCGTGGTGCTGACGGGTATGCCGAAGTGCGCCGTGCCGAGCAGGGTAAGCGCGCCGGACGCTTCCGCGGCAAAGCCACCGAAAGGATTTAGCTTTGTGATGCGCTGGCCCATGGTCTTGATGATGCGCCAGCCGCCGGCCATGGTGCCGCCGCCCATCGCCAGGTAGCAGCAAATGATCACCCAGTAGGGCACCTCGTACGATTTCATGAGGCCTCCGGCGACAAGGGCGGTGGTGATGATGCCCATGCCTTTTTGGGCGTCATTGGTGCCGTGGCCGAGACTGTAGGCAGCGGCGGAAAAAAGTTGCACGCGGCGAAACCAGCGGTCCACTTTCAGCGGCCGCTGGCGGCGCACGATCCAGCTTGTGGCCACGGTGACGACCGTACTGACGCAGAGGCCGATCACCGGAGAGAGAAAGATGAAGAGCACAGGCATGGTCCAGCCGTGGAGAATAAGGGCGCGAAAACCAGCATGCGCAACGGCAGCGCCGCCGTAGCCGCCCATGAGCGCGTGCGAGGAGCTGGTAGGCAGGCCGAGGACGAGCGTGATCAGATTCCAGGTGATGGCGCCGAGAAGCCCGGCGAGCAAAACCTTTTCATTCACCAGTTCGATGTGCACCATTCCTTTGCCGATGGTGTTGGCGACGGCCGTGCCGAAGACGAACGCAGCGACGAAATTCCAGAAAGAGGCCCAGGCGACGGCTCGGAATGGCGTGAGAACGCGGGTGGAGACGACGGTGGCGATGGAATTGGCAGCGTCGTGCCAGCCATTGGAGAATTCGAAGGCGAGCGTGAGGCCGATGACGACGAGGAGGAGAGTGAAACTATCCACGGGTCAGGCGCTCTTCAGGATGACGCCTTCGATGACGTTGGCGACGTCTTCGCACTTGTCGACGGCGGTCTCGATCACTTCGAAAATTTCTTTCCACTTGATGATCTGGACCGAGTCTCTTTCTTCATCGAAGAGCTGCGCGATGAGGGTGCGGCAGAGACGGTCGCTTTCGTTTTCATAGCGATTAATCTCAATGCAGTGCTTTAGGGCTTTGTCGGGCGTCTCAATGGCGTTGATGGCCGCGGAGACTTCCACGGTGGCGGAAAGAAGAATTTTGACCAGCTCCACTGTGCCCGCCCGCACCGCATCCACACGATAAAGGACGAAGCGGCTGCCGGCGGCGTCGATCAGGTCAATGACGTCGTCGAGCTGGCTGCAGAGTTCGTGGATGTCCTCGCGGTCGAAGGGCGTGATGAAGGTTTGATTCAGCTTCCTGAAAATGCTGTGGGTGATCTCGTCGCCTTCGTGCTCGATGGCTTTGATGATTTGCACCTGTTCGGGAACACCTGTGAAGTGCTCGAGCATTTGGAGCAGGGCTTTTGCCCCCGAATGAATGTTTTCCGCTTGTTTGCGAAAAAGGTCGACGAATCCCTCTTCGCGCGGCAAAAACCGCTGCAAAAGTCCCGGCATGGGTGACTCTCCCCTGAAGAGTCGTGGCGAGGCGGAAGAAGTGTAGCGGAGGAGGGAGCCAGAGGCAAGGAAGCCGGGAGAAGATTCAGTGATTGGCAAAGGGCAGAGCAGAGATGCAAAAAGGGCGTCCCGGTTGAACCGGAACGCCCTTTGTTTTGGTTGACTTGGCGAGCGACGATTTAGTACATGCCGCCCATGCCGCCTCCGCCGGGAGCACCGGCAGCGGCCGCCCTCTTGTCGTCTTCCTTGATCTCGGCCACCAGCGCTTCGGTGGTGAGCATCAATCCCGCGATGGAGGCTGCGTTCTGCAGCGCCAGGCGGGTGACCTTGGCTGGGTCAATGACGCCCATCTTGACCATGTCGCCGTATTCGCCGGTTTCCGCGTTGAAGCCGTAGTTTTCTTCCTTCGACTCGCGGATCTTGCCGATCACGATGGCGCCTTCGAAGCCGGCGTTGTACGCAATCTGGCGGGCTGGCTCTTCGAGCGCGCGCTTGACGATGTTTACGCCGACGTGCTCATCCTCATTGACCTTGAGCTTGTCCAGCGCGGGGAGGCAACGGAGCAGCGCCGTGCCGCCGCCGGCAACGATGCCTTCCTCGACAGCCGCACGGGTGGCGTGCATGGCGTCTTCGACACGCGCCTTCTTTTCCTTCAGCTCGGTTTCGGTGGCCGCGCCGACTTTGATGACGGCGACGCCGCCCACGAGCTTGGCAAGGCGCTCCTGGAGCTTTTCCTTGTCGTAGTCGGAGGTGGTGTTTTCGACCTGCTGGCGGATCTGCTTGACGCGGCCCTCGATCTCGGAGGGTTTGCCTGCGCCTTCGATGATCGTGGTGTTGTCCTTGTCAATGGTGATCTTCTTGGCCCGGCCGAGATCCTCAAGCTTCACGTTTTCCAGTTTGATGCCGAGGTCCTCGGTGATGGCCTTGCCGCCGGTCAGGGTGGCGATATCTTCGAGCATGGCCTTGCGGCGGTCGCCAAAGCCAGGGGCCTTGACGGCGGCGCACTGCAACGTGCCGCGGAGCTTGTTCACCACGAGGGTCGCGAGGGCCTCGCCTTCGATGTCCTCAGCGATGATCAAGAGCGGCTTGCTCATCTTGGCGGTCTGCTCGAGCAGGGGAAGCAGGTCCTTCATCGAGCTTATTTTCTTTTCGTGGATGAGGATGCGGACGTCCTCGAGCACGCATTCCATGCGGTCGGGATCGGTGATGAAGTAGGGCGAGAGGTAGCCGCGGTCGAACTGCATGCCTTCGACCACTTCCAGGGTCGTCTCCATCGTCTTGGATTCCTCGACGGTGATGACGCCGTCCTTGCCGACCTTCTTCATGGCTTCGGCGATGATGCCGCCGATTTGTTTGTCGTTGTTGGCGGAAATCGTGCCGACCTGGGCGATCATGTCGCCCTTGACGTCTTTGTGGAGCCTCTTGATCTCTTCCACCGCGACTTCAACGGCCTTCTCGATGCCGCGCTTGAGGGACGTCGGGCTCGAACCCGCTGCGACCGTCTTCACGCCTTCGCGGAAGATGGCCTGTGCGAGCACGGTCGCGGTGGTCGTGCCGTCGCCGGCAACATCAGAAGTCTTCGAAGCGACTTCGCGGACCATCTGCGCGCCCATGTTCTCGAGTGGATCCTGCAGCTCGATTTCCTTGGCAACCGTCACGCCGTCCTTGGTGATGACCGGCGCGCCGAACTTCTTTTCGATCACCGCGTTGCGGCCCTTGGGGCCGAGGGTGATCTTCACTGCGTCGGCGAGAGCGTTCACGCCGCGCAAAATCGCCTGGCGGGACGCCTCACCTGTAACAATCTGCTTCGCCATACTGGTAATTCCTCCTGATATTCAGCTCAATTTCTTTGCCTTAATGCATCCGGGCGGAAGCCCGGCCTCTACAACGGAATGACAAAACTACTTCCTTGCGGCTTTTGCGGCTCCGCTGAGCTTGGCCAGAATTTCTTCTTCCCGAAGGATGAGGAATTCCTGGTCTTCGATCTTGATTTCCGTGCCGCCGTACTTGCCGAAAAGAACACGGTCGCCCGGCTTGACGTCAAGAGGGATCAGCTCGCCCTTCTCACGCTTGCCTGCGCCGACGGCGATGACTTCGCCCTCCATGGGCTTTTCTTTTGCGGAGTCAGGGATGATGATGCCACCCTTGACGCTTTCTTTTTCCTCAATGCGCTTCACGATTACACGGTCGTGGAGCGGGGTAAGATTCACTGCCATCTTGAAAGAACCTCCGTAGGTGATGTTGCGGTTTGAATAAAGCCTCGGGAGCGAAAAGGGGAATTAGCACTCCTCATAGCCGACTGCTAATATAGCAGAAACTTCTGCCTTGTCAAGGGTTTCCCCGACATTCGGCATCCTTCCCGCCTGCCCTTGTATTTCGTCTAAGCCACTTAATATCAGATAGTTACAGACTGCAAGGAAAATATGGCACTTGGCGATTGTCGTGCGACTTGGCCCGGCGTAGAATTCGACACGCGACGGGCACATGGGTGCACTTGTCTATATTCGACTGATTGGGTACACAGCCGGGACGCTGCTACAGCTCTTTTGGATGGTGGTGATCCTGGGTTATCGCCGTCAGCGCAATTTCGAACGCGTGTTTTTCTTTTTGTGCCTGGCGTTATTCTTTTTTTACGGCGGTTCGCTGCTGGCTCTAAATGCGCAAATCTATTATGCGACGCCACCTGCGCTTCTCAAGTCGTTTGCCGTCACCTTGCTCTTCGCGGGTTTGTGCCTTTTGCCGCCGTTGCTGATCCATTTGCATCTGGAATTTGCCGAGACGCGCGGGATGCTGCAGAGCCGCTCCCTCAAACGCATGGTGCTCTTTGCAGCCTACGCGCCGGTGCTCTATTTCGCGCTGCGCGTATACCCGCACCTGGCGGCTGGTGCCGGTTTCGATTTCCAGATTCCTGGGAACGCGCTTGGACGCTGGTACGGCATTTGGCTGGGCTTGGCGATGCTGATCAGCGGTTGGTGGGAGATGCGGTACACCGTGCGTGCACCGGATCAACCGCAGCGGATATTTCATCGCTACCTGGCGGCGATCTTTGTCGCCGGTGGAGCGATGATTCTCTACCTGCACGATTTTGGGGGGCCTCTGCCGCCATCGCTCGCCGCGGGCATCACCGTCACACTCGCGTTGGTGGCGCTTGTGCCATCGGCCCTCCTCATCTACCTCGTGCTTCGTTACAACTTCCTTCAAATTGGGCGTCAAACAAATCTCGTCTATGCGGTTTCGGCGACATTTTTGGCGCTGCTCTACTTGAGCCTCGTCCGGCGAATCAGCGTTTGGCTTGAGCCTGTTCTGCCGCCGGAAGCGTCGGCGTCGATCCTGTTGTTTCTCCTGGTGATCTTTATCGAGCCGCTGCAGCGGCTGCTCGGACGAAGTTTGCGGGATACCGTGCATCGGGAAATGGATCGCGTGCAGCGTCTGATGGCGGAGATTCAGCTGGAGGCACGGCAAGGAAATCCCGAAGCTCTCGCGGCTTTCATCGAGCGGCGAGTGAAGGAAACATTCGAACTGTCGAGGACAAAGGTCTTCTTCTATGAGGAGCGTCAGATCGACGAAACAATTCGGGGGTTCGCTCGCGAGGCTGGGCTGGGACCTCCGACATTGGGAAAGCCAAAGTTTGCCCTGGTTGAGGGAAAGATAGAAGGAGCAACTCTTCGCCCCGGTAATTTGGTTGGAGTACTTCATGCGGAACCGCATGGCGCGGGTCTCTCGGGAGAGACGCGCGCGGCGCTGGAGTTTTTGTGCGAGCAGTTGCCCGGCGCGCTGGACTTATGCCGATTAATCGAAGAGAAGTTGCGGCTCGAACGGGAACTCGCCGAACGCGAAAGGCTCGCGTTGGTGGGGCAAATGGCGGCGAGCATCTCGCACAATCTGAAAAATCCGCTGGGTTCCATCAAAACGATACTTCAGCTGCAGATGGAAAGCTCGGAACTGCCTGTATCGATGCGGCGCGAAACGCGGATGGTGCTGGAGGAGATCGGGCGGCTCTCCACAAAATTAAATCAACTGCTGCAGTTCAGCCGGCCCGCTGTGCTCTTGGAGGGAAGGGCAGCGAACTGCAACGCGTGCGAGGTTGCGCGTGAAGTCGTGAGTGTTTTGCGTCCCGATGCGCAGGGCAAAGGCGTCGCGTTGGAATTCAATCCGGCGGCTACAGTGTTGAATATGGCCATCAGCACAGAAGCACTGAACGACATTCTCACAAACTTGGTTGTAAATGCATTGGACGCGGCACCTCGGGGCGGACACGTGCAAGTAGGAGTTTCCCGGACAGATGGCAAAGGACTGTTAGTAGTGGAAGATGACGGACCCGGAGTTCCTTTGGAGCTGCGCGAAAAAATACTTCAGCCGTTTTTCACGACAAAAACGCAGGGAACAGGCCTGGGATTGGCCATCGCGGCCCGCCGCGCATCCGATGCGGGCGGAAAGCTCGAATTCGAGAGTCCGTTGAACAACGGCTGCGGCACTCGGTTCTTCGTATGGCTTCCCCTTGGAGCAGAAACGACATGAAAACGATTCTGATCGTGGATGACGAGCCGGCGGCGCGCTACGGACTGCGGCGCGCGCTGGAATCGAAATATCGCATCGCGGAGTCCGATTCCGCGGAGGCCGCGCGCGAAGCGCTGCCTCGCGAGCATCCAGACCTGATTCTGCTCGACGTGGTCTTGCCGGGAGAGAACGGGCTCTCATTCTTGCGGTGGATGTGGGAGCAGGGAAGCGAAGTGCCCGTGCTGATAGTCTCGGCGCTGGACACTGCGAAAACCGCGGTGGAAGCGCTGCAACTCGGGGCGGCGGATTATCTGGTGAAGGGTTTTGAATTGGAAGAGCTGCGGCAGAGAGTGGCGAATCTGCTGAAGCTGGCGACGCTGGAAAAAGAAAACGATGCCTTGCGAAAACGACTAACGACCGAGGGGCAGTTTGGGCAAATGATCGGACGCTCTGCGGAAATGTGCCGGGCGTTCGAGATGGCGGATCGCGTGGCGCCGGCGGATTCGACGGTGCTGATTCTCGGAGAGAGTGGCACGGGAAAAGATTTGCTGGCACAGGAGATTCACGCGCGATCGCCGCGCGCGGGCAAAGCGTATGTGGCCGTGAACTGCGCGGCGCTGCCGGAAACGCTGATCGAATCGGAACTGTTTGGCTATGAGCGCGGAGCGTTCACGGGCGCAGCGCAGCAGAAAAAAGGCAAATTTGAGCTGGCGTCCGGCGGAACGTTGTTCTTGGATGAGATCGGCGACATGAATCCGGTGACACAAGCGAAAGTCTTGCGCGCTTTGGAAAACCGGACCATCGAGCGGCTGGGTGGGACGCAGACGATTCCGGTAGATGTGCGCGTGATCAGCGCGACGCATCGAAATTTGCAGGCGGAGATACGCGCGGGAAAGTTTCGGGAAGATTTGTTCTACCGGCTGCGTGTTGTGACGATTGAGTTGCCGCCGCTGCGAGCTCACAAAGAAGATATCGCGGTGCTGGCCGAAGCATTTCTGCGAATGCACGCGGAACGCCTGGGTCGCACGGCGCGGTTGAACCGCGAGGCGATGACGGCGCTCGAACGCTACGACTGGCCCGGGAATGTGCGCGAATTGAAGAACTCGCTGGAGCGCAGCCTGGTGCTGTGCCGCGGAGCAGAGATCGGCGTGGAAGATTTGCCGGGCGAAGTGGCGCGCGGGGAGGCGCTCCCGGGCAAAAGCACGGGGGATGCGCAGGACAATGGTTTCGGTGAACGCGACTTCCGCGAGGCCAAGCGCAAATTTGAGGTGGCTTATTTGACGAAACAGCTTGCGGACCACCGCTGGAATGTTTCGAGGACGGCGGCGACAATCGGCCTGCACCGGCAAAGCTTGCAGGAAAAATTACGCGAATTGGGAATCCGCAGGCCCGGGCGAGAACCGCTGGAGGAAAAGTGATTCGTAATTTTTCCCGCCAAGGCGGGCTCAAGCCAGGCTGGTGACGCGTGACTCGTGAAAGAGACAACTCCTCGGCCACGATTGCAGGTTACGTGCTCGCGGGCGGCGAGAGCACGCGGTTTGGAAAAGACAAAGCGCTGGCGGATGTCAGCGGGAAGCCAATGCTCGTGCGTATGTGCGAGCTGCTGCGGAGCGTAGTAAACGAAGTGACCGTGATTGCGGATCCTGAGAAGTATGCCGGCCTCGGTTTCCGCTGCGTTGCGGACTGCTGGCCCGCCGCAGGGCCGCTGGGGGGAATCATCACGGCGCTGGAAGATGCGGGCGCTCGGAACGAATCACCGGAATGGAATCTGATCGTCAGCTGCGACATGCCTTTTCTGACGCGAGAATGGCTTGCGCATCTCGCGGGGCGCGCGCTGAAGAGTTCTTCGCAGGTTGCGTTGCCGGAATCGGCGCATGGACCGGAGCCGCTGTGCGCCTGCTACCGGACGGATGCGGCGCCGGCGCTGCGCGCAGCGTTCGAACGCAGAATTCGCAAGATTACCGACGCATTGAAACAGGTGACGACAGAAGTGCTTGACGAAGCGCACTGGAAACGATTTGATAGCGCGGGGCGGTTGTTCTGGAACATGAATACCCTGACGGACTATGAAGAAGCTAGGCGAATCCTCGAAGCAGAACAAAAATGACCGACGTACTTAAAATCAGCCGCGGCGGGCCGACAAACTTAATTCCCGGCTCGGAAACGGACCCCGCCGAAATCCATCTCGAGCCGCGGGCGTCCAACTTTTTCGAGTTTCGTGAAGTGTGCAAATCGTTTGACGAGCGGCTGGTGCTGGATCACGTCAGCTTCACGGTGAAACGCGGCGAAACGTGCGTGATCATGGGGCGGAGCGGCGTCGGCAAGTCCGTATCGCTGAAGCACATCATGGGATTTCTGAAGGCGGATGAAGGGCGGATCTTTGTTGACGGGCAAGACGTCACGGATTTCCGGGAAGCGGATTTTGCAGAGGTTCGAAAAAAAGTGACGATGGTATTTCAGTCGGGAGCTCTATTCGATTCTCTGACGGTCGGCGAAAACATTGGATTCCCGCTGGAAGGGCAGCCGGGGCTGACCGGGGAAGACGTGGACTCGTACGTGGAAAAGCTCGCCGCAATGCTCGAAGTGCAAAATGTCCTCGACAAGCTCCCGAGCGAGTTATCCACGGGGACGAAGCGCGCCGTCGCGATTGCACGGGCACTGGCCCAGAACCCGGAAGCGATCCTATATGACGAGCCGACGACGATGGTCGATCCGATCATGGCAGGGCACATGGGCGATTTGATCTTGCGGTTGAAAGAGATGTTTCACCGCACTTCGATCGTGGTAACGCACGACACGCATCTGGCTAGAAAACTGGCGGACGTAGTCGTATTTCTGCAGGAAGGCAAAGTTTCTTTCTTTGGCCCCTGGAAAGATTTCGAAGGTTCGAAAGATGCGTTTCTCCACAATTTCCGCATGCAGGATGAATTGATTCCCGCGATGGATGTGACCCTTTGAGCGTTCCCGCGAACGGAACATCCGATCCAATTAAACAATTACGCAAAGAGATGGGCTTCTGGGATGTGCTGCTCTTCAACATCGCCACAGTTCTAGGGCCGCGCTGGATTGCGGCCGCGGCGCACAACGGTACGTCGTCGATCAGTCTGTGGGTGCTGGTGGCTGTCCTGTTTTTTGTTCCTATGGCAATGGTAATCAACGAGTTGTCTTCGCGATATCCCGAAGAGGGGGGCCTGTACGTCTGGGCCAAAGAGGCGTTCGGAGATTTTCACGGATTCGTTGCCGGCTGGACGTACTGGATTTACACGGTTTTTTATTTTCCCGGATTGCTGCTGGCCAGCGCGGCGATGAGCGGTTACGCGGCGGGTTCCGCCGGGGCCGCGCTCGCGCAAGACAGAACGTTTCTCCTTGCCGGGTCATTCGTGCTGCTGGGGGTCGCGGTCATTCTGAACATCATAGGGTTAAACGTCGGAAAGTGGCTGCAGAACGCAGGCGGAGTCGGCACCTACCTGCCGCTGCTCATTCTTGTGGGAGTAGCCGGGGCGCTGTGGTTTAAGCAAGGCTCCGTGACGCACTTCACGCTGGCGAACATGATGCCGCACTGGAATTGGGATACGGTGAATTTCTGGTCGCAGATCGCCTTCGCCTTCACGGGGCTCGAACTGGTTTCGGCGATGAGCGCGGAGGTCCGGGATCCGCGACGCACGCTGCCACGCGCGGTGCTCAGCGCGGGCGCGCTGATTGCGGCAATCTACATCGTCGGTACATTCGCAGTGTTAGCGCTGATTCCCGACGCGCAGGTGGACCCGAAGAGCGGCGTGTTCCAGGCGATCTCTCTGGGCTCCACGGTGTTGCGGATCGGATTTGTCGGCGTGCTTGCGGCGTTGTTCGTGTCCGTCGGCAACGCCGGGGGCGTGGGCAGCACCGTGGCCGGTATTGCGCGTGTGCCGTTCGTGGTGGGCATTGACCGTTATCTGCCGCAAGCGTTTGGAAAAATTCATCCGCGCTGGCGCACGCCATACGTTTCGATTCTCGTGCAGGCGTTCGCCTCCGGTGTCGTGCTGCTCATCAGTCAGATCAACGAGACGATGCGGGGCGCGTATCAGGTACTCGTGGACATTACGATCATCATCTATTTCATTCCGTTCTTGTACATGTTCGCGGCGGTGATCAAACTCGTGAAACGCGAGGACCGCGCGGCAAATTCCCAAGCCGTGCTGATTCCGTGGGGCAAAGCAGGCGTGTGGTCTGTCGCGGGACTCGGGTTTCTTGTGGTGCTGCTCGCCATGGGGGTTTCCATGGTGCCGCCGGGAGATTCGTCGAACAAGCTGCTCTTTGAAGTGAAGCTGTTCGTCGGGACGGTTGGTGCGATCCTGCTCGGGCTGATCTTGTATTGGCGCGGAGCACGCGTGAAGCGAACCATGTCTTCACAGACTCTACAAAGTTGACGCAGACTGTGTGCGCCTCTCTGGCGCAACGTCAGAAGCCTTCTTCGCGAAGGCGCGCGAGCGTAAGGGGCGAAGACGCGGAGCGCGCACCATCGCGGGCTTCGAGGTAGCGCTCTACGTATTTTCCCAGGACATCCCCTTCGAGGTTGACCGCGTCGCCGGGCTTGCGGTCACGCAAATTGGTGTGCTCGTAGGTGTAGGGGATGACGGCGATTTCAGTGATGCGGTCACGCCAGCGCGCGACCGTCAGGCTGATACCGTCAATGGTGATCGAGCCCTTCGGAACGATGTAGCGCGCGAAATCTTCGGGGACTTGCACGCCCAACCACCAGTTCTCACCCTCGGCGGTGAGATGCGTCACGCGGCCGACGCCGTCAACATGCCCGAGCACGAAATGACCGCCAAATTCTTTTCCGGCGGTCAGAGGCTGCTCAAGGTTAACGCGCGCCCCGGGTTTCAACTCGCGAAACGAAGTTCTGGCCAGGGTTTCGCCGGAAAGGTCCGCCGAGAAGCGCTCTTTGTCCCGCGAAACCACCGTAAGACAGCAGCCATTGACCGCTATACTGTTTGAGACAACGAGCGACGCCGCGACGCTCGGCGCATGGATGGAAATGCGGCCGCTGTTTCTGCCTGAGCTGAGCGACTCGTTTGTGCCTACATGCTCAATAATTCCGGTAAACACGGGATCTCCACTTCGGCCATTATCAGGCCAAGTTGGATTCTAGCCTAGCTGGCGAACACGATGCTCTTCAATACGGAGGGAAACCGCCCTGCATCAGCGCGAGTCCAAATAGCCGCACGGCTCCTCAAGGATGCGTCACGGAGTTTTTCCCGCTGTAACAGGGTTCCTTTTGTGAGCCGTAACCAGTTCCGGTCGCTCCTCGCCCACGGAAATTTCGCTCAGGTTGCGATAGTAGCGATCCGCAACGGTGGAATTGCCCGCCGCGTCTGCGGCGCTGGCAGCGCCGAACAGCGCATCGAAGCGGTTTGGCGCGACCTTGAGGACGGCTTCATATTCCGCGAGCGCCTCCTGCGGTTGCTTGTCGAGCAGCAGCAACTCCGCCAGCATTTCCCGCGCGGGCGTCACTGGCCCTGGCGTGACCGCGTCCTTGTCCATGCTTTCTTCCAGCTCCGCAGCCGATTTCATCGTGGCAATCGCATCGCTGCTCTTGCCGCTCTTCTCCGCGATCCACGCCGCCACTTCGCGGCGCTGCACTTCCACTTGGTTTGACCAGTACGTGTTGTTCCTCTTGGCGCTGGCGTCCACGAGCGCCGCCAGCGTCTGCTCCGCTTGCGTCGCGCGGTCCAGGTCACCGGCGCGCGCGCTTCCTTCTCCGATGGCGGCCCAGGTGATGGCTTGCGCCCAGGGCACGCTCTCCTTTCGCACTTGCAGGTCACTCGCCTGTTTCCAATTTCCGAGCTCGATCGCACAGCGCGCCGGAATCGCCGCAAGCGCATAGCCGCCTGTCAGCGTGAGCCCCCCGATAGGCGGAAGCGCATTCATCTTCGCAAGCACCCCCTCAGCCTGTTTTACTTGCCCGCTTTGCAGGTAGGCATAAGCCTGATAATCCATCGCATGCAGGCGCTGATCGCGAGCCTCGCCGTTTGTGGATGTTGCCTCCGCATCGGCGGCCAATTTTTCGGAACGGATATTTGATCGGATGGATTCGCCCCAAAGTCCCAATCGCGTAAAAATGTGCGATGGCATGTGATTGGCATGGGCGGACGCCGGCGCGATCTTGGCATACATGCGCGCGGCACCAAGACTTTTTTCCGCGAGCACCGGATTGTCGTAGCAATGAATGATGTAGTGCGGGATGCCTGGGTGATGCGGCTGCAATTTGAAAAGCGGCTCCAGAATCTCGCCGCACTTCCGCTGATTAGCAAAAGTCTTGTCCGTCTTGGGAGCTGCAATATCTAGCGTTAGCGCATGAAAGATCGCGGCTTCGCTATCCGTGGGATAAGCCGCTTGTACAGCTCCCATCTTCTGTTCAAAGGCGCGATCGTGTGCCGCTTGATCCTGGTCGTCCTGGCGGTAAATTTCATCCAAAGCTTCGATGTATGCTTGTTCCCGCGCAGTCGTCTTCGGATTGGCTGCCGCAACAACCTTTGCTTTCTCGAAAGCCTCGCGGCCAGCAGCCGTGTTCCCGTTCCTCCACAAACCGTGGTAGTAGGTCATGGCAACGCCCCACTGAGCCATCGCGCACTTGGGATCCCGGCTCGCGACATCCGAAAAAGCCCCGCGGGCTTGCTCGTACTGGAAAGAGTGAAGCAGGGCGACCGCGCGATTGAAGCTGAGAGCCACCGATTTCGAGCACGAGGTTACAAAGTGGACAGAGCCGACTTCTTCGGCGGTCAGCGCATGATGATGCTCGTCATCGCACCATGCCAATGGCGTGGAGAATAGCACCGCACCTAGAAGAGCGGTCAAAACTCTCATAAATCCCCTCCGACGAGTTCGTCGCGCCCGAGGGCAGGTTAAATGATTTCAGGGCGAATTGTTCGGAGTATGTAGCGCTTGAAACAGCAAGTCAACGGCATCGCTTCACCGGTAATGCGCCAATCTCCGATAAGCCTTGCTGGCTCAGACGGTCGACGCAACACTTGCCTGAAGTTTACTCGCAGGGGTCTGGAAGCCTAAGGTTTTTCTCGGGCGTTGATTCAAGCGCAGCGCGACCTGGTCGAGCTGCGCTTGCGAATAGGCAGAGAGGTCGGTGC
>JBIOGB010000030.1:0-50523 GCA_044447665.1 Candidatus Acidiferrales bacterium | reverse complement strand
GACCAGAAAGTGTCAGGTATGTGCCCGGTCTAAACTGTCAGGGATCCCCCCGGCCGCACACCGTTGTGAGGGAAACAGTCTGCAAGAGAATAAAATTAAAGGAGCATAGATGGCGTACCGTTGGAGTACGACGGGGAATAGGGTTCCGCAAGCGATTGAAAAGAAAAGGGATACAAAGTGCCTGTTGGATCCGTCGGAGTTGTTGGCGTAACTAGTTTGCAAACAGGATAGCCAGCTGCCGCAGCGACGGCGTCCCGCAGATTCATTCGGGATGCAAAGGCGGCAACCCGCAACCCAATGCGGGACACAAAGACCGTGCTTCGGCGAGGATGAACTTCAGTATACACGGGAGAGGATAGCAGAAAGGTCCACGGCGTGTCAATTACTTTATTGGTACCGTTCGAATGAGCTGTGGAAAATAACGGAATTTCCCATACTCCGATTCCATCGGGGCATGGGCCAATGAAAATCTTTTCACAGGCTAAGCCTCGGCCACACGCCCACTGTCGCGGACCGGAGGGAGGTTGGGCAAGGTCATGGCGCCGGGGCGACCAAGGCCTCCAGCTTGGCGAGGCGAGCGGCCAGGTCCTGGATCTCCGCCTGCTGCCGCGCGATGGTGCTCTGCTGCTCCTCGTTCGCTCGCCGCTGGTTTTCGACCAACTGGCGTTGCTTTTCAATCTCCCTCTGACGTTCCTCGTTCGCTTTCTGCTCCTCTTCGATCAGCTGGCGCTGCTTCTGGACTTCGTTGAGGAGCATGGCGTTGACAAAGTGATAGCGCACCGTCTGGGGGACACCGTCCTTGTCGAAGACAACGAGTTGCGGGGACACCTGGGCCACCTCTTCGGCCACCAAGCCGTACTGGCGTGTGTGCGTCGGGTCCAACTCCGGCTTGTAATAGAACGACACCGGGCGCAGCTTCATCAGCAGGTCACTTTCCCCGGCCATGTCGGCGATGTCGTCCTTGAACCGCCGCGAGGACATATTGATGCCGAGCTGACCTTGGGAGCCGACGAAGACGCCCACGCCGTCCCCGCTAAACACGCTGGTTCCAAAGATCCCGGCCATATACGCCGCGGTGTGCACACCAGTGGTACCGATGCGGATGACGGTCGATTCGCCGCCCACGCCGGGGCTACCGATGGAGATGTTATTGCTATCGCCGTCCGTAAGGTTGATACCGGCCGAGTTGCCGATCGCGATGTTGTTGTTCCCGATCACAAGATTATCGAGCGCGGAGGTGCCGAAGGCGGTGTTCTGGGAGCCCGTCGTGTTTAACTGGAGGGCGTTGAAGCCGAAGGCAGAGTTGCCGTCCACCGTGTTGTTCAGGAGCGCGTCGTGGCCGAAGGCGGCGTTATTGGAGCCCGTTGTGTTGGACTGGAGTGCGTTGACGCCGAAGGCAGAATTGTTCCCGCCCGTGGTGTTGTTGGTGAGTGCGGAGGTGCCGAAGGCGTCGTTGTCGAAGCCCGTCATATTGGAAGCGAGCGCGAAGGTGCCGAAGGCGGCGTTGGCCCCGCCTGTCGTGTTGTTCTGGAGCGCTTGCATGCCGAAGGCGTCGTTGCTCACGCCCGTGGTGTTGGCGGTGAGCGCGTTATCACCGAAGGCGGCGTTGAGCCCGCCCGTGGTGTTGGCGGTGAGCGCGTTAAAGCCGAAGGCAGAGTTGCAGCAGGCCGTGGTGTTGCTCTGGAGCGCGTTTGCGCCGAAGGCAGAGTTGGCCCCGCCCGTCGTGTTGTTCTGGAGCGCGGCGGAGCCGAAGGCGGCGTCGCTCAAGCCCGTGGTGTTGGCGAGGAGCGCGTCGTCGCCAAAGGCGGAGTTGTTGTTGCCCGTCGTGTCGGCGAAGAGCGCTTCGTAGCCGAAGGCGGAGTTGCAGCAGGCCGTCGTGTTGGCGAGGAGCGCGTTGGTGCCGAAGGCGGCGTTCTGAGTGCCCGTCGTGTTTTGCTGGAGCGCGGATGCGCCGAAGGCGGCGTTGGCAGAGCCCGTCGTGTTGGAGAAGAGCGTTTCAAACCCGAAGGCGTCGTTGTTGCTGCCTGTCGTGTTGGTGTTGAGTGCGAAGGCGCCAAAGGCGTCGTTGTTATTGCCCGTTGTGTTGGCGTTAAGCGAGTGGTTGCCGAAGGCGTCGTTGTCGTTGCCCATCGTGTTGAAGAAGAGCACGCCCGAGCCGAAGGCGGAGTTCTGGGAGCCCGTCGTGTTGGCGGAGAGCGCGCTGAAGCCGAAGGCGGAGTTGAGCAAGCCCGGCATGCTGAGGTTCCCTGCCAACTGGCCCACAAAGGTGTTTCCACTGCCGAAGTTGTGCAGGAACGGCACGCCTCCCAAGGTGATCACGCCCGCAGTGCCACCCGATGTGGTGTTAGGGAGTGCCAGGTTGCCGCCCGCAATTTCCAGCTTAGCCCCCGGCGTTTTCGTGCCGATGCCGACGTTGCCGGCGCTGGTGATGCGCATCCACTCGTTCAGCGTACCGTTGTTGGTATCAAACTTCAGCACCTTCCCGTTGGTGTCCGAAGAGAAGAAAAACCCTTCCAAATCCTGACCCAGTCGGCCGCTGCTCGATGATCCCGTCAGTTGCACGTTGTGCGTTCCCGGCCCGCGCACCAGCACGCTGGTATTGGTGCCCCCCTCGATGTCCAGCGCCCTGATCGGCGCGGTGGTGCCAATGCCCACATTGCCTCCCGTCTCCGTAATCGCGGAATTCTGAATGGCGCATGCGGCGGTGAACTTGGCGATGGAGTTGGCAGTGGCGGTTCCATCACTCGTGACGCTGGTGCAGGCGACGGCAGGCTGCACCGCAGACGCTGCCTTCTTAGGAGTCGTTTGCGCTTTCGCACTGGGCCGCGCGGTGGAAGAGCTTGAAGCAGCGGTGGCGGTTCCGGCAGAGCTGCCCGCAGCTGCGAGCGTCTCGGTGGTGACGAAAGCCGAAGCTGGCCGTCCACCCAGTGTCTCCGCATCCTTCGCCTTTAAGGCATAGGGCACGCTCACCAGCAACACGCGCGGTTGCTCCGCTTGGCGCTCCACTTGCACTTCCAGCCAGCGCGCTTCGGCCGAAGCGAACAACTCCGCGGGCACGCCATTGGCGCTGTTGGCTCCCAGCAAGACGGTGTAGTTGCCGTGGGCATCGGGGGTGACGTTCTGCGTCTCCATCCACAGCGCGGCGCCGCCGGTCTGCTGCGCATGAAGAGCAAAGGTCACGCCGACGGGGCCCGCCATCGGCTGATCCTGCGCATCCAGCAGCGTGCCGCTGAATTTGATGAGCCGGGGAACTTCGGCCGCCGAGGCCGATGGAGCAAGAGATGCCGCGCTCTGATTTGCGGAATCCGGCGACTGCGCAAACACTGCGGGAGCAAAAAACAAAGACACCAAAAGCATTGCGATCAAGACGTGGGTAGGTTTCATCTCATTCCTCCATGGCAAACGAAACGGCTCGATGAGTTCTAAAAATCCTAAATGTCAGGCAAAGTCATGGCACCGGGACCACCAAGGCTTCCAGCTTGGCGAGGCGGGCGGCCAGGTCCTGGATCTCCGCCTGCTGCCGCGCAATCGTGCTCTGCTGCTTCTGGACTTCGTTGAGGAGCATGGCGTTGACGAGGTGGTAACGAACGGTTTGCGGCGCGCCGTCCTTGTCGAAGACGACGAGGCCGGGCGCAATCTCCGCCACCTCTTCGGCCACCAGGCCGTACTGGCGTGTGTGCGTCGAATCGACTTCGGGCTTGTAGTAGAAGGCCACGGGGCGCAGCTTCATCAGGATGTCGCTCTCGGCACCCAGGCTCGCGATCTGTTCCTTGTAGCGCCGCGAGGAAGGCAGAAACCCGAGCTGACCCGTGCCGCCGTCCACTGTCACGGTCGTACCGGAGACAGGCGACAGCGCAACCGCCGGGATGAAAAGCGCCGCATGGGAACCGTTGCCGATGCGAATGGTGCTCGATTCGCCGACTACTCCGATGTTGCCGATATCGATGTTGTTGCTCTCGGCGCCCGTAAAGTTGGCGCCGGCGTCAATGCCCACGGCGATGTTGCCGGTCCCATGCGCGACCTGACCGAGCGCGTCCTCGCCGATGGCGGTGTTGTTGGCGCCGTCGATGTTGGATGGCAGCGCGCCGTTGCCGAAGGCGGTGTTGAGGCCGCCCGTGGTGTTGGCGTTGAGCGCGTTGAAGCCGACGGCGGCGTTGCCGACGGCGCTCGTGTTGTTGGCCAGCGCACCACTGCCGAAGGCGGCGTTGGACGCGCCGGTAGTATTGGCGGAGAGCGCTGAGGCACCGAAGGCGGCGTTGCTGCCGCCCGTCGTGTTTAAGAAGAGCGCGGCGGTGCCGAAGGCGGAGTTGTTCCCGCCCGTGGTGTTCTTCAGGAGCGCGTTAATGCCGAAGGCGGAGTTGTCGGAACCAGTGGTGTTGGCGGAGAGCGCGTCAAAGCCGAAGGCGGCGTTGACAGAGCCAGTGGTGTTGTTCTGGAGAGCGTTTGTGCCGAAGGCGGCGTTGTCGAAACCAGTGGTGTTGTTCTGGAGCGCGTTTGTGCCGAAGGCGGAGTTGGACGGGCCCGTGGTGTTGTTCTGGAGCGCGCCGTTGCCGAAGGCGTTGTTGTTGCCACCCGTCGTGTTGGAAAAGAGCGTTTGGAGGCCGAAGGCGGAGTTGAAGTTCCCCGTGGTGTTGGCCTGGAGCGCGTTAACGCCGAAGGCGGAGTTGTCGACACCAGTCGTGTTGGAGAGAAGCGCGTCCACACCGAAGGCGGAGTTGTCGAAGCCTGTCGTGTTGTTCTGGAGCGCGGAGGAGCCGAAGGCACCGTTGGCCACGCCCGTCGTGTTGTTCTGGAGCGCGAAGGCGCCGAAGGCGTTATTGTTGTTGGCCGTCGTGTTGGAAGCGAGCGCGGCGAAGCCAAAGGCGTTGTTGAAGGTGCCTGTCGTATTGACGAAGAGCACCTGCGAGCCGAAGCCGGAGTTACTCCCACCAGTAGTATTGGAACCGAGCGCGTTGTCGCCAAAAGCGTTGTTGCCCGAGCCCGTCGTATTCTGCAGGAGCGCGTTTCCGCCGAAGGCGGCGTTGGACAAGCCCGTCGTGTTGAAGGCAAGCGCGGAGGAGCCGAAGGCGGAGTTCAAGCCGCCCGTCGTGTTGGACACGAGCGCGTTGGTGCCGAAGGCGGAGTTACCCGCGCCCGTCGTGTTGGAGCTGAGCGCCGAGGCGCCCACTGCCGTGTTGGCGCCTCCCGCCATGCTCATGTTCCCGGCTGATGTACCGACGAAGGTATTGCCTCCGAAATTGTGCAGGAAGGGCGTGCCCCCCAGTTTGACGACGCCCGCAGTGCCGCCTGAGGTGGTGTTGGGAAGCGCCAGGTTGCCGCCCGCAATTTCCAGCTTAGCCCCCGGCGTTTTCGTGCCGATGCCCACGTTGCCGGCGCTGGTGATGCGCATCCACTCGTTCAGCGTACCGTTGTTGGTATCAAACTTCAGCACCTTCCCGTTGGTGTCCGAAGAGAAGAAAAACCCTTCCAAATCCTGACCCAGTCGGCCGCTGCTCGTATCTCCCGTCAGTTGCACGTTGTGCGTCCCCGGCCCGCGCACCAGAATGGCGGTATTGGTGCCCCCCTCGATGTCCAGCGCCCGGATCGGCGCGGTGGTGCCAATGCCCACATTGCCCCCCGTCTCCGTAATCGCGGAATTCTGAATGGCGCATGCGGCGGTGAACTTGGCGATAGAGTTGGCGGTGGCGGTCCCATCACTCGTGATGCTGGTGCAGGCGACGGCAGGCTGCGGCGCGGACGCAGCTTTTTTAGAAGTCGTTTGCGCTTTCGAACTGGGCAGCGTGGTCGCAGCAGCGGTGGCGGCTCCGGCAGAGTTGCCTGCGAGCGTTTCGGTGGTGAGGAAAGCCGAAGCGGGCCGTCCACCCAGTGTCTCCGCATCCTTCGCCTTCAAGGCATAGGGCACGCTTACCAGCAACACACGCGGTTGTTCCGCTTGCCGCTCGACTTGCACTTCCAGCCAGCGCGCTTCGCCCGAAGCGAATAATTCCGCGGGCACACCATTGGCGCTGTTGGCTCCCAGCAAGACGGTGTAGTTGCCGTGGGCATCGGGGGTCACGTTCTGCGTCTCGAGCCACAGCGCGGCGCCGCCGGTCTGCTGCGCGTGGAGAGCGAAGGTCACGCCGACGGGACCGGCCATGGGGCGGTCCTGGGCATCCAGCAGCGTGCCGCTGAATTTGATGAGCCGGGGAACCTCTGCCGCCGAAGCCGAAGGAGCGGGAGAAGCCGCGTTCTGATTTGCGGAATCGGGCGACTGCGCCAACAGAGCCGGTGCAAGAAACAGAGACACCCCAAGCGTCGCGACTCGAATGTTGGTCGGTTTCATAGCAATCCTCCTCGGACAACGAAACTCATGGTGGGCCTGCTAGGCGGAGAGAGTGTCATCTGGGTGTGGGACGACACCGTCGAGGACACAGGGCCTCAAGAATGAGCCCTTTGAATCTCAAAAATAGGGGAAAGAGTCAATGGACGGTGGCTGATAATAGGGTGGCATCAAACTGAACGTCCAAGTAGCTCATTGCAGGAAATTTATGTTGCCAAATGGGAGGACATGCGTCAAAGTTGCCGTAACGTCCCCTAGGTGTCCTGATGTCCAGACAGGCCACGGCCTACCGATTTGGTCCGTATGAATTGCGCGTAAAAACGCGTGAACTCCACAAACAAGGGATAAAACTCAAGTTGCGCCCGCAGCCCTTCCAGGTCCTGAAGGTATTGGTCGAGCGCGCCGGGGACATAGTCACTCGCGAAGAGTTGCGCCAACAGCTTTGGTCTGCGGAGACGTTCGTGGATTTCGAGCAGGGCCTGAACACTTCGATCAAAGTGTTGCGGGGAGTCCTTAGCGACTCTGCGAACGAACCCCGCTACATAGAGACACTACCGAAGCTCGGATACCGAATGATCGTTTCCGTCGAGGCGGACCAGCCACCTCAGGTGACCGAAGCCAACACCACGTCACAAACCACAGTTGAGGAAGACTTCGCAGGCAAGGACGTCCCTCTCGACCACGCTCCCAAGGTGTTGGACGTCCGGCGATTGTCGGTGCTTCTTGGGATTTTCGTTGTCCTAATCGTTGGGCTGGGCGGTTACTTCGAATGGTCCCGTTCGCGGGAGCGCCCGCAGGCGTCCAACGGGCGATTGATGCTTGCGGTTCTCCCATTTGAGAACCTCACGGGAGACGTCGGTCAGGACTACTTCAGCGACGGCCTGACGGAGGAAATGATCGCGCAACTCGGACGCCTCGATCCGGAGCGCCTCGGAGTGATCGCGCGCACCTCCGTGATGCACTACAAACACAGTCAGGAGCAATTGAAGCAGATTGGCCGCGAGCTGGGAGTCCAGTACGTGCTGGAGGGTAGCGTGCGGCGCGATTCAGAGAAAGTGCGAATCTCAGCCCAGTTGATTCAAATGAAAGACCAGACCCACGTCTGGGCGCGGCAGTACGATCGCGAATTGATAAACCTTTTGGCTCTTCAAGGTGAAATTGCACAAGAGATTGCAGACGGAATTCAACTCACCCTCGGCGACCACAGGCGGATCGACTCCGCCCGTCAGGCTCCTCTCTCTCCAAATGCGTATGAGGCTTATGATCTTTATCTCAAAGGCCGCTTCTTCTGGAACAAGAGGACCACTCAGGGTTTTCAGCACGCAATCGAGTATTTTGAGCAGGCTGTCGCCAAAGACCCCACGTACGCCCGCGCCTATGCCGGACTGGCGGATTCTTACACGTTGATGAGTGGCTACAGCCTGGCTCCGCAAAATGAGTTCATGCCCAAAGCGCGCGCGGCAGCGCAGCGTGCCGTGGAGCTTGACGATGGGCTAGCGGAAGCCCACACCTCCCTAGCTTTAGTTACCGAGAATTACGATTGGGACTGGCAAAACGCCGAGAAAGAATACCGGCGGGCCATTCAGTTGGATCCCAATTACGCCACTGCCCACCACTGGTATGCGGAATATCTTTCCTACCAGGGACGTTTCGACGAGGCATTCGCGGAAATCGAGCGCGCACGCCAACTCGACCCGCTCTCGCTGATCATTGCTACCGACAATGGCGCGATTCTGTATTTCTCACGGCAGTATGACCGCGCCATCGAACAGTTTCGCGCCGTCCTTGACATGGAGCCGAACTTCCCCCGTGCGCACCTTTTGGTCTTCGCGTATGTGCAAAAAGGATTGTTCGCGGATGCGCTCGCCGACATAGAGAAATGGCGCCGCATTGACGATGTGCCCGGGAGCTGGGCGGTAGAGGCTTACGTGAATGGCCGCTCGGGCCAGTGGGCGGAGGCTCGGCGCGCCTTGGAGAAATTGCTGCAGTTGAACCGGCGCCGGCGAATGGATCCAGCAGCCATTGCCCTGGCGTACGTTGGCATGGGCAACAAGGACGAAGCCCTCGTCCAGCTTCAAAAGGCATACTCAGAGCGTTCTAATGCTCTCACGGCTCTCAAGGTAGACCCAATCTATGACCCGCTGCGCAGCGACCCTCGCTTTAAGGAGTTAATGCGCCGCCTCGCATTCCCGCCATAAACGCCCGCACCGGAAGAGAAAGACGAATCAAAAGCAGGTTGACACTTCCGACAGGTCTCGTTAATAGTCGGCACGTCGGAGGGTGCCCTATGAGCTTGGCAGAGCGATGTCTTTCCCGGCGAGGTCTGGTGAAGATGTTGGGGCTGGCGAGTGGCGGAATCGCCGTCAGCCGATGGTTAGGGCCGAACCCGGCGATGGCCCAGGAGCCGGCTGGGGGAAAAGCTGTTGAGAGTTTCACGGGGCCGGGGGCAAATCCACACTGGAATTCCGTGGGTCCTTATGTGACCGAGCCGCAAAAAGTTCCTTTGATTCTGCTGACGGACCGACCCGTTCAGCTCGAAACGCCCCGGCATTATTTCCGCACGGAATTCACACCGAACGAAGCTTTTTATGTGCGCTGGCATCTGGAAGGCATCCCGAACGCCGTGGATCTGAAAGACTGGAAGCTGCAGATCGAGGGAAACGTCAACAAACCGATGGCGCTGAGCCTTTCGGAGTTGATGCAGAAGTTCAAACCAGTTTCAATCGCCGCGGTAAATCAGTGCTCGGGCAACAGCCGCAGCCGGCTGCAGCCGCGCGTGCCCGGCGGGCAGTGGGGCAACGGTGCGATGGGGAATGCGATGTGGACCGGAGTGCGACTGCGCGAGCTCCTGGAGATGGCGGGAGTGAAGAGCGGGTCTTTGCAAGTACAGTTTCAGGGGCTTGAGACGGGACAGGGGCCCAAGGGTCTCGGCTCCAATCTTTTTCTCAAATCGCTCGACCTTGGGAATCCTGTCCTGGATGAGTGTGTTGTCGCATACCTGATGAACGGCGAGCCGCTGCCAATGCTCAATGGATTTCCGGTGCGGCTGGTTGTTCCCGGATATTTTGCAACCTACTGGACCAAGTGCCTGACATGGATTCGCGTTCTCAACGCGCCGGACGAAAATTTCTGGATGAAGACCGGATACCGCGTGCCGGATACACCGCGTGGGAACACCACCCCTGAGGATGTGAGGGCGGGCAGGGTAAGAACGGTGCCAGTCGAGCGGTTCCCGGTGCGATCTTTCTTTATCTCGCCCGACGGAGCTTCGAAGATTCCCGCGGGAATGAATGTCACGCTGCGGGGTATCGCGTTCAGCGGGTTTGGCGGGGTGAACCGCGTGGAAGTTTCGGATGACGGAGGAAAGAGCTGGGTGGAGGCAAGACTCGGCGAGGACCACGGCGCGTATTCCTTCCGCACCTGGGAAATGCCGTGGACTGCAAAGTCTCCAGGGCGTTATACGCTGGCAGTGCGCGCTACGGATGAAGAAAACAACACACAGCCCGACGAGCCGGTCTGGAATCCGGGAGGGTACCTGTGGAACCGGATCGAGCGGCAGGAAATCGTGGTGGGAAATGCGAGCTAGAGGGAGAACGACAATGAGAAACAGAGTCCCCGCGATTTTTCTTGTGATGTGCGGAGTGGCGATGGCGGCGGGCGTCGTTTATGCGGACCTGAAAAAAGGCTACTACCGTCCAGAAGAACTCGGAAGCGTGCGGCAGGCGGCGCCCAGCGAGCTTTCGCCGGATTCGAACTACCAGGTGCCGGCGTACCCGGTACCTGCCGGAGATCTCGCGCCGGGGGATGGCCTTCAGGATGTGCGAATTTACTGCAACACCTGCCACAGCCCGCGCTACATCACCATGCAGCCGCCACTCCCCGCGGCGACATGGGAAGCCGAGGTAGACAAGATGAACAAAAGCTTCGGCGCAGCAATTCCCGAGGAGAACACGCAGAGAATTATTCTGTACCTAAGGGCCCACTATACGGCCGAGAACCGCAAACAGTAGAGTTGAACTGGGGCGCAGCCCAGCAGAACCTGCCGGGGTTTTCGATATGCTGCTCCTGGATCAGGGCTCTTTTTTCAACTCTTCCGCTGTTCCCGGCATCCAAACATGTGTCGGTTCGCAACTCTGGAAACGCCGGCCTTTTGAGTTTTGACCGCATTTCTGTCGCATGGGATAATTTTTATTTCAAGGGCACACATGAACTATCGCTGGATTACCCTCACTACATTTTTCGGCGTCCTGACCGGCGCCTCTTTCGCCGTTCCGGCGACGCGTGGGCAGGAGCCGGAAAAGAAACCGGTCGATGTAACAGAGTCACAAACTCCCCAGGCGGACGCGCAGGCATCTTCACCGGCCAAAGACAGCACGCGCGCGGAGGCCTATTACAACTTCACGATGGGGCACTTCTACGAGCAGCAGTACGAGGCCACCAGCCGCGCGGAATACGCTACGCAGGCCATCGAGGCGTATAAAAAAGCCTATGCGCTCGACCCGAAGTCAGCGGTCATCGGCGAGCGGCTGGCCGAGATGTATTGGAAAGCGCAGCGCACGCACGATGCGATCGCCGAAGCCCAAGAAATCCTGAAGCGCAATCCGAATGACGTGCCGACTCGCCGGCTTCTGGGGCGCATTTATTTGCGGAGCCTGGGGGCAGCCGGCGGAGGGCAGACGGAATTCACAGAAGCCAGCGGCAGCGGGCAATCCGAATTCCTCACGCGCGCGATTGAACAGTACCGGGAAATCTACCGCCTGGAGCCGACGGACAGCGAGTCGGCATTGTGGCTTGCGCGGCTGTACCGCCTACACAACGATCATGAGAAGGCGGAAGAAGTGCTGCGCGGCATCTTGAAGGATGATCCGGAAAACGAAGCGGCGGTCGAGCAGCTCACGCAACTGCTGCTGGACCAGGGCAAGGCCACAGACGCGGTTGCACTGCTCGAAGGCCTGACCAAGAGGTCGGCGTCACCCGGGCTGCTCGATCTTCTCGGGGACGCATACACGCAAGCAAAACAGCTGGCCAAGGCAGAGCAGGCGTATCGCAAAGCGATGGCGCTGGATTCCTCTGAGTTGAGCCACCAGCGCGGGCTGGCGCAGACGCTGCTTGCGGAAGAAAAATATTCCGATGCGCTGGCGGCTTATCAAAAGCTCGCCGACCTGATGCCGGACGATCCGGACGTGTATCTGCGCATGGCGCAAATCTACCGGGAACTGCACGAACTGGATAAGGCCGAAGAGAATTTGGTGAAGGCGCGGCAGTATTCGCCGGGCAACCTCGAAGTCATGTACAACGAGGCCATGCTGTACCAGGCGCAGGGGCGCTACGAAGACGCGATCCGGGTCCTGTCGGATGCCGTTACAGGGATTAAAGGCCAGTCCACGGTGCTGCCCTCGCGGCGGCGTTCCCTGGCGATCCTGTACCAGCAATTGGGGCAACTCTACCGCGACACGCAGAATTATCAGGCGGCGATATACACTTATGAAGAGCTCGGCCACCTCGGCGAGGAAGAAGACCGTCGCTCCCGCCTGCTCTTGATGGATACCTATCGCGCGGCGAAGGACCTTCCCAAAGCGCTGCAGATGGGCAAGGAAGCGCTGGCGAAGTATCCGGCCGATCCGGCGATCCGGGAGAACGAAGCGCTGCTGCTGGGCGAAAACGGACAGACGGATGAAGCGGTGAAAATGCTGCGAGGCCAGCTCACCAGCAGCGAAGTGGATCGCGATACGTTCCTGAACATCGCGCAGGTTTACGAGCGAGGGCGGCGCTACAAGGAAGCAGAAGAGGCCGCGCGCGCCGCCGAGGTGCTGCCGGGTCAGCCGCGGGACAACGAGATGGTGTGGTTTCTGCTCGGAGCGATCTACGAGCGGCAGAAATTTTTCGACCGCGCCGAGGCCGAATTCAAGAAAGTTCTCGCGGTGAATCCGCGCAACGCCCCCGTGCTCAACTACTACGGCTACATGCTGGGCGATCTGGGTCAGCGGCTGGATGAGGCACAGGCTCTGGTCGAACGCGCGCTGAAGGAAGAACCTTACAACGGCGCCTATCTCGACAGTCTGGGCTGGATTTATTTCAAGCAGAACAAGCTTGCCGACGCCGAAGCCACGCTGCGCAAGGCGCTGCAGCGCGAAAGTCACGATGCCACGATCCACTCACACCTGGGCGATATCTATGCCAAGACCGGGCGCACGGATCTGGCTGCGGCGGAGTGGGAAAAATCACTGGCGGAATGGCGGCGCTCGCTGCCCGCGGACATCGAGAGCGATAAGGTCGCCGAAGTGGAAAAGAGACTGGGGCAGGTGAAGCACCGCGTGGCACAGAAGTCCGCCTCGCAGGACGCCAAGCCGCAATAGACCGCATGCGCGAAGTCCGCATCCCCGCGTTCGCGAAAATCAATCTCCGCCTCCATATCCTGGGCAAGCGCGCCGACGGTTTTCACGAGCTTCGCACGATCTTCCAGAGCGTTTCGCTGCACGACGAACTGCGGTTGCGCGCTACCAGCCGTCCGGGAATCGCGCTAACAATCCGCGGAAGCGAAGCGCTCTCGCGGGAACCGTTCCAGAAAAATCTGGTCTACCGGGCCGTTGAAGCGCTACGTCACGAACTGAAGATCCGCACGGGAGTGGAAATCGAGCTGCACAAGACAATTCCCGCCGGACGGGGGCTCGGCGGAGGCTCCAGCGACGCGGCTGCAGCTTTGCTCGGGTATTTGCGTTTGACGGGGCGCAAGCTGCCTGCGGCGCGATTGTTAGAAATCGCGGCTTCGCTGGGCGCCGACGTGCCGTTCTTCCTGTTCGGCGGCCGCGCGTTGGGAATCGGCCGGGGAGATGAGATCTATCCGCTACCAGAGATTCAGAAGAAATACGTGTTAATCGTCTCGCCGTGGGACATTCACGTCCCAACTCCCGAGGCGTATCGCTGGGTCAGAGCGCGAGCGCTACGGGCGACATTGACAAAAGTGGCCGCAAACCCTACACTTTGGAAGTTCTGCGCTCTGTGTTGGAGTACGCAGGGGGACGGCCTTTCGAATGATTTCGAGCGGGCGGTTTTCCGGCGCCATCCCCGGCTTGATCGAATCAAGCGGGTCTTGCTCCAAAAAGGAGCTTCAGAAGCCTCGCTGGCGGGTAGCGGTTCGGCGGTGTTTGGAGTTTTCCCGAGCCCAGCGATGGCGCGCCGAGCCGCTGTCGGGTTTCCGCACGATCAGACTTTCGTTTGCGAGACACTCTCGCGCGACAGGTACTTTCGTCTGATCAAAGGCGCGCTGTAAAAGGCGCGTGTGCCGGTTGAGCCGCAGCGTCTCTTCGCCTACACCCCGGTTGCAGAAATCTTCCGCGTTGCGCGGAGGAGCGGAGCGAGCTCTTCGTGAACGACGAGCGATTCAAGATTTTTGCGGGCACTGCAAATCCGGTGCTGGCCGAGAGCATTTGCCGGAACCTCGACGTGCACCTCGGCAAGGCGCTGCTGGGCCGCTTCAGCGACGGCGAGATTTACTTTCAGATTCTCGAGAACGTGCGCGGCGCGGATGTTTTTGTGGTGCAACCGTGCTGCCACCCGGTGGATAACCACCTGCTCGAGCTTCTGCTGATGATCGATGCGTTCAAGCGCGCGTCGGCGTGGCGCATCACCGCGGTTCTACCGTATTACTGCTACGCGCGGCAGGACCGCAAAGACAAGCCGCGCGTGCCGATCTCCGCGAAGCTTGTCGCTGACTTGCTGGAAACCGCGGGTGCGAGCCGGGCGCTGACGCTGGATTTGCACGCGCCGCAGATTCAGGGCTATTTCGACGTTCCGGTGGACCACTTGTACGCGTCGCCAGTGCTGGTGGAGCATTTCCGGCACCTGAAACTGCCGAATCTGACGGTGGTTTCGCCGGATGCAGGCGGCGTGGAGCGCGCGCGTTTTTTTGCGAAGAAGCTGGATGCGCCGCTGGCCATCGTGGACAAGCGCCGTGTGGATGTGGACGTCAGCGAAGTGATGAACTTGATCGGCGACGTGCGCGGGCGCAGCGCACTGATCGTTGACGACATCATTGACACGGCGGGGACGCTGGTAAAAACCGCCGAAGCGCTCATCAAAGAGGGGGCAACGCAGGTTTATGCGGCGTGCACGCACGCGGTCCTGTCCGGGCCGGCGGTCGAGCGGCTCGAGAAGTCCGCGATCCAGGAAGTGGTGGCGACGGATTCCGTGCCGCTGAACGAAGCGGCGAAGAAGATGGGCAAGATCCGGGTTTTGAGCATTGCGGATCTGCTGGCGCGCGGGATTCGCTCGATTCACGAGGAGACTTCGATCAGCGAGTTGTTTATTTAGATTTTGCGGCAGGGGGCAGGCACGAACGGGTGTCCCGCCAGGATTTTTCAAGAAGGGAAAGAAAGTATGGCTCAACAGGCTCAGATTATCGTGGAAGCAGCGCCCCGCGCCGAACGGGGGAAAAACGAAGCCCGGCGGCTGCGGCAGACGGGGCAGGTACCGGCGGTGCTGTACGGCGGCAAGGGCAACGCCGTGACGTTGTCCGTCAATGCCAAGCAAGTCGGCGCGATCCTCCGCTCCGAAACCGGCCACAACACGCTTTTTCAAGTAAGCCTCGGCGGCAAGCAAGAGCCCGCGATTTTGAAGGATTGGCTGGTTGATCCTGTCAGCGGGAAATTGCTGCACGTCGATTTGCAGCGTGTGGCCATGAATGTGCGCATGCGCGTCAAAGTTCCCGTGCATACCTTCGGCGAGCCCGCCGGCGTAAAACAGCAGGGCGGCATCTTTGAAATCGTTACCCGCGAAGTCGAAATTGAGTGCTTGCCTGCGGACATCCCGACGGAGTTCAAGGTGGATGTGAACGGCTTGATGCTCGGCAAACAGCTCCGCGCCGGAGAGCTGGCGATGGACAGCGCGAAGACAAAGCTGTTGACCGACCCGGACCGGGTTCTCGCTCACGTCGTGGCACTGCGCGTCGAGGAAGAGAAGCCCGTGGAGGCGGTGGCCGCGGAAGCCGCAGCGCCGGCCGAGCCGGAAGTCATCAAGAAGGGCAAGAAGGAAGTCGAGGGCGAAGAAGGCGCCGAGGCGGAAGCCAAACCCGAGAAGGCCGAAAAAGGCGAAAAGAAAAAGTAAAGCGGCGAGGAGGCCCACGGCGCGGAGAGGGCCTGCGGAAAAGAGTCTATGCGGCTCATTGTCGGCCTTGGCAATCCCGACCCGGAGTATCAGTGGACGCCGCATAACCTGGGTTTTCTCGCGGTGGATGAGCTGGCCAATCGCGGAGCGATCCGCGTGGCGCGGCCCGAGGGCAAGGCGCTTGTCGGGCGCGGGAAGCTCGCCGGAAGAGAAGTAGTTCTGGCGAAGCCGCAGACGTACATGAATCTCAGCGGCGTTTCGGTGCGGGAGCTGCTGAGCAAGTACGAACTGGAGCCGGGCGATTTACTGGTGCTGTGGGATGAAGTGCAATTGCCCTGGGGCACGATCCGGATTCATCCTGAAGGCAGCGCCGGGAGTCATAACGGCGCGAAGTCGGTCATCAGCGCATTGGGCACGCAGAAATTTGCGCGCCTGCGGCTCGGCTGTGGACCGGAGCGTCCAGTAACCAGCCGCAAAGAGCATGTGCTGAAGCCGATGAAGAAGGCGGAGCTGAAAGTCGCCGCCGAGATGATCGCCGAAGCCGGCGATGCCGTGGAAATGATTCTCGAGAAGGGACTCGACGCGGCGATGACGAAGTATAACCGGCGCAAAGCGTCCGAGGACGAGCCGGAAGTAAAGAAATAGACGATTTTCCCGGGCCGCGCGCCCGGAAGAGAAGAGAAACGAGGCAACCATGGAAGAGCGTTTGTACGACCTGATCTTCATCGCCCGGCCCGCAACGCCGGAAGAGGAGATTAAGAAAGTTCTCTCCGGCATCGAGCACACCTGCGCGGAGAAGGGCGGCAAGATCGAGAAGACCGAGCATTGGGGCACGCGCAAGCTGGCTTACCGCGTGGCCAAGCACCGCGAGGGAATTTATGTTTACCAGCAGATCCGCACAACACATGGCGAATTGATTGCGGAGCTGGAGCGCCGCCTGCGCGTGCAGGACGTGGTCATCAAGTATTTGACGGTGCGGCTCGACGAAGATTTGAAGCGGCAAAAGAAGCTGATGGGAAAGCGCGAACAGCGCGCCGCGCGGCGTCCGCGCCGCACGCCACCGGCGCCTCCTTCGGCGACGGAACAAACCGCCGCGGCAAGCTGAGGAGCACATTAGGTAGATTTATCGGATTTTTGTCGCCGGTCCCGGATGGGCCGGAGTCAGTTCAGCAGGGAAAGGGTGGAAGGTATGGCAGAGGAACCGAAACAGGCACAAGCGCCCAGCGGCGCGCCCAGGCGTGAAGGCGGGTCCGGCGGTCATGGCGGACCGCGCCGCGAAGGCGGAGGTCCCGGCGGCCCGGGAGGACCCGGCGGGCGTCCCCGCGGCAAGCGGCAGTATTTCCGCAAGAAGAAAGTTTGCAAGTTCTGCGTCGAGAAAATGGATTTCATCGACTACAAACGCGCGGACATCCTGTCGCAGTTCGTGCAGGAACGCGGCAAGATCCTTCCTCGCCGCATGACCGGCGTTTGCTCGCGCCACCAGCGCTGGCTCGGAGTCGCCATCAAGCGCGCGCGCAACATCGCGTTGATGCCGTTTGCGGGCAGCGCCGCGGGCACGCAAGCCCCGCGGGCGGTTGTTCCGGCAGCCGCGGCCGTTGAGGCCCCCAAGGCCTGAGGCCGAGGGTCAGAGAAACAGGAGCCAAGAGAGAACCGATGCAAATCATCCTTCAGGAAGATATTGATAAGCTCGGCCATCGCGGCGAGGTGGTTACCGTGAAGCCCGGCTACGCCCGCAATTACCTTCTGCCGAGGAAGCTCGCCATTGAAGCTACCACCGGCAACATGAAGGCGCTCGAGCGCATTCGCGGGGCGCTCGCCAAGAAAACCGCCACCGAACTGGAAGCCGCGCAGAAACAAGCCGCCTTGCTCAATGGGGTCTCTTTATCGTTCAAACGCAAGACCGGGGAGAACGACCAGATGTTTGGCTCGGTCACTTCCGCCGACATAGCGGAAGGGCTCACCGCGCAGGGCTTTAAGATCGACAAGCGCCAAGTGCAGCTGGCCGATCCGCTGAAAGCTCTCGGCGAATATACCGTGACCATTAAGGTGTTCCGCGATGTCACCGCCGAAGTGAAAGTCCACGTCGACAAGGAAGCGCAGTAATTCTTCTCATCGAAACTGTTCTGTGAAGGGGCGCCCGCTGCGGCGGGCTGCGCCCCGGCTTCCATTAAGTGCGCCCAAAGAGTTTTGCAGAGATTTCCGATGCAATGCACAGGCACACCGATTGACGGTGGCGAAGCGTCAACGCACAATGCGCGCAACAGCCGGGCCGAGGCAGCGACGAAATTTAAAGAAGTAACTTCGCGCTTGCCAAGGCGCAGGCGCTGTGATACAAAGCGAATAAAAGGCGAACTCCAAGTTTACCGCAAATGCCTACTGACACCGTCCTCGAGAAGCCCCTTCCAAATAATCTGGACGCAGAACGATCTGTCCTTGGCGCCATTCTGCTGGATAACAACGCTCTGAATGCGGCGATCGAGAACCTGCGCCCCGAGGATTTCTTCCTGGACCAGCATCGGCGCGTTTTCACACAGATGATTTCTTTGGGTGAGAGCCAGCAGGCCATTGACCTGGTCACGCTGACCGAGGAGCTGCACCGCCACGGCGAGCTGGAGGCGGCAGGCGGCGCTCCGTATCTGGCGGCGCTTGCCGACGGCATGCCTAAGGTCTCGAACGTCGAGCACTACGCGCGGATCGTGAAGGAAAAGGCGATGCTGCGGAACCTGATTCACGCCACGCACAATATTCAGCAGCGCGCTTTTGAAGGCGACGATGGCGCCGACGCGATCCTCGACGGCGCGGAATCCTCAATCTTTGCTCTGGCCGAGGATCGCATCCGGGCCGGCTTGATTTCCGTGAAGGACATCGTCCGCGACAATTTCGAGCGCCTGGAGAAAATCTTTCGCGAAGGCAAGAGCGTCACCGGCATCCCGACGGGCTACACGGAACTCGATAAACTCACCTCGGGCTTGCAATCTTCGGAGCTCATCATCCTCGCCTCGCGGCCTTCGCAGGGAAAAACGGCGCTGGCGTTGAATCTGGCGGAAAACATTGCCATTCGCGCGGGCTCGCCGGTAGCGATTTTCAGCCTCGAAATGTCGAAAGAATCTCTCCTCCAGCGGCTGGTCGCTTCGGTGGCGCAAATCGATGCGCACAAGTTCCGCACCGGCCACCTCAGCCGCGAAGACTGGCGCCGCATGACGGAAGCGCTCGGTACCATCTCCTCCGCGCCGATATGGATCGATGATGCCGGCTCGATCAGCGTCCTCGAAATCGGAGCGAAAGCGCGCCGCTTGAAGCGCGACAAGGGGCTATCGTTCTTGATTGTGGACTATCTTCAGCTCATCACCGCGCGCGGCCGGTTCAACAACCGCAACGAAGAAGTCTCGAGCATCTCGCGCAGCTTGAAGGGCCTTGCCAAGGAGCTGCAAATCCCCGTCATGGTCCTCAGCCAGCTCACGCGTGCTCCGGACCGCGAAGAGCGCGGGCCACAGCTCTCCGACTTGCGGGAATCCGGCGCCATCGAGCAGGACGCTGATGTGGTGATGTTCATCTACCGTCCAAACTTCTTCAAGCTGGACGCCGCGCCGGATGAGCGCGACCAGGCCGACATCCTGATCGCGAAGCAGCGCAATGGTCCAACGGACAAGGTCAAGTTCGTCTTCCGCAGCCGCATGACGCGTTTCGAAGAGGCTGCTCCCGACGCTTTCTCCCGGTTCGCACCCGACAACCTGTAGGCCGCCGCCGCAGCGCAGCATTCGGGCCACAGCGTGGCACTCCTACCACTACGTCCTACGAGCCTTGTTGAGCCCAACCCAAGAAGATGGCAGAGGGAACCCATCATCTCTTCAAGAACTTACGGATAAACCACAGATTCTGCCCTCCGCCCTGGTCTCTGGCATCCGCCTTGCCAAGCAAAATGGTGTTGTCTTTCACGCGGCAGCCAATGCGGCATTCGATCTATGTCGCACGGATGTCGTAAACTAAATTCTTTCGGGATACCCATGGCACGATCACAGAAGAGCCTGGCAAATTTCAACCGGCGCCCCGTCTGGGCCGAAGTTTCCCTTAGCGCGCTGGCCCACAATCTCCACGCTATTCGTGACTTCGTAAATCCCGCGCAGGAAAAACGCAAGTTCCCGCGAAAAGTTCTCTCGATCGTCAAGGGAAATGGCTACGGGCACGGCGGCCCTGAAGTCGCGAAGGCGCTGGAAAAGGCAGGCTCGGACTGGTTCGGGGTCACCTGCACCGGGGAGGGCGTTGCCGTTCGTAAAGCCGGTGTCCGCAAACCCATACTGGTTCTGACGAGCTTTGTGTCGGGCGAGGAGGCGCCGTTGCTCGAACACGGCCTCACCGCTGTGATTCACCGTTGCGACCAGCTCGCGGCGCTCGAAAGATCGGCCGCGCGGCGCCGTGCGCGTCGCGGCTCCGTTTCATTTCACCTGAAAATTGACACGGGCATGAATCGCCTGGGGATCGCCACCGGCGACATTGACTGCTTCGCGCGCCAGTTGGCGAAGTGTCGGCACGTTCGCCTCGGCGGCGTCATGACGCACTTCGCTTCGAGCGAAGTCTTTTCGAACACGCCTGCCGGTGAGCAGACGCGCCAGCAAGAAGAGCGCTTTTACGCCGCACTCGATCGCTTGCGTGCGCTCGGCATTGATCCCGGCATTGTGCACCTGGCGAACAGCGCGGCAATCACCACGCGGCCCGAAACCTGGGCCGACATGGTGCGCCCGGGCGCAATTCTGTACGGTTACCATCCCGGTTACGAACCCGCCGAACGCCGCGCGGAGTTCGAAGCGCGCCTGCCGCTGAAGCCGGTGATGAGCCTGCGGACGCGCATCATCAGCCTGAGAAACATTCGCGCCGGTGAGGGCGTGGGCTACAACGCCAAGTTCGTCGCTCAGCGTCCTTCAAGAATCGCCGTCCTAGCCGCAGGCTACGGCGACGGCATTCATCGCTCGCTCGGCAACCGCGGCAGCGTTTTGATTCGCGGCAAGCTGGCGCCGATCGTGGGGATTATCTCCATGGACGTCACCATGATTGACGTGACCGGAGTGCCGGACGTCGAGCTCGACGATATTGCCACGATCTACGGCACGGATGGCGAGCACACGCACCTTGCCAGCCTCGTTGCCCGCAGTATCGGCACCGTGACCTCCGATTTGCTCTGCGGCGTCAGCCAGCGCGTCCCGCGCCTGTATCTTTCCTGACCTTCCCGCCGAATGCGCTGCCGCGTTGCTCTGCTTGTTAATTCTGTCGTAACTTCTTGACGCGGCACTATTGAGAGAGTATATACACTCCGGGAACGTTATCTTTCGTTTCCCTTTCCGCACCGGCCAGTTCCCTCAGGCTCCTGCGGGAAGGCGGCACCGATTTTGCAGTGATTCCGAAATCCTGTGAGGTCGTATGAGCCGGACTTTTCCTGAAGTGCAGCGCCGTTCCGGAAATTCTGCTTCGTCTCCCATTGGGTCTGCGCCGGGAGCAAGAAGCGGGAGCGCTCGATTCTTTGGGCCACTGTTGTTCGGATGGAATTTCTGGGCTGTGCGAGCTTTCCTGGCGGTTTGCCTTGCTGCGCTTTGCTACCGGATGGGACCATTTGGCCTACAGGGAGCTTATGCAGCCTGTGCTGGCCTGCTGATGGCGCTGGCGATACTGTTCGCGGAGCTCCGGCTCCGCCGGTCCGCTCTCAGTGGTTTGCTGGGCGGAGCATTCGGTGTCGTGCTCGGAGTTTTCACGGCCTTCCTGGTGACCCTCATCATTTCCCGCACGTCCGCACCGGAACCAACCAAGTCTTTTCTTGAGTATTTGGCGCTCTTTGCGTTCGGCTATCTTGGACTTGTCTTGGGCTCGCAGAAGAGCGGTGCCATTCGCGTCGATGCGCTTGGAGAGCTATTTGCGGATCGTTCCCCGCAAACGGCTTCCTTGAAGCTGCTTGACACCAGCGTGCTGATCGATGGCCGCATCGGAGATATCTGCGAGGCGCAATTTCTGGACGGCGTTCTGGTCATCCCTCAATTCGTGCTCCACGAGCTGCAACTCGTAGCTGATTCCGCCGATCCCTTGAAGCGCCAGCGTGGCCGCCGTGGCTTGGAGGTGCTGCAACGCATCCAGAAGATCCCGCAGGTGGAAGTGCGCATCGTCGAAGATGACTTTCCGCAAGCAACCGACGTAGACCACAAGCTCATCGAGCTGGCGCGCCGCACGGGTGCGAAGATCGTTACCAACGATTTCAATTTGAATAAGGTCGCGACTGTTCAGGGTCTTTCCGTCCTCAACGTCAATCAGCTCGCCAATGCGCTTAAGCCCGTGGTCCTGCCTGGAGAACAGATGCGGGTTTTCGTCTTGCGGGAAGGCAAAGAAGCGAATCAAGGCGTCGCCTATCTCGACGATGGAACCATGGTGGTGATCGACGGAGCCCGCCGCTTCATTAACAAGACGATCGACATCGTCGTTACTTCTGTCCACCAGACCACCGCGGGGAAAATGATTTTCGGCCGCCTGGACGACCGTGCGGAGCAATCGCCTCCAGTGGCGCGTCAGGCCGCCGCCGCGGCAGGCGCCGGCCGAACTGGTATCACTACGCGCCTCCAGGAATCGCCGTCGATTGATCGTTCTCCGCGTCCGATCTTCCCTGAGAGCGACGTCGATTGAGTCAAACCTTTACCGGGGCCGGCTCGGCCTCAGCGGGAAAAGAGGGCACGGAAGCCCCTGCGCTACTCCGAATCTTCTCATTGATGTAAACTGTGAAGTTTGCGAATCGTTCGCCGGCCCCCTCGATGCTGGGATCGCGCACAATCATGAGCCGAATAGCAGCAATTCTGCCTGCCGCAGGTCTCGGTACACGCATGGGCGCCGAAAGGCCAAAGCAATTCCTCGAACTTGACGGTGAGCCCATTTTCATTCACACCCTGCGGCGAATTGCCTCTTGCCCGCTGGTGACAGAGATCATTGTGGCCACCCGCGCGGACGTAGTTGCCACGCTGGATAAGCGGATCCAAGCCGAGAAATTCACGCAACCGGTCCGCGTTGTGCGCGGAGGCGATTCCCGGCAAGAGTCCGTGGCGCAAGCGCTCCGGGAGGTGTCGGACGACACGGAAATCGTGCTGGTTCATGACGCTGTGCGGCCCTTTGTCACGTGCGAGCAGATCGCCCGGGTTATCGAAGAAGCGCGCCGCTGCCAGGCCGCGATTTTGGGCATTCCCGCAATGGACACAGTGAAGGAAGTCAAGCGGGCGAGCCTCCCGGAAGATGTCGCGCTGATCATTGGGACGATGCCGCGCGAACGCGTCGTGCTGGCACAGACCCCGCAGGCCTTCGCGACCAAATTGCTCAAGGAAGCCTTCGCCCGCGCCCAGGCGGACGGCATCACCGCCTCCGACGAAGCCGGCCTCGTCGAGCGCCTTGGCCACAACGTCCACGTCGTTCTCGGCTCGGAGCGCAACATCAAAATCACCAAGCCAGCGGACATGGACCTCGCCCTCTTTTACCTCGAACAAGAACGGCAGAAGAAATGAGCACGCGCTGCGGCATCGGCTACGACCTGCATCGCCTGGCTGAGGGGCGCAAACTGATCATCGGGGGCATCGAGCTGCCCTTCGAAAAAGGTCCGGTCGGTCATTCCGACGGCGATGTCCTCGCGCACGCCCTCTGCGACGCCTTACTGGGCGCTGCCGGTTTGGGCGACATTGGCACGCATTTTCCGGACACCGACCCGAAGTGGAAAGGCGCCAACAGCCTGCTCTTCCTGGAGCACGCGAAGAAGCTTCTGGACGAAAAGCGCTTCACCATCGAACACGTTGACGCCGTGGTGATCACAGAGAAGCCGAAGCTCGGGCCGCATTTTCCGAGAATGCGCGAGGCGCTCGGGAAGGCACTCGGCATTCCGCCGGAGAAAATTCACCTCAAAGCGAAAACCAACGAAGGCGTTGATGCCATCGGCCGCGGGGAAGCCATTGCGGCGCACGCGGTGGCCACGCTTTCCCAGCGGTGATTGACGCGAATAGAAGTACTGTTCTTTCTCTCTGCGATAGAATTCCAGCGATGCTTCCAGAAGAGACATCCACTAATACTGTCGCAGCCGTCAATCTCTTTACTGCAGCGGACGTGGCTGCAATTCTCAATGCACACGGCTGGCTTGCAACGGAGCCATCCGCGGAGCAACTTATGTGGTGCGAGCATGCCGCAGCCCTCCTTGGCCCGCACGCCGCCGACCGCGCCGCCCTTGCCGATCTGCTCGGCCTCGTCTTTCATTACGACGCGAATGAAATCATCGCTCGCGTGGATTCACATGTCGTGCTCTCCCGTTATGCGGCGCGCGACGTTGTGCGCCAGCTTGCCCTTCTGTTGCTGGATGGCGCCCCGCTTACTTCCGAGCGCTTCAAAGAAATCGTCTCAGCCCTGAAAGACGGACTCGATCTTCGTGGCCGCGAGCTCTTCCATCCCTTGCGCCTCGCGCTCGCGGGGCGTTCCGGCGAAGGCAATCTCGACCGCGTTATTCTGCTTCTCGAAGCAGCGGCCCTTCTTCCCTTCGCGGTGGCCGTCAAACCGGCTCGCGCTCGCATCCTCGAATTCTGCGCCGCACTGGATTGAGGACTGCGTGTGTTTGATTTGTTCTCGGCCTTGCTTTCAACTAAGCATCCTCGCCTGTAAACTGTTTTCCTCATGGACCGCCTGACCGGTATCCACGCCGTCCGCGAAGCCTTGGAAGCGGGCCACGCGCTCGATCGCATCGTCATCGCGCGCGGCCGCCAGGACACGCGCGTCGAAGAGATCGTGCAACTCGCGCGCGGTCGGAACATCCCTCTGCGCTTCGAGGACCGCGCCCAGCTCGATCGCCTTGCCGGTTCGAAAGATCATCAGGGCATCGTCGGGCTCGCCGCGGCGCGCGCCGCAGCGACGGTCGAAGACATCCTTGCCGCCGCCAAGGCCGGCGCGGGCCGCGGCCAGACGGGCCTCATCGTCCTTCTGGATGGCGTGGAAGATCCGCACAATCTCGGCGCCATAATTCGAACGGCGCTGGCTTCCGGCGCCCACGGCGTGGTCATTCCCGAACGGCGCTCGGCAGGGCTTACCGACACGGTTGCGCGTGCTTCCGCCGGCGCCCTCGCGCACTTGCCGGTGGCGAAAGTCACCAATCTCGCGCAAACAATGGAGGAGCTGAAGGAAGCGGGCTACTGGCTCATCGGACTCGACGAACGCGCCGACAAGAGCTACACAGAAGCCGATTACACGTCACCCGTGGGCATTGTTCTGGGCGGTGAAGGCAAGGGTTTACACGATCTGACGCGCAAGCGCTGCGATTTCGTCGTCTCGCTTCCCACCACCGGTCCAGTGAAATCGCTGAACGTGTCCGTCGCGGCCGGCGTCGTCCTCTTCGAAGCTCTTCGGCAGCGCCGCGCCCGTTAACGCTTATTGTTCTTCGACGTCCGCGGTCCAGGTAACCTCAAATCCCTTCTTGATGCTCTGGTGTACGGGGCAATAGTTTTCGTGATGCGCGAGCGCGCGGTCGGCCTCAGCGCGCTTTCCCTTAGGAATTTTCAGGCGATATCGCAACTTCACTGCTGCGATTCGGAACAACTTATCGTCTGCTTCAATTCGTCCTTCGACGTCGGCTTCCAGGTTGTTTGCTGCAGGGATTCCGCGCGCTTCCAGCGCGCCGGCAAGTGTGCCGGTCAGTCAACCGGCGAGCGCGGAAATGACGTGGTCAATGGTCGTCGGCAGAGGTTCCGTGTCCTTCACGCCGTAATACTTCGCGTAGCCCCCGTGCGTCCCAAAATGCAGAGGCTCCGCGAAGCCCTCGATATGCGCTTCCCGAAACGGCCGTTTCTTCTGAACCAGCCGGATTTTCGCGGTGTGAATGACTTCACCCATCGCCCACCTCCAAGCTTCAGATGCTCTTGCGCTCCAGAGAGATACAACCAATCGAGGATACACTCATTTGTCGTACTGGATGAGCGAGAAGACATCCAACCCAGGCAGCTTCGCGCGGCCACTCAGGAAACTCAGCTCCACCGCAAACGCGGCCCCATCGACCTGCCCTCCGAGCTTTCTTATGAGTTGAACCGTCGCTGCGGCAGTCCCACCAGTCGCGAGCAGATCGTCGCACACCAGAACGCGCTGGCCTTTCTGGACCGCATCTTCGTGAACTTCCAGCATATCTGAGCCGTATTCGAGCGCATAGGAAACTTGCACCGTCTTGGCCGGGAGTTTCTTCGGCTTCCGCACGGGCACAAATCCTGCCCCCAGCCGGTAGGCCAACGCTGGAGCAAAGATGAATCCCCGGGCCTCAATGCCCGCCACAATATCGATGTGGTGATTCGCGTAGTGTCCGCAGAGCCGGTCGATCAAAATGTGAAATCCGTTCTTGTCTTTCAAAAGCGTGGTCACATCGTAAAACAGAATTCCCGGCTTCGGATAATCGGGCACTTCGCGAATTAGCTTTTTCAATTCATCCATTCGAACGGCTCCTCTTCATTCGTCATAGGTAATGATGAAATCTTTCGCATACTCCGGGTCCGTCTGCGCCGGCTCTTCGCGAACCTCCGTCACGCTCGAAAACCGCGCCCCACGCTCCAGCGCCACGCGCATCGCGGCAAGCTGCTCCGTCGTGCCCAGCGCGTATACTTCCACGCGGCCATCGCGCAAGTTTCTCACGTAACCGCTGAGGCGCAACTTCTCCGCTGCGCGCTGCGCGTAGAAGCGGAACCCCACGCCCTGCACCATTCCGGATACGAAATAGCGTCTCGCTTGTGTCGCGTCGCTCACAAACTTGCGAATTGTAGCAGAGACGCTTCGGTTCGTCCTGTCGCCTAGCGGCCAAGTGTGTCCGTCAAGACCTGCGATTCGAATTGCGGTAGACTTTTCACGTTGCAAAGGCTGATGGGCGGCTACAAACCGTCCTGCGCGCATCTAAAATGATCATGAAGAGGCAAAGACCACATGTACGCTCGCGATGGTGTGGCGTTCTGGCTCGCACCGCTCTCTTTCTAGGCGTTTTTCTTGCTTGGGGGAACGCCACGCTTGCGCAGGACGCTCCCCAAGGACCCCTTGTGCCGCCGCCCGAACATCGCGTGACCCGCAGCATCGGCACGGCACCCGAGCCGGAGGCTCCTCCTTCTCTTCCCCCGGACGAGATCATCCGCCGGTTTTCGCAAAAGGAAGATGAGTACCTGGTCGCGCGAACCCGCCACACTTCGCGAAAGAGCATCCGCATCCAGGAGTTTGGTCCCGACGGGAAACTCTCCGGAGAGTTTTTGCGGGTCACCGAGACTGCGCCGGGGCCCGACGGAAGACCGATCGTCAAGGTCATCGAGAAGCCGCAGTCCACGCTTCAGCATGCGTTTCTTGCGCCCGAGGATCTGGAGGCGCTCGACCACGTTCCGGCGTATCCGCTTACGACCGGCCAGCTCCTGAAATATAACCTGAAATATATCGGCAAAGAACAGGTCGACGAAATCGATTGCTACATTTTTCAGGTGAAACCCAAGATGCTTGAACGCACGCGCGGGTTATTCGACGGCGTGATTTGGGTGGACGCGAAGTATCTGGAAGTGGTGAAGACTTACGGCAAGTGGGTCACGGAACAGGGTGACGCTCCCATCCTGGCCCAGTATCCTTTTGCGCTGTTCGAAACATATCGCGAAAACGTCGACGGCAAGTATTGGTTCCCCAGCTATGCGCGCTCCGATGACACCGTGCACCTGAAGGACCAGGACCTCAACATCCGTTTGGTGATCAAGTGGAGCGACTTCAAACCGCTCCCCTCCGTTGCACCCGCTCCCGCAGCGACGCCTGCTTCTGCTGCCACGCCTTAGCGCTCGTAGCGGCGGATTCATTGCGCCATCTTTGCGGCGTCTTTCGGACAGCTGCTTACCAGTAAAATCTCTCCAACGCGCCCGGCAGCTCTTCGATCGATTCCAATAGCAGTTCGGGTCTGGCAGCGCGCAGTTGTTTCTCCGTGGGAAAAGGTCCAAGCACTGCAATGGCCCGAACGCCTGCGCGGCGGGCCATCTCCAGATCTTGAGGCGAATCGCCCACATACACGCAGGCAGCAGCTTCCAGCTGCATCTGCTTTAGCGCCAGCCGCAGCGGCTCGGGATGCGGCTTCTTCCTCGCTGTGTCTCCGTTGCAAACACGTGCGGCAAATATTTTCGTCAAGCGAAACTCGCGCAGTTGCCGTACCACGCGGTCGCGATCCCCGCTGGTCACCAGGCCGAGATGGTGCCGTTTCCTGAGCCGCGTCAGGACCTGCCGGGTCCCAGCCAGGAGCTGCGGTTTGTGCTTGGCGTATTGAGCGCGCCACGCGCGGTCCGCGTCATCCCAGCGCGCACGCGGCAGCTTCGCTGCGTGATATACGTGGTACCAGTTCGGAGAATAATGCCGCGCCAGATCCTTGATTCCCCACGGAATGCCCATCTCCCGGAACATCGCCAGGTATGCGGCAGTATCGGCCTCGTAGGAATTGAGCAGCGTGCCGTCCCAATCAAACAACACGCCCTGGATGGATTGTGTTTTCTTTGCGGCCATTGCCATTCAGACTATCAGGGATCTCTTGTTTCGCCCTACCAGCCACAGAAATCAAGAGGGGCGCGGAAGCGCCCCTCTTCGGCCGGCCTGGTTAGGACACTACTCTGTATTTTTCTTGTTGGGAAAGGTTCTTGCTGTTACAGGAACCGCGAAGGAATCCCGTCGTCGCGATCGAATTGCATGTCAACAAAGGATGCGGCAATCCCATACCAGTTTGGCATGGCCGCAGGTTCTGCACGTTCCACACGCGCCATCGTCGCCACGACGACGTTCCCGCGCCCCAGCGGCCGGCTGACCAGCACGATTTCGAGCTCGATCGACACTCCTCCCTCCAACCTTTTGGGGCAGAGGAAGTACACGCCCGTGGAACTGATGTCGCGCGTGACCAGCGTCACCGGAAATTCTTCGAGGACGCGATTCACACTGCGCAACCGCAGAGGCAACCTCAGCGTCGCGCGCGGATATTCGCGGTGCTCCGGGTGCACACCGACGGCATGCGTTGGTACACGTACGAATCGGCGCGGCAGTGTATCTCGCAGGAGCGGCATAACCCGCAACGCCGGCACTTGCGCTGGGATGGCAGTGGGTTGCGTGGCGGGAGCAGCAGTGGCCGCTCGCGTTTCCGCCACAGCCTTTTCGTCCTTCGAAACAAATAAACTGGCGCGGTTCGTCGCGCTCATCTCGCCCTCAGAGCTACTTCCACGTTGTCGTCCTACCTAGGCCTCTACACCCCAATTCCTGAATTGCCCGAGGTTCCCACTTCTGCGGAGTGGAGCGCTAAAATGCCATCAGATGGCGCAGACGTCAACCTATGGAAAACAGTCGAAGTGTCTTAACCTCAAACACTTGGTTATAGTACCACTCCGCGAAGCTCGCCTCTTCTGACGTCCTGTGGGTTTCCCCTCCCAATATGGCGCTCGACACGCAGACTTCTGGCCTTTACCTTCTATTCTCAGGATATTTTGTCATGTCCACCAGCACGCTAGAGACGCCGAACACCAAAGCGGCCGGCACGCCGATGGCAGGCTCTTCTGCGCCTTCATCGACTCGGATTATCCTTGGGTTCGCCGCCATCTATCTCATCTGGGGCTCGACTTACCTTGGAATCCGCATCGGTATTGAGTCCTTCCCTCCGCTTCTGCTTGCGGGCGTACGCCATTTCCTGACCGGCCTTCTCCTCTATCCGATTCTTCGATGGAAAACGGGACTCCGGCCCACATTGGCTCACTGGCGCGCTGCCGCTATCACAGGCGTTCTCCTGTTGTTCATCGGCAACGGGGGAGTCTGCGTGGCGGAAGGGACGGTGCCTTCGGGCATAGCCGCTTTGCTGGTGGCCACTGTCTCCCTTTGGATTGTCCTCATCGATTGGTTGCGCCCGGGTGGGACGCGTCCTTTGCCGCGCCTGGTTGCAGGAATCGTATTGGGCTTTGCAGGCCTCGCCTTGCTGGTGGGGCCGGCGCACCTTGGCGGCTCGGGCCGGATTGATCCCCGAGGCTCCGCCATTCTCGTAGTCGCGTCGTTGGCCTGGGCACTCGGGTCACTCTATTCGAAACATGGAAGCCTGCCCAGCTCGCCATTTCTCGGCGTTGCCATGCAAAGTCTCACCGGCGGCATCGCCCTTTGCGTTGCCGGCTTTTTCACTGGCGAATTCGGCGCTTTCCATCTCTCGGCAATCTCACTGCGTTCCTGGCTGGCGCTCGGCTATTTGATTGTTTTTGGTTCAGGCCTGGGATTCACCGCTTACATCTATCTTCTGAAAAATACAGCCGCCGCGCGCGTTGGCACCTACGCGCTCATCAACCCCGTGGTCGCTCTGTTCCTCGGATGGCTCTTCGTCGGCGAATCGATCACTCTGCGCACAGTGATCGCTGCTGCCGTAATCCTTACCGCAGTGCTCTTGGTCATCACCGCGCCACATCACGGCCACGAGCCCGCCAGGCTCACTCTGCCTGAGTCCGGCGAGGCCTGAGCGGGTTCCGTATCGCTAAGCACCATGCCCCCGCGCCGCCAGATTTGCGCGGCTCTCTCTGTAAGCTTTGCTGCGCGTTTCCGGATAGAATTGTTTCGCGCCCTGCGTTATTTTTGCCTTGTTGAAAATGACCGCCATGAACGTCAAGAGCACACCCGTTCAATCCACCATTTCCCCGAGCACCGCTGCCCGGTTCTGGCGCGCGACGCTTGCCCGCGATCCTCGCGCCGACGGGAGTTTTGTTCTCGCCGTGCGCTCGACGCACATCTATTGCCGCCCCTCCTGCCCCGCGCGCCGGCCATTGCGCCGGAACGTGCTGTTCTTCAACACGCAGGAAGAAGCGGAAAAACAGGGCTTCCGGCCCTGCCTCCGCTGCAAGCCCAATGAAGCGTCCGGCGCGGTCGTGCTCGTCGAGCGTGCTGCGCGTCTTCTCGCCGATGCCGGCGAAGAGGGACTCCGGCTCAGAGCCATCGCCGAAAAATTGAATACGACCACCGCAACGCTCCGCCGTGCCTTCCGGCAAGTCACCAAGCTCACGCCGCGCGATCTTGCTGAAGCGTTGCGTCTCGAAAGATTCAAGAAAATGCTCCGCGCGGGAACACCGATCGCGGAGGCACTTTACGGAACGGGTTATGGCTCGTCCAGCCGCGTCTACGAACGTAGCAACGCCCAGCTCGGCATGACACCCGCAACCTATCGCAAGGGAGGGGAAGGAATGAGGATCGGATACAGCATCACGAAGTCACCGCTCGGAAAAGTTCTCGTCGCCGCCACCGAACGTGGCGTTTCCGCCGTCTATCTCGGCGATTCGGCAAATAAGCTCGTCACCGAGCTCCGCGAGGAATATCCTCGCGCTGAAATCTCGCCCGCGGCGGGTTCGTTCCAGCGGTGGGTACGCGAGATCGTTCAACGCATCAAAGGCAAAGAGCCGCATTTCGATTTGCCGCTGGACCTTCAGGCGACGGCATTTCAGCGCCGTGTTTGGCAGGAGCTCCAGCGCATTCCGCGCGGGGCCACGCGCACGTACAGCCAGGTGGCCAGCGCCTTGGGGCGGCCGCGTGCGGTGCGCGCCGTGGCGCGCGCCTGCGCCACGAATCCTGTCTCCATCGTGGTGCCGTGCCATCGCGTCATTCGCGAGGACGGCAACCTTGCCGGCTACCGCTGGGGACTTTCGCGCAAGGAACAACTCCTCGCGCAGGAGCGCTCCTCGAGCGGCCATTAACCATAATCAATCGCTTTCTCAAAGATCGTGAGTTTTTCCAACTGTGAGAAATTCGGGAGCGCGCTTCCGTCATGCCAAAGCGAACTTATCCGCGGGGCTTTACGCGGCTGACGCCTTTCGGCCAATTTTGTTTGAACTTTGCATCGCCGATCTTAAGGTTTTTGATTACGTTCGTGTAGTGAAAAAGGAAGTAGTCGCCCGAGCCTGATTCAAAAAACTTCTGCTGGATCGGCAGCCAGGAAGACTCGTCGATCCACATCTGAATCTTGGAAATCTGATTGCGTACTTCGTCAGATTTTGGCGTTAGCTCGATCAACACGGTTTTGCGTTGATCCAGCTCTTCTTCGCTCGATACTGCGATCAGGTAACTCTTTTTTATGCTTTCGCTCCTCGTCCCGAAGCCCAGCAAAACATACTGATCGACCAGCGCCCGGTTTTTCCCCAGGTTGTACTCCTCGACGCGGTTGATTTTCGGCGTGTACACAAACAGCGACTCGCCCGTTCGCAGGATCGTGCGCGGATCGGGCTTAACGATCTCGATGCGCATCTTCTCATCCCGCCGTACAGCAATCTGTCCCGTCTCCGTGGATGTGTCTTGCACCACCGCTGTGTATTTAATGTGCTGGATGTCGGCCGTGAGGCTGTGAAAGTCTCGCGCCGATTTGTCCATCATCGCGAGAACGCCTTCAGCGGTCCATCGCTGTGAGTTCTGCGCGGCAAGCGCAAGCAACCCACAGCCTAGGGCGCCAAGCCCAATTAGAAGCTTGAGAAATCCTGTTGGTTTCAATATCAGCCCCTACCGGGCGAGCTTCACCGGATGTCTAATCCTTAATTGAATCCTGACACGCCAGTGCTTTCCCCCGCCTCGCGGGGGCACAATCCGGCGAATTGCTCTCCTCCACTACATGGTATAGGCAAGCGCAAACTGTGGCCAGCAATTCGTACGTGAGGGAGGGGAATAGCCGGCGCGTCCAAATTAACGGTGGACTTCAACCTGATACGCGATGACCGTTCCCTGGGCGTCGCGTTCTGCTTCGATCTTGGCAATCGCAAAGCGTCCATAACGCAAGCTCGGCAGCGATTTTTGCAAGGCGTTATGGAGGTCGTTCTCAAGCGCCGGCGTCTGCACCGGTGGCGCGAGTAGCCGCGCATCCACGCGATAGATCTGTTGCCTGCCGTCATTTTTGACCAATTGCACCTGGCCCGGCGCTGCAGGCACACCCACTTGCGGCTGATCTTGAATCCAGCTTCGCGGCGTCGCCAGGACGAAAATCAGAATTGCTGCGACCGCCAGGTCATATTGCCATGTGCCGCGCTCGTAGGACCAGAAAAACGTCCGCGAAAGAACTTGCCATAGACCCGGCATATCAGTCCGCCGGGACGCCGTCGACAATCACGCCGTCGCGCATATGCACGACGCGGTCGAAATATACCACCGCTTCCGGATTGTGCGTGATCATCACGATCGTCTGCCCCAGGTCCTTGTTTAGCCGCCGCATCATCTCCAGTACGATTTCCGAATTCTTGGTGTCCAGGTTTCCCGTCGGCTCGTCCGCCAGAAGTATTTTCGGCTCGTTGATGATCGCTCTGGCAATTGCCACGCGCTGCTGTTCGCCGCCGGACAGCTCGGACGGCTTGTGGTGCAAGCGGCCCTCGAGGCCTAGCATTTTTGTCACGACGTCGAAACGGTGCGGATCGAATCCGTCGCCGTGGAGAAACTGCGCGATGGCGATGTTGCCCTTGGCGGTCAGCGTAGGCAGCAGATTGAAGCGTTGAAACACGAACCCGATCTTGTGGCGCCGCAGCTTGGTACGTTCCGCGTCGCGCATCACCGTCAGGTCGTTCCCGTCCACCAGGACCCGCCCGCGCGACGCTTGCGCCAGGCCGCCGATCACGTATAGCAGCGTGGATTTTCCACACCCTGAGGGGCCCATAACTGCGACGGACTCCCCGGGCTGGACTTCGAAGTTCACCCCGCGTAGCGCCGGAACTTCCACCTTGCCCGCGCGGTAGAGCTTCCAAAGACCCTCTGTTTTGAGTATAGGCTCTGTGGTCATTTTCCCTGGGAAAATCGGCCTTTCGGCAGGCGCCCGTATTGTAGCTGCGATTGCCATCTCTGCCTAGCCGCACTGATCGCCGGCTGCGTCCTCCCTTTCCGTTTTCTCTCTTGAGTGCCTCTGAGATCTCTGTGCTAATTCATTTCTTCAATCGTAAGAAAGGGCCTCGACCGCATCTTTCCGGCTGGCCATCCACGCGGGATAGCCAGCACCAAAAATTGCACCCGTGAGGGCGATTCCTGCCGCGCGCAATAGCCATCCCGGCGTGATCAAAATCGACAGCGTCGGAAATCCCGCGAGAAACGCTCCACGCACCGCGTAACTCAGTCCGACACCCGCCAGGATCCCGAGCCCGCACAGCGCTGCCGACTCCGTCAAGAGAGCCCACACAATGAAAAAACGGTCCGCACCGAGCGATTTCAACACTCCGATATCGCGTGTCCGTTCGATCACCGTTGTGTACATCGTCAGAAAAATGACCAGCAGCCCGATGGAAACGGCCAGCGCGATCATCGAATCGATGAAGGCTTCAAGTCCCGGGATATTCGTCGAAGTCATCAGCGACAGAAAGTCCTTTAAGGGGCGCACCGGGTAGCCGGGGAACATCTGGCGCATCTGCGCCATCACGTCTTCCGTATGTTCCGGCCGCGTGCACTTCAGCAGGAATATGGACGCCTTGTCATGCGCGCCCACCAGGTCCTGAAGCGTCGCTATCGGAACAAAAAGCCGCGCACCTTTTCCGTGCTCGATAATCCCCGACACGTGCCAGTCGTGGTTTAGCAGGTTGTACGTGTCATTGACTTTGATGTGCTTGGCCTTCGCCGCCCAATCGTCTACCAGCAAGTCATCCGGTCCCTCCATGTCGCGCCCTTCGAGGAACACAAATCCGCCGGAGACGTAGCGAAAACTCTCCTTGTCGATGCCGTAAATTACGTCGACTCCGCCCGTGGAATTGAATTGCAGAAGCGCCGGCGCAACCGACCGAACGTACTTCAGTTCTTTTAGTTTGTCGGCGATTTTGATCGGCATCGGGGAGCCGCTGAAGGCGAGAAACACCTGAGCGGAAGGCGACTGCAACATGATGTCCGCGCCGATGCCTTCGATGCGCTTCGCAGTCTCCGTCAGCAGGCCTGTCGTCAAGCCCACGATCAGCACCACCAGCGCGACCTCGACCGCCACCGCCAGCACCCCAATCAGCGTGCGAAGTGGGCGATGTAGCAGGTTGCGGACGACGAGCTCGCCCATCATGGTTTGGGTTCCTTTGGCGGCCGCTTGTCTTCCTCGCCCAAGTTCACTAGTTCCGTTCCCGCAGGTTGTTCCAACATGAAGCGATCTGGAGGAATCTCCTGATTCAGCATGAGTTTCGTGATAGCGAGTTCCAGCTGGTAATCGTCGTGCGGTCGCTCAATGCGAATTTCCCGGGGAAACGATGTTACTCCGCTCGCCGCCGCAACCTGTTCCTGATCTCCTATAAGCGGCTGCCAGTCGGAAAAGTGAGAGTCGGAAACCAAAACACCTTTGGGCCCATAGCGCTGTATCCGCACCACTTGCAGGTCCGCGCGATCGAACCAGATTTTTCGCAATATCTCCGTTTGGTAGCCTCCGCGCAGGACGGTTAAAACGTAATATCGTCCACCTGCGTCATTGAATTCTTCAAACAGAACGGTTTCTTCCTTCTGGACATCCGGCCACAACAGAGTGTCCAACAAATGCTGCGGGCGCAAATTCTCAATCGGTTTGCTGCTGGTGCGCTCCAGCGTCACGGATCCAACAAGAAATTTATTTTTCGACGGGATCGAAACTCGAAAGGTCTGGCCGTCGCTGTTCATATCGAAAATCGTCTTTCCAATTACTGGCGCTTGGCCAATCATGCGAATCTTCGCTGGCCGCGCCGCCAGCAAAAACGCCTTTACCTCGTGGTACTCCTCGATGATTCCGCTGTATTGCGAGCCTGCCGTCGGTTTCAGCTCGACGGTTGCATTGACGCTCTTCACGCCCTGGGCCACTGCATTGTATTTTTCAAGCAGCTCTTCCCGCGAAGCATCCAGCGCCACCGGCCGGATCGCCGCAGGGATAGTTCTCTTTGTGCTCACACGAGTGGCGGCACAACTGCACGAAATCGCCGCCACTGTCACCACTATCATCCAAGCCAGCATACGTCGCATCAATCGTTTCCGCCCTCAAGCATACAAGTTAAGCAATCTAGCAACCACTCGGATGCCCCTGAACACCCCGGAATCACCGCGATCCGCGAGCGATTCAATCAGCGCGCGCGATGTAGACGTCAAACTGGTGTACGGCCGGGCGCGCGCGCCGGATTACTTCGCTGGCCCCGAGAGTCTCGCTCAGCAGTGTTACCCAGCCGTCTTCCGGCTCGCACACCGCGCAGAATGTGTACCGTGTATAAGCTGCTTGGTACGCGTCCAACCCGCGCTGTGAAAGTTCGCTTTCGAGAGCCGCATCAACAACTCTTGCCGCTGCACCCGCCCTTGCGCCAAAAGTTTCCGCCTCGAACCGCTCGAAGAGCTGCTGCAAATGCTCCTGAGAAGGCTGCGGAAGAACCAGGCAGCGCTCTGCAGCTTCACGGAACGCCATTTTTCGCGCTTCGCGGAATTGCCGCACGCGGTTCAAGTGGCTGAAAAAATCCAGCACGAAAAAATCGCCGCCCGAAAGCGCCGGGAACAGCGCGGCCCAGATTTCCGCCGCCTCTTTTCCCTTCACCGGCTCGCGGCTTTCGGTTTCCAGCAGTTCGAGCCCCACCGCTTTCACATCCGCGCCGAGATCCAGCGCCTGCACATCGAGCGAAAATGTCGGAAGCTCGAGCGCGCCGCTTCCCGGTCCCGCATTGCCCGATGCGCTCATTCCTCATCCAGGGAAGGGAATTTTTTCTGAAACTCCGGCGACTTTTTCCGCACGTCCAGCCAGTCAAAGAAGGCATCCGGCGTTTCCAGCCAGATACGGAACCAGCCGGCAATCTCTTCTTTTTCCGAGCGCTTGTGCGCATCTACTTTGCGGTTCCGCGCGATCATTTCCGCGCGCCGTTTGCCGAGCCTCGCCACATCCAGCACGCGCTCCACCGCAGATTTCTCTCCATGTGTCCGGAATTTCCGCATCAATTCATCCAGCCGCGTCAAGCTGACCTCGGCGTCTTCCAGCGTCTTGAAATGCAGCAAATCCTCGAACTCTTCCTCGTATTCCTCTTCCGCTTCTTCCCGCTGCGTCAGCACAACTTTCCAGCCTGCGCTATTGAGCACTTCCGCGATGTAATCCGGCCCTGTCTTGCCCGCTTCGCCATGTTCCGCGAGCAGTTTCCGCCGCAATTGCTCGATTTCTGCAGGCGTCCATTTTGTCGCTGCGATCTCCCGTGCGGTATCCAGGATCAGGGCCTTTTTTGTTTTCAGCGATTCGTTCATCGGGCTGTGCCCCTGCGCTTCTTTCCTCGCGGTTTCTTCTTGCTGATTTCGGAGGGCGGCGGGTCCGCGGGTTCCCCCGCCAGCAGTCGCCGGTACTTCATCACATTTTTGTTGTGTTCCGCCAGGGTCGGACTGAAAAAATGTCCGCCCTGGGTGTTGGCCACGAAATAGAGATAATTCGTTTTCGCGGGTTCCAGCGCCGCGCGCAGCGAAGCTTCCCCGGGATTTCCGATGGGTCCGGGCGGCAGCCCCGCGTGCTCATAGGTGTTGTAAAGCGAATCGAAACTCAGGTCCTTTCCGGTCAGCTTGCCGTTGTATTGACCGAGCCGTTCCATTCCATAGATGACCGTGGGGTCGCATTGCAGCCGCATGCCTTTGCGCATGCGATTTTCAAATACACCCGCAACCAGCGGCCGTTCCTCCCGCTTCGGGGTTTCGCGTTCGACCAGCGACGCCAACGTTGCGATCCGCAATACCTGTTGATGGCCGCCGTCGTTCACTTGTCTACCCGCAGCCCGCGGCGCAATTCGCTTCCACTCTTCCTTGAACTTGTGCAGCATCTCCGCGGTCAACTCGCTCGCCGCCGGATGCCGGGGCAGTTCGTACGTTGCGGGGAACAGGAAACCTTCGAGCGTCTGTGCGTCCGGCGCGATATCGCGAATCAGAGAAGGATCTCCCGCAGCGTAGAGGAAATCGCCTGCAGGCATGAATTTTCCGGCTTCCAGTTCGTGCGCGATGTCAAACATGGTCTCGCCTTCGCGCACCGTGAATTCCACTTCGTACACCTGGCCGTTAGCGAGTTTCCAGAAAACGTCGCGCCCCGCTATGGCGCGATCAAAGAAATATTCTCCCGCCTGCAGCGTGCGCTTGGGATGCCGCCGTGCGTAAATCTCAAAAGCAAGCGCGCTCCGCACCACTCCGTTTCTTTCGAGCAAATGAGCCACGAAGCGCCGCGAAGCCCCGTGCGGCACATCCACGAAAACGCCCTCCGCCGCGAATCCCTGGTAGGGCCGCGTGATGCCGTACCACAGCCACGCTGCCGCGCCTCCGGCCGCCAGCAGCCCCAGCAAGAAAAGTTTCAGCAATATCTTCAAAGGTTCCGCACCCTCTCGCCTCACGCACGGACTCCTCGGTTTTCTTTGCTCGCGCGCTGCGTTTCCAGATAGTCGCGCAAAATCACCGCCGCCGCGATTGCATCCACCGAATGCTTTCCTTCTTCCTTTTTCTTCCGCTCCTTCTCGCTGCTTTCTCTTTTTGCTCGAAGTGGTATCGGAGCATGAAGGATTCTTCCAGCGAATTCTTCCAGCAGCCTTTCCGCTTCCCAGCTTGTCAGCCGCTCGTCGACCATCTCCACCCGCACTCCTATTTGCTTCTGCAAGCGTTGCGCAAAGCGTTCCGCTTCTTCGGCCATCTCTCCGCGCGTGCCATCCAGCCGCAGCGGCAAGCCCACCACGATCTGCTTCACACTGTGCTCACGGACGAGTTCCCGCAGACGGCGCATATCCTCATTGCGATTGACGCGCACCAGCACGCCTAGCGGCTGCGGCAATCCCGCTGCAGCATCCGTGATCGCGAGACCCATGCGCGCCCGCCCATAGTCCACCGCAAGGATACGTGCACTCTTGCCGTCACTCTGCGCATCCGGTCGTTGCGTCACGTTTTTAGTATACCGGGAAGCGCTACGCAAGACGCAGTGTGTGGCCTTTAAGATGCGTGTTCGGTTAGGCGAGTGTGCGGAATTGCGGTCGCGTAATTGTTGTTTCCAGGCTGCGTGTTTTCTATTTCTTGTTTGCTATTTCTTCTTTCTCACGGTTTGCGGCCACGGGCGCCGGATTGCCACGCGTCCCAGTAGCCGAGGAGTTTCATTTGCTGATCGAGGCCAGTTTCCTTGACTAGCACGTCGAGCTCGGCGCGCGACAACCGCTTGCCGAGCGGCTCGGCGCGATCGGCGATCCCCCAAGCGGTTAGAGCGGCCAGTGCGGCGTGGAGCTTGAGCTCGCGAATATCGACCTTGTCGAAAGTGTCGGAAGCAGCGTGGTAATTGGCCAAATAGTTGGACTCTTCCTGGTTGGCCACAAGCGTGGGCACGCCTTCGAGCAGAAAATCAAAATTGTCCGTGCCAAAGGAAGCGTCATACGTGTGTCTGTTCGCGCCCCAGGATTCGAGCGGCTTCAGCACTTCGCGAATGCCCGCTTCGATGTCGTGGCGGCCGCCGAGCGAATAGCCGGTGACGCGGCCGATTCCAGCGTCGAAGGTGATCATGGCGCGGATCTTGTCCATCTCTGTTCGGTGCGCTTTCACGTATTCGTAGGAGCCGGCCGTGCCTTGCTCCTCGCCGCTGAAAAGGACGAAACGAATGGTTCGCCGCGGGAGGAGTCCTGTGGATTTGATGGCGCGCGCCGCTTCGATCACCATCGCCGCGTTGCAACCATTGTCCAGCGCGCCGGTGCCAAACTCCCAGGAATCCAGGTGCGCGCCGAGAATTACGCTCTCATCGGGCTTTTCGCGGCCGCGAATCTCGCCGACGACGTTTTCCTGCTCGATCGGCCCGCCCACTTTGTTCGGCATACTGAAATGCACGCGCACTTTTCCGGGATACGCCGCGACGGTGCGCGCCAGTCGCATGGCGTCTTCGCGGGCCACGACGGCTTGCGGGATTTTGTCAATCTCTCCGTTCAACGAATTGGTATGGCGGTAAAGCAGCAGCCGCTCTCTTGCGCCCATCCACAGAATTGCGCTTGCGCCGCCCTTGACGGCGTGGGAGATGATGTCCGGCGGGCGCAAATACTCGTTGAAAAGATCGGCCCATGTCGAGCCAATGTCGCTGTGCACGAGCAGAATTGCGCCCTTGATGCCGGCGCCCGCTTGCGCGAAGTCGTCTTGCGTTCCGTAGCCGATATCCACCAGAGTGGCCTCGATACCGCCCGGGGTTATCGGTGGCGACCAGCCCGTGGATGCGAGGCGCACGGGGAATGTAACCGGCCCAAGCAGTTCCAAATGAGTTTCGCCCTCCCTCCACGTTACCGGAAGTGTGTATTTTTCCGTGTGCACGTCGATGCCGGCGGCGCGGAAGGCAGCTACAGCCCAATCGACCGCCTTGGCCATTTGGGGCGTGCCCGTAACGCGCCCGCCAATCTCGTCGGTAAGGCGGCGGAGATTTTCTTCCATCGGAGAGGGGCCGAGCACCTGTGGCAGAATTTTCGCCGCGGCCTCGGCACAGGAGGAGACTTCCGTGGCCGAGCACCCGGGCGCACCCTGAAGAGGCAGCACGGGCCTTCCGAGAGGGCCCGACTGGGCCGGGGGGAGTTGCGCAGCGAGAGGAGAAGAAAAAGCAAAGAGACAAAGAAGCAAAGAGGCGACAAGAAAAGAGCGGCTAACCATCACTAGGCACCCCTGAGGATGATTTGCCAAGCTTGTGACAAACTTGGCGTTTGCGGGGGCGGATTATAGCGCAGTAGAGTGCAATCTGGTGGACAAACCAAGTTATAAGAGATTGGTACTTTTAGTTAATAAATAACTTATAGATAGCTCGTTTGCAGTAGGATTGCGGGGTGTCTGTTCGAATTGGCGCCTTACTTAAATGAAAAAGCACAGGCAGGGTTGCCTGTGCCACACTACGCAGGTGTGGCGAATCCGAGAGGAGAATAGGCTGCGACAATGAAGAGCAATCGAAAGCGCCCGTGCACGTGCGGCCACCCGAAGAGCATCCACGCGCGAATGTACGTCAAGGTAAGACCCGTGAAGCTGCCGAAGAGCTGCAACTTCCCCGGTTGCAGATGCAAGAACTATAAAGCAGCCCCGAGCCGGCAGAGATAGGCGAACCGACAGGGGTCAGGAAGGTTGATCAAGGCGAAATTCCGCGTGCAGGGCAGCAAGCGCGCGCTGCATGGAGTCTTGTTCGACAACCAGCGAAATATTGTATTCCGAGGAGCCCTGTGCGATGGCGATGATGTTGACGCCTTCGCGGCCGAGGGCGCCAAAGGTGCGGCCCGCAACCCCCGGAATTCCCCGCATGTTTTCTCCCACCACGGCAACGATGGCGACATTGGGATTCGCGGAGACATGTTCCACCGTTTGCTCGTCGATTTCCGGAGCAAACGCTTCCCGAAGCGCCGCCAACGTGCGTTTCTCGTCCGCGGAAGAGATTACAAAGCAGATATCGTTCTGCGAAGAAGATTGCGAGACAAGGAATACGTTCGCGCGCGCTTGTGCGGTGGCGGCGAAAGAGCGGGCCAGTACATCGGTGAGCCCGACAATCCCCGGCCCGCCGACGGTAACCAGGGTAACATCGCGAATCGCGGTGAGCGCCTTGACGCCCCCGCCGGTGGGCGTTCCTTTCGCGGTGATCTTTGTGCCGGGTTTTTCCGGGGCGAAACTGTTGCGGATCCAGACCGGTACGCCCGCGGCGGTCACGGGCCGAAGCGTATTCGGGTGCAACACTTTCGCGCCGAAGTAGGCGAGTTCGGCTGCTTCGTTGTAAGAAATCTCGGGAATCGTGCGGGCTTCAGGAACCAGGCGCGGGTCCGCCGTTTTTACGCCATCCACATCCGTCCAGATCACGGTTTCCTGCGCGCCGAGCGCGGCGCCAAGAATCGTGGCCGAATAGTCCGAGCCCCCGCGGCCGAGCGTAGTCTGGATTCCCTCGGGTGTCGCAGCGATAAAACCGGTGACCACGGGCACGACGCCCTGGTCCAGAAGCGGGCGCAGGCGCACTTCGGCTCGCGCCCAGGTTTGTGTCATGAGGGGTTCCGCGCGGCCGTGATGGGCGTCCGAAACGATGACCTCCGTGGCGGAAACTGGCACGCTGCGCAAACCAAGCTCACAAATCGCGCCCGCGACAAGCGGAGCAGATAGGCGCTCGCCGATTCCGGAGATGGCATCGAGCGTGCGGGGCGTTAACTCGCGAAGCAAAGTCGTACCGCGAAGGAGCCGGTCCAGTTCTTCGAGCACTCCGCGACACTCTTCGGCGATTTCGCTGCGCCTCTGCGGGTCGCCTACCAGAGCTTTGAGGGCCGTCTCGTGTTGCGTGCGAAGCTCGTTCACGAGCATGGGGAAGGAATCCTGATCCCCTTCTTCGGCGCGATGCGCGGCCTGGATTAAGCGGTTGGTTACTCCGCTCATTGCGGAGACCACGACCACGACAGGGCCTTGTGCGGCGGCAGACTGAACAATCGCGGCAGCGCGGCGCACGCAGTCTGCGTCTCCCACGGAGGTGCCGCCGAATTTCATAACGCGCAGTGAAGAGCTCATTCGCAAAATCCAGAAGTGGAATGCGTTCCGAGCGACGATTTCGAGTTTCTCAGAAGCATCCTAGATAATCGCACAATCGGCTTCATTCGGCATCGCAGGAAATGTCCAAGCATGACGTGACTCTATATCTGCTGGCGCTTCCAGCGGCCGCGTCTGAACAGAATGATGCTGACGCCGGCGATAAAGCCTTCCGCGACGACGATGGAGATGTACACGCCATTGGCGCGCATACCGGCGGTGATCGCTAGGAAGTAGGCCAGGGGAATCTCCAAGAGCCAGAAGCCGAAGAAATTCACAATGGTCGGCGTTACGGTGTCGCCGGCACCGTTGAAAGCCTGGAGCATCACCATGCCGTAGGCGTAGCCGATGTTTCCGTAGCTGATGATGCGCAGGCACGAAGCGGCCAGCGGCACGACAAGCGGGTCGCGGGTGAAGAGGCGCACGATGGGTTCGGCGAAAATGACAAAAAAGATGCCGACGACGCCAAGGAAAACCATGTTGTAAAGGCCAGTGCGCCAGACGGAAGTTTCAGCGCGCTCGGGCTGCTTGGCGCCGAGGTTCTGGCCGACCAGTGTGGCCGCGGCGTTGCTCAGGCCCCAACTGGGCAGGATGATGAAAACGACGATGCGAATGGCGATGGTGTAACCGGCAAGCGCAGCCGCGCCGAAGATGCTCACGATGCGGACGAGGCCGATCCAACTGGTGTGCGCGATGGCGAATTGCATAATGCCGGTCAGGGAGACGCGCAACAAGCGCCACAGCACGCTGAAGTTAAGGTGAATCTGACGGCGCAGAATGCGGATGCGCTCTGTGCCGCGAAGCAGGCGGTAGAACTGGTAAAGAACGCCGATGCTGCGTCCCGTGAATGTGGCGAGAGCCGCGCCGGTGACGCCGAGCTTAGGGAAGGGACCCACACCAAAGATGAGGCAAGGGTCGAGGATGAGGTTGATGATGTTTGAAACCCAGAGCAGGCGCATGGCGATGGCTGCGTCCCCTGCGCCGCGGAAGATGGCGTTGTTCAGGAAGAGCATCAAAATGGCGCCGCCACCTCCGAGGGCGATGCGGGCGTAGCCGGAGCCGACGGCGATGATTTGCGGCGAGGCGCCCATCAGGCGAAGCAAGCTGGGGGCGAAAAACAGGCAAGGTAAGCCCATCAGCAGGGAAACTGCCAGGCCGATCGCGATGGCTTGAACGCCTGCCACGGCAGCGCCGGCGGGATCCTTCTCGCCGATGCGGCGTGCCACCATGGCTGTGGTCGAAAGGCTCAAGCCGAGTCCGACAGCGAAAACGAGGCTGAGCAGCGATTCCGTGATACCGACAGTGGCGACCGCGTCAGCGCCGAGGCGGCCGACCCAGAAGACGTCCACGACGGCAAACAGCGACTCCAGCACCATTTCCAGAACCATGGGGATGGCCAGGAGAAGAATGGCGCGATTCAGGCTGCCGGTGGTGAAGTCCTGGTGCGAGCCGCGGATAGCCTCGCTGATGGAGCTCCAGAGCGACGCCCGCGGCGGAGCGATGACTGTTTGTTCCAAAGCCACAAAGACCTGCGCCTTCTGCGCGGGCGCGATGGAAAAATCAGAAACGCCGGCGCTGCTTCAACCATGCTGTAGTAGAGGCGAAAGAGAATCTCTCCGCACTAGCGGCGGATCGAACAATCAGAAGAATTAAAGAAGGTCATACATATTGCTTGTCCTTGGCGCAGAACGCGCCTGGCGACTGCTCCAGAAGCCCGAGAACACAACAGACAGGAATGCCAAAAATGAATTCTACCTTGGACTCCGCCGAGCTGGCTAGAGAAAACCGAAGAGGCAAGAGTCGAAGCAGGCGCGCGTGGTAGGCTGGACCAGCATTCCAAAGAGGGAAGTGCGGATGCCGCGAGATACAACCCCATTTCCCGTGCTGCGCTGGGTGGCGCTGGCCTGGATGATCGTGTGGCTTCCGGTCTACGTGCGGGTATGGGGCTGGGCCAATTTGCTGCACTTGTGCGATATGGCGGTGATCCTTGCTTGCGCGGGTTTCTGGTGGGGGAGTCCTTTGCTGATTTCTAGCCAGGCGGTGAGCTCACTCGTAGCCGGGGTCCTCTGGTGCCTGGATGTTGGCTGGAAGCTGGCAACGGGACGTTACCTGGTGGGAGGGACGGAGTACATGTTGGACGCGCACTATCCACTCGGGGTGAGGTTGCTTTCCCTCTTTCACATCGGGATGCCCATCGCCCTGCTGTGGGGGCTGCGAAAGGTGGGATATGACCGGCGCGGGTTGGCGACACAGTCGGGGATTGCCGCGGGACTCCTGATCGTGTCGCGATTTTTGCCGGCGGCGCTCAACCTGAACTATGCGTATCAGGATCCGCTGCTGCATGGCACGTGGGGGCCAGCCCCGGTGCATCTCGCGGTGACGCTCCTCGTGCTGGTCGCGGTACAGTATTGGCCCACGCACCTACTCCTGAAACGGTTCTTTAGTGCGCCGAGCGCGGAGGGACGACACTTAGCTGCGGGTCAGCTCGGCGGGACGATGTGAGGATCGAGAAGGCAATCGGCGACGCGGGCGACTTGCACCATTTCGGAGACGTCGTGGACGCGAATGATGTGCGCGCCGCCGAGAATAATAGCGGTGACCGTCGCAGCAGTACCCCAGATGCGCCTTTCGGGAGGAGCGGGCTTGCCCTTGCAGCCGAGCGTGTCGCCGAGGAAGCCTTTGCGAGAGGTGCCAACCATTAGCGGGAAGCCGAGTTTCGCGAGTTCAGGGAGATTCGCGAGCAATTCGTAGTTCTGGGAGAAACTTTTGCCGAAGCCGATGCCGGGATCGAGGATGATCTGCGATTTGGCGACGCCGGCTTTGCGGGCTATTGCCACGGATGCGCGCAACCCGCGAGTGACATCTTGAATGACGTGGCGGGCGAAGGAATTTTTTTGCATGCTGCGCGGTCTGCCGCGCATGTGCATGAGGATCAGCGGGACGCGATGACGCGCGGCGACCCCGGCGAGCCGCGGATCATTTTTCAGGCCCGAGATGTCGTTGATGATTTCAGCGCCCGCGGCGATGGCGGCTTCCGCCACTTCGGCTTTTTGCGTGTCGATGGAGATGGGAATTTTCAGGCGGTCTCGCAAGCCCTCCAGCACAGGCAGGATGCGCGCCAGTTCTTCTTCAGCGGGAGTGCCGCTCGAACCGGGGCGCGTGGATTCGCCGCCGATGTCGAGGAGATCGGCGCCGGCGCGCTCCATGGCAAGAGCGTGCTCGATAGCGCGCTGCGGGTCGAGGAATTTGCCGCCGTCGGAAAAACTGTCGGGCGTGACATTGAGGACGCCCATGACGAGCGTACGCTGGCCGAGGCAGAGGGTTCGCGAGGGCAGTTTAATTTGGAAATGCTTTCGCTTGGGCATCACGCAGATGCAGTTTAGCGCGGAAACCCCGCGGGGGTTAAACCGCCCGCACTATCGGAGCGTGAAAAACCGAAAACTAAAATAAAAAAGTCAGTCGAGGTCGAAATCGCGGATAGGCTTTTCGACAGGGGCGTCCTTGGCTTTCTTCATGGCTTCTTCGAATTTCTTGGTGAGGATGTCTTCCTTGTTCGTTTCCTGGAACCAGGAGTCTGCGAATTTATCTTCGCGCTTGCGCTGCTGCTCGTTGAGAATCGTCGCGGCGTCGGTCAGATCGACGTCCGGCCCGGCCTTGGGCGGCGCTTCGTGGGAAAGAACCACGCCCAAAACGGCATCTACGGTCAGCTTGATGTGACAGCATGGGCACGTGACGCGGAGATTTTCGATTTCCTTCTTCGCCATGGGCGTATTGTACGCCGATTCCGGAACAAGCGGGATGGTGCTTGCATCAAACCGGGCGTACAGGTGCCGCCGTTGTAGGGAAGCGTGAAAAGGAAAGGGCGCGATATATCGTGCCCTTACGGAATAAATAAAACGCAGAGTTCAGGCCTTAGCGGGGTTTTCGCCGCGGGTGAAGCCTGGTGCGGGACGCAGCTCCGGTCGCACCACCTTCGGATCCGCGCTGGGCGCGACCTGCGGCGGTGGCGTGGGAGGCGTGCGCAGCTTTTCCGGCAGCGGCTTGCCTTCCATGAGGAGCTTTACCTCGTTGGCGTCGAGGACTTCGCGCACTAGCAAGGCCTGCGCGATGCGCTCGAGAGTGTCACGATTGCTCGACAAGAGAGTCTTTGCTGCGTCGTAGCCATCGTTGACGATGCGTTTCACTTCCTTGTCAATCTGAATGGCGGTGTCTTCGGAGTAGTCACGATGCTGGGTAATCTCGCGGCCGAGGAAGATGGCTTCCTCTTTCTTGCCATAGGCCAGCGGGCCAAGCTCGCTCATGCCCCACTCACAGACCATGTTGCGGGCGAGGTCGGTGGCGCGCTCGATGTCGTTGCCCGCGCCGGTAGTGATGTGACCGAGGAAAATCTCTTCCGCCGAGCGCCCGCCCATCAAAACCGCCAGCATCGCTTCGAGATATTCGCGCGTATAGGTGTGCTTATCGTCTTGGGGCAACTGCATGGTGAGGCCGAGAGCCATGCCGCGCGGAATGATGGTGACTTTGTGGACGGGATCGGCGCGCGGGGTCATGGCAGCGACAAGAGCGTGGCCGGCCTCGTGATACGCAGTGTTCTTCTTCTCTTCGTCAGAGAGGATCATGGATTTGCGCTCGACGCCCATCAGGACTTTATCCTTGGACATCTCGAAGTCGACCATCATGACGGCCTTGCGGTTCTGCCGCGCGGCCCAAAGCGCCGCTTCGTTGACCAAGTTAGCGAGGTCGGCGCCGGAAAAGCCCGGCGTGCCGCGCGCGATAATGGACAAATCGACGTCATCGGCGATGGGTACTTTGCGCGTGTGCACGCGGAGAATTTCTTCGCGGCCCTTAACGTCGGGGCGCGCAACAACGACTCGGCGGTCGAAGCGGCCGGGGCGGAGAAGCGCGGGATCAAGAACGTCAGGGCGGTTAGTGGCGGCAATGAGGATGACGCCTTCATTGGTCTCGAAGCCGTCCATTTCAACGAGCAGCGCGTTCAGAGTTTGTTCGCGCTCGTCGTGGCCGCCGCCAAGGCCGGCGCCGCGATGGCGGCCGACGGCGTCAATTTCGTCGATGAAGATAATGCACGGGGCGTTCTTCTTGCCCTGCTCGAAAAGGTCGCGGACGCGGCTGGCGCCGACGCCGACAAACATTTCGACGAAATCCGATCCGGAGATGGAGAAGAAAGGAACGTTGGCTTCGCCGGCGATGGCGCGCGCCAGCAACGTCTTGCCCGTGCCCGGAGGCCCGACGAGCAGCACGCCCTTGGGGATGCGGCCACCGAGCTTCTGGAATTTCTGCGGGTCTTTCAGGAATTCAATAATTTCCTGCAGCTCTTCCTTGGCTTCATCGGTGCCGGCGACATCCTTGAAGGTGGCCTTCTTTTGTTGGGCGGAGAGCAGACGCGCGCGAGATTTGCCGAAACTCAGCGCTTTGTTGCCTCCTGCCTGCATCTGGCGCATTAGAAAGAAGACAAACCCGGCGAGCAGAATCAGCGGCAAGGCGTTCAGAAGAATCAAGAGCCAGTCGCCGCTGCGGACTTCTTTTACTTTGATCTGGACGGCTTTCTCGCGCAGAGTCTTGACGAGGTCGGGCGCGGATTCCTTGAAGACGGTCACATGAAACTTGCGGTTCGCCGGGCGGACATATTCTCCCTGGAGTTCATAGCTGTTCGGCGAGAGGTACAAAGTGACTTCTTTGACGTCGCCCGCGTCCACCTTGGCCATAAACTCGCTGTAGCTGGGCTCGTCCTCCCGCGCCTGCGACCCATTCGCGGAGACCAGCTTCCAGAGCATCACGCCCAGGAATACGATGCAGATCCAGAAGAGAATTGTTTTTGCCGTCGAACTGGAATTCAATTTGCCCTCACCTATAGCCTAACTGAAAAGTGGACCGCCCGGCTCACTTCTTTTTGCCTCTGCCGCTCTTCGCGGAAGCCGCCCTCGCTCCAGCGGAAAGCTGCCGGAGATTGCAGCCCGTACCATTGGCAGCGGCCAGGCCGTAGCCAACCCATATATCCTTAGATGCAGTCCGGAAGCCAAAGTAATCGGGCTCCAGGCCGACGCGGCGCCGCGCCGGCTTATCAAGCAGCACTGCTAGGCGAATCGACCGGGGCTGGGTCTCACCGAGCCGGCGCAGGAGAAATTCCTGAATCACGCCGCTCTCGAGCACTGCATCCACCAGCAAAACGTCGCGGCCCTTCAATTCGGGCCGCGTGCCGAAAAAAACTTCGCGCCGCGCATAGCCGCCATGCTCGACATCGCGGACATCTTCGCGCACGAAATGACAAACGACGGGAGCGGCAATCTGCCGAATCAGGTCCGCGGCGAAAACGAAGCCGCGGTCCAGAGTAACGACGACGTCGAGCCGCCTCCCATCGCAATTCCGGGTAATCTCCCGGCCGAGCGCGGCAACGCGTGCGGCGATGCGCGCGGCAGAAAAAGACGGCTCGCTTCGCGCGCTCACAATGGCTCCTCGGCGATCACGATTCCCGCTTGGGTCCTTTCACCAGCCGCAAATTCGGCGGCAACCGGAAAGCCGCGGGCCCAAACCACTATTCCGCCACTCGTAAGGACCGCCCAGCCATCGCGTTCCCAGCGGCTGAGGCGCTTTTCGTTGAGCAAGCGCTTCAGCTTGTGCGCGCGTTGCCGTCCGAGAGGGTGCAAGGCGTCTCCGGGACGCCAGTTTCGCAGCACGAGAGGCGCAAGCAGCCGGTCGCGGTCCAAGACCACCCCTCTTTGAATAGTTTCTCCTCTCTTTACGGGCCAGTCAATCACCGTGAGGCGGAATACGCACCCCAGTTGCGGGACGCGCACGGTCGTCTCCCCTCGCACAAGATCGATGTTGTGGGAGAATTCGGGCGTGAGTGTTTTTTCTTCGCTGATGTTGCCGGTAGAGCTTGCGCTGGCGAGAAAAACAAGCGCATCTCGCTCGCGCCGCACTTCGACACCGCCCGGTAGCGGCAGAGACTTGCCGCTCTGGCCGCGGCTCGCGAGGGCGAGGATGGCGTCGACATGTTGCGCGGTCAGTTGGCCTGTGCCGGGTTTCACCTTTCCCACGATTTGGCGCACAAGCCGTCCGCTCAGCGCTTTGGAGAATGCAGGATTCATTGCTCCGAAAGGTTGCAGCAAGTCGCCGGCTTTGATCCGGATGCTGTCATCATGCATTTGTGTCAGTACGTTGAAGCGTTCCTGAGCGATTGCCCTCAAGAAAGTTTCGTCTTCACGCGCGAGCTCGGCGAGGGTTGCCAGATGTTCGACGACGGCCGGCTGAAATTGTTTCTCGAGGAGCGGAAGGAGTTTCTTTCGAATGCGAGCGCGCATCCTGGTCACATCGAGGTTGGTGACGTCCTCGCGCCAGGCTTGCCTGCGCGATCTGAGGTAGGCGCGAAGTTCCGCGCGGCGCATATCCAACAGCGGCCGTACGATGTGTCCTGCGACTGGATGGATCGCTCCGAGCCCGGCGAGCCCGGTGCCCCGCAGAATATGGGCGAGCACGGTTTCCGCTTGGTCGTCCGCGGTGTGCGCAACGGCGACTCGCGTCACTTGACCTTCTTCCACGAGTTGCGCGAAAAAAGCATACCGCGCGCGACGCGCGGTATCTTCCAGGTTGGTTTTCTCGCGTTTGGCCTTTGCCGCGACGTCAACGTGGCCCACGTGGAAGGTCAGTCCGCGACTAGCTGCGAGCTTCGCAACAAATTTTTCGTCCGCGTCCGACGATTTGCCGCGCAGCTTGTGGTTGAAGTGCACGACGCTCAGCACAATCCCGAGCTTCTCACGCAGCTCGAGCAATAGCAGAAGCAGCGCCGTGGAATCCGCACCTCCGGATACTGTCACACCCACGCGGTCCCCCGCCCGCACGGTCTTGTGGAGGAAATGCGAGACGCGCTGCGTCAGTGTTCCCGCCCTCGAATGCGCGCGCACGGTCTTTGGTCTTTCACCAGTCACGAGTCACGGTTTATGCGTGCCTGCCGCGCATCGTAGCACGACGGAACGACTCAGAGGGGCGCTGAGGAAAACTGTGGAAAAACCCACTCTCGTGGTTGACATTCACGAGGGCTGCTCGTATACTTATTAGGCTGTAGAAGTGCCTTTCTGCTGGACAGGGGGGCTTATCGCTCTTTGACAACCGATACGATGTGCCAGAATCCGTTCGAAACCATTCGGCTTTTTCGAGCCCGAATGGTCTGAGTAAATCGAGCGACAATAATTTGCTTGGGCAGGCTGGCTCTCCGATTCCAATCGGAGGGCATTTTTTTCGCCCAAGCTACCAGCTTCAAACGAGAGTTTGATCCTGGCTCAGAACGAACGCTGGCGGCGTGCTTAACACATGCAAGTCGAGTGCGCGTTCTTGTAGCAATACAGGAATGGCGCACGGCGCACGGGTGCGTAACACGTGGGTAATCTGCCCTCTGATGGGGAATAACCCGCCGAAAGGCGGGCTAATTCCGCATAACATTCCTTGGACTCCGGTTCGAGGATTCAAAGGCGTAAGTCGTCGGAGGTGGAGCCCGCGCACGATTAGCTAGTTGGTAGGGTAACGGCCTACCAAGGCTTTGATCGTTAGCTGGTCTGAGAGGATGGCCAGCCACACTGGAACTGAGACACGGTCCAGACTCCTACGGGAGGCAGCAGTGGGGAATCTTG